>NZ_CP159403.1:15000-615000 GCF_040500525.1 Azospirillum formosense | reverse complement strand
CGAGATCACCACCATCCTCGACCTCGCCGACGGCTACGTCGAGCAGAACCGCCAGCCTTCGAAGAAGTCGTCGCTCCTCGACGGGCGGACGATCGTCAACCTCTTCTTCGAGAACTCCACCCGCACCCGCACCAGCTTCGAGCTGGCCGGCAAGCGGCTCGGCGCCGACGTGATCAACATGTCGTCGGACGGCAGCTCGGTGAAGAAGGGCGAGACGCTGATCGACACGGCGATGACGCTGAACGCCATGCACCTCGACGCGCTGGTCGTTCGCCACGCCGATTCGGGGGCGGTGAAGCTGCTGGCCGACAAGGTCAACTGCTCGGTCATCAACGCGGGCGACGGCCATCACGAGCACCCGACGCAGGGGCTCCTGGACGCGCTGGCGATCCGCCGCCGCCTGGGCCGGCTGGACGGGCTGATCGTGGCGATCTGCGGCGACATCCTGCACAGCCGCGTCGCGCGCTCCAACATCCACCTGCTGAACGCCATGGGCGCCCGTGTCCGCGTCGTGGCGCCGCCGACGCTGATCCCCTCGCAGATCGACCGGCTGGGCGTCGAGATCCACCACTCCATGGCGACCGGCCTTAAGGACGCCGACGTGGTGATGATGCTGCGCCTCCAGACCGAGCGGATGAGCGGCCAGTACGTCCCCTCGACCCGCGAGTACTTCTATTTCTACGGCCTCGATTACGAGAAGCTGGCGGTGGCGAAGCCGCACGCGGTGGTCATGCATCCCGGCCCGATGAACCGCGGCGTCGAGATCGATTCGGAGGTCGCCGACGACCTCAAGCGCTCCATGATCCTCGATCAGGTGGAGCTGGGCGTGGCCGTCCGCATGGCCGTGCTCGACCTTCTCACCCGAGACCGCCGGGGCACCGATGTCTAACGCCAACGCCCGCGTCGCCTACCGCAACGCCCGCCTGCTCGATCCCGCCAGCGGCCTGGACCAGCGGGGCGACCTGCTGACCGACGGCGCGAAGATCGCCGATTTCGGCCCGTCGCTGTTCGCCGACGGCGTGCCGGAGGGGATCGAGGTCGTGGACCTCCAGGGCCAGTGCCTCGCCCCCGGCCTCGTCGACATGCGCGTCCTGATCGGCGAGCCCGGCGAGGAGGAGAAGGACACCATCAAGAGCGCGTCGCGCGCCGCGGTGGCCGGCGGCATCACCGCCGTGGTCCTGCTGCCCAACACCGACCCGGTGACCGACGAGGTGGCGAGCCTGGAGTTCATCGCCCGGCGCGCCCGCGAGGTGCGTCTGGTCAAGGTCTTCGCCTACGCCGCCGCCACCCGCGGGACCGAGGGCAACGAGATCACCGAGATGGGCCTGCTGTCCCGCGCCGGGGCCGTGGCCTTCACCGACGGCACCAAGGCGATCGCCAGCGCCAAGGCGATGCGCCGCGCGCTCAGCTACGCCCGCACCTTCGACAAGCTGATCGTCCAGCATCCGGAGGAGCCGAGCCTCGCCAGCGGCGGCATGATGAATTCGGGTGAGCGCGCCACCCGCCTCGGCCTCGTCGGCATCCCGCGGGAGGCCGAGATCATCATGATCGAGCGCGACCTGCGCCTGCTCGAACTCTCCGGCGGCCGGCTGCACTTCGCCCACGTCACCACGGGCGAGTCGGTGGACCTGATCCGCCGCGCCAAGGCGCGCGGGCTGAAGGTCACCTGCGACACCGCCCCGCATTACTTCGCCCTGACCGAGACGGACGTCGGCGACTACCGCACCTTCGCCAAGGTCTCCCCGCCGCTGCGCGGCGAGATGGACCGCCGGGCCATCGTGGAAGGTCTGGCCGACGGCACCATCGACGCCATCGCGTCCGACCACACGCCGCAGGACCAGGACCAGAAGCGCCTGCCCTTCGCCCAGGCCGCCTGCGGCGTCATCGGGCTGGAGACGCTGTTCCCGCTGACGCTGGAACTGGTGCACAAGGGCGCCATGCCGCTGCTGAAGGCGCTGGCCTGCGTGACCGTGAAGCCGGCCGAACTCCTCGGCCTGCCGCTCGGCCGCATCGCCAAGGGGGCGCCCGCCGACCTGATCGCCTTCGACCTGGACGTGCCGTGGAAGGTGGACGTGGCGGCCTTCAAGTCGAAGTCGAAGAACAGCCCCTTCGAGGACCGCCCCGTCCAGGGCCGCCCGCTGCGCACCGTCGTGGACGGGCGCACCGTCTGGCAGTTCGAGGGCTGACGCGGTGGCCCTGCTTGTCTCCGCCCTGCTGGGCTATCTGCTGGGCTCGATCCCGTTCGGCCTGGTGCTGACCCGGCTGGCCGGTCTGGGCGACATCCGCAAGATCGGCTCCGGCAACATCGGCGCCACCAACGTGCTGCGCACCGGCAACAAGCCGCTGGCCGCCGCGACCCTGATCCTGGACAGCGGCAAGGGCGCCATCGCCGCCCTGCTCGCCCTCGCCTGGGCGGGGCCGGAGGCCGCGGTCTTCGCCGCGGGCAGCGCCATGCTGGGGCACAGCTTCCCGGTCTGGCTGGGCTTCCAGGGCGGCAAGGGCGTGGCGACCGCGCTCGGCGTGCTGCTGGCCGTGTCCTGGCCGGTCGGCGTGATCGCCTGCGCGACGTGGCTGGCGATGGCCTTCCTGTTCAAGATCTCGTCGCTGTCGGCGCTGACCGCTCTCGGCCTCAGCCCGATCGTCGGCTGGATCTTCGGCGGGCCGCTGGTGGCGGGGCTCTGTCTGTTCATCGCGGTGCTGGTCGCCATCCGCCATTCCGCCAACATCAGGCGCCTGCTCAAGGGCGAGGAGCCGAAGATCAGCTTCGGCAAGAAGAAGGCCTGATCGACCGTCGCTCAGGCCTTCAGGAACACCCGGTCCATCGCGGTCAGCAGCTCACCCGCCAGGACGGGCTTTTTCAGGATCACCAGCGGTCCGCCCTCCCCGTCCTGCAGGCCGGGGATTCCGTCCTCGGGCGGGGAGGCGGACAAAACCACGATGGGCAGGTCGGGCCAATCGAGCCGCAACTGGCGGATCATCGCCTCGCCGCCCAGCCGGGGCATCACCAGATCGGTGATGAGCGCATCGAAGGAACCCTCGGCCAGGGCGCTCAGCCCGGCTTCGCCGTCCGTCACGGTGGTGACCGTGCAATGGGCCATCTCCAGCATGCGGGCCATCGCCATGGCGGTGAGCGAATCATCCTCCACGAGAAGAATGTTGAGCGGCCTCGCGAAACGCACCGGTTACCTCCACGGGTGGCGAACGGGCCGACACTCTCCACGAAGGCCGGTGTCTTCGCTCCTGCAAAAAAGTGTGGCGACGTGCGTTATTTAGGACGCCGGCTTTCCCGTTCCAGGGGTCGGCGGCCGGCGGGCCGGTTTCGAGAAGGCGGTGACCGCCCCCGCCCCACGGGCCTTGCGGCGGCTCGACCAGCGGTATTGCGGATCGTCGGCGATCAGATGCAGATGGTCGGAAATGCGGTTGCGCTCCAGCCAGCCGAGGGCGGCCTCCAGTTCCGACAAAGTCATCTCCGACCGCGCCTTGTTCATGCAGCGCTTCAGCACGGCGTTGTAGGTGTGGTAGCTGACCGGCCCTTCTGAGACGAGGTTGTTGTCCTGGTCCTCGATCACCTGGGCCGCCACGATCTGGCCGATGCGTTGGCGCAGATGATGTTCCACCGCGCTCGGGACCTGGACCCCGTCCTTCGCCGAGGCCGCAACCGGCGGTCGGTCGGCGATGTCCCGCCCCGGCGGCGGGTTGCCGAAATCGGGACCGGGAGCGACCACGGCGAAGCGCAGGGCCGTCGCGTTGGATTCCAGCGGGATGATCTCCGGCTCCGCCTCCACCGTGCGCTCGAAGGGCAATTCGTGCTGGCGCCGGGTCTTCACCATGGCCCGCGTGCCCTGCTGGGTCTCCACCATCTGGCGGAAGCGCTCGAACATCATGTCGGAGGGGTGGTAGATCACCGCCCGCTGCTGCTCGTAGGCGCCGGCGTGGGGATCGACGCGGGTGGCCCGCGCGATGGCCTGCTCCAGCCAGGGACGGGAACGGATGTGCGTCAGGCAGGCGACGTGCGAGATGGCCGGCGCGTCCAGCCCCTCGTAGGCCATCGCGACAGAGACCAGCACGGCGGGCTCGGGGCGCAGGCGGAAGGCGGCCACCACCTCCTGAGCGTCGCGCCGTTCGGAAATGGCGATCTGCGCCATCCGCGCCGCCTGCGCGCCGGGCATCCAGCCGCGCAGCGTGTCGAGGTAGTTGCGGGCGGTCTCCTGGTCCGGCGCGATCACCAGCAGCTTGCCCAGCCCCGCACCGTCATGCTCCGCCCCGGGTCGACCGGTCGTCGCCGCCCGCCGCTTCGCCCGGTGCTCGCGGCAGGAGCGGTAGGCCTCGCGCAGCATGGCCTGGGCGAAGCCGGTGCGCAGCGCGGTAAACAGGGCGTCGCGGGTGTTCTCCCCGGCGCGCGACAGCGCGTCGACGCTGCGCGTCGTCCGCTCCGCGTCCAGCCACGTCGCGGTGCCGTCCATCGCGCCGAAGGTCACCGGCAGGATGGCCTTCTCGGCCAGCGCCTGCCGCCGCGAATAGCCGACGATGGCCCAGCCCGGCGCCTTGAAATCGATCTCGCGCACCCGCCGGACGCCCTGCGGCGCGCGGTAGGGCAGCCAGAGGATGGGGCGCCCGTCCGCCCGCTCCAGCGTGCCGCTCATCAGCAGCCGGGCGGCGGCGCTTTCCAGAAGCGGCAGGATGGAGCGGCTCCAGGCGGTCTCATCCTCCGCCGTGACCGCCGTTCCGCTGTCGGCGACGGCGGGCAGGTGATGCAGTTCGTCCACGGCCAGCAGGTAGCGGTGACGGCGGAACTCCTGAAGATGCAGGTCCGGAGCCGCGGCGACCGCCTGATAGGTGGTCACATAGCCTTGCAGGCCACGGCAGGGATCGCGCCCGTTCTCCGCCGCCCGCAGCGCGATCCCGTGGCCCAGCGCCTCGCGCCAGCGCGGGTCGGCGAAGGCTTCCTCGGCCTGCCGGCGCAGGCTGTCGCGCGGCACGATCCAGCAGATGCGGTCGATCAGCCCGGCGCGCATCAGCGCCGCCCCCATGATCACCGGCAGCAGCGACTTTCCTCCACCCGGCGTCACCGCGGCCAGCACGTCCCGCACGTCCGTCTGCCGCTGCGCGATGGCCGCGGCGACGCCGGCGACCATGGTCTGGTGGCTCCTCAACGCTGGCATGCCGGCCTGACGCCCCTCCCTGACGGTTTTGCGCGGTACGGACCGGCAAGGCTAAGCTGCAGGGAGTCGCCGGGTCACGGATTCAATCGTAGGTAGACATCCCCCAATGGAGGGGGGCGGCTCGCCAAAGGAGTCCGAAGGAACGGCGCCCGGCACTCTTCCGTCTGGGCGCGGCTCGGGCTTCGTGGTACACGAATTGTTCTTTTGAAAGG
This sequence comes from Azospirillum formosense, assembly GCF_040500525.1. NCBI lineage: Bacteria > Pseudomonadati > Pseudomonadota > Alphaproteobacteria > Rhodospirillales > Azospirillaceae > Azospirillum > Azospirillum formosense. The sequence goes on along the minus strand of NZ_CP159403.1, from coordinate 609,626 downwards.
ACCCAACGAGAAGAGCAAGGAGGGCACCGGAAGATGAGCACCCGTCCGCAGGCGGTTTCCACCCAGCATGTCGAGAACGAGCGCACCCGCGTCACCGAATGGCGTCTGGTGCCGGGGGCCGAGACCGGCGCCCATGTGCACGGCTACGACTATGTGATCGTCCCGGTGACGGCCGGCGCCTTCACCATCGTCGATCCCGACGGCAACGCCCGCCAGTTCCCGCTGGAGCCGGGCCGCTCCTATTTCCGCAAGGCCGGCGTCAGCCACAACGTCATCAACGACGGCGACAGCGACATCGTCTTCGTCGAGGTCGAATTCCTCCAGCCCGGCTGATCCCCACGCCCAATCCGACTGACCGATGCACCGCGGCTCCACCATGTTCGACTATGGCCAGGACGGCGACGAGCCGCTTCCCGACGCCGTCATCCGCACCGGCGGGCCGCGGTCCGTCCAGCATTTGCTGCTCTCCCTGTCGCCGGAAAACCCGCTCTACCTCTATGCCGACGCGGCGGACGCCGGGGGCGGGGCCTATTACCGGGATTCCCGCGAGGTCTGGCAATCGCTGGCCGACGGGGAGGGCCAGCGCTGGCGCTGGTTCGTCGGCAGCCAGGGCCGCGTCGTCGAGGCCGCGCCCGGCGACGTGCACGGACTGCGCCGCGCCGCCCCCGTCGCCCTGACCATCACCTGGTACAGCCTGCCGGACCGCGAGAGCGTCGGGCGGGTGCGCAACGCCCTGCGCGCCATCGGCGCCACCTGCACCCGCGGACCGGCCGGCTGAACACGCCCCCCGCGTCACAAATGCACGTGAACGCATGGGCGCCATGTCATTTCGGAATCCCTCTTGATCAGGCCGTGATTGTGTGGTCGCGACTTCTGTCCTAGTGTTAGGAACCAGGAATCCGGGAGCATCCGACAGAGTGGCCGTCACCCAGGCACAGCCTTCGCGCGTTCTGACGCCCTGTGCCTCATCGTTCGTCCGGCGGTGACCGTCCATGATGGCGTCTTCCCACATGATCGTCGGCGGGGCGGCGTGGTTTTACGCCTCGGCGCGATTCGGCCTGCCCTTCGACGTGGTGGCTTTCGGGGCGGCGGTGATCGGGTCGCTGGCGCCCGACATCGACCACCCCAAATCGACGCTCGGCCAATTGATGCGGCCCCTGTCGAACATCATCTCCGCCGTCTTCGGGCATCGCGGCGTCACCCACTCCACGCTGGCCATCGCGGGGTGCTTTTGGGTCCTGCACGAATACGCGGATTACTCGCACCTGATCCTGCCCTTCCTGATCGGCTACCTGACCCATCTGGCGGGCGACCTGCTGACTCCGGCGGGGCTTCCGCTGCTGTGGCCGATCAAGCGGCGGCGCAATTTCGCTCTGCCCATCCTGAAGACCGGCGGATTCTCCGAACAGCTGGCGGTCACGCTGCTCGCCGGCTGGATGATCTCCGGCCTGTTCTCCGCGTCCTGGCCGGGCCTGCCCCTCGACCGCCTGCCCTTCGAGAACTGGATGGCGATGGACCGCCCCTGGCGTTCCGCCGTCGTCGCGGCGCAGGGCTTCCTTGGGGAGGAAGGGCGGGAACGCAGCGCCCCGCCCATCCCTGCACGCAAGCCCGCCGAGCCGGCGAAGGCCCGCCCGTTGAAGGGCTGACTCACAAGCGCCTGGGTTGTGTTTTAAATGTAACGGTCAATGACTCATCTTTGCTTGCGCTTCGCCAAACTTGTTGCATTTCGTCATAGAGACCGCGGAAATCTGTCTTTGTCACCGCTTAGCGATTCGTTAGGCTTTTTAGCCATATTCTAGAAACCATATCCAATCGATCTTAGATTGAATTTCCACACGCTTCGATGCGGATGGGTCCGACCATGGCAAAGTTCCCGATGTCGAAAGAGACGCAGGCGGTCGACGGCGTTGCGCCCGATGCGATGTCGGCGATGCCGCTGCACCTCGCCATGCCCGACCTGGCCGGCGGACGGGACAACAGCCTGAAGCGTGTGTCCGACGTGCTGGCCCCGCTGGACCACGGGCAGAAGCTCCAGCTCTACAAGATGATCCGCGACGGGTATCTGGAGGACATGGCCGAGCCGGTCGCCCAGATGCTGGTCACCATGCTGAACGGACGGCGGTCGGAGCACGCGCGCCGTGTCTGGACCGGCCTGTTCGACGCCCTGATTCTGCGCGACGATTCCCTGCTGACCAGCGGGGTCCGGCTGGCCGGCGCCCTGCATCTGGCGGACGTCAGCGCCTGGTGGTTCGCCCTGGCACCGCGCATGGAACCGCTGGTCGGCCGCGTCCAGGAGACGGTGGCCCGGCTCGCCAAGGATCAGCCGCTGAACGAGATCTTCGCCTCCGCCGAGGCGCAGGTCTGGGCAGACGAATTGCGCCAGCGCAGCCTCGCCGTGCTGGCCCGCCTGCGCGCCACGCCGGCGGAGGCGACCGCCTTCCTGGCCGAGGTGTCGGGCTTCCGCGCGCAGATGTTGAAACGCCACGGCATCCGCCAGCGCGAGGGAGTCGCCCGTGCCGAGCTGGAGCGGATGGAAACCATCCTTCAGGCGGCCCCCGCCTGGGCGGGCCAGCCCCTGCCGTCGCTGCTGCACGGCGACCCGGTGCGTCTGGCGCGGGAGATGGCGCGGCGCGGCGACTGCACGCGAGACGGGGCCGCCATGTTCGCGGTGGCCGGCCTGCACCGGCGCGACGACGCCGCCTTGGCGACCCGCCTGTTCGAAACCTTTCCCGTCGCCGTGGCGAAGGACGCGATCATCGGCCGTCTCCTGGTCGCCGCGGAGGCTCTGAAGACGACGCTGACCGGCAGCTTCCTCAGCAAGCCGGGCCTGCTGGTGGCGGACGCGGTGGACGACCGCGACCACCCCTCCGCCCAGCTCCAGCATTTCCTGGCCTGGTACGACGCCGTCCACGCGCTGGAACTGGACACCACCGACCGCGAACGCAACATGGTCCATCAGGCGTTCCGCGAGCTGAGCAACGCGGTGCATGAGGATCTTGCCCCCGTCCTCGCCCGGCGGATCGAGGCGCTGACCATGCACAGCGTGCTGGACCCGCTGATGGAGCGCGTGCGCTTCGTCAACGAGTTCCAGGCGCAGCTGGCGCGGCGCGGCATCGTGTCGTCGGGCAAGCCGTGGCGGGCCGAGGACGGCAACCACGTCGCCACGGTGTTCCGCCGCCTGTCCTCCACCGGCGCCGCGGAGGGGCTGCGGACGTTGGGTCAGCTCGCCGATCTGGCGGACATGCTGAGCTACCCCATCGAGATCACCGCGCTCGACATCGCGCTGGCCGGGGTGATCGAGGCGGCCCTGCGGCAGCAGAAGACGTTCGGTGAGTCGGAGTCCCGCCTGATCGACCGCGTCATCGCCGTGTCGAGCGACGAGCGCAAGCGCTGCCGCTGGTGGGTCGCCCCGGAGGTCGTCACCCTGCTCGACGCCGCGGAGAAGTCCGGCATGGCCGGCACCGCGAAGAAGTAACGGCGGGAGCCGCAAGCCCCCGAACCGTCCACCTGTGCCCGGGACGCGCATCCCGCGTTCCCGGATCGTTCATTTCGACAGCGGAACGGTGGTGCCAACCTCCTGTTGTCCGGACATGTGAAGCCGGCGCAGCCCTTCGTCGTGGCGGCGTCCGGCGCTCCCCCGCAGATCCGGAGTCTCCATGGCACAGCTCAAGGCCAGCCTGCGCCCGGCCCCCGCGCCTCCCCCCGAACCGATTCCCGTCACGCTGAACGTCAACGGGGTGGAGCGGACGCTTCACCTCGCCCCCTGGACGACCCTGCTGGACGCGCTGCGCCTGCACCTCGACCTGACCGGCACCAAGAAGGGTTGCGACCATGGCCAGTGCGGGGCCTGCACCGTTCTGGTGGACGGGCGGCGCATCAATTCCTGCCTGACGCTGGCGGCGATGCAGGACGGCCGCAAGGTCACCACCATCGAGGGGCTGACCACCGGCGACGCGCTCCACCCGCTCCAAGAAGCCTTCATCGAGCATGACGCCTTCCAGTGCGGCTATTGCACGCCGGGCCAGATCTGTTCCGCGGCGGGGCTGATCGCCGAGGGCAAGGCCACCACCGACGACGAGATCCGGGAGCTGATGAGCGGCAACCTCTGCCGCTGCGGGGCCTACCCCAACATCGTGGCGGCGATCCGACAGGCCATGGCCACCGTGGCCCCGAAGGCGGAGGGCGCGCCATGAGGGCCTTCACCTACGCCAGGGCCGACAGCGCGGCCGATGCGGTCGGGCGGGCCGGCGCCTCCGGGACGGCCTTCGTCGCCGGGGGGACCAACCTGCTCGATCTGATGAAGGCCGACGTGCTGCAGCCGGACGGGCTGGTCGACATCTCGCGCCTGCCGCTGGACCGGATCGAGGACACGGCGGAGGGCGGCCTGCGGCTGGGCGCGCTGGCCCGCAACGCCGACACCGCTTACGACGAGCGGGTGAAGGCCCGCTACCCGATGCTGTCCAAGGCGATTCTCGCCGGAGCGTCCGCCCAGCTCCGCAACATGGCGACCAACGGCGGCAACCTGCTGCAGCGGACGCGGTGCTATTACTTCTACGACACGGCCACCCCCTGCAACAAACGGGAGCCGGGGTCGGGCTGCGGCGCGATCGGCGGGGTGAACCGCATCCACGCCATCCTCGGCGCCAGCGACCGGTGCATCGCCGTCCACCCCTCCGACCTCTGCGTCGCTCTGGCGGCGCTCGAAGCGGTCGTCCAGGTGACCGGGCCGAAGGGCGACCGCAGCATCCCCTTCGCCGAGTTCCACCGCCTGCCCGGCGACCGTCCGGAAATCGACACGACCTTGCAGCCGGGCGACCTCGTCACCGCCATCGACCTGCCGGCCAAGGGCTTCGCCGAGCATTCGACCTATCTGAAAATCCGCGACCGCGCCTCCTACGCCTTCGCGCTGGTGTCGGTGGCTGCGGGGCTGGAGATGGACGGGGGGACCGTCCGCGACGCCCGCTTGGCGCTGGGCGGAGTCGCCCACAAGCCCTGGCGCGACCCGGAGGCCGAAGCCGCCCTCATCGGGAAACCCGCTACGCCCGACCAGTTCCGCGCCGCCGCGCGTGTTCTGCTGCGCGACGCCAAGGGGCATGAGCACAACAGCTTCAAGATCGAACTGGCCGAGCGCGCCATTGTCCGCGCCCTGACCGAAGCCGCAGACCGCAAGGGAGCGCCCCGCCCATGATCGCCATTCCCAGCATCCCCGGCTTCCTGACGGAGCCCAACGGCCCCATCGGCAAGCCCGTCAGCCGGGTGGACGGGCGCAAGAAGGTGACCGGCGAGGCCCATTACGCCGCCGAATTCAGCTTGCCGGACCTCGCCCACGGCTACATCGTCTCCAGCGGCATCGCGCGCGGGCGGATCACCCGCATCGACACGGCGGCGGCGCTGGCCCTGCCCGGCGTCATCCATGTCTTCACCCACGAGAACCGGCCGAGCCTCGCCTGGTTCGACCGCAAATGGAAGGACGACGACGCGCCCAAGGGCGCTCCCTTCCGGCCGCTCTACGACGCGGAGATCCACCACGCGCTCCAACCGGTTGCGCTGGTGATCGCCGAGAGTTTCGAGCTGGCCCGCTACGCCGCCCGCCTCGTCCACATCGAGTATGAGACGGCCCCCCACCAGACCGACCTGCGCGCCAACCGCGCGAACACCTTCACCCCCGGCAAGGACAAGGGCGGATTCCAGCCCCCGCCGAAGCCGCGCGGCAACCCGGAGCAGGCCTTCCTCGACTCGCCCGTCCAGGTGGACGCGGAGTTCACCCAGGCGGCGGAATACCACAACCCGATGGAGATGCACGCCACCACCGTCCTGCACCACGACGACGGCACGCTGACCGTCCACGACAAGACCCAGGGCGCGCAGAACTGCCACACCTACGTCTGCAACGTCTTCGGCCTGCCCAAATCCGCCGTGCGGGTGATGTCGCCCTTCGTCGGCGGCGCCTTCGGCTCGGGCTTGCGGCCGCAGCATCAGCTCTTCATGGCCATGCTGGCGGCGACGCAGTTGAGACGCTCCGTCCGGGTGGAGCTGTCGCGCCCTCAGATGTTCAGCTTCGGCCACCGCCCCGAAACCATCCAGCGGGTGGCGCTGGGGGCCGACCGCGACGGCACGCTGCGGGCGCTGATCCACGAGGCGGTGCAGGAAAGCTCCCGGAACGAGAACTATGTGGAGATCGTCGTCAACTGGTCGGGCCAGCAGTACACGTGCGACAACGTCCGGCTGGACTACAAGCTGTCGCGGCTGGACGTGCACACCCCCTTGGACCAGCGCGCGCCGGGTGCGGCGACCGGCGTCCCGGCGCTGGAAATCGCCATGGACGAGCTGGCCTGCAAGCTCGGCATGGACCCGCTGGAGCTTCGCCTGAAGAACTACGCCGAGACCGACCCCAACACCGGAAACCCTTTCTCAAGCAAGGAGCTGCGCGCCTGCTTCCGGCAGGGGGCGGAGCGGTTCGGCTGGGCGAAGCGCAGCCCCGCGCCGCGTTCCATGCGCGAGGGGCGGGAGCTGATCGGCTGGGGCATGGCGGCGGGGGTCTGGGACGCCATGCAGGGGCAGGCCGCCGCCAAGGCGGTCCTGGGAGTCGACGGGAAGCTGGTGGTGTCGAGCGCCACCGCCGACATCGGCACCGGCACCTACACCGTCATGACGCAGATCGCCGCCGACGTGCTGGGCCTGCCGATCGAGGAGGTGACCTTCTGCCTGGGCGACTCCTCGCTGCCCACCGCCCCCATCGAGGGCGGGTCCTGGACGGTGTCCACCGTCGGCTCGGCGGTCAAGGCGGTGTGCGACCGGGTGCGGTCACAGCTCGTCGCATTGGCCGGGAAGCTGGAGGACAGCCCGTTGAAGGGCGTGGCGGAGGAGGATGTGCTCTTTGCCGACGGGCATCTGGTCGCCCGTGACGACCGGGCGCGGCGGCTGTCCATCACCGATGTGATGCGCGGCTCCGGCACCCTGTCCATCGAGGAGGAGGCGCGCGCCCTGCCCTACCTGCTGGCCCGGGCGCGGCACACCTTCGCCACCCATTCCGCCGTCTTCGTGGAGGTCCGGGTGGACGAGGATCTCGGCACCATCCGGGTGGCCCGCGTGGTCAGCGCCATCGCCGCCGGGCGCATCATCAACCCCAAGACGGCGCGCAGCCAGATTCAGGGCGCCGTGGTCTGGGGCATCGGCATGGGGCTGGAGGAGGAGGCCGTCACCGACCATCGGCTGGGCCGCGTGATGAACCACGACTACGCCGAGTATCACGTCCCGGTGAACGCCGACGTGCCGGAGATCGACGTGCTGTTCGTCGAGGAGCACGACGACATGGTCAACGCGCTGGGCGCCAAGGGGGTCGGCGAGATCGGCATCGTCGGCGTTCCCGCCGCCATCGCCAACGCCATCCATCACGCGACCGGCGTGCGCGTGCGCGATTTCCCGATCACGCTGGACAAGGTGCTGGCGGGGCTGGGCTGATAAGGGAAAGTGGTCGCGTCGGCCCCCCCTCCCGACCTCCCCCCGCTTCGCAGGGGGAGGAGAAAAGCCCTCCCCTGCAAAGCGGGGGAGGGTTGGGTGGGGGCTCTACGCGACCACCTCCCAAACCAACCGCACCCCTTACGCCGCGGCGACGGCCTCCACCGGCGCCATGCGGATCAGGTAGTCGAAGGCCGACAGCGCGGCCTTCGAGCCCTCGCCCATGGCGATGATGATCTGCTTGTAGGGCACCGTCGTCGCGTCGCCCGCCGCGAACACGCCGGGGACGGAGGTCTGGCCGCGCGCGTCCACCTCGATCTCGCCCCGCGGGCTCAGCGCCACCGAGCCCTTCAGCCACTCGGTGTTGGGAACGAGGCCGATCTGCACGAAGATGCCTTCCAGATCGACCCGGTGCACCTCACCGGTGTTGCGGTTCTTGTAGCTGAGGCCGGTCACCTTGGTGCCGTCGCCATGCACCTCGGTCGTCAGACCCGACGTGATGACGCGCACGTTGGGCAGGCTGCGCAGCTTGCGCTGAAGCACCTCGTCGGCACGGAGCTGGCTGTCGAACTCGATCAGCGTCACCTCGGCGACGATGCCGGCCAGATCGATGGCCGCCTCGACGCCGGAGTTGCCGCCGCCGATCACCGCCACGCGCTTGCCCTTGAACAGCGGGCCGTCGCAGTGCGGGCAGTAGGCCACGCCCTTGTTGCGGTACTCGTCCTCGCCGGGGACGCCCATCTGGCGCCAGCGGGCGCCGGTGGACAGGATCACCGTCTTCGACTTCAGCGAGGCGCCGTTGGCGAGCTGGACCTCGATCAGGCCGCCCGGCCCCTCGGCGGGGATCAGCTTCTCCGCCCGCTGCAGGTTCATCACGTCGACCTCATACTCCTTGACGTGCTGCTCCAGCGCGGTGGCCAGCTTCGGACCCTCGGTGTGGGAGACGGAGATGAAGTTCTCGATGGCCATGGTGTCGAGCACCTGCCCGCCGAAACGCTCCGCCGCGACACCGGTGCGGATGCCCTTGCGGGCCGCGTAGATCGCCGCCGCGGCGCCGGCCGGGCCGCCGCCGATCACCAGCACGTCGAAGGCGTCCTTGGCCTTGATCTTCTCCGCGTCGCGCTGCGAGGCGCCGGTGTCGATCTTGGCGAGGATCTGCTCCAGCCCCATGCGGCCCTGGCCGAACGGCTCGCCGTTCAGGAAGATCGACGGGACGGCCATGATCTTGCGCGATTCAACCTCCTGCTGGAACAGCGCGCCGTCGATGGCGACATGCTTGATCCGCGGGTTCAGAACGCTCATCAGGTTCAGGGCCTGCACCACGTCGGGGCAGTTCTGGCAGGACAGCGAGAAGTAGGTCTCGAAGCTGTACTCACCCTCCAGCGCCTTCACCTGCTCGATGACATCCGCCGATTCCTTGGAGGGGTGGCCGCCGACCTGCAGCAGGGCGAGGATGAGGGAATTGAATTCATGGCCCATCGGCAGGCCGGCGAAGCGGACGCCGATGTCGGTGCCGGTGCGCTTGATCGCGAAGGAGGGCTTGCGCGCGTCGTCGTCGGTGCGGACGTAGGTGATCTTGTCCGACAGGGACGCGATGTCCTGCAGCAGAGCCTGCATTTCCTGCGACTTGGCGCCGTCGTCCAGGGAGGCGGCCAGTTCGATGGGCTGCGTGATCTTGTCGAAATAGGCCTTGAGCTGGCCTTTGACGTTGCTATCCAACACGGCGAGGGCTCCCGAAAGTGGTTTTTCGAAGCGAGCCCGGTGGCGCCAGGGCGGGTCCGGGCAGCAGAAGTTCGTTGAAGCGTTTCTTGTCGAACGGCGGATCTTGGTGAACGGCAGATCTTGATGAACGGATGAAGGCCACTCGTGATCCGGGCCCGGAATCGATCCGGGCCCGAAGCCGTGGCGCCGCGGCCGAACCGTCCGGCCGCGGTTGCGGCCGGCGGTTCCCAGATGATCTTGCCGGAGAGGCTTAGATCTTGCCGACGAGGTCGAGCGACGGGGCGAGAGTCTTCTCACCCTCTTCCCACTTGGCCGGGCAGACCTCGCCCGGGTGCGAGGCGACGTACTGGGCGGCCTTCACCTTGCGGAGCAGCTCGCGGGCGTCGCGGCCGATGCCGCCGGCGGTGATCTCGATGATCTGGATCTTGCCGTCCGGGTCGACGACGAAGGTGCCGCGATCGGCGAGGCCCTTCTCCTCGATCAGGATCTCGAAGTTGCGGCAGATCGTGCCGGTCGGGTCGCCGACCATGGTGTAGGCGATCTTGCCGATGGCCGGCGAGGTGTCGTGCCAGGCCTTGTGGCAGAAGTGGGTGTCGGTCGAAACGCTGTAGATCTCAACGCCGAGCTTCTGGAACTCGCTGTAGTTATCGGCCAGGTCTTCCAGCTCGGTCGGGCACACGAAGGTGAAGTCCGCCGGGTAGAAGAAGACGACCGACCACTTGCCCTTCAGGTCGGCGTCGCTGACGTCGATGAACTTGCCGCCCTTGAAAGCGGTCGCCTTGAACGGCTTAATCTCGGTGTTGATCAAGGACATGATATCTCCATCAGTCTGAATGATTGGAGCAAGCGTCACTCCGGTGTCCTGCCAGTCTGGCGCCGTTTCCCATATGGGCCACCGGTGCCGCGGCATCCCTGCCGGAAGTCTGCTCCCCCCTCGTTGGTCGCTTGACACCAGGGAAGTTAGGGGCAATGGATCAGCGATGGAAGCGAAAAATACCAATCGCTTTGATCGATAAAACCGATTATTGTGCGGTGCATGAAGCCCCTACCCACCTTGCGTCAGCTCCACTACCTCGTCGCCGTCGTCGATCGCTGCCATTTCGGCAAGGCGGCGGAAGCCTGCCTCGTCAGCCAGTCCACGCTCAGCGCCGGCATCCAGGAGTTGGAGAATCTGCTGGGCGCCCCGCTGCTGGAGCGGACGCGGCGCACCGTCCTGCCGACCCCGCTGGGCCGCGAGATCGCCGACCGCGCCCGCATCGTCCTGAAGGGGGCGGAGGAACTGGTGGACATGGCCCGCTCGGTGGAGGACCCGATGTCCGGGCCGCTCCATCTGGGCGTGATCCCGACCATCGGCCCGTTCCTGATTCCCCGCGTGATGCCGGCGCTGCGCGACAGCTTCCCCAAGCTGAAGCTGTTCCTGCGCGAGGACCAGACCGCCCGGCTGCTCGACCGGCTGGAGTCGGGGGAACTGGACGCGGCCATCCTCGCCCTGCCCTACCCCTCCGGCGACGTGGAATCGATCGACATCGCCGAAGACCGCTTTTCCGTGGTCTGCACGCCGGAGCACCGGCTGAGCGACGTCACGACGCCCCGCCCCTCCGACGTGGCGCTGGAGGATCTTCTGCTGCTGGAGGACGGGCATTGCCTGCGCGACCACGCGCTGGCCGCCTGCTCCATGGAAGGGGCGCGGCAAAGCGCCACGTTCCAGGGCACCAGCCTGCACACGCTGGTCCAGATGGTCGCCAACGGGCTGGGGGTGACCCTGCTGCCGCAGATGGCGCTCGACTCGGGAATTCTGCGCGGTTTGGACGTGGTGGTCCGCCCGCTGGGCGGAGAGCGGCCGTTCCGCCGCATCGGGCTGGTCTGGCGCCGCACCTCCGGCCGCAAGGAAACCTTCCGGCAGCTCGCCGCCGCCCTGAAGACGGAGATGTCCCGCGACAGCGGACCGCAGGCCCCCGCCAACGGCGACGCCAGCGTGCGGACCGCCGCCTGACCCGAACGCGGGATCTGAGCACGCGGAATCAGAGCACGTAGGTCATCACAAGATAGAGAAGCGCCTCGCCGTCGCCCACGTTGCGGTAGGCGTGGGGAGCGTCGGCGTCGAATTGGATCGTATCGCCCTCTTCCAGCCGGTGGGTGCCGTCGCCGGTCTCGATCTCGACCACGCCACGCCCGACCAGGATGTTCTCCACGGTGCCGATGGTGTGGGCGTCGGCCCGCTCGTCGGTGCCGGGGGCGAGGCGCAGCTCGTAGAACTCCACCTGCCGCTCGCCGCGGAAGGGGAACAGCGCCCGCGAGCTGAACCGCCCATCGCGCGAGGCGAGCGGCCGGCTGTCCGCCCGCCGGATCACCGTTGTCCCGCCGCTGCCCCCGCTGCTGAGCAGACTGGAGAAGGGCACGTCGAGCGCGCGGGCGATGGTCCAGAGGAAGTCGATGCTGGACGGCCCCCGCCCGGCCTCGACCGCCGTCAATTCCGCCCGGCTGTTGCCCGACAGCTTGGCCAGCGCGTCCACGGACAGTCCCTGGCGGAGCCGGAAATTGCGGATGTTCTCGGCGATCACACCGATCAGCGGGTTGGCGTCGCCGTCCGTGGTCCGGGGGGTCGATGTCGTGCTCATGCTGTGTGGCCCTCCCGCGCTCATTGAATCGGTCAAAGGATTTCAGGCTTCAGCGCGGCGCCTGCTGAAGCTGGTCGAACAGCCCACCCTCCGCGAAATGGGTCGCCTGGGCCTTGCGCCAGCCGCCGAAAATTTCGTCCACGGTCACCAGCGCCACCGGCGAGAAGCGCCCGGCGTACTGCCGCGCCAGCTCGGGATGGCGGGGCCGGTAGAAGTTCCGGGCGGCGATTTCCTGCCCCTCGCGGGTGTAGAGATACTGCACATAGGCTTCGGCCACCTTGCGTGTGCCCTTGCGGTCGACCACGCTGTCCACCACGGCCACCGGCGGCTCGGTGAGGATGGACAGGGACGGCACGACGATCTCGAACTGGTCGGCGCCGAACTCCTGGAGCGACAGGAAGGCCTCGTTCTCCCAGGCCAGCAGCACGTCGCCGACGCCCTTGCGCGTGAAGGTCAGCGCGGCCCCGCGGGCGCCGCTGTCCAGCACCGGCACATGCCGATACAGTTCGGCGACGAATTGCCTGGCCTTCGCCTCGTCGCCGCCGTTGGCCTTCAGCGCGTAGGCCCAGGCGGCGAGGTAGTTCCAGCGCGCCCCGCCCGAGGTCTTCGGGTTGGGCGTGACCACCTCCACGTCCGGCTTCACCAGATCGTCCCAGTCCTTGATCCGCTTCGGGTTGCCCTTGCGGACCAGGAACACGATGGTGGAGGTGTAGGGGGAGCTGTTGTTCGGCAGCCGGGTCCGCCAATCCTTGGCGATCAGCCCGGCGTCGGCGATGGCGTCCACGTCGTAGCCCAGAGCCAGAGTCACCACGTCGGCATCCAGCCCGTCGATGACCGAACGCGCCTGCGCGCCCGATCCGCCGTGCGACTGGTGGATGACCACCGTCTCCCCCGACGCCTCCGCCCAGGTGCGCGCGAAGGCCGGGTTGAACTCCTCGTACAGCTCCCGCGTCGGGTCGTAGGAGACGTTCAGGATCGTGCTGCGGCTCGCGGCGCTGGCGGTCGCCAGGGCGGCCAACGTCACCAGCCCGACGGCGATGAGACTCTGGCTGAAGCGCGACGGCATGAACGGTGTTCCCCAGGCTGACGGTCGATGGCGCGGTGCCGGGGATTATTGAACACGGGCGATCCCTATCAGGCAAGTCGTCTTTTGACGTTTTGTGTGTAATTCACATATGCACGATTATCATTTATCGGAATTTTAATGTGAAATTTTCGCGGTGGACGGCGACGCCGGACGAAAGGCGCAATCGAAGCGGTCAGGCCTGCTTGGCGTCGATGATGCCGCGGCGGATGGCGCGGGTCTTAGTGAAATGGTCCTGCAGCTGCTCCCCCTCGCCCCAGCGGATGGCGCGCTGGAGGGCGGTCAGGTCCTCGGTGAAGCGCTGGAGGATTTCCAGGACCGCTTCCCGGTTGTTCAGGAACACGTCGCGCCACATCACCGGATCGCTGGCGGCGATGCGGGTGAAGTCGCGGAAACCGCCGGCGGAGAACTTGATGACCTCCGACTTCGTGTCGTCCTCCAGGTCGGACGCCGTGCCGACGATGGTGTAGGCGATCAGGTGCGGCAGGTGAGAGGTGATGGCCAGCACGCGGTCGTGATGGTTGGCGTCCATCAGTTCGACGGTGGAACCGATCCGGCGCCACATCGCCACCACCTTGTCCACCGCGCCCTCGTTGGCGCCGGGCGGCGGCGTGACGATGCACCAGCGTCCCTGGAACAGGGTGGCGAAGCCGGCCTCCGGACCCGAATGCTCGGTGCCCGCCACCGGGTGGCCGGGAATCAGATGCACGCCGTCCGGGATGTGCGGCCCGACGTCGCGCAGCACCGCCTGCTTCACCGAGCCGACGTCCGTCACGATCATGCCGGGGCGCAGCAGCGGCCCCAGCTGCTCCCCCACCTCGGCGAAGGCGCCGACGGGAGTCGCCAGGACCACCACGTCCGCGCCGTCCAGCGCTTCCGCCAGATCGGTGGTGGCGCGCGCGACGATGCCCAGCTCCATCGCCTTGGCGCAATGCTCCGGGCTGCGGTCCGCGCAGACGACCTGACGCGCCACCCCGTAATGCGTGAGCGCCCGCGCCAGGGACGAGCCGATCAGGCCCACGCCGACGATGGCGACGCGGTCGAACAGGGGGGTGGCCAGGGTGGCGGCGGTCTCGGTCATGGTCTCACGGCACCGGCTGCGGATGGGTTGCAGAACGCCCCGCTATAAAGCACCAAGGCGCCCCCCGACCAAGCGAAACTTTGGTCGGCCGGGCGTTCGCAAGGGCCGGAACGAAAAGGCCGGGCGCATGGCCCGGCCTGTTTCCGATCATTCCGAGGAGGGTATCACGCCGCCAGGAAGTCCTTCAGCGCCCGCACCACCTCGCGCATTTCGGTCTCGGTGCCGATGGTGACGCGCAGGCAGCTCGGCAGGCCGTAGGCGGGCATCTGGCGGACCAGGATGCCGCGGCCCTTCAGGAACAGGCGCGCCGCCTCGGCGTCGTCCTTGCCGGCGGTCTGGCCGGCAAAGTCGACCAGGACGAAGTTCGTCACGCTGGGATGGGTCTTCAGCCCCAGCCCCTGCACCTGCTGGACGAACCACTCCCGCCATTCGGTGTTGTGGCTGCGCGACCGCTCCAGGAACTCGGTGTCCTCCAGCGCCGCCACCCCGGCGATCTGCGCCGCGGAAGAGACGTTGAAGGGGCCGCGCACGCGGTTCAGCACGTCGGCGATCCCCGCCGGGCAATAGGCCCAGCCGAGCCGGACCGAGCCCAGCGCGAAGATCTTCGAGAAGGTGCGGGTCATCACCACGTTGGGGAAGCGGTCCACCAACTCCTGCCCCGCCGAATAGTCGTTGTGGTTCATGTACTCGGCGTAGGCCGCGTCGATGACCAGGATGGCGTTTTCCGGCAGGCCGGCGTGCAGCCGGGCCATCTCGTCGGCGGTGATGTAGGTGCCGGTCGGATTGTTCGGGTTGGCGACGAAGACCAGCCGGGTGCGCGGCGTGACGTGGGCCAGCAGCGAATCCACATCGGTGGTCAGGTTCGTCTCCGGCGCCTGGACCGGGGTGGCGCCGACCGACTTGGCGCCGATCGGGTACATCAGGAAGCCGTGCTGCGAGTACAGCACCTCGTCCCCCGGTCCGGCGTAGGCGCGGATCAGCAGGGCGATCAGCTCGTCGGAGCCGGCGCCGCAGACGACGCGGTCGGCGTCCAGCCCGAAGCGCTCGGCGATGGCCTTGCGCAGCTTGGCGGAGCCGCCGTCCGGGTAGCGGTGCAGCTCGCCCGCGGCGGCCTTGTAGGCCTCCACGGCGCGCGGGCTCGGGCCGAGCGCGCCTTCGTTGGAGGCGAGGCGGATGTGCCCCGCATGTTCGCCGCCGACATAGGGGGCGATGTCGAGAATCCCCGGGCGGGGCGCCGGGCCGTTGTTCGGCTTGGTCATGTCAGGTCTCGGACCTTGCGGGCGTCATTGGGAGGGCGTCATTGGAAAGACGAGGCGGAGAGATGGAGCGGGACGGCGTAGCCGCCCACGATGTTGATCCGCACCGGGATCTCGCCCAGCCGGGCCGCGAAGGCGGCGAGGCGCGGGTCGGTGTGGTCGACGAAGTCGGCGACCTCGACCAGATGGATCGACGGCCCGGACGGGTCGCGGGCGTGCCAGGTGCAGAAGTAGGTCGGGGCGAGGCCGCTCGTCTCCAGATGGTCCTTGAGCCGGCCGCGGCTGAGGTCCTGCCCCAGCTCGATCCCCAGCAGGGTGCGGTCGTCGCCGGTCGGCTCGTGCGGGACCAGCGCGATGGCCAGCGCGTCGCGATCCTCGCCGCGGGCGTTGCCGCGCCCGGCGAAGGGGAGCCGCGCCACCACGCGCGGCGTGCGCGCGTCGGACGACACCAGGAACCGCCACCAGGGGTCCGCGTCGTCCTCCGCCGGGTAGGGAACGACGCCGACGGTGGCGGCGCCCTCCGACACCGCGCGGATGGCCGCGGCGGGCGAATTGACGGCGGTCATCGGAACGACGCTGCCGAAATGGTCGCGGGCCACGTCCCAGAATCCGCGGCGGTCCTCCGGCGCGTAGACGGCGACGGCGAAGGGGCCCTGGAGACGGGTGAAGGCGGTGATCATCTCCCGCCACATGCGGACGACGGCCATCGCCGGGAAGGAACCGGCGTGGCGCGCCATCAGGCGGCGCAGGATGACCGCCTCGCGGGCCGGGCGCAGGTAGATCGGGGTCTGCGGATTCCCGCTGACCTGACCCTCGGCGGCCTCGATCTGGCTTTTGACGACACCGACGCGCTCCACAACCGCCGCGCGGCGCATCAGCAGGTCGTGGATCGTATCGTCGATGTGATCGATCTCGCGGCGCAGATCGTCGAGCGGGGACTTGGGCGGAGGCATGGGGCGGGAAACCGTCAAATCCAAAGCGAATCCAAAGCCGGATAGTAGTAGTCCGCAAGCGATGCGAAATCAAAGAAAACGTTGACACTCCCAACCGCCGGTCCATAGCTATACCGTCCCGTTTCCCGGAGGCCCCCGACCCGTCATGTCCGCGCCGAACCCCGCCGCCGTGCCTGCCGCCGTGCCCGCCGAACCCGCGACGATGCCCGGCCACCGGGTCACGCTCGGGGTGGACCGGCCCATGCGGCTGGACAGCGGCGCGGAGCTGGGCCCGTTCGAGGTCGCCTACCAGACCTACGGCACGCTGAACGCGGACCGGTCGAACGCCATCCTGATCTGCCACGCCCTGACCGGCGACCATTACGTGCTCGACCGCCATCCGGTGACCGGCAAGCCCGGCTGGTGGGAGATGCTGGTCGGCCCCGGCAAGCCGGTCGACACCGACCGTTACTTCGTCATCTGCTCCAACGTCATCGGCGGCTGCATGGGCTCCACCGGCCCGAAGGAGACCGACCCGGCGACCGGCAAGCCCTACGGCCTCGGCTTCCCCGTCATCACCATCGGCGACATGGTGCGCGCGCAGAAGCTGCTGGTGGAGCATCTCGGGATCGACCAGCTCTTCTGCGTGATCGGCGGCTCGATGGGCGGCATGCAGGTCCTGCAATGGGCCGTCGCCTACCCGGAATCGGTCTTCGCCGCGGTGCCAATCGCCACGGCGGCCCGCCACTCCGCGCAGAACATCGCCTTCCACGAGGTCGGCCGGCAGGCGATCATGGCC
Source organism: Azospirillum formosense (assembly GCF_040500525.1). Lineage (NCBI taxonomy): Bacteria > Pseudomonadati > Pseudomonadota > Alphaproteobacteria > Rhodospirillales > Azospirillaceae > Azospirillum > Azospirillum formosense. Next base: position 592,676 of record NZ_CP159403.1, on the reverse strand, counting down.
GACCCGGACTGGGCCGGCGGCAACTATCTGCTGGAGGGCACCCGCCCCCACCGCGGGCTGGCGGTGGCGCGCATGGCGGCGCACATCACCTACCTGTCGGAACCGGCGCTGCACCGCAAATTCGGGCGCAACCTGCAGAACCGACAGACCGTCACCTACGGCTTCGACGCCGATTTCCAGGTGGAGAGCTATCTGCGCCACCAGGGCATCACCTTTGTCGAGCGCTTCGACGCCAACTCCTATCTCTACATCACGCGGGCGATGGACTATTTCGACCTCGCGGCCGATTACGGGGGCGGCACCCTGTCCAACGCCTTCCGCAAGGACGGCAAGGGCACGCCGGTGCGCTTCTGTCTGGCCAGCTTCTCCAGCGACTGGCTGTTCCCGACCTCGGAATCGCGGGCCATCGTCCACGCGCTGAACGCGGTGGCGGCCAACGTCAGCTTCGTGGAGATCCGCACCGACAAGGGCCACGATTCCTTCCTGCTCGACGAGCCGGAATTCCATCAGGTGATCCGCGGGTTCCTGGAGGGCTGCGCCGAGCACCGCGGACTGACACGGACTTCGCGGCCATGAGCCCCCTCGACGACAAGCAGGCCTCCGCCCGCACCGCCTCCGGCACCGGCGCCGGCATCCGCACGGACCTGAGGCTGATCGCCGAGATGGTCGAGCCGGGCAGCCGCGTGCTCGACGTCGGCTGCGGCGACGGCGCCCTGCTCGCCTTCCTGTCGCGCCGGAAGGGGGTGGACGGGCGCGGGATCGAGCTGTCGATGGACGGCGTGCACCAGTGCGTGGCCCAGGGCCTGTCGGTCATCCAGGGCGACGCCGAGACCGACCTGAAGGACTACCCGCCGGGCGCCTTCGATTACGTGATCCTCAGCCAGACCCTCCAGGCGATGCGGGAGCCGCGGACGGTGCTGGAGACGATGACCCGCATCGGGCGGCGGGCCATCGTGTCGGTGCCCAACTTCGGCTATTGGCGCATCCGCGTGCAGCTCCTGCTCACCGGGCGCATGCCGGTGACGGAGAAGCTGGGCTACCAGTGGTGGGAAACCCCCAACATCCACTTCTGCACGATCAAGGATTTCGTCGTCCTGGCGGAGGAGATGGGCATCCGGATCGAGCGCTGCATGATCGTGAACCGCGCCGGCCGGGTCACCGGCCACGCCCATTCCGGGCTTGCCAACCTGCTGGGCGAACAGGGCGTTTTCCTGCTGCGCCGCGACTGATCGGGCACCGCGGGTTCCCGGCGATGCAACCCCTGCCCCGCTGGCGCTGTTGAACAGGCAAAGTCCGTTCAACAACCGTCAGCGGGAGCTTCGCACCATGCGCCTCGTCCCTTCGTACGTCCTGGCCGCATCGGCCGCCGCCCTGCTGTTGTCCGGCACCGCCTCGGCGCAGACACAACCGGCGCCATCGGACGCCGCGCGGCCCCCGCTGATGACGGCGCCGCGCCCGGACGACACCCCGGCCACGCCGCCCGCGGCCTCGCCGGAGGGACTCGGCGGCGACGCCCCTTCCGACGAGATGAATCGCGCCGCACCCTCCGTCGCCGCGATTCCCCACCTGCTGACCCCAGAGGAGGCGCGAACCCTGATCGGCAAGGAGGTGCGGACCCGCGACGGCCAGCCCGGCGGCTCCATCAAGGATTTCACGCTGGACGGCACCGCCGCCTCGATCGAACGGATCGTGCTCGCCCCCGCCGAGGGAAGCGGAGCGGACGGCAAGCTGCGCTCGCTGCCGGTCAGCATGCTGCGCACCGACATCGCGGGCGCGGCCGCCGGTGCCGACGGCTCGACACCGCCGACGCTGGACCTGCCCGCCGCCGAGCTGGCGCGGGCGCCGGAATTCACCTATGGCGAGGGGGTGAAGACGGTGACCGGGCAGCCGCAATAGCGGCTCAATCGCCGCGCTCCACCGCGCGCAGCAGGTCGAGGACGAGCCGCTCGCCATCCGGCCAGGGGCCATAGCCGGCGGCCGTGTTGATGTGTTCGAGATCGCCGCCGTCGATGAAGTCGGCGCCCCACCCGACCGCGAAGCCGCAGGAACGCGCGATCGTGGCGTAGGGGTCGTTGCGGCTGGCCAGCACGACCGTGCGGAAGGGCAGCGGGTCGGTGGGCACCGGGGCGAAGCCGTGGATCTCCGGCGGCGCGCGCTCCGCCGACTCGACGTCGGGCGGGGCGACCAGCAGGGCGGCTGCAATTTTGCCGACCGACGATCCCCTCCGCACCGCCCAATGGGCCACCGCGATGCAGCCCAGGCTGTGGGCGATCAGCACCACCGGCGCGCCTGTGGCGGCCACGGCGTCCTCCAACGACCGCACCCAATCCTCCAGGGCCGGCGCGTCCCAGTCCGCCTGCTCGACCCGCGCGAAGGACGGATGGCGGCGCTGAAGCCAGCTTTGCCAATGCTCCGGACCGGAGTTGCCGAGTCCGGGGACGATGAGAACGTTCGCCTTCGCCATGGGGTCCGATCCGCTGCGGTGAAGCGGGACGTTACAAACCGGGAGGGCGTCGGATCAAGGCCTACGGCTCCTCCGACACGCGCCACGCGCCCGACCCCGCCGGGCGGCGGGCCGGGGCCGCCCCGCCGGGAAGCGGAACGATCAGCCGGCGCTTGGCCGGCTGCTGGGTCTTGCGCGACACGCCGGCGAAGATCTGCTTGGATGCCTCGATCATCGTGACCCCGGCGAAGGCCTTGAACCAGCGGCAACCCACCTCCTCCCAGGCCGGGGCGGTCTTCATCAGGAAGCGGGAGCGCAACGGCGGCAGGAACAGGGCGTGCCCCGTGCGCTCGGGCACGAACATGGTGTCGCGCAGAACCTGCTTCAGCTGCGAGGCCGAATAGGGAAAGCCGTGCCCGAAGGGCGTCCAGTCGGCGCGCGCCCACAGGCCGCGGCGGTTCGGCACCACCACCAGCACCCGCCCGCCGCCGGCCAGCACGCGCCAGATCTCCCGCATCATCGGGCGGAGTTGTTCCGTCCCTTCCAGCCCGTGGACGAGCAGCACGCGGTCCACCGACATGTCGGCGAGCGGCAGGTCCGCCTCGTCGCCCAGCGCCACCAGCCCCGGCCCGCCCGGCGGCCAGAAGGTCACGCCCTGGGTCGCCGGCATGATCGAGAACACCCGCTCCGCCTCGTCGCGGAAGGGTTGCAGGTACGGCGTCGTGTAGCCGACCCCCAGCACGATCTGGCCGCGCAGGTCGGGCCAGATGGTGCGGATGCGCCGGCGGATCATCCGCCGCGCCGCCTGACCAAGCCCGGACTCGTAGAATTCACGAAGATCGACGATATCGGTGTACATGGTCATCCCAGGCTATCACGTTTCGATCAAACGTCCATTCATGCGGGAGGGCCCAAGCCCATGGACATCCACCTGATTCCGGCGTTCAACGACAACTACATCTACCTCCTGCGCGACCCGGCCAGCGGCGCCGTGGGCGTCGTCGACCCCGGCGACGCGCAGCCCGTGCTGGCGGAGCTGGAGCGGCGCGGCTGGACGCTGACGCACATCTTCAACACCCACCACCACAACGACCACATCGGCGGCAACCACACGCTGAAGGCGCGCTATGGCGCCGACGTGATCGGACCGCGCGCCGACGTCGCCCGCATTCCCGATATGGAGACGTGCCTGGGCGAAGGCGAGACCATTTCGTTCGGATCGCACACCGCGCAGGTGTTTTTCGTCCCCGGCCACACCTCCGGCCACATCGCCTTCTGGTTTCCGCAGGCCAAGGCGCTGTTCAGCGGCGACACGCTGTTCGCCCTCGGCTGCGGGCGGCTGTTCGAAGGCACGCCGGCCCAGATGTGGACCTCGCTGGTCAAGCTGCGCGGGCTGCCGGACGACACCCGCGTCTATTGCGGCCACGAATACACCCTGTCCAACGCCCGCTTCGCCGTGACGGTGGAACCGGACAACGCCGCCCTGAAGGCACGCGCGGCGGAGATTGCCGCGCAGCGCGAGCGCGGGGAGCCGACCATCCCCTCGACGCTGGGCGTCGAGAAGGCCACCAATCCCTTCCTGCGCGCCGACGTGCCGGAGGTCCAGGCCGCCCTTGGCATGGCCGGAGCCGATCCGGCGGCGGTCTTCGCCGAGATCCGCGGCCGCAAGGACCGCTTTTAGGATGGACCGCCTTTAAGACGGCGCACCGTCGCGCTACGCTGACGCCCACAAAACGGGAGGAGATTTTCATGAAGCTGCGCTGGAGCCCGACCTCGCCCTACGTCCGCAAGGTCGCGATGGTCCTCATTGAATGCGGGCTGGAGTCGACGGTCGAGAGGCAGGTGACCAACGCCTGGGCGCCGGACACCGACCTGCCGGCGGACAACCCGCTGGGCAAGGTGCCGGCCCTGATCCTGGACGATGGTTCGGCGCTCTACGACAGCCCGGTGATCGCGGAGTATCTGGACTCGCTGCACGACGGCCCGCGCCTGTTCCCGGCCGCCGGCCCGGCGCGCTGGACGGCGCTGCGCCAGCAAGCCCTGGCCGACGGCATCTGCGACGCCGCCATCCTGCGCCGCCTGGAGCTTCAGCGGCCGGACGGCGAGCGTTCCGACTCCTGGGCGGACCGCCAGCGCCGCGCCGTGGCCCGCGCGCTCGACGTGCTTGAGGCGGAGGCGCCGGCCCTCGACGGCACGCTGACCATCGGCACGCTGTCCATCCTGGTGGCGCTCGGCTACCTCGACTTCCGGTACGGGCATGAGGACTGGCGGGTTGGCCGTCCGGAGCTGGCGGCGTGGTTCGCCTCGGCCTCCGACCTCGACAGCTTCCGCCGCACCGCGCCGCCTCCGGCGTGAGGAAGGGGGCGACGCCATGGAGACCCTGACTCCCGAGCGCATCATCGCGACGCTGGGCATGCAGCCCCACCCGGAAGGCGGCCACTATGTGGAGACCTTCCGGGACGCCCCGCCGGGCGGCGGGCGCGGGGTCAAGACCGGCATCCATTACCTGCTCCAGGCGGGGGAGCGCTCCCACTGGCACCGGGTGGACGCGGTCGAGATGTGGCACTGGCACGCCGGCGGGCCGCTGGAGCTGTCCATCTCCACCGACGGGCGGTCGGTCGAGCGGCTGATCCTGGGGATGGACCTCCTGGGCGGACAGCGCCCGCAGGGGGTCGTTCCGGCGCACGCGTGGCAGGCCGCGCGGCCGCTGGCGGGCTGGGTTCTGGTGGGCTGCACCGTCTCCCCCGCCTTCGAGTTCGCCGGATTCGACATGGCCCCGGAGGGGTGGGAGCCCGGATAACGGAGCTCCCACAGCCCCCCGCGAAAGAAAAAGGCGCCCCGGAAGCGGGGCGCCTTTCCATTGTCAGCCGTGCGATGTGCGGCGTCAGGGCTGTTCCAGGTTGATCCGGCTGGGCAGCGGGTCGAGCTGGTCGCGGTACTTGGCGTCGGGGCGCGCGGCGTAGGGCTTGGAGGTCGGCGACATCAGCGTTTCGAAGCTGAGGGCGCAGATCCGCATGCCCGGGCGCAGCGCCAGCGGCAGACGTCCGCAGTTGAAGAATTCCAGCGTGATGCGGCCGTTCCAGCCCGGATCGATGGTGTGCGCGGTGGCGTGCACCATCAGGCCCAGGCGGGCGAGGCTGCTGCGGCCATCCAAACGGCCGGCGATGTCGTTGGGCAGGCCGATGCGCTGCACGGTGATGCCGAGCACCAGCTCGCCCGGATGCAGGAAGAACGGCTCGCCGACGGGGACCTCGACGCGGTCCATCAGCTTGTCGGGAACCTGGCTGGGATGCCCCTCGGGCGGGGCGAGGTCGACGAAGGCCGCCTTGCCCGGCGGGAAGACCTGGAAGGCGTTTCCGAGCTGGAGGTCGACCGACATCGCGCCGATCTGGCTCTCGGCCGGCAACGGGTCGATCTCGATGCGTCCTTCGGCGAGGTATCGGCGAATATCGACGTCTGACAGCTTCATTCCTTCCGAACCTCCTGGCGAACCCGCAAACGGCGCGGTTCCGGTCGCTTCCCTGGCGCACTCTATAGCCGGATCGACGCCTCTCGACAACACAATCACCAGTCCCTTAGATGGGGCCGCTTTGCAAAGGGGAATGGGAATGGCGGTATCCTCGATCGACGCGGCGGCATCGGACCATGAGGCCGAGTTGCGGCACCTGTCCGTCATCCTGGGCGATGTCCCGCCGGAGGGCGGACGGCCGGACGCGGTTTCGCTGTTCCGAACCCGCGTCGCCGAGCACGGCGAACGGGTCCGCGCCCTGCGGAACTCCGTGTCGCCGCTGTTCGTCGCGAACACCGACCTGACCGCCTACAGCGCCGACGACGGCCCCCTGCCGGAGCTGATCCTGGTCGGCGACAATCCGGGGCGCCGGGAGTATGAGCAGTCCGTCTATCTCTGCGTCCAGGGGCGCGCCGGGGCCATGGCGCACAGTTTCTTCGACGGAATTTTCGGCGCCAGTTCCTTCCGCGGCAAGGTCATGGTGCTGAACAAGAGTTCCTTCCACACGCCGCGCACGGTGGGGCTGACCGAGGCGATGCGCGGCGATCCGGCGCTCGCCGAGGCCATCCGGCGCGACCAGGAGGAGAACGCCCGCCTGATCGCCGACTCGGTGGCCCTGCTCGGCGTTCCGGTCGTCACCATCGGCATGGAAAGCGGCGGGACGACCTTCCAGAGCTTCCGCAAGACGCTGGAAACCCGTTACCGCGCCCTCGGCAATCCACCGGCGGCGTTCCAGGGAAAGCGCCTCGCCAGCCCCTTCCGCAAGGTGCCGCACTTCTCGCTGTCGAAGATCTTCTGCCGCAACGCCGATGCCGCGTGGAACGCCGCGCTGGACGGCTTCCTGGCCCGCCACGCGGCGGTTCCGGGTCTGCGGACGGAGAACGGCAACGTGTCGTCCAAGCTGCTGCTCGGGCTGGGGGACGGCCCGCTGCTGGCCGACTATCTGGATCGGGTGATCCTCGGCAACGGCGGCTGACCCTCCGCTTCCCTCAATGGCTGAGGGATTGCAGGGCCTTGCGGCAGGCGTCCTCGCAGGTCCGGCAGGCTTCGGCGCAGATGCGGCAATGCTCGTGCATGCTGGCGTGCCCTTCGCACTCCTCGGCGCACAGGCGGCAGGCGGTTGCACAGGCGTCGAGCATGGCGCGGATCACCGCCTCGTTGGAACCGCTGCGCCGGGTGGCGACGGCGCCGGTCGCCGCGCAGACATCGGCGCAATCCATGTTCAGGCGGATGCACTGCACCAGCCCGGCCACCGGATCCTCGCCCAAACAGGCGTCGGCGCAGCTGGTGCAGGTCTGCGCGCAGTCGTAGCAGGCCTCGATGCAGCGGATGAGCGCGTCGTTGGTGTTTCCGCGGACATGCGGGTGGGTGCCGATCATTTCGCGGGCGCGCATGGGCAGCCTCCGAAGGACAGGGGTGGAAGGGGTATGGGCGTCGTCGCCCTCCCCGCCAACAGCGCCGCGCCGCCATGGTTCGGAATTTCTCCGCCCTTTCCCTGGCCCCGCCCACGCGCGCCGGTTACAAGCGACCGGCAGGGCATGGGGAGACTCGCGGGTGTTCAACGAGACGGTCGGTCTGACGGCGCTGATTCTGGTCATCGCCACGCTGTACGCCGCGGTCGGGCAGGCGGGAGCGTCCGGCTACCTCGCCGTCATGGGCATCGTCGGGCTCGACCCGGCGACGATGAAGCCCACCGCGCTCGCCCTCAACCTCCTGGTGGCGGGCATCGGCACCGTCCGCTTCGTCCGCGCCGGGCTGTTCACATGGCGGGCCTTCTACCCGTTCGGCGTGCTGGGAATGCCCTTCTCGTTCCTCGGCGGCACGCTGCATCTGCCGTCGCATCTCTACTACCCGCTGGTCGGGGCGATCCTGCTGCTGGCGGCGCTGGAGCTGGCCCGCTCGACCTGGGTGGCGCGCGGCACGCCGGAACGGGCGGATGCGGTCGCCCCGCCCTTCCTGCCGGCGCTCGCCGCCGGGGCCGCCGTGGGCTTCCTGTCCGGGATGACCGGCACCGGCGGCGGCATCTTCCTGGCGCCGCTGATCCTGCTCATGGGCTGGGTCGAGACGCGCCGCGCCGCCGCCGTCTCGGCCGCCTACAACCTGCTGAATTCGGCGGCGGCGCTGGCCGGCACCTGGACGACCGCGACCACCCTGCCGGCGGCCCTGCCCTGGTGGCTGGCCGCCGCCGGAGTGGGCGGGGCGGTCGGCGCCTGGCTGGGCAGCCGCCACCTCCCGACCGCGGCTCTGCGCTATCTGCTGGCGGCGATCCTCGCTTTGTCCGGTCTCAAGATGCTCACGGCCTGACCCTGGCGCTCTCCCACGCCCGCCGATCCCAGACCTGGGAGGGCAAACGGCTCATCAGGCCGATGGGCAGCAGAAACAGGGCGACGTTGGTCCAGCACAAGGCGCGGCGTCCTTCCGCCCGGCTTCGGGGGGCCTGCGCGGCGGCGCGCTCCATCCAGCCGCCGCTCGCTTCGCGATGGTCCGGCATGGCCTCCAGGACGCCGCCGGGGGTGTCGTGGGCCGGGCGGTTGTCGAACATGTCGCGGTCCATCCGGTGGGCCAGCATGCGGTCGGCCAGCGCCGGCGCCACCACATGCGGCAGCGCGGCGGAGCGTCCCGCGGCGCCGACGAACAGCTCGGGCCGGGGACTCTCGGCGAGGCGCAGGACGGCCTCGGCCACCTCCTCCGGCGGGCGCAGCGGCGTCATCGCCTTGACGGCGCGGCCGGTGTAGTTCGCGCCATGCTGCCACAGCGGCGTGTCGATGGGGCCGGGCAGCACGGTGCAGACCTGGATGCCGGGGTCCTCCACCAGCTCCTGCCGCAGCGTTTCGGAGAAGCCGCGCACCGCGAACTTGCTGGCGGCGTAGGCGGCGGCGTAGCGCTGCCCGACGAGGGACGCCAGCGAGGCGAGGTTGATGATCGTTCCCTCCCCCCGTTCCAGGAAATGCGGCAGCACGGCGCGGCAGCCGTTGGCGGTGCCGAAGAAATTGGTGCGCATCACCTCTTCGAAGACATCCTGCGGGGTCTCCTCGAAGCGGCCGAAGGCGATCACGCCCGCGTTGTTCACCCAGACGTCGATTCCCCCGAACACCTCGATGGCGCGCTCGGCCAACCGGTTCATCTGCTCCTGGTCGCGCACGTCGGTGGGCACGACCATCGCCCGCCCCCCGGCCTCGATGCACTCCTCCGCGACCTCGTGCAGGGCGGCGTGGCGCCGCGCCGCCAGGACCACGGCGGCGCCGTGGCGCGCGAATTCCACGGCGGTCGCCCGGCCGATCCCGCTGGACGCCCCGGTGATGACCACCACCTTGTCGAAATGTCGACCGGCCATAAGCGCTGCTCCCGCGTTGTTCGTTCAAAACCGTTTCCCTGGCTAACATTCCAGCCCGGCAAAGGTGCCCCGGCCCGCCGGGAGCGCCCTGTCTCGCGGAACGCCGGATCAACCGGAACGGTGGAGACGGAGGCGGGAACCCGGTACAGTCGCGGCGTCCGGTGACGATTAGGAAGACGAGGTTACGCCCGTGGCGGCCAAGGAACTCGACGTGAAGGGGCTGCACTGCCCGCTGCCCATCCTGCGGACACGGGCCCTGCTGGACAAAATGGCCGAGGGGGAGGAGGTGGTCGTCTACGCCACCGACCCGGCCTCGATCATCGACTTCAAGCATTTCTGCAACACGACCGACAACGTGCTGCTGGCGCACGAGACGCGCGGCGAGGTGTTCGTGTACCACATCCGCCGCGGCGCCTCCGCCGCGTGACGCTCATCCCCATTCCTGAAGGAGTCCGCCCCATGCCGACCCTGCGCCCCGCGGTCCCGCCCCCGCTGCGTCCTGGTGCGGTGGTCCATGGCCCCGGCTCCCTCGCCGTCGACGCGATGATCGACCGCTTCGTGATGGAATTGCGGCGGCGCGGCTTTCGCGTCGGCGGCGTGATCCAGCGCAACACCGGCGCGCCCGGCGACTGCGCCGACCTGATGGAGCTGGTGGACGTCGCCACCGGCAAAGCCTACGACATCTCCCAGCATCTGGGCCGCCAGTCACAGTCCTGCCGCGTCGATCCCCAGGGGGTGGCCGAGGCCAGCCAGGCGCTGCGCCGCGCCATCGCGGAGCGCGCCGACCTGCTGGTGGTCAACAAGTTCGCCGGGCTGGAGGCGCACGGCGAGGGGCTTGCGGACGAGCTGCTGGCCGGCATCGCCGAGGGCATCCCGGTGCTGACCAGCGTCGGGAGCCGCTTCCTCAACGAGTGGCAGAGCTTCACCGGCGGCTTCACCTCGCTGATCTCGCCGCACGAGGACGCGCTGTGGCGCTGGTGGGGGGCGCACCGGCTCTACGACGACCTTCTGCACGGGGTGGAGGACGCCGAGGTGCGCGCCATCACCATCGGCGCCAAATGGATCATGGTGGAGACGGACGGCGCGGCGGGGCCCGGCATCGGGCTGGCCGCCCGCCCGCAGTCGGCGCCGCCGCCCGATCCGGCGCGCTGGGCCGGTGTCGGCCTCGCCGGGCTGGCCGCGCACGCCGCCCGCTCCTGGGACCCGCAGGAGGCCGCGGTCGGCATGGCCGCGCTGAACGCCCATTACAACCGCCCCGACCTGACCGGCTCCCCGGCCAACGGGCTGGACCTGTTCACCGGAATGGAGGGGCGCGTCGTCGTCTTCGGGGCCTTCCCGCAGATTGCCCGGCGCCTGCCCAACGCCCATGTGGTCGAAATGAACCCCAGCGACGGGGAGTATCCGGAGGCCGCCGGGGAATGGCTGCTGCCGGGGGCGGAGGGGGCGGCGATCACCGCCTCCACCCTGACCAACCGCAGCCTGCCCCGCCTGCTGTCGGTGGCGGAGGGGACCCGCGTCGCCCTGGTCGGGCCGGGGACGCCGCTGACGCCGCGGCTGTTCCGCTACGGCATCGCCGCGCTGGCCGGCTTCGTGGTGGAGGACCGCGAGTCCGTGGCCGAGGCGATCCTGGCCGGCGGCTCGTCCCAGAGCTTCCACCGCCACGGCCGCTTCGTCACGCTGCACAACGAACAGAACTGAGAGGGATTGGAATGGACGAGAAGACCCGCACCGAGCTGGAAGCCGCCGCGTTCCGCGGTCTGGTCGCGCATCTCCAGAAGCGCACCGACGTGCAGAACATCGACCTGATGAATCTGGCCGGCTTCTGCCGCAACTGCCTGTCCAAATGGTACGCCGCCGCCGCCAAGGAACGGAACGTGCCGCTGACCGACGAGGAGGCCCGCATCGCCGTCTACGGCATGCCCTATTCGGAATGGAAGGCGAAGCACCAGAAGGAAGCCACCCCCGAGCAGCAGAAGACCTTCGAGGACACCAAGCCCCTGCACGCCGAGATCAGCGGCCACATGCCGAAGAAGTGACGATGCTCCCTCTCCCGCCGCTCCGGGAGAGGGGTCGTCCGACGCTCAGGCGAACAGGCCGGTGAAGGGTAGGAACTCCACCATGTCACCGTCGCGGATCGTGGTGGCGTCCGCCGGCATGTCCACGAGCCCGTCGGCCTCGACCATCGAGGTCAGCACGCCGGAGCTGTCGCTGGGAAACTTGTGGGCGACCGGACGGCTATCGGGTCCGGTCGCCAGACGGGCGCGCAGGAACTCGCGTCGCCCCGGCTTCTTCTTGAAGTCAAAGCCGGCGACGACGAGGCAGCGCGGGGCCGGCGCGCTCTCCGCCCCCGACAGGCGCAGCACCAGCGGGCGGCCCACCAGCATGAAGGTCACCATGGCCGAGACCGGGTTGCCCGGCAGGCCGAGGAACGGGGTGGTGCCGATGCGCCCGAGCGCCAGCGGCTTGCCCGGCTTCAAGGCGAGCTTCCACAGGTCGACGGAGCCCAACTCGCCGACCACCCTCTTCACATGGTCCTCCTCCCCCACCGACGCGCCGCCGGAGGTGACGACCAGATCGGCCGTCGCCGCGGCGTCGGCCAGGGCGGCGCGGGTCGCGTCCGGCCTGTCGGGCAGGATGCCGAGGTCGCGCACCTCCGCCCCCAGCGCGTCGAGCTGGGCGGCCAGCGTGTAGCGGTTGGCGTCGTAGATGGTGCCCTCCGGCTTGTCCGTCCCCGGCTCGCGCAGCTCGTCGCCGGTGGAGAACAGGACGACGCGCAGACGCTTGCGCACCGACAGGCCCGACCGCCCGACCGCGGCGGCCAAGCCGATCTCCTGGGCGCGCAGCCGCAGGCCGGGGGTCAGCACCACCGACCCGGCCGTCATGTCCTCCCCGGCGTCGCGGATGTTGGCGCCGCGCTCCAGGCTGGCGGGCACAAGCACCGCGCCGTCCTCGGCCCGGCAATCCTCCTGCATGGCGACGGTGTCCACCCCCGCCGGAATCGGCGCGCCCGTGAAGATGCGCACCGCCTCGCCCGGCCCGACCGTTCCGGGGAAGACGGAACCGGCGGGCACGCGCCCCACCACGGCCAGCCGCAGGACATCGCCTTCCGCACCCGCGCCTTCCGCAGCCGCGGAGTCCGCCTTGCCGTATCCCCAGCCGTCCATCGCCGAGACGGCGACCGGCGGCACGTTCACCGTCGCCGTCACTGGTTCCGCCAGGATGCGGCCGAGCGCGGCGCGCAGCGGCACCTGCTCGGGCTCCGTCACCGCGCCGTAGGTCCGCTGCACGCGGGCCAACGCCTCGTCCAGAGGGATGGGGGCGGCGGGGCCGGGGCCGGCGAAGCAATCCATGCGACAATCCTTCTCCCTTGGGGGCCGCTCCCGGGGGGCGGCACCGCGTCATATCAGCCGGGATGGTCCGGTGCGCGGTTCTCTTCCACCTTGATCATCGTCAAGACGCGGCGCGGCGCAAGCGTCCGTTCGTGGACACACCATCGCGGTGGAGCGGCGTTTCCGGAAATTCACGGCATGATTGTTGGTTGCGCGAATGAATTTCGCAGCGCTGCGTTTTCCATCTTGCGCATTTGGATCGATCCAAATAGGCTCCCCTCCAACATCCGGCGCCGGAGGCATCGCCACGGCCCGCCGGACGACGAGAGGCCGATCACGAGAGGCCAAAAGCGAGAATCCCGCAAAGGGACCGTTCACCGAACGCGTGCAGCGCCCCGGTCTGGCTGCGGCCGGTCCGGATGCGGAGGGAAAGCCCGTGAACTACACCTTCGATTTCAAGGCGGTCATCGATTCCTGGGACTATCTGCTCCAGGGCGCATGGCTGACCGTCCAACTGTCGATCGGCGCCATGGTTCTCGGCCTGATCGTCGCGATCCTCTGCGCGCTCGGCAAGACGTCCGGGCCGAAGCCGGTCCGCTGGGTGATCAACGCCTACATCGAGGTGGTGCGCAACACGCCCTTCCTGGTGCAGATCTTCCTGATCTTCTTCGGCCTGCCGACCATGGGCATCCGCCTGTCGCCCGACCTCGCCGCGCTGATCGCCATGGTGGTCAATGTCGGCGCCTACGCGACCGAGATCATCCGTGCCGGCATCGAATCGATCCAAAAAGGTCAGATCGAGGCCGGGCTGGCGCTGGGGCTGAAGCCGCTGCAGGTCTTCCGCTACATCGTCATCAAGCCGGCGCTGCGCACCGTCTATCCCGCGCTGACCAGCCAGTTCATCCTGCTCATGCTCAGCTCCAGCGTGGTCTCGGCGATCTCGGCGGACGAGCTGACCTCGGTCGCCAACAACATCCAGTCGCAGACCTTCCGCAGCTTCGAGATCTACATCGTGGTCACCGGCATCTATCTGGCGCTGGCGATGATGTTCTCCGCGCTGTTCGCCGGCATCTACAAGCTGGCCTTCGCCTACGACACCGACCGGCGCTGAGGGAGGGCCGAACCATGATCCGCGCCTTCAGTTACAACGAATTCCTCTTCCTTCTCAGCGCCGTGCAATGGACGCTGGCGCTGTCGGCCATCGCCTTCATCGGCGGGGCCACGGTCGGTCTGGTCATCGCGCTGGCCCGCACGTCCGACATCAAGGCGGTGCGGCTGGCCGCCACCGGCTACATCCAGCTGTTCCAGGGCACGCCGCTGCTGATGCAGCTCTTCCTGGTCTTCTTCGGCGCCACGGTGCTGGGCCTCGACCTCAACCCCTGGGCCGCCGCGGCGCTGGGCCTGACGCTGAACGCCAGCGCCTTCCTCGGCGAGATCTGGCGCGGCTGCATCCAGGCGGTGCCGCGCGGCCAGTGGGAGGCCGCCTCGGCGCTCGGCCTGCGCTACCCGGGGCTGATGCGCTACGTGATCCTGCCGCAGGCGGTGAAGGTCGCGGTGCCGCCGACGGTGGGCTTCCTCGTGCAGCTCATCAAGAGCACCTCGCTGGCCGCCATCATCGGCTTCACCGAGCTGACCCGCGCCGGGCAGATCGTGAACAACGCCACCTTCCAGCCCTTCCTGGTGTTCGGGATCGTGGCGGTGCTCTACTTCCTGATGTGCTGGCCGCTGTCGCTGCTCAGCGCCCGCCTGGAGCGACGCTACGCCCTCGCCACACGCTGACAGACCCCTTTTTCATAAGAACCGTGAGGAAACCACCAATGAGCCTGTCGATCACCCGCCGCCTCGCCGTCGCCGGCGCCATGATGGCCGCCGCCGTCGCCCTGGCCGCTCCCGCCGCCGCCCAGACCGTCGACGAGATCAAGTCGAAGGGCAAGCTGACCATCGGCATGCTGGTGGACTTCCCGCCCTTCGGCATCACCACCGCCGACGGCAAGCCGGACGGCTACGACGCCGACGTCGCCAAGCTGCTGGGCAAGCACATGGGCGTCCCGGTGGAGATCGTTCCGGTCACCGGCCCGAACCGCATCCCCTACCTGCTGACCAACAAGGTCGACCTTCTGGTCGCCTCGCTGGGCATCACCCCGGCCCGCGCCGAGCAGGTGCAGTTCTCCGAGCCCTACGCCGCCATCGAAATCGGTCTGGTCGCCCCGGCCAACACCAAGATCAAGGAGGCCGCGGAGCTGTCCGGCAAGCGCGTCGGCGTCGCCCGCGCCAGCACCCAGGACAACGCCCTGACCGCCGTCGCCCCGAAGGACGCGCGCATCATGCGCTTCGACGACGACGCCAGCGCCGTGCAGGCCATGCTGTCCGGTCAGGTGGACGCGCTGGGCCTCAGCAACGTCGTCACCAAGGAAATCAAGAAGCTGGCCCCTCAGGCCAACTACGAGATGAAGTTCGTGCTGAACCGTCAGGTGCAGGGCATCGCCATGCGCAAGGGCCAGGACGCGCTGCTGAAGTGGGTCAACGAGTTCATCGAGACCGCGAAGGCGAACGGCGAGCTGAACGAGGTCCACAAGAAGTGGCTGGGCACCGACCTGCCCCCGCTGACCAAGTCGTAACGTCGTAACTCCCTCTCCCCTCCGGGGAGAGGGTGCCCGCGAAGCGGGCGGGTGAGGGTCGTACGAGGATCAGATGCTGATTCTTGGCTGCACCCTCACCCTTCCCACGCTTCGCGTGGGTCCCTTCCCTCTCCCGGGGCGGGAGAGGGCCAATTTTGGAGGAGTCCCCCATGGCCTCGGCTTACGATACCACGGACGTCTCCGCGCCGCGGCCGGTCAGCGGCGAGGTCGTCATCCGGATGGCCGGCGTCCAGAAATGGTACGACAGCTTTCATGTGCTGAAGGACATCGAGCTGGAGGTCCACAAGGGGGAGCGGATCGTCATCTGCGGCCCCTCGGGCTCCGGCAAGTCCACGCTGATCCGCTGCATCAACCAGCTTGAGAAGCACCAGAAGGGCACGATCACCGTCAACGGCGTCACGATCGACGCCAACCACCGCCACCTCGACCAGGTGCGGCGCGACGTCGGGATGGTGTTCCAGCAGTTCAACCTGTTCCCGCACCTGACCGTGGTCGAGAACTGCATGCTGGCCCCCATGCGGGTGCGCGGCACCTCCAAGCAGGAGGCGCGCGACATCGCCATGAAGTATCTGGCCCGCGTGCGCATCCCGGAGCAGGCGGACAAATATCCCGGCCAGCTTTCCGGCGGCCAGCAGCAGCGCGTCGCCATAGCCCGCTCGCTGTGCATGAACCCCAAGGTCATGCTGTTCGACGAGCCGACCTCCGCGCTCGACCCCGAGATGGTCAAGGAAGTTCTCGACACCATGATCGGGCTGGCCGAGGACGGCATGACCATGCTCTGCGTCACGCACGAGATGGGCTTCGCCAAGTCGGTCGCCGACCGCGTCATCTTCATGGACCGCGGCGAGATCGTCGAGCAGGCCACCCCGGCCGAGTTCTTCACGAACCCGAAGTCCGAGCGGACCCGCAACTTCCTCGGCCAGATCCTCACCCACTGAATCTTCCCCATTAAGGACAGCGTTTGATGAAGCCGGAGATCCTCCTCGTCGAATCCATGATGCCGGACATCGAGGCGGCGCTGGACGCGGGCTACACCGTCCACCGCCTCGCCGGGGCGCCCGACCGCGACCGGCTGGTGGCGGAGGTGGGGCCGCGCGTCCGCGCCGTCGTCACCGGCGGCGGCACGGGCGTCAGCAACGCCATCATGGACGCCTGCCCGAATCTGGGGATCGTCGCGATCAACGGCGTCGGCACCGACGCGGTGGACCTGAAGCACGCGGCCGGCCGCGGCGTCCGCGTCACCAACACGCCCGACGTGCTGACCGACGACGTGGCCGATCTCGCCATGGGGCTGATGATCGCCGGGTCGCGCCGCATGATGGTCGGCGACCGCTTCGTGCGCGCCGGGCGCTGGCCGAACGGCGGCCTGCCGCTGGCCCGCAAGGTGACCGGCAAGCGGCTGGGCATCCTGGGGCTGGGCCGCATCGGGCTGGCCATCGCCCAGCGCGCCGCCGGGTTCGGCATGGACATCGCCTACACCAACCGCAAGCCGCGCACCGACGTGCCCTACCGCTTCGTCGCCTCCCCGGTCGATCTGGCGCGGGAGAGCGACATCCTGATCGTCGCCGCCTCGGCCGGGCCGGACGCCCGCAACATGGTCAACCGCGCGGTGATCGAGGCGCTGGGGCCGGACGGGCTGCTGGTCAACGTCGCCCGCGGCGCCGTGGTGGACGAGCCGGAGCTGGTCGCCGCCCTGAAGGACGGGCGTCTCGGCGGGGCCGCGCTGGACGTCTTCGCCAACGAGCCGCACGCGCCGGAGGCCCTGTTCGGCCTTGACAACGTGGTGCTCCAGCCGCACCAGGCGAGCGCCACTGTGGAGACGCGCATGGCCATGGGCAATCTGGTGCTGGCGAACCTGTCCGCCTTCTTCGCCGGCCAGCCGCTGCCGACCGCGGTCGTCTGAATGGCGGCGTGAATGACCATCCTCGACGAGCGCGGCGGACCGGCCCGCATCACCCTGACGGAGGTGGCGCACCACGCCGGGGTGTCGCGGTCCACCGTCTCGCTCGTCCTGCGCGGCAGCCCGCTGGTCGCCGCCGAGACGCGGGAGCGCGTCCAGGCCGCCATCGAGGCCTTGGGCTACGTCTACAACCGCGGCGCGGCAACCCTGCGCGCCGCCCGCACCGACACGGTCGGGCTGCTCGTCTGCGAGATCAACAACTCCTTCTACGGCGAGTTGACCGCCGGGGTGGACGATGTTTTGGGTGAGCAGGGGGTCGTCGCCTTCCTCGCCAACACCGCGGAGTCGGGGGAGCGGCAGGACCGCTACCTCCAGCGCATGCGCGAGCAGAATGTGGACGGGGTGATCCTCTGCCCCGCCGCCGGCACGTCGCCGGCCCTGCTGGACCGGCTGCGCCAGTGGCAGCTTCCCGTCGTCCAGGCGCTGCGCTTTCTCTCCGCCCGCGAAGGCGACTATGCCGGGGTGGATTACGAGTTCGGGATGGAAATGGTGACCGAGCATCTGCTGCGGATCGGTCATCGCCGCATCGCCTTCGTCGGCGGCAACCTGTCCCATTCCGCCTTCGCCGGCCGCCGCGTCGGCTTCGCCGCGGCGCTGCGCCGCCATGGGCTGACCCCGGACCTTGTCGTCCGTTGCCCGGCCACCCGCCGCGGCGGTCTGGACGCGGTGGGGCCGCTGATGGATCTTGCCGACCCGCCCACCGCGATGCTGTGTTACAACGACCTCGTCGCGTTCGGCGTGATGCTGGGGCTGGAGGCCCGCGGTCTGCGGGCAGGACGGGACATCGCGGTGACCGGTTTCGACGATCTGACCGAAGCGGCGATAAGCCGCCCCGCCCTGACCACCGTCGCGACCTCCGCCCGCCAGATCGGGCAGGAAGCCGCCCGCCTCCTGCTGCGCCGCATCGCCGACCCGCAGGGGGCGCCGGAGCGCGTGATCCTGCCCGCCCGTCTGGTCATCCGCGAATCCTGCGGCGCCATGAGAGTCCAACCCGACAAGCACCAATAACCGAAGAAAAGCGAAGGCCCGAAGACCATGTCCGAAGTGATCAACGACGCCGCGTTCAGCGACTCGGTCGACGCCCTGATCCAGGCGCGGAAAAGCCGCGACTGGCTGTCCGCCCTGCCGACCCGCCCGACCAGCGAGGCCGAGGCCTACGCCATCCAGGACGCCGTGGCCCGCCGCCTCGGCCCGGTGGTCGCCTGGAAGGTTGGCGCCCGCACCCCGGACACGGAGCCGTTCCGCGCGCCCATCCACGCCGACACGGTGTTCTTCGACACCACGACGCTTCCCGCGGCGGACTATCAGGTGATCGGCATGGAGGCGGAGATCGCCTACAAGTTCGCCAAGGACCTGCCGCCCCGCGCCGAGCCCTACAGCCGCGAGGAGGTCCTCGACGCCGTCGGGTCCGTCCACCCGGCCTTCGAGATCGTCGACACGCGCTTCGCCGGCTTCGGCTCGCAGGACGGGCTCAGCCACATGGCCGACCAGTTCAACCACGGCGCCCTGGTCGTCGGCCCGGCCATCGCCGACTGGCGCTCGCTGGAGCCGCTGAAGGAGCGGGTGACCC
Organism: Azospirillum formosense; assembly: GCF_040500525.1. Lineage (NCBI taxonomy): Bacteria > Pseudomonadati > Pseudomonadota > Alphaproteobacteria > Rhodospirillales > Azospirillaceae > Azospirillum > Azospirillum formosense. Next base: position 573,893 of record NZ_CP159403.1, on the reverse strand, counting down.
TGGTCGTCGACGGCGAGACCAAGGCCGACACGGTCGCCGGCAACTCCGCGGGCGAGCCGGTGCGGCTTCTGGTGTGGATGGCCAACACCGGCGCGGTCAGCCTGGGCGGCCTGAAGGCCGGCGACGTTGTGACCACCGGCTCGCACGTCGGCACCGTCATGGTCCCGGCGGGCAGCACGTCCGTCGCCGTGTACGGGACGATGGGCACCTACGAGCTGACCGTGAAGTGATCGGACTCCCCTCGCCCCTTCTCGGGGCGGGGGGACCGCCTCTCAGGCGAACACCGACGCCCCGGCCTCGGCGCTGCCGACCGCCCGGCGGAACACACCGAACAATTCCCGCCCGCAGCCGACACCGGCATCCGCCGGCGCGTCCGCCAGCGGGCGTGCGGTCCATTCCGCGTCGTCGACCAGCACCTCCAGCGTGCCGCGCTCGGCGTCCAGCCGCAGCACGTCGCCGTCGCGCACCCGGCCAAGCGGTCCGCCCGCCGCGGCCTCCGGGGTGACGTGGATCGCCGCCGGGACCTTGCCCGACGCCCCGGACATCCGCCCGTCCGTCACCAGCGCCACCCGGTAGCCGAGATCCTGAAGCACGCCCAGCGGCGGCGTCAGCTTGTGCAATTCCGGCATGCCGTTGGCCTTCGGCCCCTGGAAGCGCACCACCACCACAACGTCGCGGTGAAGCTCGCCGCGGCGGAAGGCCGCCTGCACCGACTCCTGGTCGGCAAACACGCGGGCCGGCGCCTCGATCACGCGATGCTCCGGCTTCACGGCGGAAACCTTCACCACCGCGCGCCCCAGCGGCCCGCTCAGCACGCGCAGCCCGCCCTCCGCCGCCATGGGCGACGCGACCGGCGCCAGCACGGCGGGGTCGGCGCTCTCCCGGACCGGCGCGCCGCGCACCAGTTCCCCGTCCTCCAGCCGCAGCGGGCGGCGGTAGGCGGCGATGCCCTCCCCCTCCCAAACGGTGGCGGCATCGCCGTGCAGAAGCCCGGCGTCGGCCAGCTCCCCGATCAGGAAGGCCATGCCGCCCGCCGCCTCGAAATGGTTCACGTCCGCGCTGCCGTTCGGGTAGACGCGGGCGAGCAGAGGCACCACCGCCGACAGCTCGGCGAAGTCCTCCCAGGTCAGGGCGATCCCCGCCGCCGCCGCGATGGCCGGCAGATGCAGCGTGTGGTTGGTCGAGCCGCCGGTCGCCAGCAGCCCGACGACCGCGTTGACGACGGCACGCTCGTCGACGATCTCCCCGATGGGCGTGCGCAGGGCGACCACCCGCCGCGCCGCCGCGTCGGTCAGCGCGTCGCGCAGCGGCGTGCCGGGGTTGGCGAAGCTCGCCCCCGGCAGATGGAGCCCCATCATCTCGACCAGCATCTGGTTCGAGTTGGCGGTGCCGTAGAAGGTGCAGGTGCCCGGCGCGTGGTAGGACGCGGCCTCCGCCTCCAGCAGGGCCTCCTTGTCCAGCTTGCCCTCCGCGTATTGCTGGCGGATGCGCCCCTTCTCCTTGTTGGGCAGGCCGGAGGGCATCGGCCCGGCGGGCACGAAGACGGTGGGCAGATGGCCGAAGGACAGCGCGCCGATCAGCAGCCCCGGAACGATCTTGTCGCAGACGCCCAGGCACAGCACCCCGTCGAAGGTGCCGTGCGACAGGGCGACCGCCGTCCCCATGGCGATGACCTCGCGCGAGAACAGCGACAGCTCCATCCCCGGCTCGCCCTGGGTGACGCCGTCGCACATGGCCGGCACGCCGCCCGCCACCTGCGCCACGCCGCCCGCCGCGCGCACCGCCGCCTTGAGCCGCTCCGGATAGTCGCCGTAGGGCTGATGGGCGGACAGCATGTCGTTGTAGGAGGTGACGATGCCGATGGCCGGGGTCGAGCCGCCGCGCAGCGCCGCCTTGTCCTCGGCCGCGGTGCAGCCGGCGAAGCCGTGCGCGCGGTTGGCGCAGCCCAGCGCCAGACGGCGCGGTCCCTGCGCCGCGGCGGCCCGCAGACGCTCCAGATAGGCGGCGCGGGCGGGTCGGCTGCGCTCGCCGATGCGGCGGGTGACGGCGTCGAGGACGGGATGAAGGCTCATTGTGGCGCAGTCCTTCCAGACGGCAGAATGGTCAGGCGGCGGGGGCGATCCGGGAGGAGACGCGGGCGGCGATCTCCGCCGGGCTGGCGTCGATGCCGCAGACGAGGCCCAGCTCCCCGGCCCCCAGCGGCTCCAGCGCCGCGAACTGGCTGTCGAGCAGGGTCGTCGGCATGAAATGGCCGGCGCGCAGGGCCATGCGGGCGTGGATGACGTCCCGGCTGCCGTCGAGATGGACGAACAGGACGCGCGTCCCGCCGGCGCTCAGCCGCTCGCGGTAGCGCCGCTTCAGAGCGGAGCAGGACACCACGATCGGCGCCTTCGCCTCCCGCGCGAGCGCGATGTGGGCGGCGATGGTGTCCAGCCAGCCCCAGCGGTCCTCGTCCTGAAGCGGGATGCCGGCGGACATCTTCGCGATGTTCTCCGGCGGGTGAAAGCCGTCGCCCTCCAGGAACTGCCAGCCGAGCCGCCGGGCCAGTTCCTCCCCCACCGAGGTCTTGCCGCAGCCCGCCACGCCCATCACCACGATGGCATCCACGGCCCCGTTTATGTTAGCGGTAACATCGGGAGACGGAAGAGGGCTCATGCTGGTCGGTCCTCGAAACAAAATGTCTGGGGAGAGATGCGCATGTTACCGCTAACAAACGAGGCTTGTAAAGCCCAATCCGGCGCGGGATAATGACCGCCGGACAACTGGAACGCCGATGACCGCCACCCCCCGCAAACCCCGATCCTCGCGCAGCGGACGCACCACCATGGCCGACGTCGCCGCCGCCGCCGGGGTCAGCGCGATGACCGTGTCCCGCGCCCTGCGCCGGCCCGACACGGTCAGCGAGGAGGTGCGCGCCCGCGTCGAGGAGGCGAGCCGCCGCCTGGGCTTCGTGCCCAGCCGCGTGGCCTCCGCGCTCGCCTCGGCGCGGACGATGACGGTGGCGGTGCTGATCCCCTCCCTGACCAACGCCGTCTTCATCGATCTGCTGGCCGGGGTGCAGGAGACGCTGAGCCCGCAGGGCTACCAGCCGCTGATCGGCATCACCGGCTACGGCCCGGAGGCGGAGGAGCGCGTGCTGCGCATGCAGCTCGCCCACGATCCGGACGGGGTGATCCTGAGCGGGCTCGACCACACGCCGGGCACCTGGGAGCTGCTGCGCGGCCTGACGATCCCGGTCGTCCACACCATGGATCTGGTGGCGGAGGGCAGGCACGGCGACTGCCCGGTGCAGACGGTCGGCTTCTCGCAATACGACGCCGGCTACGCCGTCGGCGCGCATCTGGCGGCGCGGGGACGGCGGCGGATCGGGCTGATCGCCGGGCAGCTCGACCCGCGGACGCGCCAGCGCTGCGACGGCTGGCGGCAGGCGCTGCGCGACGCCGGGCGGCACGACCCGGAGCTTGAATTGATGGTGCCGGACGCCACCTCCGTCGCGCTGGGCGCGGAGCTGCTGGAGCGCGCGCTGGCCGCCCACCCCGACACCGATGCGCTGTTCCTGTGCAACGACGATCTGGCGCAGGGCGCGTTGTTCCAATGCGCGCGGCTCGGCATCCCGGTGCCGGAGCGGCTGGCCGTCGCCGGCTTCAATGATCTGGCGGGGGCGGCCTGGACCGTCCCGCCGCTGACCACGGTCGCCACCCCCCGCCGCGCGATCGGCGTGGAGGCGGCCCGTCTGCTGATCGCGGGCATGGAAAGCCGGACGCCCCAGAGCCGGGAAAATCCGCGCCGCGTGGATCTGGGCTTTCGCCTGATGGTCCGCGAGACCACTTGAGAGACCGCATCCGACCCCCGCGCCGCGGGGCGTCATCGAAGAGCCAATCCCCGCACCGCGGGGTGTCGAAAGAGAATGTACGGGAGTTCGTTGTGATGGTGCAGGGCAACTCGACCAGGACCGGAGCGGAAACCACCGCCGTCGGCTCGGCCGACATCGCCGTCCTCGGCCTGGGCGTGATGGGGCGCAACCTCGCCGCCAATCTGGCCGACCACGGGGCCGTGGTGGCGGGCTACGACCTGGACGAGGGGCGCCGCGGCGCCTTTGCCGCCCAGGTGGGCAACGCCGTCCCCTGCGCGTCGGTGGAGGACCTGCTGGGCGCGCTCAAGGCGCCGAGGACGATCCTGATGATGGTGCCCGCCGGCGCCCCGGTGGACGAGCTGACGGCCGCCCTGCTGCCCCGCCTGTCGCCGGGCGACGTGCTGATCGACGGCGGCAACTCCCATTTCCGCGACACCAACCGCCGCGCGGCGCTCGCCGCCGCGGCGGGCGTGCGCTTCGTCGGGCTGGGCGTGTCGGGCGGCGAGGAGGGGGCGCGGCGCGGCCCCGCCCTGATGGCCGGCGGCGACGCCGAGGCGCTGGCCCCCGTCGCCCCGCTGCTGGCCGCCATCGCCGCCCGCGCGCCGGACGGCGAGTCCTGCTTCGCCCGCGTCGGGCCGGAGGGGGCGGGCCATTTCGTCAAGATGATCCACAACGGCATCGAATACGCCGACATGCAGCTGATCGCCGAGGCGTATCATCTTCTGCGCGAGATCGGCGGCTGCTCCTACGAGCGTCTGGCGGACATCTTCGCGGAGTGGAACGGGGGGGAGCTGGCCTCCTACCTGATGGAGATCACCACCGACATCCTGCGGACGAAGGACGGCGAGACCGGCGCCCCGATCCTGGAGGTGATCCGCGACGCCGCCGGCCAGAAGGGCACCGGCCATTGGGCGGCGACCACCGCGCTGGAGCTGGGCATGCCCGCCCCGACCATCGCCGAGGCGGTGCACGCCCGCTGCCTGTCCGCCCTGAAGGACGAGCGCGTGCGCGCCGCCGAGGCGCTGGCCATCCCGCACGCTCCCTCCACGGAGGATCTGGTCGCGTCGGTCGGCGACGCGCTGCTCAGCGGACGGATCGCCGTCTACGCCCAGGGCTTCGCGGTGATCGCGGCGGGCAGCCGGCAGTTCGGCTGGGACGTCGATCTGGCGGCGGTGGCGCGCATCTGGCGCGGCGGCTGCATCATCCGCGCCCGCCTGCTCGACCGCATCCTGACCGCGCTGAACCGTGCGCCGGAACTGCCGAACCTGATGCTGGACCCCGACATCGCCGGCCTGATGACCCGCGGCGACGCCGGCTTCCGCCGCGTGGTGGCCGCCGCGACGCTGGCCGCGGTGCCGGTTCCGGCGATGGCCTCGGCCCTGTCCTACTGGGACGGCTACCGCAGCGGCCGGCTGTGGGCCAACATGATCCAGGCCCAGCGCGACTATTTCGGCGCCCACGGCTACGAGCGCACCGACCGTCCGGGCATGGTGCACACGGAGTGGAAGGGGGCCTGAGGGCGCGACGCGGGCCCCCACCCCGGCCCTCCCCCGCTCCGCGGGAGAGGGAGATCAGTCCCCTCACCTGCGATAGCGGGGGAGGGTTAGGGAGGGGGCCTCACACCCGCACTCACCCCTTCGAAAACACCGGCGCCCGCTTCTCGAAGAAGGCGGTCACGCCCTCCCCGGCCTCGTCGTTGAACAGCGACTCCACGAAGGCGTCGCGCTCGCGGTCGAGCTGCTCCGCCAGCCCGCCGTAGGCGACCTCCAGCAGGCCCTTGGCGCGGCCCAGCGCGGCGGTCGGGCCGGCGGCCAGCCGCTCCGCCCAGGACGTCGCCTCGGCCAGCGCGCCGCCGGGGGCGGTCAGCCGGTTGATCATGCCGAGCTGCGCCAGACGCGGCGCCCCGACGCGCCCACCCTCGAACAGGATTTCCGCGGCGAGCTGCGGCGGCAGCGCGCGGGCCAGCGACGCCGTGCCGCCGCCGTCGGAGGTCAGCGCGACCTTGATGTAGGACAGGGTGAAGACCGCGTCCTCCGCCGCGACGATCAGGTCGCAGGCCAGGGCCAGCGGAAAGCCCGCCCCGCCCGCCGGCCCCTCGACCGCAGCGATCACCGGCTTGGGGCAGGCGCGCAGGCTGCGGATCATGGCGTGGAAGCTCTCCACCCCCGCCCGCACCGACTCACGGTCGCCGTTGCGCGCCTCCTTCAGCCATTTCAGGTTCCCGCCGGAGCAGAAGGCCCCTTCGGCGCCGGTCAGCACCACCGCCCCGACGCCCGGGTCCGCCGCCGCCGCGTCGAAGGCGGCGCGGGCCGCCTCCATCAGCGCCGGGCCGATCGAGTTGCGGGTGGCCGGGTCGTTGATGGTCAGGCGCAGGACACGGCCGTCCTGCGCAATGTCCAAACCAGTCTTCTTATCGTTCGTGTTGGTCATCGGGGCGTTCCCTCCGGATTTTCACTTCCGGGGGCATATTTGAACATTCCCTCGGCGGACGCCAGCAGCGCGCCGTCGTCCTTGCGCCGCACCTCGCCCCGGCAGCCGACGATCTTGCGGCCGCCGCCCAGCAGCGTGCCGCGCGCCACCACCGTGCCGTCCGCCACCGCCCCCAGGAAGCTGGAGGACAGCGACAGCGTGACCACGCGGCGGGAATGGCCGGGAACCGCGCAGTGGGTCGCCGCGAAGCCCATGGCGGTGTCGAGCAGGGTCATCAGCGCGCCGCCGTGCAGGACGCCGCCCCGGTTGCGGTGCTGCGGCGCGATGGTCAGCTCCACCTCCGCCACGCCCTCCTCCCAGCGGACCAGCGTGTAGCCGAGCAGGGTCTGGAAGCCGGAAGCCGGTTCCCCCTTCATCAAGTCGTCCATAAAAGCGCTCTCCAACCCGTCTTCTTGGTTCTGGAGCGCCAGTGTCGCACAGTTCCGCCCGTCAGTGCCGCCGCGCCGCCTTCAAAAAACGCTCGCGATCGCTGGAGCCGACGCGCATGTCGAACACGTCGCCCTCCCGCTCCAGGGTCAGCGGCACGTCCACGCCCGCCGGGCCGAGATTCCACAGGGCGCGGTAGAAGTCGGCCAGCGAGCCCACCGGCTGCCCGGCCACCGCGCGCACCACGTCGCCAGCACGCAGCTCCGCCCGCTGGGCCGGCCCGTCGCCAGCCAGCCCGACCAGCACCACACGCTCCCGCTCGTCCTGCGTGGCGTAGAGTCCGAGCCAGGGGCGCGGCGGGCCGCTGACCTTCCCACGGGTCATCAGGTCGTCGAGGATCGGCTTCAGCAGGTCGATCGGCACGTTCATGTTCAGCGGCAGGACGCGCTCCTCCTCAGCCCGGTACTGGAGCTGGAGGGAGCCGATGCCCAGCAACTCGCCCCCCGCCCCCAGCATCGCCGTGCCGCCCCAGTTCGGATGGGCCGGCAGGGTGAACAGCGCGTCGTCGATCATGTATTCCCAATAGCCGGCGAACTCCTGCCGGGCGACCACCCGCGCGGTGATGGACCGCTCGCGCCCGCCGGCCCCGGCCACCACCACCGGGTCGCCCAGCTGCACATGGCGCGACGACCCGAGCATCAGCGCCGGCACGCCCAGCGGCGACAAGGCCTGCACCAGCCCGAAGCCGCTGGTGTGGTCGTAGGCCACCACATGCGCCTGCACCGCCCGCCGGTCGTTGGTGGTCAGCCAGACCTCCTCGGCCTCGGCGATAAGATATCCGATGGTCAGGACCAAGCCGTCCTCGCGGATGACGGCGCCCTGCCCAGCGCGCTCCGTCCCCAGCACGCCGGCGGTGTAGGCGTCGTCCGGCACGCTGGCGCGCAGCCCGACCACGGCGGACAGCGCGCGGTCGAGGTCGTAGGCCAGCTCATCCGGATCGGGCTGGAATTGCGGCGGAATCCGCCAGTCGTCGGACGGGTTCATCGGCGGCTCCTCTGCGCGGGGGCGGGATGATCCTCCCCCCTTTCGGCATTGTTCTCCATGGCCTTATTTGGGAAGCCGAACGCCGCTGCTAAGCCCGGCGTTCCACACCCCCTCCTCCGCGCGTGAAACCAGCGAGCCGCAGCGATGTTGTCCGGGATCGCTTCACCAAGGCGACCAACCGAGGGAGGACATGATGGGCCTGTTCGATTTCTTCCGCCGCGACCATGGCGAAAAGGTCAGCGACTCGGACGCTCCGACCGCCGACGAGCTGAAATCCCACCTGTCGCAGGTCGGCCTGCCGACCAACGGGCTGGACATCCAGGTCGCCGACGACACGGTGACCGTGCGCGGCAGCGCCGCCTCGCAGGAGGAGAAGGAGAAGATCGCGGTGGCGCTCGGCAACGTGAAGGGCGTGTCGCGGGTCGACGACCAGACCGCCGTCATCGCCAAGGACCAGGGGCCGGGCGGCCCGGACCAACCGACCATGCCGCCGACCGAGCAGCCGGCCAGCCAGACCCGGTTCCACACCGTGGAGAAGGGCGACACCCTGTCCGCCATCGCCAAGAAGGTCTACGGAGACCCCAACCGCTACAACGCCATCTTCGAGGCCAACAAGCCGATGCTGAAGGACCCGAACAAGATCTATCCCGGTCAGGTCCTGCGCATCCCGCCGCAGTGACGCGGCACCGTCCCGCGGCAGGGGTTGCGCCCCCGCCGCGGGATCGGTCCGCAAAGGTGCAGATCGCGCCGGAGTCTCCCGTCATTCCGACCGATCTCGAATTGCTCCGCCCAAGCCGCTCCGGCAGGCTTCCCGCCACGAACCGGCAGGGAGGAGCAGGCCATGAAGATCATCGGATACCCGGACGACCTCATTCCGCGCGTCGCGTCGGCCAGCCTGGGGACCTGCCAGGACCGCCCGGCCTGCGTGAAGTTCCTGGAGGGACTTGCCGCCGCGGAGAAGGCGTACGATTCGATCACCTGGAACCGGGTGATGCTGCACGCCCTCGCCAAGCCGGAGCCGCTGGACGACGACGTCATCAGCACCTACGAGGCCGAGGTGGCCAAGGTCATCACCCCCATGTTCCGGAAGCTGAAGACCGTCGGCACCCTGGCCGCGGAGGCCGCGAAGGATCTGGACGTTCTGACGAAGGCTCACCCGAAGGCCACGGTGGCGAAGAAGGCCTTGGCCTTCGCCAAATCGGTGCCGGGCGTCACGGCCAAGCTCACCAAGACGTTCGAGGATGCCATCGCCAAGGACCGCAAGGACATCAGCGCCCGATTGGCGAAGGACGAAGCGGCCTATGAAAAGCAACGGAAGGCGGACCAGAAAGCGCAGACCAAGGACACTCCCTTCGTGAACCCCTTCGAAAAGAAGGGAATCGAGGAAGTCCTGAAAAGCAACAAGCTGACACTGTTGTTGCACGCCTTCGCCAATCAGTGGAAGACCGGCGAAAACATCGAGTTCCTCTCGATCACCCGCAAGGGCGTCGATCAGAAGAACGCTCCCAAGCTCTACAAGGTGTTCATCAACCAGAACAGCGCCAAGGGCCTGAACATCGATGACCATTTGAGGGTTGATTTCTTGAACGGGATCGACAACGGCACCTACACGGACGCGCTGAAGAGCATCCGGGCGCATGTGCTGAAAGTCGTGAACGAGGACACGCTGCCGCGCGCCAGGAAGCTCGACGAGACGGCCTTGCGCAAGCTCGGCTACAAGTGACCGTCAGGCCGCGCCTCGATCGGTGCCGGGGCGCCAGCGGGTCAGGCGCGCCGCCAGCCGGTCGAATCCGGCGTCCAGCACCACCGCCAGGACGGCCACGATCACCGCGCCCTGGATGACGTAGGCGGGGTTGGAGCCGTTCAGCCCGACGATGATCGGCAGGCCGAGCGTCTTCGCCCCGACCGTGGAGGCGATGGCCGCCGTGCCGAGATTGACGACCGCCGCCGTCCGCACCCCGGCCAGGATCACCGGAGCGGCCAGCGGCAGCTCGACCCGCCACAGCAGCGCGCCCGGCCCCATGCCCATGCCGCGCGCCGCCTCGCGCACCGGTTCCGGCACCGCTTCCAGGCCGGCCACGGTGTTCTCCACGATGGGCAGCAGCCCGTAGAGCGTCAGCGCGATCAGCGCCGGGGCCGGGCCGAAGCCGAGGACGGGGACGGAGACGGCCAGCACCGCCACCGGCGGGAAGGTCTGGCCCATCGCCGCCACCGCGTCGAGGACGCCGCGGAATTCCCGGCCGAAGGGCCGGGTCACCGCGATGCCCGCCGCCCCGCCCAACAGCACCGCGATCAGGCTCGCCCCGCCAGCCAGCGCCAGATGGTCTAGCGTCAGGGCCAGGAAGCCGTCCGCCTCATACAAGGGCCGGTCGAGCGCCGGGAAGGCCGCGGCGAACAGCGGCTTCAGCGCCGGCATCCCCAGCACCAGCGCCGCCAGGACGAGCAGCCCCAGCGCCAGCCGGTCGGTCAGCAGGCTCAGCAGGCGGCTCACGGCCGGTCCGGCCCGCGCAGCAGGTCGGCGAGATGCAGCGTGCCCATCGGGCGCCCCTGCCCGTCCGCCACGGGAAGCCGGTCGGTGCCGCGCGCCACCATCGCGGCCAGCGCCTGACGCAGCGACGCCCCCGCCGCCAGGGGATCGCCGGGCGCCGTCTCGCCGGGGCGCAGCCGCTCCGCCACCGTCTCCACGGCCAGCCGCTTCAGCCCCCAGTCCTCGCGCCCCACCAGATCGCGCACCCGGTCGTCGGCGGGATCGCTCAGGATGTCGAGCGGCGTGCCGGTCTGCACCAGCCGCCCGCGGTCCAGGATGGCGATCCGGCTGGCCAGCGCCAGCGCCTCGTCCATGTCATGGGTGACGAAGACGATGGTGGTTCCCGTCGCCTTGTGGATCGCCGCCATCTCCGCCTGCAAGGCGCCGCGGGTGATCGGGTCGAGCGCGCTGAACGGCTCGTCCATCAGCAGGATGTGCGGCTCCGCCGCCAGAGCGCGGGCGACGCCGACGCGCTGCTGCTGCCCGCCGGACAGCTCGTGCGGGTAGGCGCCCCGGTAACGTTCCGGGTCGAGGTTCAGCAGGGTCAGCAGGTCCGTCACCCGGTCGCGCACCCGTGCCCTGGGCCAGCCGAGCAGGTCCGGCACGGCGGCGATGTTGCGCTCCACCGTCCAGTGCGGAAACAGCCCGACGCTCTGGATCACGTAGCCCATGCGGCGGCGCAGCGCCTCCGGATTCAGGCGGGCGATGTCCTCCCCCTCCACCCGGATGGTCCCGGCATCGGGGGCGATCAACCGGTTCATCATCCTCAGGACCGTGGACTTGCCGGAGCCGGACGGCCCGATAAGCACGCGGAACTCCCCGGCCGCCACGGTCAGCGACAGGGTGTCCACGGCGGTCCAGGCGCCGAACCGCTTCGTCACTCCCTCGAAGGCGATCACGCCGCCGTCCTCCCGAGTCGCGCCAGCGCCAGCGCCGAGGCCAGCTTCAGCGCCGCGTCGGCGGCGACGGCCAGCAGGATCACCGGCACCGCCCCCAACAGCACGAGGTCCAGCGCGTTGGCGAACAGCCCCTGGAACATGATGGCTCCCAGCCCGCCGGCGCCGATCAGCGCCGCCACGGCGGCCAGACCCACCGCCTGGACCAGCGTGATCCGCAGCCCGGCCAGGAACACCGGCAGAGCCAGCGGCGCCTCGACCCGCCAGAAGATCTGGCGCGGGGTCATGCCGATGCCGCGCGCCGCCTCCCGCACCGGCTCCGGCACGCCGGCCAGCCCGGCCGCGGTGTTGCGCGCGATCGGCAGCAGCGAATAGAGCGTCAGCGCGATCACCGCCGGCACCGGCCCCACCCCGCCGATGCCCAGCCCCGGAAAGGCGGCGGCGAGAGCCGACAGCGGGGCGAGCAGCAGCCCGAACAGGGCGATGGACGGGATCGTCTGCACGACGTTCAGCACCGGAAAGACCAGCCGCCCCACGGCGGCGGAACGCTGCGCCGCGATGCCCAGCGGCACGCCGATCAGCAGGGTCGGCAGCAGGGCCGCCGCGACCAGCGCGGCGTGGCGCAGCACGGCCCCGGCGAAGACGTCCCGCTGGTTGGCGTATTCCTTCATGATCGAGAGCTGGTCGAGGTGCCCGGCGGCGAACTGCCCGCCGATCAGCGCCGCCACCAGCGCTCCCACGGCGACCCGCCCGGCGGGACCCAGCCCCAGCCGCCGCACCCCGTCGAGAACGGCGAGCAGTGCGGCGGCCTCCATCACCCAGAAGCCCGCCCCGAAGGAGGTCCGCGCCGCCGGGCTGGCCGTCGCGGCGAGCAGGGCGGCGTGCTGCCCGGCCAGCCAGACCAGCCCCGCCGCCGCCAGCACCCCCGCCCCGACATACAGGGCATTCACCGCCCGGCTGTCCCGCAGGAACGGCACGGCCAGCAGCAGGGCGGCCGGCAGCAGCGCCACCCCGCCCCACCCCGCGCCCGCCGCCGCGCTCAACGCGATGGCCTTCCCCGACAGCAGCCGGTTGGGCGCGAAGGCGAGGAACGGCAGGGCCGGAGCCGCCGCCACGGTCATGGCGGCGAGCAGCAGGGCGACGCGGTTGTGGATCGAACGGACGCGGGTCATCCCGTCGGTTCAGGCCGTCAGTTCAGGAAGCCTTTCGACTTCAGGTAGGTCGTGGCGACCGCCCGCGGGTCCTGCCCCTCCACCGAAATCTTGGCGTTCAGCCCGCGCAGGGTCTCGGTGTCCAGGGACTTGAAGACCGGGTCCAGCAGGTCGCGGATGTTGGGATGGGCGTCCAGTACGCCGTCGCGGATGGTCGGGGCCGGGGCGTAGACCATCTGCGCGCTCTTGGTGTCCTTCATGACCACGAGGTCCAGCGCGGCGATGGCGCCGTCCGTGCCGTAGACCATGGCGGTGTTCACGCCGGACGTGCCCTCCGCCGCCGCGCGAATGGTCGCCGCCGTGTCGCCGCCGGCCAGCACCAGGATCTGGTCGGGCTTCAGCGTGAAGCCGTAGGATTTCTGGAAGGAGGGCAACGCCGCCGGGCTCTCCACGAACTCCGCCGAGGCGGCGAGCTTAGCCGTACCGCCGGCGCCGACCCAGCGGGCGAAATCCTCCATGGTGGCGAGGTTGTTGGGAGCCGCCACGTCGCGGCGCAGCGCGATGGCCCAGGTGTTGTTCGCCGGGGCCGGGGTCAGCCAGACGATGTTGTTCTTGTCGCGGTCGAGCTGCTTCACCGTCTCGTAGCCGGCGGCGGCGTTCTTCCAGGCCGGATCGCTGTCGATGTTGAAGAAGAAGGCGCCGTTGCCGGTGTATTCCGGATAGACGTCGATCTCCCCGGCCAGCAGCGCGCTGCGCACGATCCGGGTGGGGCCGAGCTGGATCTTGTTCTCCACCGGGATGCCGTTGGCCTCCAGCACCTGCAGGATCATCGTGCCGAGCAGGCCGCTCTCGGCGTCCAGCTTCGATCCGACACGGACCTTGTCCGCCGCCGCAGCGCTCCCCGCCGTCAGCAGCGCTCCCAGCGCCAGGGCGGCCACCGCCCGAACCACACGCCGCATCCCCCGCATCCTCCCAAACCATCGTCCAAAGTGTCCGTCCGCCAGCATGGGGAAGCCGGGCCGCCGCGGCAACCCACCCTTTCCGCCGGTGCGGCCCTCCATTTTGGAGAAGGGGGTCACGCCGTGACGTGGTCCTCCGCGTCGCGGGCCGCCCGCGTCCGGGCGCCATCCACCCAGCCGCCCAGCTCGCGCTCGACGAGGTCGGCCAGGAAGATGACATGGTCGGGATGGTCGTTCAGGCAAGGAATGTAGGTGAAGCGCTCGCCCCCCGCCGCCATGAAGGCGTCCTTCACCTGGAACTGGATCTCCTCAAGCGTCTCCACGCAGTCGGCGGAGAAGCCCGGCGCGATCACCGCGATCTTCGTCTTGCCGGCGCGGGCCAGCTCCTCGACCGTCTTGTCGGTGTAGGGCTTCAGCCACTCCGCCTTGCCGAAGCGCGACTGGAAGCTGTACTGCACCCGCCCCGGCTCCCAGCCCAGCCGCTCGGCCAGCAGGCGCGCGGTCTTCACGCAGAAGCAGTGGTAGGGATCGCCGCGGTCGAGATAGGCCTTGGGCAGGCCGTGGAAGCTCGCCAGCAGCACGTCGGGCGTGTGGTCCAGCGCCGCGATGTGCCGCACCACCGAGCGGGCCAGCGCCTCGATGTAGCCCGGCTCGTCGTGATAGGCGGGAACGGTGCGCACCGCCGGCTGCCAGCGCATGGTCATCAGGTGGCGGAAGGCCTGGTCGTTGGCGGTGGCCGTCGTGGTGGCCGAATATTGCGGGTAGAGCGGGAACAGCAGGATGCGGTCGCAGCCCTGCTCCTTCAGACGCTGGATCGCCGGGCCGACCGCCGGCTGGCCGTAGCGCATGGCCCAGTCTACCACCACCGAGTCGCCGTGCCGCGCCGCCAGCGCCGCCGCCACACCCTCCGCCTGGGCGCGGGTGACGGTCTTCAGCGGGCTTTCGTTGCGCTCTTCGTTCCAGATGCTTTTGTAGGCATGGCCGCTCTTGCCCGGACGCACGGTCAGGATGATGCCGTTCAGCACCGGCCACCACACCGCCTTCGGCACCTCGATCACGCGGGGATCCGACAGGAACTCCTTCAGATAGCGGCGCATCGACCAGTAGTCGGTCGCCTCCGGCGTTCCGAGATTCATCAGAAGCACACCGACGCGGCGCGCGGGAACCGGCGGATGGTCGGCGGGCTTGGAAATGGGCTGCATGATGTCGGTCACCTCGATGTCGCGGCGGGCAGCATAATAGCGAGCCGAACCCATCGGAAGCAGCCCTTTGTCCCTATGCGGTCGATAGGGCCGGGCTATCCTCCGGCCGTTCGGACAGGCTCTTACGTTCGTTCGGCGAAAACGGATTTCAGATCGACCGCGCCGTCCGGCCGCGCGTCGAGGTCGAGCTGGCGCTCCACCTCGTCGAGATGCTCCATCATCAGCCGCATCGCCGCGCCGGGCGGGCCGGACTCCAGCGCCTCGACGAACCGCCGGTGCTCGGTGGCGGAGCAGGAATGGGAGGACCGGCGCTCGAACGCGGCGATGGCGAGGCTGGAGCGGTCGATCAGGTCGGCCAGGATGCCGGCCAGCGTCGCGTTCCCGGCGAAATCGGCCAGCAGCTGGTGGAACTGGCCCGACAGGCGGATCAGCGCCATGCGGTCGCCGGCGCGGTCGGCCTCCTCCTCACGCGCCAGATGAGCTCGCAGCTTCGCCGACATCTCGTCCGACAGCGGACGGGGGCCGCGGTCCAGCACCTCCACCACCGCGCGCTCGATCACGCGGCGGGCCTCGAACACCTCGCGCGCCTCCCGCGCGGTGGGTTTGGCGACGAAGGCGCCGCGGTTGGGGATCAGCGTCACCACGCGCCGCTGCGCCAGCAGGAGCAGCACCTTGCGCACCCGCTCCCGGCTGACGCCGAACACCTCCGCCAGGCTCTCCTCGGCCAGCTTGGTGCCGGGCGGCAGACGGCGATCGGCGATGGCGTCGCCGATGCTGCGGATTATGCGGGCCTCCGCCCCCTCCCCCCGTCCGCGCAGGGGGCGGCGGGGGGCGCTCAGGACAGTTTTCATGGCGGTATGGCTGCTGTTCAAACCTTTGCCGCGGATTGTGCACAAAACGGACCAGCGGACAAACGCAGCCGCCGCGCCCTGCCCATGCATTGGGCATAGCCCACCCATGCACAATTTCGCGCCACAGCGCTGAAATCCTGACCAGTCGCCGTATCCCAGTGCCGCGAACCCGCGGAAATCCGCCATTCATCGGCTGGCATGGAACTTGCGGATATATCCGACAGCCGCAGCGGGCCCTGCGGATTGTGCACAAAATCGGAGAAGGTCATGAGCGCCAGATCGACCAAAACCGGATCGACCGCCGCCGGATCAACCGTCGAACTGGTGAAGCTGCGCAAGTTCTACGGCTCGACCGTCGCCGTGGACGGCATCGACCTGCGCATCGCCGCAGGCGCCTATTGCTGCCTGCTCGGCCCCAGCGGCTGCGGCAAGACCTCCACGCTGCGCATGATCGCCGGGCACGAGGACATCTCCGACGGCGACCTGCTGATCGGCGACACGGTGGTGAACGGGGAGCCGCCGGCCCGCCGCGGCACCGCCATGATGTTCCAGAGCTACGCCCTGTTCCCCCACCTCGACTGCACCGACAACGTCGCCTTCAGCCTGAAGATGAAGGGTGTCGCGAAGGAGGAACGGCGCCGCCGCGCGCGGGAGATGCTGGACCTCGTCCACATGTCCCAGTACGCGGACCGGCTGCCCGCCCAGCTCTCCGGCGGCCAGCAGCAGCGCGTGGCGCTGGCCCGCGCGCTGATCACCCGGCCCGGCGTGCTCCTGCTCGACGAGCCGCTGTCGGCGCTCGATCCCTTCCTGCGCATCCGCATGCGCGAGGAGCTGAAGCGCCTGCACACCGAGCTTGGCATCACCTTCGTCCATGTCACCCACAGCCAGACCGAGGCGATGGCGCTGGCCGACCTCGTGGTGGTGATGAACCAGGGCCGGATCGAGCAGTCCGGCCCGCCGCGCGAGGTCTTCAACCAGCCGCGCACCGCCTTCGTCGCCCGCTTCATCGGCGGCCACAACGTGGTGGAGGACTCCGCCGGCCGCCGGGCCGTGCGGGCCGACCGCATCCTGCTGGGCCAGACGGAGGGCGCCGACCATCGGCTGGACGGCACCGTCCGCGCGCTGGAGTATCACGGCGCGTCCGTCCACCTGACGCTCGACGTGCCCGGTGCCGAGGACTTCGCCGTGGTGCTGGACGAATCCCGTTTCTACGACGCCCCGCTCGCCGTCGGCGACCGCGTGACCGCGGGCTGGAAGGCGCGCGACGTCCATCCCCTGGTTGCCTGACTTTCCGATCCAACCCCCAAGAACCGACCGACCATACTGGAGGCACAGAGCATGACCGAGACGCGCACCGGCTCGCCCCTTTCCGCCGGGACCACCACGGGCGTCAGCCGCCGCACGCTGCTGAAGGGCACCGCCGCCGCCGCGGGTGTCGCCATCGGGTCGGGGGCGATCACCGGCTTCCCCACCATCTGGGCGCAGAACATCAAGAACGTCACCCTGCGCCAGTTCGGCACCGGCGTGTCGAACCTGAACGCCGTCGCCGACAAGGTGAAGGAGGACCTGGGCTTCACGCTGCAGATGACCGCGCTCGACAGCGACGCGGTGGCCCAGCGCGCGGTGACCCAGCCGAAGTCCTACGACATCGCCGACATCGAATACTGGATCTGCAAGAAGGTCTTTCCGGCCGGCGTGATGCAGCCGATGGACGTGTCGAAGATCAAGAACTTCGACAAGATCGTCCCGATCTTCGTCAACGGCAAGCTGACCCCGGAGAGCGCCGTCGCCCAGGGCACCGCCCCGCACACCGTCGGTTTCGTGGAGGGCAAGGACAGCATCAAGTTCGCCAAGTCGGCCACCCAGTGGATGACGCTGATCCCGACCATCTACAACGCCGACACGCTGGGCATCCGCCCCGATCTGGTCGGCCGCCCGATCACCAGTTGGACGGACCTGCTCGACCCGGCCTTCAAGGGCAAGGCGTCGATCCTGAACATCCCCTCCATCGGCATCATGGACGCCGCCATGGTCTGCGAGGCCATGGGCGAGGTGAAGTACGGCGACAAGGGCAACATGACCAAGGAGGAGATCGACAAGACCCTCAAGATCATGACCGACGCCAAGAAGGCCGGCCAGTTCCGCGCCTTCTGGAAGACCTTCGACGAGAGCGTCAACCTGATGTCGTCGGGCGAGGTCATCATCCAGTCGATGTGGTCGCCGGCCGTGGCCGCCGTGCGCGCCAAGGGCATCCCGTGCGTCTACCAGCCGCTGAAGGAAGGCTACCGCGCCTGGGGCGGCGGCCTCGGCATCGCCAAGCATCTGAGCGGGCTGGAGCTAGAGGCGGCCTACGAATACATCAACTGGTACCTGTCTGGCTGGGTCGGCGCCTATCTGAACCGCCAGGGCTATTACTCCGCCGTGCTCGACACCGCGAAGGAGCACATGTCGCCGGACGAGTGGGCCTTCTGGATGGAGGGCCAGCCGGCCAAGACCGACATCCTCAGCCCCGAGGGCAAGGTGATGGAGAAGGCCGGCGCGGTGCGCGACGGCGGGTCGTTCCAGGACCGCATGGGCCGCGTCGCCTGCTGGAACGCGGTGATGGACGAGGACCGCTACATGGTCCGCAAGTGGAACGAGTTCGTCGCGGCGTAAGACGCGCCTGCGTTTGCCCCCACCCTTCCCATGCTCCGCATGGGTCCCTTCCCTCCCGCGCTTCGCGGGAGAGGGGGGTATCCCCTCCCTCGCCGAAGGCGGGGGAGGGTTAGGGAGGGGGCACCGCAAACTTCCAAAACTCCCCCACGGCACCGGACCCCTGCGCCATGACCGCCTCCGCCGTCCCATCCGAAGCGTCCAGCGCGTCCGCGGCACCGCGGAGCGGCGGGGTGCGCCGTTCCGTGCTGCGCCGGGTCACCCCCTATCTCCAGGCCGGGCCGCTGGCGCTGACGCTGCTGGTCTTCCTGCTGATCCCCATCCTGACCATCGTCGCGGTCAGCTTCTGGGACTATGACAGCATCCGCATCTACCCGGACTTCGTGCTGACCAACTACGAGGAGCTGCTGACCTCCCCGGTCACCTGGAAGACCTACCTGAACACGGTGAAGTTCGCGGCGCTGACCTGGGTCATCACGCTGCTGATCGGCTTCACGGTGGCCTACTTCCTGGCCTTCCACGTCCAGTCCACGACGTGGCAGAT
Source organism: Azospirillum formosense (assembly GCF_040500525.1). Taxonomy (NCBI): domain Bacteria; kingdom Pseudomonadati; phylum Pseudomonadota; class Alphaproteobacteria; order Rhodospirillales; family Azospirillaceae; genus Azospirillum; species Azospirillum formosense. The sequence continues at coordinate 555,358 of NZ_CP159403.1, read as the reverse complement.
GGTGCTGTTCCTGGTCTGCACGATCCCGTTCTGGACCTCCAACATCATCCGCATGATCTCGTGGATTCCCTTCCTCGGGCGCAACGGGCTGCTGAACTCCGGACTGATCTCCGCCGGGCTGATCGACCAGCCGCTGGAGTTCCTGCTGTTCTCCGACTTCGCGGTGGTGCTGGCCTTCGTGCACCTCTACGCGCTGTTCATGGTGGTGCCGATCTTCAATTCGATGATGCGCATCGACCGCGCCCTGGTCGAGGCGGCGCGCGACGGCGGCGCCAGCGCGGCGCAGGTGGTGTGGAACGTCATCCTGCCGCTGGCCAAGCCGGGCATCGCCATCGGCTCCATCTTCGTGATCACGCTGGTGATGGGCGACTTCATCACCGTGCGCCTGATGAGCGGCGGGCAGAGCGCCTCGATCGGGCTGATGATCGCCAACGAGATCTCGCTGCTCCAGTACCCCGCCGCCGCCGCGAACGCGGTCGTTCTGCTGGCCGTCGTCCTCATCATGGTCGTGGCGATGCTGCGCATCGTCGACATCCGCAAGGAGCTGTAAGCGATGACCGGCACCGGCACCCGGCGCGGCCTGTCCTTCTACCTGCTCGCCGCCTTCTTCGGGCTGTTCGTCCTGTTCCTCTACGGGCCGATCGTCACCATCACCATCCTGTCCTTCCAGGGGCCGGAGGGCGGGTTGACCTTCCCGATGAACGGCGTCTCCCTCCACTGGTTCAGGAACCTGTTCGAGCAGCAGGCGGTCGGCGACTTCGGGGGCTCCTTCCGCCGTTCCCTCGCGCTGGGGCTGACGGTGATGGTGCTGACGGTGCTGTTCTCGCTGCTCGCCGGCTTCGCCTTCCGCCGCCGCTTCCTGGGCAGCGGGGCGCTGTTCTATCTGGCGGTGGCCAGCCTGATCGTGCCGTCGATCCTGGTCAGCCTGGGCATCGGCCTGCTGTTCAACATCCTGGGCATCGAACCGACTTGGTACAGCTCGGCGCTCGGCGCGCATCTGACCTGGACGCTGCCCTTCGGCCTGCTGATCGTCTTCGCCATCTTCAACCGCTTCAACCCGGCCTACGAGGAGGCGGCGCGCGACCTCGGCGCCACGCCCTGGCAGACGGTGCGCCATGTGGTGCTGCCGATCCTGCTGCCCAGCCTGATCGGCGTCGGGCTGTTCGGCTTCACCCTGTCCTACGACGAGTTCGCGCGCACGCTGATGACCGCGGGGTCCTTCAACACGCTGCCGCTGGAGATCTACGGCATGACCACCAACGTCACGACGCCGGTGCTCTACGCGCTGGGCACGCTGACGACGCTGTTCTCCTTCACGGTGATCGGCCTGTTCCTGGCCGGGGTGATGATCCTGCGCCGCCGCCGGCTGCGGCGGACCGGCGCCGCCGCTTGAGAGGCAAAGAACCAACCATGCGCATCCTGGTCGTCAACCCGAACACCACCGCCTCGATGACCGAGAAGGCCGGGGACGCCGCCCGCGCCGTCGCGGCGCCGGGGACGGAGATCGTCGCCGCCAACCCGGCCATGGGACCGGCCAGCATCGAGGGCTATTACGACGAGGCGCTCGCCGTTCCCGGCCTGCTGGAGGTGATCGCCGCCCATGAGCGCGCCGCACCCGGCATCGACGGCGTGGTCATCGCCTGCTTCGACGACGTCGGGCTGGACGCCGCGCGCTGCCTGTCCGCCGCCCCGGTGGTCGGCATCTGCGAGGCGGCGATGAAGACCGCCACACTGCTCGGCGGGCGGTTCAGCGTGGTCACCACCATGCCGCGCTCCGTCCCCGCGCTGGAGCATCTGGCGGAGCGCTACGGCGTGGCCGGGCGCTGCCGGGTGCGCGCCGCCGGCGTGCCGGTGCTGGCGCTGGAGGACTCGGCGTCGGGCGCCGTGGAGCGGGTGCGCGCGACCATCCGCCACGCCATCGCGGAGGACGGCGCGGAGAGCGTCGTGCTGGGCTGCGCCGGCATGGCCGATCTGGCGCGCGCCCTGACCGCCGAGATGGGCGTGCCGGTGGTGGACGGCGTCACCGCCGCGGTGAAGCTGGTGGAAGGGCTGGCCGTGCTGGGCTTGCGCACCGGCAAGACCGGCGGTTACGCTTTCCCCCTTCCCAAACCCTACGCCGGGGCCATGGCGCGCTTCGCCCCCGCCCCGCAGCCCTGAACCGGAGGGACGCCATGGACGGCTACCGTGTGCGCGTGATGAGCCGGGCCGAACTGGATCTGGCCGTCGATTGGGCGCGGGCGGAGGGCTGGAACCCCGGCCTGCACGACGCCGGGGCCTTCCACGCCGTGGACCCCGAAGGCTTCCTGATCGGGGAGCTGAACGGCGAGCCGGCGGCCTGCATGTCCGTCGTCCGCTATCCCGAGAATTTCGGATTCCTCGGCTTCTACATCGTGCGGCCCGGGATGCGCGGGCGCGGCCTCGGCTGGGACCTCTGGCGGGCCGGGCTGCGGCATCTGGAGGGCTGCACCGTCGGGCTCGACGGGGTGGTGGCGCAGCAGGACAACTACCGCAAGTCCGGCTTCGCGCTGGCCCACCGCAACATCCGCTACGGCGGCGCGCCGCCCGCCGGAACCTCCTCCGCCGCCTCGCTGGTGGACGCGCGGACGGTGCCCTTCGACCGGCTGCTGGACTGGGACCGCGCGCTGTTCCCGGCGCCGCGCGCCGGCTTCCTGTCCCACTGGATCACGCTGCCCGGCGCCTCCGCTCTCGCCGCCGTGGTCGATGGGGAGTTGCGGGGCTTCGGGGTGATCCGCCCCTGCCACAGCGGCAGCAAGATCGGCCCGCTCTACGCCGCCGACCGCGGCACGGCGCGCGATCTGGCGCTGGCGCTCGCCGCCACCGCGGGCGACGGCCCGGTCTTCCTTGACGTGCCGGAGGTCAACCGCGAGGCCGTCCAGCTGGCGGAGGAGCTGGGCCTGAGCCCGCAGTTCGAAACCGCCCGCATGTATCTCGGCCCCGCGCCGGCCATCGACACCACGCGCCTGTTCGGCGTGACGACGTTCGAACTGGGCTGAAGACGGGCGGAGCTTCACCGTAACAGTCCGTTACCAAACAGGGGGCCGCCGGACACACGCAGGCAACAGGGCGCGCGCAGCATCGGGAGATCGGGAACACGATCCCGGACAGACGAGAAGAGGGGCATCCCCATGTCGCGCACCCTGATCGCCGCCATGACCACCGCCATGTCCACCGCCTTGACCGCCGCCACCCTGCTGGTCGGACTGGGCGCCCAAGACGCCTCCGCCGCCGGCTGGGGACCGGATCATCGCGAACCGCCGCGGATGGAGCGGGACCATCGCGGGCCCAATGCACACCGTCCTGAATCCCACCGCCCGCCGCCGCCCGTTCACCGCGCGGCACGCCACTGGAAACCCGGCGACCGCCTGCCCGCCGCCTACGCGGCGCGCCGCCACGTCATCGCCACGCCCGCCGCTTACCATTTGCACCGGCCGCCGCGCGGCCATCACTGGGTCCGCGCCGGGTCGGACGCCGTCCTGGTGGCGTCCCGCTCAGGAATCATGGTGCGGATCGTCCCCGGCCTCTTCCGCTGAACAAGCGGCCCTTCCGTCATGGACGCGACATGGCCGGGCGGTCTACTCTCCCCCGAGTTGCACCGCCCTTCCCGGCGATGCCCGATCCCCTGATGGACGCTCCATGACGGTCAGCCGTACCCCCTCGCCCTCGCTCGGCGACGCCCTGGCTCTTCACAACGAAGGCCGCAACGACGAGGCGGAGCGGGCGTACCGCGAGATCCTGAGGCGTGAGCCGCGCAACCCCGACGCCTGGCACCTGCTGGGCGTCCTGCAATCCGAGCGGGGCGATCACGACTCCGGCATCGCCAGCATCCGCACCGCCCTGTCCATCCGGGACGCCTTGGAATACCACCTGAATCTCGGCTCCTCCCTGCTCGACGCCGGCCGGGCGGACGAGGCGCTGGACGCCCTGATGGCGGCGCTGCGCCTCGGCCCGGACCGGGCGGACATTCATTTCCGGCTGGCCAACCTGTTCCGCCGGCAGCGCCGGCCCAACGAAGGCGTCGCCGCCTACCGTCAGGCCATCGCGCTCCAGCCCGGCTTTGTGGAGGCGCTGAACAACCTCGGCTCCCTGTTCCTGGAGGTCGGGCAGACCGAGGCCGCCGTCGCCGCCTTCACCGAGGCCATCCAGGCGGCGCCGGCCAACGCCGACTCCCACTGCAACCTCGGCTACGCGCTGGACCTGCAGGACCGGCTGGGAGAGGCGGCGGCGGCCTACCGCGTCGCCCTGACCTTCCGGCCCGACTTCGCCCTGGCCTGGTCCAACCTCGGCAACACGTTGAAGGGGCAGGGACATCTGGAGCAGGCCATCGCCGCCTACCGCTCGGCGCTGGCGCACCATCCGGATTTTCCGATGGCGCACAGCAACGTCCTGATGGCCCAGCATTATGTGCCGGAGTGCGGCAACGCCGACTTCCTCGCCGCCGCCCGCGACTGGGCCGAACTGCGGGGTGATGCCCCGCTCGCCGAACCGCCGGTCCGCGACGACTGTTCCCGCCCGCTGCGCATCGGCTACGTCTCCAGCGACTTCAACAGCCACCCGGTCGGCTATTTCCTGGAAAGCGTGCTGAGGGCGCACGACCGCAAGGCGGTCACCGCCTTCGGCTACGCCAACAACGGCCGCACCGACGACGTGACGGAGAGCCTCCGCGCCGCCGCCGACGGATGGCGCCCGATCGTCGGCATGGACGACACGGCGGTGGCCGAGCTGATCCGCCGGGACGGCATCGACATTCTCGTCGACCTGTCCGGCCATACGGGGAACAACCGCCTGACCCTGTTCGCCCGCCGGCCCGCGCCCGTCCAGGCGAGCTGGCTCGGCTATTTCGGGACGACCGGCCTGCCGGCCATGGACTGGATCATCGCCGACCGCCACGTCCTGCCGCCGGAGGACGAGCGCTTCTTCACCGAGAGGGTCTGGCGCCTTCCCGACAGCTACCTCTGCTTCACCCCGCCGGCGGAGGACGTGGCGGTCGGGCCGCTGCCGGCGCTTGGCGGCGGGCCGGTCACGCTCGGCGCCTTCCACAATCGGGCCAAGATCACCCGGCCGACCGTCGCGTTGTGGGCGCAGGTCCTGGCCGCTCTGCCACAGGCCCGCCTTCTGCTGAAATCACGGGAGTTCGGCGATTACGGGGTGCGGCAGGCCCTGCGCGACCAGTTCGCCGCGCACGGCATCGCGCCGAACCGCCTGCGCATGGAGGGGAAGACGCCGCGGGCCGACTATTTCCGCAGCCACAACGGCATCGACATCGCGCTGTCCCCCACCCCCTTCGGCGGCGGCACGACGACGGCCGAAAGCCTGTGGATGGGCGTGCCGGTGGTGACCCTGCGCGGCGACCGCTGGGCGGGACGGATCGGGGTCAGCTTTCTGGAAACGCTCGGCCTCGCCGACCGGCTGGTGGCGGACAGCCCGGCGGACTATGTCGCCAAGACCGCCGCCCTGGTCGGCGACCTGGACTCCCTGGCCGCCCTGCGCGGCGGCCTGCGCGAGCGCATGCGCCGATCGCCCCTGTGCGATGCACCGGCCTTCGCCCGGTCTCTGGAGGAGGCCTTCCGGTCGATGTGGGAGGGGCGGACGCACGCACCGTAAGGGTGCCGTGGGCGTCCCAAAGGAAGTTCTTCCGATACGCAGTGGCACAACGGCGCCGAACATGCGTTGAAGGACCCGACGACGCAGCGGAAGCGAGGCCGAGACGCCGATGATGAAGGATCCCAAACAGATCGCGCGGGTTGCCCTGCAATCGGCCCGCGTCAATGTCGAGGTTTACGAGGCCTGCGGCCTGATCGACACGCCCTCGGCCCACGGCCTTCGCTATAAGATCGCCGTGCAGGCCAGCGACGTTAACGGCGACGAGTGCCGGTTCCCCTCCTGCGCCTGTCCCTGGCCGGACTGTTCCCGGCAGGCGGAGGCGGGAGCGGAAGGCGATCAGCCCAGCGGGCCGACCGTCTCCACGTAACGCTCCATGGCGGCGACGCCCTCTTCGGTCAGTTCGATGAAGACCCGGCGGCCATCCTTGTCGTCGGCGATGCGCCGGACCAGTCCGCGGTCGTGCAGGTCGGTGATGCGGCGCAGCGCCGTGGTCTGGGCGACGCCGGACGCGATGCACAGCGACGACACGGAAATCCGCCGTCCCTGGAGATGATTGATCATCAGGTCCAGCAGCATGTCCCAGCAGGGGTCCTCGAAAAGCCCCTTGGGAAAGAACTTCTCGCGGGCGGCGCGCTTGCGCCGGATCGCCGTCAGGATGCCCAGGCTGTCCGGGATGCCCGCATCGGTCGCGCCGTCGCCCAGCGGCGCCCCAGCGGACCGGGCCACAGCGGACATCGCCGTCGCGGTTTCCGCGGCGGGCATCACCGCGGCGCCCGCCGGGCGCTGGACGGCAACGAAGGGCATCACGCGGGCCGCCGCGGCCTCACCCCGCAAGGCGCGCACCGTCTCGACCAGCGCAAGCCCGTGGCGGTAGGCCTGCTCCAGCGCGTCGTCGCGGCTGTCCACCGCCACCGGCGGAACGTCCGGAACGGAGGGCGCGCTCCCTTCCCCGCCATTGAGGACACGGGCCAGCGCGCGTTCGATCTGCGCCTCGTCCTCCGGGTCGGTGACCACGTCGGCCGCCTCGAGCCGCAGGGCGCGCACCACGTCGTCCGCCTCGGGATTGCGGGCGAAGAGAATGCAGGCGAGGCCGCGATGGGTGCGGTGCAGACGCTCCATCAGCGCCAGCCCGTCGAACCAGGGCGACCCGCCATCCACGAACACGACCCCGACGCTGCGGTCCACGTCGAGCAGGCCCAGAGCCGAGATCACGTCGCGCGTGTCCTGCACCCGGTGACCGAGCCGCAGGGCGCACTCGCGGATTCCGGTGATGGCCGCGCTGTCGTTGCCGATGATGAGAATGGAAGGCGCGGCCGCCGAGTAATTCGGTGCCGAGTGGACCGCCGCCGTTTGACTGGTCGCCGTTTGACTGGCCGCCATGTGACCAGTCAGCGCGAGACGCTCCGCCGAACGCGAAACCAGGGACCGTTGCATGCCGCTCTCACCCGCATCAGATCGCGCGCCGGTTGGCCGGCGGCGGTGTCAGGCCCCGGCGCGGCGACCCGATGCGGCGGAACGCTCCGCCACCTCCAGGTACCCGCTTGGAACCGTCAATCATTCGTTGGGTGATGTATAGCATTACCCCGTTCGAACGCGTATCAACGGCCGTTGATACTTTTCCATCGGAGTAACGTGCGGTTTATTATTGCATATTAATCATTATCGTCAAGATTCGTCAGATTCCAATGCATAACCGACCCCGCGGACGGTAACGATCGGCGAGGCCGCGCCATCCTCCAGACGCATCTTGCGGCGCAGACGGGTGATGAGCGTGTCCACCGTGTGCTCGCTGATGGAGCGCGGGTCGCGGTTGCTGATCACGTCCAGCAGATACTCGCGGCTGACCGGGTTGGGACGCATCGCCGCCAGCGCCGCCAGGATGTTGAACTCCCCCGTCGTCAGGGCGAGGTAGGAGCCGTCGGGACGGAACAGCGCGCGGCGCACCAGATCCAGGCGCCATCCCCGGAAGGTCAGCGGCGCGTCCGGGGCCGGCCCCGCCGTCCCCTCGGCGGCGGACGGAACGGCGGACGTCCCGGAACGGCGCAGCAGGTTGCGGATGCGGATCAGCAACTCCAGCAGATCGACCGGCTTGGTCACGTAATCGCCGCCGTGGGACAGACCGGCGACGCGGTCCGTCGGGCTGTCGCGCCCGGTCACGAAGATCAGCGGAACGGTTTCCCCCAGCCGCAGCCGCTCGGCCAGCGCCAGCCCGTCGCAATCCGGCAGGTTGATGTCCAGCAGCACGAGGTCCGGCCGGTCCCGCGCGACGCGCTCGGTCAGTTCCGCCCCGTTCGCGGCCCGAAGCACCCGCAACCCCTGGCTTTCCAGGTAGGTGGCGATCAGATCCTGCGTTTCGGGAGAATCCTCGACCACCAGCACGGTCCGACCGACCAGCTCCGTTCCGACGCTCATGCCGCCCTGCCAGCCGCTGCCGGTCGCGTCCCTTCGATCCCTGTCGCAATCATTGCTGTCGCAACCATCGCCGTCGCAACCTTCCCTGCCGTCGTCATGTCAGCCCCGCCTCCCCCTTCTCGATGGCACGCAGGGCGGCGTGAAGCCGGTCCCGAAGCGCCGCCGCGTCCCCGTGCATGGAAGCGGTCCCCCCGCTTCCGCTTTCGACGGCCTGCGCCGTCCGCTCCAGCGCCCGCGCGGCGGCGCTCACCTCCGGAAAGCCATAGGTGCCGCCGCTGCCCTTCATGCGGTGGGCCGCGTCGACGACACGCCGGGGCGGCGAGTCCGCGTCATCGAGAACCGCCAGCACGTCCCGGCAGGCCTGGGCGAAGCGCTCCATCAGCCGGGCGCGGTCGGCGCTGGACAGCCCGCCGCCGACGGGCGCCCCGGCGAGCGGCCCCCGCTGGACCGCGACGGACGGGGCCGGCGCGCAGGAGCCGGACGGGGCGTGGCGGGCGAGCGCGTCCTGCAGCGCGTCGGGGTCCACCGGCTTGGCCACCACCTCGTCCACGCCGGCGTCCAGATAGTCCGCCCGATCCTCCGGGGAGCTGTTGGCGGTCACCGCGATCACCGGCACCAGCGCCCGCTCGGCGTCCGGCAACGCGCGGATGCGCCGCGTCACCTCCACCCCGTCGATGCCGGGCAGCCGCATGTCGAGCAGCACGACGTCCATGGCGCGGTTGGCCAGCAACGCCAGGGCCTCTTCGCCGCTGTCCACATAGACGGCGCGGTGGCCGCCGGGCGCCAGAAACTCGCGCAGGATCGCTTGGTTCTCCGGAGCGTCCTCGACCACCAGAATGTCCAGGCTGCCCGGCGCCGGCATGGGGGCGGCGCGGCCAGGCGACGGATCGGCGACGGGAAGCGGGCGTGTCGGCAGCGAGACGGTGAAGAGCGAGCCGCCGCAGGTCCGGCCTTCCAGGCAGACCTCGCCCCCCATCAGGCGGACGAGTCCGTTCACGATGGCGAGACCCAGCCCGGCGCCGTCGCGGCGGTTGCCCCCGAAGCGGGTCCCCTCCAACCGATGGAAGGGCTCGAAGATGATCGCCTGGGCCGCCCGCGGCACGCCGGGTCCGCTGTCCGCCACGGTCAGGCACAGGACGACCGTGCCACTGGCCGTGCCCACCGGCGCCGGCTTCGCGGTCAGCGTCACCTCCACCCCGCCGCGTTCGGTGAATTTCACGGCGTTGCTCAACAGGTTCAGGACGATCTGGCGCAGCCGCAATGGATCGATCCAAAAACGCGCCGCACCCAGCCCGCTGATCGTCAAGGACAGGGAGAGCCCCTTCTCCTCGGCACCCGCGCGCATCAGCGCCACCGCGTCCTCCACCAGGGCGACCACGTCGGTGGGCTGGGGGTGCAACTCCATCCGGCCCGCCTCCAGACGCGACAGGTCGAGGATGGTGTCGAGCATGGAGACGAGATGACGCCCCGCCTCGTCGGCGACGCGGAGCCGCTCGTCGAGCTGGCCGGTCGGTCCTTCGCGGCGGATCACCCGCACCATGCCCAGAACGGCGTTCAGCGGGGTCCGGACCTCGTGGCTGAGGTTGGCGAGGAAGCGCTCCAGCGTCGCGGACTTGTCCGACAGGGCGCGGGTGCGCTCGGCGATCTGGCGTTCCAGCCCTTCGTTGAGCGCGGCCAGCTCCTGCGACAGGCGGCGCTCGTTGAGAAAGGCCGTCTCCACCCGCCGCCCCAGCACCAGCGCGTGGCTGAACAGGAACAGCAGCGCCCCGTAGGGAACGAGGTCGATGCTCTCGAAGAAATGCGCGTACATCAGCGCGTCGTGCACCACCGACCCCAGGAAGGCCAGCGCCCCAGCCCCGAGCAGAAGCGCGCCGGAATGGCGGCGCAGGGCGGCCACGGCGAGGCGCCACGCGAAATACAGGGCCGACAGCACCAGCAGCAGGCTCGCCACGTCGCGCAGGCGGGTGAACTGCGCCGGTTCGGTCACCAGCACCAGGAACACACCCGGCACCGCGACCGCCATCATGGCGCGCCCGACGCCGCGGTGCAGGCATCCGGGGAACAGCTCGTGCAGCAGGTGGAAGTAGATCGGGTAGAACATGTAGATCGGCAGATATTCCAGCCGGTAGGCCCACACCTCCGACACGCCGGGAACGAAGACGCGCAGCAGTTCGCTGGTGCAGATCAGCCGCATGGCGCAGGCCGCCAGCAGCATCACCAGGAACAGCGGCGCCGCCGAGAGGCGGCGGCGCAGGAAGGCGCCGATGAACAGCGCCATCAGGGACAGCGACATCAGCGCCCCGGCGTTGGTCATCAGCTGCCGCTGCCACAGACGCGACAAGCCTCCGTTGGCGTCGAGATAGATCGTGCGCCCGATCCCTCCCTCGAAATGGAAATGGTTGGAAACCTCCACCGCCAGTTCAACCGCCCGCTGGCCGCCATGCAGCGTGACGAAGCGGGAGACGGAGAACGGCTGCTCCTGCGCCGCGGCCAGGGCCGGCACCCCCGCAGCGGCGACCGAGCGGCCGTCCACCCACACCCGCATGGCCGAATTGACCGGCGGCATCTTCAGGGTCAGCGGCGGCATGCCGGGCGGCAACAGGATCCTCAGGCGGAAGGTGGCGGCCCCCATGCCGTCCATCTCCCGACCGTCCGGGCGCTCGACGCCGTTCCAGATCGCCGGCAGGGAGAAGAGCGTCCAGAGCGTTCCGTCCGGCTCCGGCAGCGGGTTCAGGCTTTCCTCGCCGGCCAGACGGTCCCAGGACACCAGCCATTCGCCGTCCAGCGACACCGGCCCGTCGAGGTCGGCGTACCAGCCGCGCAGGTCGAGCACGCCGCGCTCCGCCTGCGGCAGGACGGTCGCCAGGGCCGGAACGGCGTGCAGGAGAACGAGGAACAGAGCCGCGGCCAGCCCGCGGGCGGCACGCGCAAGAATGGCGGTTACGGACGGCATGGCGGCAGGCGGCAGAGGCACCGGGGCACAGTTCCTTCGACAGGCGCAGGGCACGGGCCGCGGCCCGACCCGCAGGTCGACGGGCGCCGGACCAATCCCGTCATGAGTGGTATCGCAAAACGGTTGTTGCGGAAATACCGATGCACCCAGGCATTTAAAGCCAAAACCCCATGACACCGAAACCGGCCACTCAGCGAAGTATAATCAGCCATCTGCGCAACAACGACTCGGAAATTGGTGACATGCGCCACCAATCGTAAATCCTATGGGAAATATGGTTTTTAACCTCCGCAGCGACGACACGGCCTGTATTTGATGTCGTGGACCGATGACAGAGGCTACAACAGTGTTCGCTAATGGAAAGAGCGTCCGGGAGCGCCCGAACATCGGCGAACTCCCGGACGCTCCCACCCGTTGAACCCTGACGGCCGCCGCGCCGGGCGCGGTCAGGCCATGGCCTTCATCTGCTTGTCCATGCGGGCGAGCACGGCCATCACCTCCTTGCAACGGCTCTTCACATCCTCGTCGGTTTCCGGGATGCCGTCCTGGGAGGAGATGTTGCGCCAGTCCTTCAGGAAGGCCTTCAGTTCGGGCATCTTCGGCAATTGGGTGCCGACGCCGCGGATGTCTTCCTTCCAGAGATCCTGGTAGTCGCCGACCGTCTTCGCCGTCTTCAGCTTCTTCGCCAGGGACAGCATGTACTTTTCCAGGATCTCCCGACCCTTGGCACGCACCTTGTCGGCCTTCTCGACGGCGTCCTTCATGCCCTCGTAGTCGTCGACGATCTTGTCGCCGAGCGAGGACTGGTTGAAGGCGACAAAGAGCTGGTCGGCGGCCTTGGCCACCTTCTCCGCGTGGGCGGCGGAATCCTTCGGAATCAGCTTGTTGGACTTGAACTTCTTCGCGGTCGCCTCGGCAAGATCGCGCAGCTTCTGGAGCTGGGTGCGCAGCGGCTCGACCGAGCGCTTGTACTCCGACCGTGCCTCGTCCAGCAGCGAGTCGAGATCGTCCAGCGTCGCGTTGCTGGGAGCGTTCACCGAAACGCTCAGTTTCTTCCAGTCGATGGCGCTGTGCGCCTTGTCCACCGCCTTCATCGCGTCGCCGATGCCGGTCTTGCCGGCGATCTTGGCGATGGCGCCCTTCTTCTTGTCCCAATCCTTCTGGGTCAGGATGTCCGGGATGTCGATGCGCTTCAGGGGACCACCCATGTCTCAGCTCCTCCGCTTAACCAAGCATTCACCCTATCGTCCGGCATGGTAGGAGGCGGGGGCCACCCTCGGAATCGGCGATTGCTCCTCTCCCGCCTCTACCGGAACCGAATGGGTCCAAAACGGCGGCTTCCCGTTCCATCCCTTTCTCAGCGGCCGCCCACCAGCTGCACCACGCCCTTGCAGACGGTGGCGAACTCCTTGATGAGGTCGGTGATCTGGCGGGCGGTGTAGTCGGGCGGCACCCGCATCGGCGGCCCATCGCCGCCCTGCCCGGCCCAGGGGGCGAGCTTGCGGCGGTAGAAGTCCGGATCGGCCCGCAGCCCGTCCAATGCCTTCGCCGCGGCGAGCTGGGTGGCGAGGTCGCGGGCCAGCGCCGGGAACAGCTCGTTGTAGGTCTCCGGCGTCGGCTTGGCGCGCACCTTGGCGACCCCGGCGGCGGCACGGGCGAGCGCGCCGTTGACGTTCGCCTCCCACCGCTTCTGCGCGCGCTCCGCCGTGGCGGCGTCCTTCTCGGCCTGGGCGGCCTGCGCTTTGAAACGGTCGGCGTCCGCGCCGATGGCCGCCTCCAGCTCGGCGAGGTCCTTGGCGAACGCCTTCAGCGCCCGCTCGCAGGCCGCCGCGGCGGCCTTGTCGCCGCGGCCGGCCGCGTCCTCGTCGAGCGCCTTTCCGAGCGCGGCCAGATAGGCCTTGCGCGCCTTCACGGCGTCCTTGCCCGCGGCGGCAAGGTCCTTCGCGGCCTCATCGCCGGCGGTTCCGGCGCGATGCACGGCGTCGCCGGACTTCAGCGCCTTGACCAGCGCCGCGTCGCCGTTCAGCGCGCCCGCAACCGCCTTGGCGTCCTTCGGCCGGTGCTTCGCGGTCGCGGCCTCGAAGCGCTTGCGGGCCGAGGCCCAGCGCTGTTCATAGGGGACATGGGCCATGGCCGCCCGACCGCTCCGACGCTACGCGACGGTCGGCTGGAGACGGTCCTCCAGGGAGCGGATGGCGGTCCAGTCGCGTTCGAACACGGCGCGGTCCGGGTGTGCGAGATAGATCTTCGCCAGCACCTGCGTCAGATCGAGAGTGGGAACCACCGCGTCTCCGACCCGCGGCACGAGGGCGTAGCCGCGCACGCTTTCCATCCCGTCCAGAACGGTAAGGTCCGGCAGCGCCTCCACCCGGCCCGACACCAGAACCGGCAGATAGAGGACCATCGCGTCGGCCAGGAACCGGTAATGGCCGCCGAGCAGCGGCCCGACCGCCGCCGCCCCGTCGAAGGCGTCGACCAGCAGGTCCACCTGATCGTGCCCGGTGCCCGCCGCGATGCCGGTGGTGGAGCCGGCCGGCCCCATGGCGCGCGCCGCGATCTCGACCAGCGCCGGGCCGCGGGCGGTCATCCGCACCTCGGCATGGCCGGCGCCGTCGGTGATCTCCAGCGCGTCGAGCACCCGGCGGATGTAGGCCATCAGGGCCTGCGCCACCGGCTCCTCCGGCGGCAGAAGCCGGTAGTAGTCGTAGACGAAGGGCGACCCGTTCAGCGCCCGCTTGGCCGACAGCAGCACGTCGCAGACATAGTGGCGCCCGCCGCGGCTGACCGTGTTGACGACGTATTCGAGCCCGTCGAGATAGGTCTGCACCAGCACCCGCTCGTTGGCCGAGCCGCAGAAATCGCGGCTGCCCAGGATGGCGTCCACGGCGGCGCGCAGCTGTGCGGGGGTGTCGCAGAAATAGACATGGTCGGTGGAGGCGCTGGCCATCGGCTTCGCCACCACGGGCCAGCCCGCCTGGGCCGCCCACTCCACCGCCTCGGCGGCGCCGGTCGCCATGGTCTGGCGGGCGGTCAGCAGGCCGGCGGCGGCCAGCCGCTCGATCATCATGAACTTGTTGCGGCGCGCGGCGGTGAGCTTCGGGCTGTTTCCCGGCGTGCCCAGGGCGGCACCCAGCGCGTCGGTCAGTTCCACCGCGGACTCGTTGCCCGGCAGCACGAAGGCCGGAACCAGCGGGCGCAGCCGTCCGACCAGCGCGTCCAGATTGCCGTCATGGAGGATGTGCGCCGCGAAGTCGTCGGGCTGGTGGCTGCGCAGCAGCGAGGGGGCGAGGTCCGGGCGGCTCTGCACGGCGACCACCTCGTAGCCGCGCGCACGCAGGCGCGGCGCCAGAAGGATGCCGGTGGAATAGGGATCGACGACGACCGCCGTCTTGCGGGGGCCGCTCATGGCGTGGTCTCCAGCGCGGCGCCCCGCGGCAGCGGTTGGGAAGCCTCCCGCGGCCGCGCGTAGGTGACCAGCGGCACGGGACCGTCCAGCTCCACCGAACGCCCGACCCAGCCGGCCTCGATCACCGCCCGCTGCTCCTCCAGCTCCGGCACGGCGAAGACGCGCTCGCTGCCCGGCACCCACGCGGGCGGCGCCGCCCCCAGGTCGCGGTGCAGCAGGTAGCGCAGCCGACCGCTGGCGTGCATGACCAGCACCCGCCGCACCAGGAAGCCGCCGGCCAGCAGGTTGGACAGGCTGCGCGGGTTGGACAGGGCGACGCGCGAGAACAGGTGCGGCCGCCCGGCCCCCAGCGCGTGGAGTGTGCGCAGCGTCACCAGAAGCCGTTGCAGCCCGTTGCCACGGAAGTCCGGATGGACCATGCAGCTCGCCATGTGGGCGGTGGCGGTCACGGCGGGACGGGCGTGCGGCAGGTCGTCCACGAAGGCCGGCATGCCGGGCAGCGGCAGGCCCAGGATGGCGCAGCCGATCAGCCGCCCCTCGGCCTCCAGCCCCAGCGTCACGCCGCGCTCGCCCAGATGCAACCCGGCGAACTCCGGCGTTTCGGGGAAATAGGCGTCGATGTCCGGCAACTGCCCGAAGATGTAGCCGCGGAACGCCTCCAGCGCGGGCAGGTCGGCGGGGCCGAGGAAGCGGATGCGGTAGGGAACGCAGACCGGCTCGCCGCGCCGGATGCGCAGCATGCCCGCGTGGACCGTCTGTTCGGGGGATGAGAGGACCGTCATGTCAGGCGTCCTGGACGATTTCGGCGATGTTGAGCAGGCGCATCGGCGGGTACAGGTCCAGTTGCTTGGCCGCTCCGATGCGCAGCAGCAGGGAGAAGCGGTTCAGCGTCTCCACCGGGATGGTGTCGGCGGGCTTGGCCCCGGTCAGGATCTCCACCGCCTTCAGCCCGGCGAAGCGCCCGACGTTGACGGCCGGGCTGACCAGGCCCATCAGCAGGTTGGCCCGGCGGATCGGCAATTCGGTCGAGCAGAAGGTGGCCAGCCGGTGGGCCAGCGCCTGCTCCGCCACCACCGCGTTGTTGTTGGAGGCGACCAGCGTGTCCGGCCCGATGTAGACCAGCTCCGCCCCGGCGCGCGCCGCGTCGGCGATCAGGTCGGGGATGGCGGCGGCCTGCGGCGCCCCGGCGGCGTCGCGCGGCAGCGCGGCGTCGTGGATCTCCACCCCCTGGCGGGCGGCCTCCTCCTTCAGGTCGCGCACGGCGACGACCATGTTGTCCTCGGCCGGGTTGTAGACCGCGGCGATCTTCTTCCAGCGCCGGTAGGACAGCATCGTCTTCATCTGCACCGCGACCGGCGCGATGTGCCGGGTGCCGGTGACCGCCCGCCCCGGACGGTCGAGCGCGCGCACGACGCGCGAGGCCACCGGGTCGGTGACCGAGGTGAAGACGACCGGCACGTCGGTCAGGAAGCGCGACGGGTCCGGATCGTCGTAGCGCCCGACCGTTCCCAGGGTCAGCGGCGTGAAGACCGTCACCACCAGATCGGGCTTGGACGCCCGGATCTCCGGCAGCAGCGTCGGCATGGCGGAGGCCTGCGGCACCTCGCGCACCTCCACCGTGGCGGACAGGCCGCTCGACGCGATGAAGTCGCGCAGGCCCAGCACGTCGCCGACATCCTTGCGCGGGGTCAGCACGACGATGCGCGCCGGCTTGGCGGCGGTGAAGGTCCTGGCCGCCGGACCGAAGGAGGATTGCGCGAAGGACGGCGCGGCCCCGGCCAGCAGAGTTCCGGCGCTCAGGGCGCCCGTCAGGACGGTGCGGCGGGACAGGCTCATGCGGGGGTCCTCTGCGGAAGGTCGGCGGCGGGCGGACGCGGGCGGAACAGGGTGCTCAGCAGAAGCTGCACGGCGACGCAGGCCGCCAGCACCGCGCCGATGCCCTTCAGCGCCCCGGCGTAGCCGTAATGGGCCAGGAACAGCCCGGCCAGGAAGGGGGCGATGACGGAGCCCAGCCGCTCGATCAGGCGGAACATGCCGATCACCGTGGTCTCGCCCAGCGCCGCCCGCTCCTTGACGCAGACGTCGGCGAGCATGGCGAGCTGCGGGGCGCCGAGCATGGCGTGCGCCACCCCCAGCAGGGCGACCCCGGCCAGCGCCGTGCCGAGCGAGCCCGGCATCGACAGCACCCAGGCCGCCCCGGCGGCGACCAGCCCGCCCGCCACCAGGAAGCCGATGCGCTGGCCCGAGCGGTCCGACAGCTTCGCCGCCATCGGCGACACCACGATCATCAGCAGCCAGTAGAGCAACAGGACGCGGCCGATCCAGGACTGGCTGACCCCCTGGTCGTCCAGCGCCAGCGGCAGCAGGAAGAACAGAAGCGCCGTCAGCCCCAGCTTTGCCGGGACCGCGCTGAAGACGGCCAGCCCGACGAAGCGCGGGTTGCGCAGGCACAGCACGGCGTCGGCCAGACGCAGGCCGCGGCCGGACTTGGCCTGCGCCGCGCGCACCCGCGGCAGCACCTGCCACGCCATGAAGGCGGCCAGCAGCGCCAGCCCGGCGGAGATCAGGAAGGTCGTGCGGAAGCCCACCTGCCCGGCGATCACGCCGCCGATGGCCGGGCCGCAGACGCCGGCGCTGAGGATGCCGCCGGCGTACATGGCGATGGCCTGGGCGCGCTGCTTGGGGTCGGTCGCGTCGATGACGAAGCCCTGCGCCGCGATGAAGACGCTGGCGTAGCCGACGGCGGTCAGGCAGCGCGCGACGATGAGCTGGATGAGGTCGGTGGCGAGCCCGGAGCCGACGAGGCCGACGAAGGAGAGCAGCGCCCCGCCCAGGAACACCGCCCGCCGCCCGCGCCGTTCCGACACGCTGCCGGCGATCGGCTGGCTGACCGCCCAGAGCAGCATGAACAGGGCGATGGGCGCGCCGATGACCATCTCCATCGACAGGCCGGGCACCGGCTCGAACAGCTGCTTGATGTAGACGGACAGGAAGGTGCGGGTCAGCTCCTCCGCCAGGGAGAAGATGAAGATGGCGAAGCGCAGCTCGACCACCCGCTGCATCATGCCGATCTTGGTCATGGCCGGCTCGGAGGCGGTCATGTCGGCCTTGTGCTGCACGCTGTCCAGCGCCCAGTCGACGGCGCGCGACAGCTCGCCCACCTCGTCGCGGTTGCGCAGGGCGACGCGCACGCCGAGATGCCCGTCGGCGGCCTGCTTCATCACCGCCGTCACCCGGCGCAGCGGCGCCGCGACGGAGGTGCCGACGACCAGCAGCAGGATCTCGACGTTCAGCAGGATGGCGACGATCAGCACGGAACCGAGGTCGAACACCACCTCGTTCATCGCCGAGCGGACATAGCCGGAATCGACGCCGATGTGCAGACGCGCCGCCTCGTTGCCTTCCAGCGCCAGGACGGTGTCGAGGAATTGCGGGGACTCGCCCTCCGGCAGCGGGTCGGCGACGGTCAGGCGGTTGCCCGCCCGCGCCTCCTCGGTTCCGGAAAAGGCGTGGAGGCGCCCGCCGATCTCCAGGGCCAGATACTTGACGTCCGGGTTGGCGGCCAGCGCGTCGGAGAGCAGTTCGTCCACCCCGACCAGCTTGTCCAACTCGAAGCCCAGCGCCACCGCGCGGTCGATCTGCGCCACCACGTAGGAGCCGACGACCTCGGCCTTGCGGGCCAGCTCCGGCTCGATCAGCGGGCGGAACAGCGTGTTGACGTGGTTGGTCTGGACGGCGAGGCTGACCAGCATCAGGACGGACACGACGCCCGTCAGCATCCAGTTCAGGCGGCGGATGAAGGACAGCTTCATGGCGTGACTCCCGCCGGGCGCGCGGATTCCGCCGCCGGGTCGGCGGGCCGGGGATGATCCTCCTCCGCGCCGTGCTGCTGCTGTTCCAGGATGCGGTCGGCGAAATCCTTCAGGCCGGGGGCGAAGGCCGCCAGCTCCGGGGTCAGGCTGGGCGGCTCGCCCATGCCCAGCATGTTGATGCTGGCGGTCATCTCGCGCAGCCGCCGCTGGATCGGGCGCAGCAGCAGCCAGACCGCGACCATGGTGACCAGCAGCCCGGTCAGCAGGTTGATGCCGCCGGACAGCAGCAGGTCCGGGATGGTGCCGCGGATGCCCGCCTGCACCTCGCCCAGCGAATAGGTCAGGGCGACGCCGCCGGCCACGCCGCCGAAGGCGTTGCGGATGCCGAGCAGAAGCGCTTGGCTGTCGCCATCGGCGACGGCGGCCACGCGGTCGGACTTGCCGTCGCGCGCGAAGGCCCCCTTCCAACCGGCGGGAATCGTCCCGACCGGTCCGCCGTGTCCCGCCCCCCGGCCCGCCGCCGCCAGAACCTCGCCCGTGTCGGTAAACAGAACCAGCCCGGTGATGCGGTCGTCCCGCGCCATTGCGCGCTGGATCAGCGCGTCGAGGTTGCGCAGAGCCGTGATGGACACGCCGAGGCTGACGGCGCCCTCGACCTCGCCCGCCAGCCCGCGCAGGGCGACGGTGAAGCGGGACGCCACGGTGTCCTCCACCATGCGCTCCATCTTCAGGTAGGAGAGCGCGGCCGTGGAGAGCAGCGCGAAGCAGAGCGCCACCTGCAGCAGCAAAATGATCTTCGTCGTCAGGGTCAGGCGCATGGGTCCGGTGCCGGCAAGGGGTGCGGTCACCTTACGCGCATCGCCCGCGCCGCCGTTTCCGAGACGGGTCCAGTCTGGAGAAGACCCCGGCGACATGGCTCCGCTCCGGCCCGACCGCTCCGGACCTGATGCTTTGCCTGACGCACTGCAACCATGAGGCGCTTTTTGCCGATCCAGCCGTACAAAACGAAGAACAAAGAGCGCGCCAATCCGGCTGGACTATACCGTTTCGCCTAACCCATCGAAATTTTGCGGAATTTTGAGACATTTTTTGATCGCTCTATTTTGGACCATGATTGCATCCATGATGGTTTGCTTTGCGTGGTAATCCATAAGCACAGCATTCCATGCACCCAACGGGGGAAGGGCTTCGATGCGGATCGAGTTGGAGCGACCCTTGGCGTGGCCGGTGCGCCCGGTCCAGACCAGCGCCGGCCTTCATGTTTCGGCGACGTCCATTCTGATCGCCTGCGCCGACCGCGCGCTCGGCATCGGCATGCACGACGCCTTCGAACGCAACGGCCACCGCATCCATGTGACCCACGATCCCATCGCGGCGCTCGACACGCTGGAGGCGGACGGCAGCATCGGCATCGTGGCGGTGGAACTGGCCCTGCCCCACTTCGACGGGCTGGCGCTGGTCGAGCGGATGCGCAAAAGCGTGCGGCGGCATCTCCAGGTCATCGTCGTCGCGCCCAACGCCACCGCGGCCGACGTCGTCCGCGCCATGCATCTGCGCGCGGCGGACTTCATCAGCGACCCGCAGGACGGCAGCCAGCTCCACGGCGCGCTCGCCCGGGCGCTGGCCGCCCATCAGGCGGCGGCCCCGCTGCCCGCCCCGCCCCAGCCCGCCGGCAGCGGTGAGTTGCATGGGGCGCTGGAGGACGCCTACCGCCACGGCCTCGCCCTCATCGAAGCGGTGAAGGCGCTGCGCGAGGCGCAGCCGAAGCCGGCCGCTCCGGTCGCCACCCCCGCCGCTCCCGCCGTCCCAGCGCCCATCCCCGCGGCGGCCGGGGAGAACCGGCGCCTAGCGGTGTTGCGGACGCTCCAGCAATCCCGCGTCGCCCGCGACAAGTACTTCCCCAAGGGCCTGTTCGAGGACCCCTGCTGGGACATGCTGCTGGACCTGATGGCCAACCATCTGCGCGGGCGGCGGATTTCCGTGTCGTCTCTGTGCATGGCCTCCGGCGTGGCCCAGACCACGGCGCTGCGGCGGATCAGCGAACTGCACGACCGCGGGCTGGTGCGCCGGATCGCCGACGAGAAGGACGGCCGCCGCGTCTTCATCGAACTGACCGAGCAGGGCATCGCCGCCCTGTCCGGCTATGTCGAGCACATCCAGGATCTGACCTGACCGGGCCGGATCGGCGCGAATTGGCCCGGTCCGGCGGGTTTCCCACCCAGACTGCTTCAACCGGGACCTGTCCCGGATCGACAGCGTGCCCTGAAAGCGGCGAGCATCGCGGCAAGGAACGCCCTGCGCGCAGGACGGCGGAGACCCGATGGCCGACCAGAAACTGAAGGATGTGATCGTCGTCGCGACCCCGACGGAGGGGATCGGTCCGACATCCTCCCTGCCCATGCGGCCGGCATCGCCCAGCGAGGAGCCCGACCGTCAACGCATGGCCGAACGGCTGCGCGCCCAGGGCTGGAGCTACCGCCGCATCGCGGAGGAGCTTCAGGTGTCCTACATCCTCGTCTCGCGCTGGCTGGGCGGCGACGGCGCCACGCTCGGCGGTCCGCGCACGCCGCCGGCCGCCGCACCCCCTCCGCCGCCGCCCGCGCCCGGCGGGACGCGGACGGCCAAGGCGACCAAGGCCGCGAAGGCGGCCGCCAGCGCCGCGGCGGCCAACGCCGACGAGGACGTCCTGGCGATCCAGTTCCGTGCGTTCGAACAGTATGTGCGCGAGGTCATCGACACGCTCGAGACGCGGCACGAGGCGCTGCTCCAGCGCCAGGAGGACTTGATCCAGGCGCTGGACACCGAGCGCGCCGCCGCGCGGGCGCGGGAGGAGGAGCTGCTCGCCACCCTCGACCAGGAGCGCCAGCGCTGGAGCGAGGCCGAGGATCGCTTCCGCGAGGAGTTGGAGCGCTTCAAGGGAGAGATGCGCCGCAGCCAGGCGACGGCGGGCGCCGCCGCCGTGGCGGCAACGGCCCTCGGTGCCGCTTCCGATGACGACGAGAGCGACGACGGGGAGTCCTCCGATTTCTCCGCCTTCAGCTTCGACGACGATGAGGAGGACGACGGCGACAAGGCCAAGGACGACGGTGAGGCGGGCGGTGACGACGCCGACGCCTTCAGCTTCGATGATGACGAGGACGACGGCGATCCCTTCAGCTTCGACAGCGACGACACGGAGGAGACGGGCAAGGACGAGGCGTCCAAAGCCACCGCTTCGGCCGACGATACCGAAGACTCCGATCCCTTCAGCTTCGACGATGACGATGCGGAGGAAACGCTCGGGGAGTCCCCCGCGCAACCGGACGAGGAACCGGACGGCGACCCGTTCTCCTTCGACACGGACGACGAGCCGGACGAGCCCAAGGCCGATAGCGCGAAAGCCGATGCCGCGAAGGCAGATGCTGAAGACGATCCCTTCTCCTTCGACGACGAGCCGGAGCCGGAGCCCGAACCCGAGGCTCCGCCGAAGAAGAAAGGCCTCTTCGGCTTCTGGCGCAAATGACGGCCGCGCCGCGGGCCTGAGACGGCGGGCCGCGCAC
The DNA here is from genome assembly GCF_040500525.1 of Azospirillum formosense. Taxonomy (NCBI): domain Bacteria; kingdom Pseudomonadati; phylum Pseudomonadota; class Alphaproteobacteria; order Rhodospirillales; family Azospirillaceae; genus Azospirillum; species Azospirillum formosense. The sequence goes on along the minus strand of NZ_CP159403.1, from coordinate 533,614 downwards.
ACGTTTGCGTGTTGATCGCCCCGCGTTTCCGGTTGTATGAAATGGCGTATGATTCAACCGCGCCGCCCCCTGTCCGCCGCCGAACGGTTCGACTGGCTCCGCCTGATCCGGTCGGAGAATGTCGGGCCGATCACCTTCCACCGCCTGCTGGAACGGTTCGGCAGCGCCGGAGCCGCCCTGGAGGCGTTGCCCGACCTCGCCAGGCGCGGTGGGCGGACCAAGCCGCTGCGCATCGCCCCGAAGGCGGACATCGACCGCGAACTGGCCGCCAACGAGCGTGTCGGCGCCTGCCTGCTCTTCTCCTGCGAGCCCGACTATCCGGAGCCCCTGGCGGCGCTGGACGACGCGCCCCCGGTGGTGTCGGTCCTCGGCCACCCGCACCTGCTGCGGCGGCGCGCGGTGGCCCTGGTCGGGGCGCGCAATGCCTCGATGAACGGCAAGAAGTTCGCCGAACGGCTGGCGCGGGATCTGGGCGAGGCCGGCCTTCTGGTCGTTTCCGGCATGGCGCGGGGGATCGACACGGCGGCCCACGCCGGAGCGCTCGGCAGCGGAACGGCGGCGGTGGTGGCGGGCGGCGCCGACGTCGTCTACCCGCCGGAGAACGACAAGCTCTACCGCGACATAGTGCAGCAGGGCGTGGTGATCGCGGAAAGCCCGGTCGGCACCACCCCGCAGGCCCGCCATTTCCCGCGCCGCAACCGGCTGATCTCCGGCCTCTCGCTGGGGGTTCTGGTGGTGGAGGCGGCGCTGCGCTCCGGCTCCCTGATCACCGCGCGCATGGCCTTGGAACAGGGGCGCGAGGTGATGGCCGTTCCCGGCTCCCCGCTCGATCCGCGCTGCCAGGGAACCAACAATCTGCTGCGTCAGGGGGCGGCCTTGGTGGAAGGGGTGGAGGACGTGGTGCGGGCGCTTGAAAACCTGTCACCACCGGTCCTGCGGGAGCACCAGGGGGACCTGTTCGCCCAAGCCCGCCCCACCCCGCCATCCGATTCGGAGCTGGAAACGGCGCGCGCCGTCATCCTGGAAAACCTCGGCCACACGCCGGTTGCCATTGACGAACTCGTCCGCGGGTGCCAATTGTCCGCTCCGGTGGTGTTGACCGTGGTGCTGGAACTTGAGCTTGCGGGCCGTGTCCAGCGCCAGCCGGGGAACCAGGTGAACCTGATCTGATCCCGATCCGCACCGCCAGCGTTTGGTAAAGGCACTTTCAGGGGCGCGGACTCTTGCCGGGCAGCAACGTCGTCATCGTCGAATCGCCGGCCAAGGCGAAAACGATCAACAAATACCTTGGCTCGGACTACACCGTGGTGGCCAGCTTCGGCCATGTGCGCGACCTTCCGGCGCGCGACGGATCGGTGCGTCCGGACGAGGACTTCGCCATGGACTGGGAGCTGGGCGACCGCTCCAAGCGCCACATCGACGAGATCGCCAAGGCGGTCAAAGGGGCCGAACGCGTCTATCTCGCCACCGACCCGGATCGCGAAGGGGAAGCCATCGCCTGGCATCTGTCGGAGCTGCTGCGTGAAAAGCGGCTGATCGACGATTCCAAGGTCCAGCGCATCACCTTCAACGAGATCACCAAGACCGCCGTCCAGGCCGCGCTGGAGGCCCCGCGCGACGTCTCGCGCGAGCTGGTGGACGCCTATCTGGCCCGCCGCGCCCTCGACTATCTGGTCGGCTTCACCCTTTCGCCGGTGCTGTGGCGCAAGCTGCCGGGCTCCCGCTCGGCGGGCCGCGTTCAGTCGGTGGCGCTGCGCCTGATCTGCGAGCGCGAGTCGGAGATCGAGGTCTTCAAGCCGCAAGAATACTGGACCATCGAGGTGGGCTTCGCCACGCCGGGCGGCGCCTCCTTCACGGCCCAGCTCACCCAGCTCGACGGCAAGCGGCTCGACAAGTTCGCCCTGCCCGCCCGCGAGGCGGCGGAGGCCGCGGTGGCGCGCATCAGCCCGCAGTCCTTCTCGGTCGCGACGGTGGAGCGCAAGCAGAGCCGCCGCAACCCCTCCCCGCCCTTCACCACCTCGACCCTGCAGCAGGAGGCCTCGCGCAAGCTGGGCTTCGGCGCCACCCGCACCATGCGCACCGCGCAGCGGCTGTACGAGGGCGTGGACATCGGCGGCGAGACAGTCGGCCTGATCACCTACATGCGAACCGACGGCGTCAGCCTGTCGCAGGAGGCCATCGACGGCGCCCGCAACCTGATCGGCTCCCATTGGGGCGAGCGCTACGTTCCGGCCCAGCCGCGCGTCTACAAGACCGCCGCCAAGAACGCCCAGGAAGCGCACGAGGCCATCCGCCCGACCGACCTGTTCCGCCGTCCGGAGGAGGTCGCCTCCTATCTGGAAGGCGACGAGCTGCGGCTGTACGAGCTGATCTGGAAGCGCACGCTGGCGAGCCAGATGGAAAGCGCGGTGCTGGACCAGGTGGCGGTGGACATCGCCTCGCCGTCCAGGGACGTCGTGCTGCGGGCCACCGGCTCGGTCGTCGTGTTCGATGGCTTCCTCAAGGTCTACCAGGAGGACCGCGACGACGGCGCCGCCGACGACGACCAGGAGCGCCGCCTGCCCGCCATGGAGCAGGGCGACGCCCTCGCCCGCGGCGAGATCAGCCCGGAGCAGCACTTCACCCAGCCGCCGCCCCGCTACACCGAGGCGAGCCTCGTCAAGAAGCTGGAGGAGCTGGGCATCGGACGCCCGTCCACCTACGCCTCCATCCTGCAGGTGCTTCAGGACCGCAACTACGTCCGTCTGGACAAGCGGCGCTTCATCCCGGAAGACCGCGGGCGTCTGGTCACCGCCTTCCTGAAGAACTTCTTCAACCGGTACGTCGAGTATAACTTCACCGCCGACCTGGAGAACAAGCTCGACGAGATCTCCGACGGGCGGATCGACTGGAAGACCGTGCTGCGCGACTTCTGGCGTGCCTTCCACGTCGCGGTGGACGGGACGAAGGACCTGACCATCACCCAGGTGCTGACCACGCTGGACGAGGAGCTGGGGCCGCACTTCTTCCCGACCAACGCCAACAGCGACACGCCGGGCCACGACCCGCGCGTCTGCCCGGTGTGCAGCCAGGGCCGGCTCGGCCTGAAGCTGGGCAAGATGGGCGCCTTCATCGGCTGCTCGCGCTACCCGGAATGCCGCTACACCCGCCCGCTCGCCGTCGCCAACGATGAGAACGGCGAGGCGCAGGAAGGCCCGCGCGAGCTGGGCAACGACCCGGAGACCAGCCTGCCGGTGACCGTGCGGCGCGGCCCCTACGGCGCCTACATCCAGCTCGGCCCGCCCCCGGTGGCCGCCGCGCCGGCCGAGGCCGTCGTGGAGGAAGCGCCGGTCGACGGCAAGAAGACCAAGGGCAAGAAGAAGGTCAAGGTCGAGGCGCCGAAGCCCAAGCGCGTCTCCCTGCCCAAGGGCATGGCCGCCGCCGACGTGGACCTCGACACGGCGCTGAAGCTGCTCGCCCTGCCGCGCAGCATCGGCAACCACCCGGAGACGGGCGAGGACATCAGCGCCGGCATCGGCCGCTTCGGCCCCTACCTGAAGCACGGCAGCGTCTACAAGTCGCTGACGCCGGACGACGACGTTCTGACCATCGGCATCAATCGCGCGGTCGACCTGCTGGCCGGCGCCGCCAAGAAGGCATCGGCCCCCGCCAAGACGCTGGGCGACCATCCGAAGACCGGCAAGCCGGTCACCACCGGCGCGGGCCGCTTCGGTCCCTACGTCAAGCACGGTTCCGTCTACGCCTCCATCCCCAAGGGCACGGAACCGGACAGCGTGACGCTGGAGCAGGCGCTGGAGCTTCTGGAGGCCAAGGCCGCGAAGGACGCCGCCAAGAAGGGCAAGGCCCCGAAGGACGCTGAACCCGCCGCCGCGGACGGCGCCGAGGCCCCCGCCAAGGCCGCGAAGCCGACCAAGGCCAAGGCGGCCACCGCAAAGAAGGAACCGGCGAAGAAGGACGCGGCGAAAAAGGCTGCTCCGACGAAGGCGGCCACCAAGAAGACCGACTCCGCCGAGGCGGACGCCGACAAGACCGGCGCCGGCGAAGAAAAGCCCGCCGCCCGCAAGCGGGCCTGATCTCTCCTCATCATCGGCAACGCTGTCTTAACCCTCTCCCCTCCGGGGAGAGGAGATCACAGCCACTCCCTACCGCACCCAGCGCATGACGCCGCTTTCGAACGGCGTCCAGGCGCCCACGGTCACCCCGGCGGCGCGCAGGGCCTTGCCGGTCCATTCGTTGCAGGTCTCGAACGGGCTGTAATGGCCGACCGCCTCGTAGAAGAGGTCGGTCGCGCCGTAGCCGCTGCCCGGCAGGGGCATCACCCGCCCCGCCGCGTCGCGGCGGAAGCTGCCGCGCACGAAGGCCGCCAGGGCAACGTACTGCTCCGGGCCCAGCGCCACCACACCGCAATCCGGGCTTCCTTCCGGGCGGTGCAGCGCGTAGACGTGCATCACCGAAGGGCCGCGGCCGAACAGGGCGGACAGCGCCGTGGACAGCCGCAGGTCCGACCATCGGCGGGTTTCCAGGTAGAAGGCGCGGTCGCCCCAGCCGAAGGAGCGATGGCTCATCCCGGGGCCGGCGCCGGGAAAATCGCCACCCGGCAGGTCGATGGTCCAGTCCACGGTTTCCGTGACGGCGGGAAGCACCAGATCGGTGTGGACCCCGTTGGTGCAGACGAAGACCTCCACCCCCTCCCCCGCCTCGGGCTGCCCGTCCACGGCGAGGCGGGACAGCGCGGCGGCGGCGAACAGATAGGCCCCGGCCGCGAGCGCCGGAACGGCCAACGCCGGCAACACCCCGTTCCGCAATATCCTCATGGATGCGCCCCCGCCACGCCCGGCACGGTTCTGGCGCGTCTTTGTGGCGGAGCCATGGCGCGGCGGTTGGATTCGCCGCGCCCAGGGCTTACTTAAGCGATCCACTCTCCACGGCACGGATTCCCTTGACCGACACCTCCCGCCGCTCCGGCAGCTTCCCCGACAAGGACACGGTCCTCTCCTTCATCCGCAACAGCGCGACTCCGGTCGGCAAGCGCGAGATCGCGCGCGCCTTCAAGCTGTCGGGCAGCGACGACCGCGAGAGGCTGAAGGAGTTGCTGAAGGAGCTGGAGGCCGACGGCGCCGTCGAGCGCGGGCGCAACAAGCGCGTCGCCCCGCCGCAATCGCTGCCGGAGGTCGCCGTGCTGGAGGTCACCGGCGCCGATGCGGACGGCGAGGTCACCGCCCGCCCGGTCACCTGGACCGGCGAGGGCAACCCGCCACGCATCTTCCTGATGCCGGAGAGGAAGGGCCACCCGGCGCTGGGAACGGGCGACCGCGTGCTGGCGAAGCTCAGCCGCGTCAACGACCGGCTCTACGAGGCCCGCACCATCCGCCGGCTCGACGGTACGGTGGGGCGCGTTCTCGGCGTCTATCACCCCGCGGCGGACGGCGGGCGCATCGTCCCCACCGACAAGCGCAACAAGACCGAGCTGCTGGTCCTCCCGGCCAACCGCAACGACGCCGAGCCGGGCGAACTGGTGCTGGCCGACCTGCTGCCCGCCGCCCGGATGGGCTTGCCGCAGGCCCGCGTCGCGGAGCGGCTGGGCCACACGGCGGAGCCGCGCGCCGTCAGCCTGATCGCCATCCACACCCACGGGCTGCCCACGGACTTCCCGCCCGCCGCCCTGCGCGAGGCGTCGCACGCCGCCGTGCCCTCCCTGACCGGACGGACGGACCTGCGCGATCTGCCGCTGGTGACCATCGACGGCGCCGACGCCCGCGACTTCGACGACGCGGTGTGGGCGGAGCCGGATCCCGATCCGGCCAACAAGGGCGGTTGGCACCTGCTGGTCGCCATCGCCGACGTGGCCTTCTACGTCCGCCCGAACTCGGCGCTGGACCGGGCGGCCTACGAGCGCGGCAATTCCGTCTATTTCCCCGACCGCGTCGTGCCGATGCTGCCGGAGGCGCTGTCCAACGACCTCTGCTCGCTGCGCCCGCAGGAGGACCGCGCCTGCGTCGCGGCGCATCTGTGGATCGACCGCCACGGCGCGCTGCTGCGGCACCGCTTCGTGCGCGGCCTGATGCGCTCCGCCGCGCGGTTGACCTACGAGCAGGTGCAGGCGGCCCGCGACGGCGCCCCGGACGAGGCGACGGCGCCGCTGCTGGAGACGGTCATCGCTCCGCTCTACGGCGCCTACGCCCGCCTGTGGGCGGCCCGGCAGCGCCGCGGCACGCTGGAACTCGACCTTCCGGAACGGCGCGTCCGGCTGGACGAGCGCGGGCGGGTGGCGGAGATCGCGCCGCGCGAGCGCCTCGACAGCCACCGGCTGATCGAGGAGTTCATGATCTGCGCCAACGTCGCGGCGGCCGACAGCCTGGAGCGGGCGGGCATGCCCGGCCTGTTCCGCGTGCACGACCAGCCGTCGCTCGACAAGCAGGAGACGCTGCGGGAATTCCTCACCGGCATCGGCTATACGCTGCCGCGGGTGCCCCGGCTGTCCCCGGCCCATTTCACCGCGCTCCTCGACCGCGCCGCCGGAACGACGGAGTCGCAGCTGGTCAGCGAGGTGATCCTGCGCAGCCAGTCGCAGGCCGAATACAGCCCGGAGAACATCGGCCATTTCGGCCTGTCGCTCGACCGCTACGCCCATTTCACCTCGCCGATCCGCCGCTACGCCGACCTGATCGTCCATCGCGCGCTGATCCGCGCGCACGGGCTGGGGCCGGGCGGGCTGGACGACGCGGCCATGGCCGGGCTGACCGACATCGGCGAACACATCTCGATGACCGAGCGCCGCGCCGCCACCGCCGAGCGCGACGCCATCGACCGCTTCACCGCCGCCTTCCTCGCCGACCGCGTGGGCGCCCTGTTCACCGGGCGGATTTCCGGCGTCACCCGCTTCGGTCTGTTCATCCGGCTGGACGAGAACGGGGCCGACGGGCTGATCCCCGCCAGCACCCTGCCCGACGACCAGTACGAGCATGACGAGCGCGCCCACGCCCTGGTCGGCCAGCGCACCGGGCGCCGCTACCGGCTGGGCTCCGCGGTCAAGGTGGTTCTGGTCGAGGCCGACCCGCTGACCGGCAGCACCCTGTTCGCCCTGCCCCGCGCCGAGGACGGTCCCACCGGGGATTTCGTTGGCGGCACCGATCATCCGTTGCAATCCGGCCACCCTGGTCACCCCCCGCGAAGCCCCCGTTTCGCGGGCCGCACAACCCAAAAGCAACGGAAGCGTGGCCGCTGAGTCACAGTGGTGGACATTCCACGACAAAGAGTCCTGCCCCCGACTTTTGTCCCGCCAGCCCTCATTTCTGAAGTGCTATTCCTTATCCGTTCGAATCCGGTGGGCAACCATCCGGGTCCGCCTGTGGGAAAGGAGGCCGCGTACGGCGCGCCATGGGCATACGGAAACGAGGATTTTCGCCGCGCGGGCGTCTGTCGGTCCCGCTCGCGGCCGCCATGCTCGCTGTGGGCCTCGGAAGCCTCGGCGGGACGCTGCCCCGTCCGGCCGCAGCCGCGACCGAAGCCGCCTTCATCAGCGAGCAGGTCTTTGCCGTCGCGTACGGCAAGATCGCCGAGGTGTATCTTCAGCAGGTTGATTTCGGCCGCCTCGGGCTGGACGGGCTGAAGGGGCTCGCGACCATCGATCCGACCGCCCGCGCCGAGCGCCAGGGCAACACCGTACGTCTGTACGTCTCCGGAAGCGTGATCGGCGAATACGCCGCCCCCTCCCTGTCCGACGCCGCCGGCTGGGCCGCCCTGACCACCAAGGCGGTGGAGCGCGCCCGCCTCTATTCTCCCACGCTCTATCAGGCGGTGCCGGAGCGGGTTTATCAGGTCGTCCTCGATTCCGTGATGTCGGACCTCGACGGCTATTCCCGCTACACCGGCACCCAGCGCGCCACCAGCGAGCGCGCCCAGCGCGAAGGCTACGGCGGCATCGGCCTGTCGCTGGAGACGGCGAACGGGCGCACCCTGATCCGCAACGTGCTGGCGCGCAGCCCGGCCGACCGCGCCGGCATCCGCAGCGGCGACCAGCTTCTGGCGATCGACGGCGACCTGACCGCCCGCCTCAGCGAGTCGGACATGCGCGACCGTTTGCGCGGCCCGACCGGGACGATGGTCCTGCTGACCGTGGCGCGCGACAACAACCCGCCGCGCCGCGCCCCGCTCCGGCGCGAGCGCGTGGTTCCCAACACCGTGAATTCCAGCGTCTCCGAGCAGGTCGGCGTGCTGAAGGTGGACCGCTTCAACGCCTCCACCGCCTCCAACCTGCGCGACGCCGTCCTGTCCACGCGGCAAAGCGTGGGCAAGGGCCTGCGCGGCTTCGTGCTCGACCTGCGCGGCAACCCCGGCGGCCTGCTCGACCAGGCGGTCGCCGTGGCCGACCTGTTCATCGCCCAGGGCAAGATCATCACGACCGAGGGCCGCCACCCCGACAGCCGCCAGCGCTTCGAGGCCGGGCCCGACGACATCGCCGACGGCCTGCCCCTGGTTGTGCTGGTCGACGGACGCTCCGCCTCCTCCGCCGAAGTGGTGGCCGCCGCCCTCCAGGATTCGGGGCGGGCGGTGGTGGTCGGCGCCTCCTCCTACGGCAAGGGCAGCGTCCAGACGGTGACCCGCCTGCCCAACGACGGCGAGCTGTTCCTGACCTGGAGCCGCATCTACACGCCCGCCGGCTACACCCTGCATCGCCAGGGCGTGCAGCCGACGGTCTGCACCAGCCGCACCGGCCAGGACGATCCCGTCGCCCTGCTGTCCGATCTGCGCGACGGCCGGGCACGCCCGATGACCCAGTTCGCCGGGTGGCGCGCCCGCGCCGCCGACGACGAGGAGGCGCTGGCCCGCCTGCGCGAAGCCTGCCCCTGGAAGGAACATGAACCGGAGCTGGACGTGAAGGTGGCGCTGCGCCTCCTCGCCGAACCGGCGCTTTACCAGCGCGCGGTCGCTCTCTCCTCCACCAACACCGTGGCGGAGCGCTGACCCCCTTGCGGGGCGGGCGCGAGGCCACTACTAGCCCTTGACATCGCGGCTGCAGCGGGTATCTTCCCCCGCTACGACGCCGCCCCGCCGGGCTGGCGGGTCACGGATTTTTAGTCGGGATTGAGATCATGGCGAAGCAGAACACCGTCCTCATCAAGCTGGTGAGCACGGCCGACACCGGCTTCTTCTACGTGAAGAAGAAGAACCCGAAGAAGACCACCGAGAAGCTGTCGTTCCGCAAGTACGACCCGGTGGCTCGCAAGCACGTCGAGTTCAAGGAAGCCAAGATCAAGTAAGGTTTCCCCGGGACCGCCGGAATCAGAAAGGCCGCCGTTCGGCGGCCTTTTGCTTGTCCGGAGAGTCCCTGGTTCGGCTGCGGCCAGCCCGACGTCCCGGCGGGGATCGGCCCGAACCCCGTCAGGGCGCCTGCAGGGCGTTGGCGCGAGGGTCGGCGACGCTGCGGTTGCGCCCGGCCCGCTTGGCCTCGTAGAGCGCCTCGTCGGCCCGGCGGATCAGCCCTTCGGCGGTGTCGCCGAGCCGGCCTCCAGCCGCGACGCCGATGGACACCGTGACCGGGATTTCGCCGGCGTCGGCGCTCACCTTGAACGGCGTGTCGGCGATGCGCGTGCGCAGCCGCTCCGCCACCGTCAAGGCGGCCTCGGCGTCGGTGTCCGGGAGGATCACCACGAACTCCTCACCGCCGAGCCGCGCCACCAGATCGAAGGTGCGCAGGTTGCGGCTGGCGCGGTTGGAGACCTCCTTCAGCACCTCGTCGCCCACGGTGTGGCCGTAGCTGTCGTTGACGACCTTGAAATGGTCGATGTCGAACAGCAGAACCGCCACCGGCTTGTGGTTGTCGATCGCCCGCTCCAGCAGCCGCGGCAGGTGGGCGTTGATGTAGCGGCGGTTGAAGACCCCCGTCAGGCTGTCGGTCAGGGCCATGGACAGGCTCTGCTCGTAGTTCGCGCGCAGCCGCTCCTGGTAGCGCTTGCGGCGGATCTGCGTGCGGGCGCGGGCGAGCAGCTCGTTCCGGTCGATCGGCTTGATGACGTAGTCGTTGGCGCCCAGTTCCAAGCCCTTGGCGACGCGGTTCAGGTCACCCTCGTCCACCACCAGCAGGATCGGCACCTGCCGCGTGCGCTCGTGCGAGCGCAGCTGGGAACACAGGCGCAGACCGTCCTCGTTCATCAGGGTCAGGCTGATCACCACGAGGTCCAGATCGTCGCCCAGCGCCCGCTCCAGCGCCGTGGCGCAGGTTTCGGCGGACATGACGTGACCATGATCGCGCTGCAGCGTCTCGGCGATCTTGGCCAGATCGAGCCGCGAATCCTCCAGAACCAGGATGCGGGCGCCCTCGAAGGATTCGCTGCGCAGCGTGCCGGTCGGCTCCAGCACCCCGAACTGGCCGGAGGTGGTCTCGCGCAGCCGCCATTCGTCCATCATCATCTTCAGGCGGACCAGCGAGCGTACCCGCGCGAACAGGGCCACGTCGTTGACCGGCTTGGTCAGGAAGTCGTCAGCCCCGGCCTCCAGCCCGCGCACACGGTCGGCGCCGTCGGACAGGGCGGTGACCATCACCACCGGGATGTGCATGGTCGCGGGGTCGGAGCGGATCTTCTCGCACACCTCGAACCCGTCCATGCCCGGCATCATGACGTCGAGCAGAACAATGTCCGGCGATTCGCGGCGGACCACCTCCAGCGCCTCGGGGCCATTGCTGGCGGTGATGACGTTGAAATACTCGCGCGTCAGCTTCGCCGCGAGCAGCTTCACGTTCGGAAGGACATCGTCGACGACGAGGACGCGAGCGGACATGGAACGTGCGACCGATCCCGTAAAAGGTTAACGAAGGAACTTCTGGACGGCTTGGAGGAACTTGGACACCGAGATCGGCTTGGCGATGTAGTCCTCGCAGCCGCCCTCCCGGATCTTTTCCTCATCCCCCTTCATCGCGAAGGCGGTCACCGCGATGATCGGAATGCTCGCCAGTTCCGGATCGTCCTTGATCCAGCGCGTGACCTCCAGCCCCGACACCTCCGGCAGCTGGATGTCCATGAGGATCAGGTCCGGCCGATGCTCCCGCGCGATGGACAGGGCATCCATCCCGTTGCGGGTCTGGAGCGTCGCGTAGCCGTGCGCTTCCAGCAGGTCGTGGAAGAGCTTCATGTTCAGCTCGTTGTCCTCGACGATCAGGACACGCTTCACGGTTCGGTCGTCCATCGGCGCCTTCTTGGGGCTGTTCGGTTCCGCGGGCGTCGTGCGACCCGCGCTCCTGCTTGCAGCGACCACACCCGGAGAGACCGGTATATCCCGTTCACTGTCCCGCCGCGACGGTTAAATTGTCGTTAGCAAAGCCCCGGACGGCCCACCGGAGCCCGAGAAGTCCTGACGATTCCACGGATTGCGTCATGCGATCACCCGCTCCGGCGGGAAATGCAGCTCGATCCGGGTGCCCTGCCCCGGGCTGCTGGCGAGGGCCAGCCGCCCGCCGTGGGCCTCCACCAGGGACCGCACGATGGGCAGGCCCAGCCCGGTTCCGCCGCCGCCGCGGATGCGTTCCCCCGGCACCTGCCGGAAGGGCTCCAGGACGATGGCATGGTGCTCCTCCGGAATGCCGATTCCGGTGTCGATCACCGCGATGCACAGCCCGGCCCCGGGCCTCTCCCCCGTGCGCGTCACGTCGATGGTGACGCGCCCGCCCTCCGGGGTGAACTTGACGGCGTTGGACAGCAGGTTCAGGAGAATCTGGCGCAGCGAACGCCGGTCGGCACGCAGGCGCGGCAGCGGCCGGGGGAACAGCGCGTCGAAGGTCAGCCCGGCCGACGCCAGCGTCAGTTCCTGGAGAGCGTAGACCTCGCCCACGAGGATGGCGACGTCCACGTCCTCGTCGTTCAGATCGACATGCCCGGCTTCGATCTTCGACAGGTCCAGCACATCGTTGATGAGTTCAAGGAGATGGGTGCCGGAGGCGCGGATGTTGCCGAGATAGTCGCGCTGCCGCTCGGTCAGTGGATCGGACCCGGGATGCAGCAGGAAATCCGAATAGCCGATGATGACGTTGAGCGGGGTGCGCAGCTCGTGGCTCATCCCCGTCAGGAAGTCGGACTTGGCCCGGCTCACCTCCGCCTGCCGCGCCGCGTGGGCGGCCCGGCGCTCACGCTCCACGGCGCGTTCGGCGGCGTCGAGCATCAGGCCGAGCGCGTCGGCGGCCATGGCCGCCAGCATCCGGACGGACGGCGGAACCGCGTGGGGCTGGCGGCGATGGCCGGAGATCACCCCCCACGGCTTGCCGCCCTGGACGATCGGCACGGTCAGGGCCGCACCGGCCCCCATGCGCCGCAGGAACTCCCGGCGGGCCGCGGGCGGGCTGCGCAGGTGCGCGTTGCCCAGATCGGGCGGCGGAACCGCCGCGTCGGCGCGCAGGAGAGGAACCGGCTCCGCCGCATGGTCAAGGACCACCCGCAACCGCGGGGTCCCGTCCGGGCCGCGGTCGAACACGCCCGCCGGCAGGGCCGCGCCGGGCCGGATCTCCAGGGCGGGGTGGCCCCAATCCGGGACCTCGTCCTTCGCCACCACCTCCCCGTTGCCGAAGTCGTCGAAGCGGCAGACAATCACCCGGTCCATGCCGGTGAGGCGACGGACGGTCTGGGCGGTGTGGGCCGCCAAGGCCTCCAGCCCCGCGGCCCCGCGCAGGGCCGCGATTCCCGGCAGAAGGCCGGCCGGCGGCGCCGTGGCGGGCCAATGCTCCGCCCCGGCGAGCGGCCGCTCCACCTCGAGGATCACCCGTCCGCCGTGCTCGTGGAGAAACGCCGGGAGCGGTCTTCCCGCCGGCGGGGTCACGGACGCGTGCAGCCCCGCAGGCCGCAGGTCCGGCGGCAGGGTGCGCAGCCGCGCCAGCAGATCCGCAAGCTCGGGAAGGGCGAGCGCTTCCACTCCGCGCCCCAGCAGCCGCTCCGGCACCAGGCCGAGGAACTCGACGGTGTTCGCGCTGCAGGCCAGGATCGTCCCGCCATCGCCGTCCAGCACCACCAGGGCGCCATGCGGCTGTATCCCCTCTGCGTCCTCCGCGGTCGGTCGGTCGGCCATGGCCAGGGACGAGGAACGGGAACGACGATCCGAAGACGTGTTCAGGGCAAGCACCTTTGCGACGGAAAGGTGCAGATGCTGCGGCGGGAGCGATCGCCCGGTCAAGCCCGGTCTGAGGGGTGCGACAGGCTGCCCCGATCCCGCCGTCCCGATTCCGCACCCGCGGCGGTTTCCGGATCAGCCGGTGATCCGCCGGTTTGCCGCGCGCTGTCCGGACGGGGTCCCGGCCTTGCGACCCGCGGGACGCGGGCGGCGTCCGGCCTTGTCGCGGTACATGCGGGTGTCGGCGAGGCGCACGACCTCCTCCTCCCGGTCGTCGGCGCCGTAGGGCTGCACCCCGAAGGAAAAGCGGACCGGCAGGTCGGCGTCGTTCCAGCGCACGCAGCGGCGGCCCGCCGCCGCCGCGATCTGCCGGGCGCGGAGGTCGCCGCAGGCCGCATCGGTCTTGGTCAGCAGCAGCGCGAACTCGTCGCCGCCCAGCCGGGCCACCACATCCTCCTCGCGGACCGATCCGACGAGCAACCGGGCGACCTGCCGCAGGTAGGCGTCGCCGGCCATGTGACCATGGGTGTCGTTGATCCGCTTGAAGCCGTCCAGATCGATGATGACCAGCACACCGCCGGCCGTTCCATTTCCCTTGCCCGCGTTCCCCTTGGCGCGCTGCCGCCGCGCGGCGGCGATCTCGCGCCGGAAGTGGCTGAAGAAGCCGCGGCGGTTCAGCAGGCCGGTCAGCTCGTCCGTCATGGACAGGCTTTCCAGATAGGCGATCCGGTCACGCTGTTCGGCGATGGTCGTGCGGGCCTCGGCGAGCTGGCGTTCCAGGGCCGATGCCTCGTGGGCCGCGGCCGCCGGATGGGCGATGCGGGGGCCGCGCAGGGTGGACATCCGCAGCAGCCGGTCATGGGTCCCGCGGTCGAAAGGCAGTCCGTCGTGATGGTCGGCGGCAACGGCGTCCGGGTCCTGGGTGTTCACGACGGCGCTCATGGGCTTTCTCCACATGATCGGCACTGGCTGCGCCAAAACCCAAGCAATCGCCGTGCCATATGAGGATTGCTTGAAGACTAGGCCTTTCGTCCCGGCAAATTCTGCCGGGCAAGGCCGCTCCCGGGCACAATTTGCCGGGGAGCAGGCTCGTTGCGGAAAATTTTATCTATTTTTGATTTATTTGCTCTTTTGAACGGTTTTCGGACGAACGGCCCGCCGGGCCCGCGACACCGGCTCCCGGCAGGCTTCTGCGCGACGACGTCACGCCACGCGGTCCGGCGGCGCCGACCCGGCGAAGACGGCGTCCAGGTTGTCGAGCGCCTTGAAGCCCATGGCGTTGCGGGTTTCCACCGTGGCGCTGCCCAGGTGAGGCAGCAGGAAGGCGTTCTCCAGCCCGCGGTAGCCGGCGTGCAGGTTCGGCTCGTTCTCGAACACATCCAGCCCCGCGGCGGCCAGACGCCCGCGGGCCAGGGCGGCGATCAGCGCCTCGTCGTCGACCACGGAGCCGCGGGCGGTGTTGACCACGATGGCCCCCGGCGGCAGGCGTTCGATCCGCTCCGCGTTCAGCCAGTGGGTGGTTTCCGGAGTCGCCGGGAAATGCAGCGACAGCACGTCGCAGACCGCCAGCATCGCCTCGGGATCGGCGTGGTAGATCGCGCCGGCCTCCTGCTCCGCGGGCAGGCGGCGCCGGTTGGAATAGTGGATGGCCATGCCGAAGGCCCGCGCCCGCTGCGCCACCGCCTGCCCGATTCGGCCCATGCCGATGATGCCCAGGCGCTTGCCGCCCAGATGGGTGCCGAGAAGCTGCGTCGGCGTCCAGCCGGTCCAGGCGCCGGCGCGGATCATCCGTTCGCCCTCCGAGGCGCGGCGCGCCGCGCCGAGCATGAGCAGCAGCGCGATGTCGGCGGTCGCGTCGGTCAGCACGTCCGGGGTGTTGGTGACGATCAGGCCGCGGGCCTTGGCCGCGTCGAGGTCGATGTGGTCGGTGCCGACGGAGAAGGTGGCGACAATCCGCACGGCCTCGGGCAGCGCCGCGATGGCCGCGGCGTCCAGCCGGTCGCCGGCGGTGCAGAGGATGCCCGCGGCGCCGGTCTCCGCCGCCAGCCTGGCGATGTCGGCGCCGGACAGCGCGCGGTCCTGCGGGTTCAGCCGGGCGTCGAAATCGCGCGCGGCGCGGGCCTCCACCGCCTCGGGCAGGCGCCGGGTCACCAGGAGGACGGGCCGTGATGCGGGGGTGTCGCTGCGCATGAATCTGTCCTCAGCCTTCCGTTTATTCCGGGGGTCGGGCCTTCCGCTCCGACGCCGAAACACCCATAATCCATCCGACGCTGCCAATCACCTGTGGATGTCGCTTTGCAGAACCGCCGCTCCGCCGCCCGCCTCGCCCTTTGCGCGACCTTCGGCGCGTTCCTGGTGTCCGTGACCGCCCTTCCCGCCGCCGGCCCGGCCCAGGCGGCTCCCGCCAACGCGGCCGGCGCGGCGGTGGGGGCGGCGGCCGGCGCGGCGGCGAACATCCTGCCGCACCGCGCCGTCTACAAGATGTCGCTGCTGTCCGCCCGCAACAGCTCCAAGGTCAGCGACGTGCGGGGCCGCATGCTGTTCGAATGGGCCGACGCCTGCGACGGCTGGACGACGGAGCAGCGCTTCCAACTGCGCTTCGTCTACGCCGAGGGCGACGAGATGGCGATGACCACCAATTACACGACGTGGGAGGCCAAGGACGGGCAGCGCTACCGCTTCAACGTCCGCAAGCTGATCAACGGCGAGGAGGACGAGGAGGTGCGCGGCGACGCCCGGCTGGCCAAGGACGGCTCCGGCACCGCCGCCTTCTCCAAGCCGGAGCCCCAGGATATGGAGCTGCCCCCCAACACCATGTTCCCGACCGCCCACACCCTGGCGGTGCTCGATCACGCCAGCTCCGGCGAGACCTTCTTCAACCGGGTCGTCTTCGACGGCGCCGATTCCGAAGGAGCGACCGAGGTGTCCACGGTCATCGGCACGGCGGTCCAGACCAAGGAGGACGGCGCCGACCCGCTGCTGAAGGGCAAGAAGGCGTGGCCGGTGCGCATGGCCTTCTTCCCGCTGAAGAGCGACTCGGCCCAGCCCGAGTATGAGATGAGTCTGCATCTGCTGCAGAACGGCGTCGCCGAATCCATGCAGATCGACTACGGCGATTTCACCGTGAACGCCATCCTGGAGAAGGTGGAGGCTCTGCCGAAGTCGGGTTGCTGACCGCCGGACGCAAAGGTCACAGCCTCTGCCGCAAATCGTTACAATTCAATTTGCCATATTTGGGCGAAACTGGCCTAAACTGTGCATGGTGTATCCGCGCCTCCATGGAGTCATGGTGTGCACCGACAGCAGGATAAGGGTTTCCCTATGGCCAAGAAGCAGGTTTTGGTGGGACAGGTGTTCCAGACCGTTGGAGCGACCAACGGGCGGTCCTGGCGCGTGCGGGAGACCGTGACCCTGTTCGGCATTCCGCATGCCCGCGTGGTCAGCACCGAGGACGAAGGCGACGCGAAGACGCTGAGCTGCCTCGTCCTGGTCGATTCCAACTATTATCGCATGATCGGATCGCCCCCGGCCGGCAACGTCGCCGCCTGACGCCGTCCCGATCCCCCGAACGGAAAAGCCCCCCGGCCTCGCGGACGGGGGGCTTTTCCGTTGGCCGCCCGACCCTCCCCGCCGAGGCGGGAAGGGAGGGACAAGGCCGGACCGTCAGGTGGCGGCCTTCGGCGTCTCGGCGGCGACCTTCGGCTTCGGCAGGTCCAGCTTCAGATGCAGCTCGCGCAGGCGCGCCTGGTCCACCGGGGCCGGGGCCTGCATCAGCAGGTCTTCCGCGCGCTGGTTCAGCGGGAAGGCGATGACCTCACGGATGTTCGGCTCGTCGGCCAGCAGCATCACGATGCGGTCGATGCCCGGGGCCGAACCGCCGTGCGGCGGGGCGCCCAGCTTGAAGGCGCTGAGCATGCCGCCGAAGCGGGCTTCCAACTCCTCCGGCGGGTAGCCGGCGATCTCGAACGCCTTGTACATCAGCTCCGGCAGATGGTTCCGGATGGCGCCCGACGACAGCTCCACGCCGTTGCAGACGATGTCGTACTGGTACGCCTTGATGTCCAGCGGGTTCATCGTGTTCAGCGCCTCCAGGCCGCCCTGCGGCATGGAGAAGGGGTTGTGGCTGAAGATGACCTTGTTGGTCTCCTCGTCCAGCTCGTACATCGGGAAGTCGACGATCCAGCAGAAGCGGAAGGCGTTCTTCTCGATCAGGTCCAGCTCCTCGCCGATCTTCGTGCGGGCGAAGCCGGCCAGCTTGGCCGCCGGGCCGGGCTGGTCGCAGACGAAGAAGACCGCGTCGCCGTCCTCCACGCCCGCCGCCGCGCGCAGTTCCGCCTGGGCGGCCTCCGGCACGAACTTGGCGATCGGGCCCTTGCCGCCCGCCGCCTCGAAGATGATGTAGCCGAGACCCGGAGCGCCGAGACCGCGCGCCCAGTCGTTCAGCTTGTCGAAGAAGCTGCGCGGCTTGTCGGACACCTTCGGGGCGCGGATGGCGCGGACCACGCCGCCCTTCTCAAGCGTCTGCTTGAAGGCGCGGAACTCCACGTCGTCGCGCTTGAAGACGGCGGTGACGTCGGTGATCTCCAGCGGGTTGCGCAGGTCCGGCTTGTCGTTGCCGTACTTCAGCATCGACTCCGCGAAGGAGATGCGGCGGAAGGGCGGCTTGTCGATGGCCGGCGGCGTCTCGCGGCGGAAGCCGCCGAACTCGTCGAAAATGCCGTGCAGCACCGGCTCGATGGCGGCGAACACATCCTCCTGGGTGACGAAGGACATCTCGAAGTCGAGCTGGTAGAACTCGCCCGGGCTGCGGTCGGCGCGGGCGTCCTCGTCACGGAAGCAGGGGGCGATCTGGAAATAGCGGTCGAAACCGGCGACCATCAGCAGCTGCTTGAACTGCTGCGGCGCCTGGGGGAGCGCGTAGAACTTGCCCGGATGGTTGCGGCTGGGCACCAGATAGTCGCGGGCACCCTCCGGCGAGGAGGCGGTCAGGATCGGCGTCTGGAACTCGGTGAAGCCCTGGTCGATCATGCGGCGGCGCGCAGACGCGATGACGCGCGAGCGCAGCAGGATGTTCTCGTGGATGCGCTCGCGGCGCAGGTCGAGGAAGCGGTAGCGCAGGCGCACGTCCTCGCCCGCGTCGGTGTCCTGGTTGACCTGCAGCGGAATCTGTTCCGCCTCGCCCTGCACCGACAGCTCGGCGATCTGCACCTCGATGCGGCCGGTCGGCAGACGGTCGTTGATGGTCTCCGCCGTGCGCTTGACCACCTTGCCGGTGACGGTGATGACCGATTCCAGCTTCAGCCGCTCCGCCGCCTGGAAGGCCGGGTTGGAGGTGTCGACCACGCACTGCGTCAGGCCGTAATGGTCGCGCAGGTCGATGAACAGGAGCTGTCCATGGTCGCGCTTGCGGTTGATCCAGCCCGACAGGCGGACAATCTGACCGGCGTTCTCTTCGCGAAGCTGGCCGCAGGTGTGCGTGCGGTAGGGGTGCATGGGTCGAAACACCTTGGAAAAGGTCGGAATCCTGCGCGGAAAGGCGGCCCGACACACCACACCGACAGCGCGGGAATGTCAAGTCGCCATCCGCGTCCGCTGCACGCTGGGAGAGTTGCCGAAGGGCGAGCTTTCGCGCGGTCGCGCGCTCGTGTATGAAGCGGCTATGACACTGATCACGACCACCGAAGACCTTGACGCCTTCTGCCGCTCGCTGGCCGGGGCGGAGTACATCACCGTCGACACCGAATTCCTGCGCGAGAAGACCTACTGGCCGCAGCTCTGCCTCGTGCAGGTCGGCGGGCCGAACGGCGCGGTCGCCATCGACCCGCTGGCCGAAGGGATCGACCTGGCGCCGCTGTTCCGCGTGATGGTGGACCCGGCCATCCTCAAGGTCTTCCACGCCGCCCGGCAGGACGTGGAGATCTTCTGGCATCTGTCCGGCCAGATCCCCCACCCGCTGTTCGACACCCAGGTCGCGGCCATGGTCTGCGGCTTCGGCGAGAGCGTCGGGTACGAGACGCTGGTCACCAAGCTGGCCGGGGCGCGCATCGACAAGTCCAGCCGCTTCACCGACTGGTCGCAGCGTCCGCTGACCGAGCGGCAGCTGACCTACGCGCTGTCCGACGTGATCCACCTGCGCCCGGCCTACGAGAAGCTGAAGCGCCGCCTCGTCCGCTCCGGCCGCGCCCATTGGCTGGAAGAGGAGATGGCCGTCCTGACCGACCCGGCCACCTACCAGGTGGACCCGGACAGCTCCTGGCTGCGGCTGAAGGTGCGGACGAACAAGCCGCGCTTCATGGCGGTTCTCAAGGAGATGGCGGCCTGGCGGGAGCGCGAGGCGCAGCGCCGCGACCTGCCCCGCTCGCGCGTGTTGCGCGACGAGGCGCTGCTGGAGATCGCCGCCCACGCCCCGACCAGCGTCGACGACCTCGCCCGCACGCGCGGCATGGGCCGCGGCTTCGCCGAGGGCCGGCAGGGCGCCGAGGTGCTGGCCTGCGTGCAGAAGGGGCTGGACCTGCCGGATTCCGAACTGCCGCGCGTCGAGCCGCGCGAGGAGCCGCCGCCCGGCCTGCAACCGATCGTTGAATTGTTGCGCGTCCTTCTGAAAATGAAGTGCGAGGAGAACAACGTGGCCTCCAAGTTGATCGCCTCCTCCGCCGACCTGGAGGCGATCGCCGCCGACGACGCGGCCCAAGTTCCGGCGATGCAGGGCTGGCGCCGGGAATTGTTCGGCGACGACGCGCTGGCGCTGAAGCACGGCCGCATCGGATTGGCGGTGCACGACCGCCGTGTCCGCATCGTTCCAGCCGGCAATGGAGAGGGGTCGTAAGCGGCCCCATCCAGAATCGTTCCAGAATGGCGCAAGAGTCGGTCCGCGACGTTACAGGTTCGGAGAGCGTCGCGACGTTTAGCCAAAATTATGAAACAATTCATCGCAATTAACAGCGCTTTAAGGCATTGTTAAAAAAACCATGGGCTAATAAGTCACGGGCTCCGTATCCATGCCGTGTGGCGGCACGGTGTGGTTCGCGGGGAAATTCTCGCCTTTAAGGTGCGCACAAGCCCTATGCGCACACCCGGGGGATTTCGCGTATGAGCAGGTTCGGCGGCAAACCACCCATGGGACGCGATCGCGTCCGCCTCTCCACAACGGAGAAGCAGGCCGCCGTCGCCGCCGCGAAGGATCAGAAGCCCGAATTTGACAATGACAAGCTGCTGAATCTGCTCCGCTCCGCGAAGTCCGAACTGCAGGGCATGCGGCTGATCCACATGCACCTGTCGCTGCTGCGGGACAAGGACCCCTCCAGCCAGATGATCGTCCGTACGATCATCCAGGAACTGGCGAACAAGGCCTCCTATCTGCAGTCCTTCAACATTTCCAACGGCGACGTCATCATCCTCTACAAGGGGCTGAAGCTGACCGGCGTCACCGACGTCTGCCAGAAGGTGGAGCAGATCTTCCTGGCCAAGACGACGCTGACCGGGGCCAACCCCTACAAAGAATTCTCGCTCTACTCGATCATGGAACTGGCGTTGAACTTCATCAACGTCATCCGCTTCATCGAGGAATTGCAGGCCAACGAGACCGGCGATCATTCCAACGAGACGAAGCCGCCGATCACGCTGGAGGAGATGGCCAAGCTCGAACGCTCCATGCAGATGTTCGACCTGTCGCCCTTCCTGTTCAACCAGGCCATCGCCAACATCGGCCGCAACGCCGAAGAGGACATGGCCTATTTCGAACTCTACATCTCGATCAAGCTGCTCCAGGAACGGCTCTGCCCGGACTACGACATCACGGCCAACAAGTGGCTGTTCAACTATTTCACCGCCAACCTCGACCAGTCGGTGCTGCGCGCTCTGAACCACGGGCTCAGCTTCATGCGGGGCCGGCGCATCGGCATCAACATCAACCTGTCCACCGTCATTTCCACCGGCTTCGTGAAGTTCGACGAGCGGCTTCCTCTTGATTTCCGCGGGCAGGTGGTGCTGGAAATCTCCAAGGGCGACCTGATCGAGAATCTGTCGCTGTTCAACGAGGTCGTGGAATTCGCCCAGGATCGCCGTTACCAGATCGCGGTGGACGGGCTGAATCCTTTCTGGGTGACCAACTTCGATCTGGAATACCTGAACGCCGACTACGCGAAGATCTTCTGGTCCAACGACATGCTGGAGATGGACCCGACCTTCGAGAAGTATTTCATGGAGCGCATCCAGGAGCAGGACCGCTGCAAGTTCATCCTGGCGCGCTGCGACAGCGTGTCCAGCCTCGTCTACGCCAACAAGGTCGGCATCACGATGGTGCAGGGCCGTGCCGTGGACAACATCCTGCGCAAGGGCGTGAGCGTCCGCGAAGCCATCGCCCACGCCAAGGTGGCGTGAGGGCGACGGTTCCTCCGCCGCCTCCCGCTCCTACTCCGCCGCCTGGGGCCGAGCCGGCGGCACAATCTCGCCCTTGCGGTTCAGCGCCTTCGCCAGCGCGTCCAGGCGCCGCTGCACCGTCTCGCCGGCCGGCACGCTGAAATCGTCCGGCAGGGTCAGCACAAGCCGTTCCCCCGACACCTTCAGCGCCGTGCGCTGCAGCAGCGCGGTGGCGCCGCCGGTCAGCGTGTGGGCCAGCCGCAGCGCCAGCCCCAGCACCATGGCCTTGCGCGCCTGGGCGTCGCTGAGCAGAGCCCGCGGCCCTGCGGTGACCGCGTTGGGCGTGCCCGGCCCGTCGATGGAACCGGCGTAGCGGGCATAGACGGCCAGCGCGAGGAAGGCCCGCTCGTCATGGTCGATGCCGGGGAAGGGATAACGCAGGATGCGCAGGCAGGCGTGCTCCGCGCGGTAATCGGGATGCTCGGCCCAGCCAACGTCGCTCAGCAGGCAGGAGGCCTGACGCAGCCGCAGCGCCGCGTCGTCCTCCCCGGCGAAGAGGTTGCCGGTCCAGGACACGAGCAGGGCCGGGTCGCCGATTCGGACAAAGCGCTGCGCCCAGTCCTCGACGGCGGCGATCAGCGGGTCCTGCCGCTGCGCCTCCGGATCGAGCAGCGCGTAAAGGTGCCCTTCCCGCAGGCCGAAGGCGGAGAACACGACGTTGGACGGCTGGACCATCCGCAGCAACCGTTCGAAGACCAGCGCTGCGTAGGGCAGCGTGTCGATGCGGCGGCGCGAGCCGGACATCTTCTCCAGCGAGGACCGGCTCTGCTTGGCGATCAGCCCGGCGAAGTCCCGCGCTTCGGCGAAAGGCACCGTGTAGTGGTGAATGATGTGCAGCGGGTGCTTCACATGCTCCATGTGCAGCTTGGCCAGCGCCCGCCAGCCGCCGCCCACCGGGTAGAAGGGCTTCCCGCGCATCTGGGCCAGCCAGTCCAGCTTTTCCAGATGCTGGTCGATGGCGCGGACCAGCCCGTTCGGCTTGGCCGGGTTCAACTCCATCAGGCGCAGCGGCCCCAGCGGCATCGTCAGATGCTCGCCGATCACGCCGCGCTCCAGCCGCACCAGCTCCAGGCTGCCGCCGCCGAGGTCGCCGACCAGCCCGTCCGCGGCGGGGGTGCCGGACAGCACGCCCATGGCGGACAGCCGGGCTTCCTCCTCGCCGCTGATGACGCTGACGTCGAGGCCGGTGCGGTCCTTCACCTTCTGGATGAAGGCCGCTCCGTCCGTGGCGTCGCGGACCGCCGCGGTGGCGATGACGTCCAGCCGCCCAACGCGCATGCCCGCGACCAGGAGGGCGAAGCGCTCCAGGGCCTCAAGCCCTTGGGCCACGCCGTCCGGATTCAGGCAACCGGTCTTCTCCACGCCGCGGCCGAGCCCGCACAGGACCTTCTCGTTGAAGACCGGCAGGGGCGACCGTTTCAGAGCGTCATAGACGACGAGCCGGATCGAGTTGGACCCGATGTCGATGACGGCGATCCGCTCGCCCTTGTCGACCACCTTGTCGACCACCTTCTCGGCGGCCTTGGTGGAGACCGTGTGTTCCTGCGCCGGCGTCATAAGCAACCGATGTCCTCAATCAGATGACCGTACGCAGCTTCAACCGCGGCGGCGACTTTTTGCTGCTGAGCGCGCTGCCGCGGCCCGACAGGCTGGGGTTGGTCATGAAGTAGTTATGGGCGCTGAACGCGTCCGGACCAGCCTCCACCCGATGATAAACGCCGTCGGGGCCGAGTTTCCAGGTGTTCGCCTCGTCCTTCAGGTTGGCGACCATGATCTGGTCCAGAACCTGCTCGTGCACCGTCGGGTTCTCGATGGGCACCAGCGTCTCGATGCGGCGGTCCAGGTTGCGCGTCATCCAGTCGGCGGAGGAGATGTAGACCTTGGCCTGCGGGCTGGGCAGCGCGTGGCCGTTGGCGAAGCAGATGACGCGCCCGTGCTCCAGGAAACGCCCGACGATGCTGCGCACCCGGATGTTCTCCGACAGGCCCTTCACGCCGGGGCGCAGGCAGCAGATGCCGCGGATCACCATGTCGATCTGCACGCCCTTCTGCGACGCCTTGTAGAGCCGGTCGATGATCTCCGAATCGACCAGCGAGTTCAGCTTCACCCAGATGTGGGCGGGCTTGCCGGCGGCGGCGTTGGCGATCTCCGCGTCGATCAGCTGGCCCAGCTTCTGGCGCAGCGTAATCGGGGCGATGGCGATCTTCTCCAGCAGCTTCGGCGTGGCGTAGCCGGTCATGTAGTTGAACATCACCGCCGCGTCGTGGCAGAGCGCCGGATCGCAGGTGAAGAAGGACAGGTCGGTGTAGACCTTCGCCGTGATCGGGTGGTAGTTGCCCGTCCCGAAATGCACGTAGCTGCGCAGCGCCTTGTTCTCGCGCCGCACCACCAGCGACACCTTGGCGTGCGTCTTCAGATCGACGAAACCGTAGACCACCTGGGCGCCGGCGCGCTCCAGGTCGCGCGCCCAGCGGATGTTGGCCTCCTCGTCGAAGCGGGCCTTCAGCTCGACCAGGGCGGTCACCGACTTGCCGGCCTCAGCCGCCTCGATCAGAGCGGCGACGATCGGGCTGTCCTTGCTGGTGCGGTAGAGCGTCTGCTTGATGGCGACCACCTGCGGGTCGCGCGCCGCCTGCCGGATGAACTGCACCACCACGTCGAAGCTCTCGTACGGGTGGTGGACGACGATGTCCTTGTCGCGGATGGCCGCGAAGCAGTCGCCGCCGAAGTCGCGGATGCGCTCCGGGAAGCGGGCGTTGAAGGGGCGGAAGACCAGATCGGGCCGCTCGTCGACGATCAGCTGCCGGGTGTCCGACAGGCCGATCAGCCCGTCGAGGATGAACACGTCGTCGTTCGACACGCGCAGTTCGTGGCGCAGGAACTCGCGCAGGTCGGCGGCCATGCCGGCGTCGGTGGCCAGCCGGATGACGCTGCCGCGGCGGCGGCGCTTCAGCGCGCTTTCGAAGGTGCGGACCAGATCCTCCGCCTCCTCCTCGATCTCCATCTCGCTGTCGCGCAGCACGCGGAAGACGCCGTGCGCCTTCACCTGGAACGGCGGGAACAGCCGGTCGATGAACAGCATCACCAGCTTCTCCAGCTGGATGAAGCGGATCTCCGAGCCCGGCAGGCGGATGAAGCGGTCGAGCTGCGCCGGCAGCGGCACCAGCGCGTCGAGGTGCCGCCCCTTCACCGGCTCGTGCAGCTGCAGCGCCAGCGAGAAGCCCAGGTTGGGCAGGAAGGGGAACGGGTGCGCCGGGTCCACGGCGATGGGGGTCAGGATGGGGAAGATGTCGTCGAGGAACTTGGCCTCCAGCCAGTCCTTCTCGCCGTCGGTCAGGTCCTCGGCGCCGACCACCATGATGCCGGCCTCGCGCAGGTCCTGCTTCAGGCTGCGCCACATGGTCTGCTGCGCGTTCATCAGCTCGACGATGCGCTGGTTCACCGCGGTGAGCTGCTGGGCCGGGGTCAGGTTCTCGGCGCTGGGGGTCTTCACCCCCGCGGCCACCTGCCCCTTCAGGCCGGCGACGCGGACCATGTAGAATTCGTCGAGGTTGCTGGACGAAATCGACAGGAACCTCAGCCGCTCCAGAAGCGGGTGATTCGGGTTGGACGCCTCATCCAGGACGCGCTGGTTGAAGGCCAGCCACGACAGTTCGCGATTGATGAAGCGCTCCGGCGCGTCCGCTTCGATGCAGGTCGCTTCCAGGTCCTGAAGTTCGGTCACAGCAGCCTCGGGCTTTTGCGTGATGGGTGGTGCCGCTACAGTCCGGTCGGGCCGAACCGCCCCGCCGCGGTCGACGGGCCAAGCAACCTACCCCAACTACGTTACGGTTTTGGGTCAGACAGCATAATACCGCCGCCACGATAATACCGCTGCGAAAACAGTCGCACCCCCGGCGCATTCCGGCGGGCGCCGATTCGGACAGGAAGGGACTCCCGCGATGAAGACGCTCTATCTCATGCGCCACGGCAAGTCGGCGTGGGACGATCCCTCCCTGGACGATCACGACCGCCCGCTGGCGCCGCGGGGCAGGAAGGCGGCCCGGCTGGTCGGCCACGAACTGAAGGAGCGCGGCGCGCGCATCGGGCTGGTGCTGTGCTCCACCGCCCGGCGCGCGGCGGACACCGCCGACCGGCTGCTGGAGGTGATGGACGCGCCGGACATACCGGTGGAGCGCGAGCGCGGCCTCTACCTGTGCGGGGCGCGCGTCCTTCTGGAGCGGCTGCGCGACGCGCCCGACTCCGCGTCGTCCCTGATGCTGGTCGCCCACAACCCGGACCTCCACGACCTCGCCCGCGACCTGACCGGACGCGGCGACGAGCGGCATCGGGAAGCGCTGGCGGAGAAGTTCCCGACCGGCGCCTGCGCCGTTCTGCTGTTCGAAGCGACCCGCTGGGCCGACCTGGACAGCGGGGCGGGACGGCTGGCCGATTTCATCCTGCCGCGGAAACTCTCTTAACGCCCTTTTGCCAAATGGGGTATTTCAACCCCGAACCGAGCAGGCCCGGAACCGAGCAGGAGTCGCCCCCGTGTCTTCCGCGCCCCAGAACACCGTCCCCACCGGCGCACCCGCCGCGGTGTCCGCCGTGCGCGAGGTGGAGATGAAGCTCCACCTCGACCCGCGCGATCTGTCCCGCGTTGCGGACCTGCCCGCGCTGAAGGAAGCGGCGGAGGGCGCCCCGACCGTCCGCGACCTGCGCACCGTCTATTACGACACGCCGGACCGCCGCCTGTTCCTGGGGGGCGTGGCCCTGCGGGTGCGGCAGGACGGCGACCGCTTCGTGCAGACGCTGAAGACGATCAACGCCGCCACCCCCGGCGATTCGGCCGCGGTGGCCATCCGCAAGAAGTGGGACTGGATCATCCCCACGGCCGCCCCCGACATGACGCCCCTCGACGCCGAGGGCGTGGCCGCGCTGGTGCCGGAGGACGCGCGGGCGGCGCTGGTTCCGCAATTCACGACGGACTTCCGGCGCACCACCCTGCTCGTCCGCCCGGACGCCCTGACCTCCATCGAGGTGGCGGTGGACGACGGCCAGATCACCGCCGGCAACGCCTGCGCCCGGATCAGCGAGGTCGAGCTGGAGCTGAAGTCGGGGCGCATCGGGCGCCTGTTCGACCTCGCGCTGGCGCTCCAGCGCCGCGTCCCGGTCCGCATCGGAACGGAAAGCAAGGCGGAGATCGGCGACCGTCTGGTCACCGGGCGCCTGCCCGCTCCCGTCCTGCCGGAACCGCTGGGCCTGACCCCGGTCACCACGGTGGCCGAGGCCTACCGCCACATCGTCCGCCACGGTCTGCGGCTGCTGCTCGCCAACGAGGCCTGCGCGCTGGCCGGGGGAGACGTGGAGGGGCTTCACCAGATGCGCGTCGCGCTGCGCCGCCTGCGCACCGCCATCCGCCTGTTCCGTCCCCTGGCCGGGATGCCGGACGCCTGCCGCGCCGGGAACGACATCCGCTGGTTCTCCCGCCAGCTCGGCCCGGCGCGCGATTGGGACGTGCTGCTGTCCCAGGGCATCGCGCCCTTCGCGGCGACGGAGAAGGCCCCCGCCGACGCGCTCGCCGCGCTGACCGCCGCGGTGCGCGAGGCCCGGCGCGGGCCGGCGCTGGCCGCGGTGGAGGCCATCCAGTCGCCCCGCTGCACCGGGCTGATCCTGGCGCTCGGCGCCTGGCTGGAGGAGGGCGCGTGGCAGTCCGGCGCCGCACCGGCGGTCCGCGCCCAGCTCGACCGCCCGATGGCCGAGCTGTCCGGTCCCTGGCTGGCCGCCCAGCACGCCAAGGCCCTGAAGGCGGGAACCCTGAAGGCGGGCCGTGAGCTGGAGAAGGCCGACGCCGCGGCGCGCGACCGGCTGCGCCGCCGCCTGCGCAAGCTGCGCTATACGGCGGAGTTCTTCCGCGGCCTCTACGCTGAAACCGCAACGGTGCCCTTCATCGCGGCGCTCGATGCCCTGCTGGGCACGCTGGATGCCGAGCACGACGCCGCCGTGGCGGGCGATCTTCTGCACCGCCTGTCGGCGGACCGGCCGGAGCAGCGGCCCGCCGCCGAGGCGACCACGCGCTGGCTCGCCAAGCAGGCCGACAAGCGCCGCAAGGCGCTGCCGGGGCTGTGGAAGGCGTATCGCGACGGGCCGGTGTTCTGGTGACGGCGTGACGTTGTCCCCTCCCTAACCCTCCGCCGCTACGCAGACCTGCGTGGACGGCACACCCCTGGATGGCGGTCGCTCACGCGGCCATCGAGACGCCCGCGACCGCGTTGCGCAGCCACTGGTACGCGGGATCGCCGCCGCGCCGTTCGTGCCAAACCTGGACGAAGGGAAAGGGCGGTATCGGAAACGGCGGCTCGAAGACGACAACGGCCGGATCATGCTCATGGAGCGCAAGGGCCTTCCGGGCCACGGTCAGAACGAGGTCCGTCCCTTGGATCAAGCGCGGCGCATTTCCCCAATGCGGCAGCGTGACAGCGATGCGGCGCGCGCGGCCGATGGCGTGCAAGGCCGTGTCGATCTCGGTGCTTGCGTGGTCCTTCATCGCAACGAGAACGTGCGGCCGGGCAAGGTAGGCGTCGATATCCAGACGGCCCTGCCCTCCCAGCCTCTCCCGGTCCGCAAGGCAAGCGAAATGCTCGATGGAAAGCTGCTCCACCTCGATCCGTTCAGGAAGATCGGGAAACACGCCCACCGCCAGATCGCAATCCCCGTCCAGAACCTGCCGAAGCATCGTTTCCCGGCTCGATTGGGTTATGACCAGGTCGATCCCCGGCGCTTCGAGGCGAATCCTTTTCAACAGACCGGGAAGGACGACAGCGGAGCCGTAATCCGACATCGCCAGGCGAAACGTCCGCTTTTCCTTGGCCGGGTCGAAGCCTCCCGGCCCCAGGACCTCCCGCAGCTGTCGCAGGGCTTCGGTCAGCGCCGGAGCGATTTCAAGCGCCCTCGTGCTCAGAACCAGTTGCCCGTCGCGGCGTATCAACAGGGGATCGTCGAACAGATGCCGCAAACGGGCGAGCGCGTGGCTGACCGCTGGCTGACTCATGTTCAGTCGGGATGCTGTGCGCGACACATGCCGCTCGGCAAGCAGAGCATCGAGGATCACCAGAAGGTTGAGGTCGATGCCACGAAGAGTATTCGTATCATGCATATATAAGATATCGCATAAGAATTTCCATCGATGAAGCGAATGCGGCATCCGGTGACGCATGGAGGATCAACCATGCAAACCAATGCTCTGCTTCTCATCCTCGCCGCGGTCATCACTGGTGCGGTTGTGCCGTTCCAGGCCGGGGCCAACGCCGTCCTGGGACGGACGCTCGGTCATCCCCTGTGGGGAACGGTCGTATCCCTTTGCGTCAGCTTCGCCTGCATCCTGCCCGTTCTGGCGTTGGCGAGGGTGGAGGCGCCGACCCTCTCGTCTCTGGCGCACGCCCCCCGCTGGGTGTGGATCGGCGGTGTTGTCGGCGTCGCCTATATCACCGGCGCGCTCATGCTGGCGCCGAAACTCGGAGCCGCCGGCTTCATCACGGCGGCCATCGCCGGGCAGATGCTGGCGTCGATCGTCATCGACCACTGGGGCCTTGTCGGCCTCCCTCGCAAGCCGGTCCCGCTGACCCGTCTTGCCGGTCTTGGCCTGATCTTTCTCGGGCTGGTCGTGATGCAGCTTCAGGCGTTCGGCGTGAAGCCGCCCGCCGGTTCATGACGCACGACGCTCCCGCCGACATCTCCAGGACGATCATCCATGAAACTGCTTCATATCGACTCCAGCATTCTCGGTGAGCAATCGGTGAGCCGCATGCTGTCCAGAGCCGTCGTCCGACGGTTGAAGGAACACAATCCAGCGGTCGACATCGTCCATCGCGATCTGGTCGCTGTTCCCGTTCCGCATCTGACCGGCGATCATCTGGCGGCTTCCCCGGTCGTGATGGAGGACATCGCGCTTGGCGAAAAGGTTTTGGACGAGTTCATCACCGCCGATGTCGTCGTCATCGGCGTTGCGTTTTACAACCTGACCATTTCCAGCCAGCTCAAAACCTGGATCGACCGGATTGTCATTGCGGGGAAGACGTTCCGCTACACGGAGAACGGCTCGGAAGGACTGGCGCATGACAAGCGGGTGATCCTTGCGATGGCGCGGGGCGGTCAATATCGACCGGGCACGTCCCTGGCGTCGTCCGAACACGCCGAATCCTACCTTCGGTCGTTGTTCGCGTTCATCGGCGTGACGAGGCTCGATGTGATCGTCGCGGAAGGTCTAGCCATCAGCGAAGCGCACCGGGAAAGCGGCATGCAGACCGCGTTCGAGGCCATAGCGGCCCTCGATCCATGTTGCGATTTCTAGCGGGCGCTTCGCCAGGCCCTGTCTGACGGCCCCAGACGGTGGTCAGACAGGACCCGACGGAATCACAACCTGCCGTCTACAGCGTCCCCGCGTAGGCGCCGCCGTCCATCAGGACGTTCTGGCCGGTCATGAAGCCGGCGTGGGCGGAGCAGAGGAAGGCGCAGGCCGCGCCGAACTCCGCCGGATCGCCGAAGCGGCCGGACGGGTTGCCGGCGCGGCGGAGGTCCATCTCCTCGTCCAGGCTGCGGTTGTTGGCCTTGGCCCCGCCTTCCATGGTGGCGCGCAGGCGGTCGGTCTCGAAGGGGCCGGGCAGCAGGTTGTTGATCGTCACGTTGTGGCGCACGGTCTGGCGCGACAGCCCGGCGACGAAGCCGGTCAGCCCGGCCCGCGCCCCGTTGGACAGGCCGAGGATTGGGATCGGCGCCTTCACCGCCGCCGAGGTGACGTTGACGATCCGCCCGAAGCGGCGGCCGATCATGCCGTCCACCGTCGCCTTGATGAGGAAGATCGGGGCCAGCATGTTGGCCTCGACGGCGCGGACCCAGTCGTCGCGGTCCCAGTCGCGGAAATCGCCCGGCGGCGGGCCGCCCGCGTTGTTGACCAGGATGTCCGGCTCCGGACAGGCGGCCAGCGCGGCGGCGCGCCCCTCCTCCGTCGCGATGTCGCCGACGGCGGTTGTCACGGTGGCGCCGGTCTCCTTGCGGATCTCCTCCGCGGCGGCCTCCAGCAGGTCGCGGCCACGGGCGGTGATGGTGACCGCCACCCCTTCGCGCGCCAGCGCCAGCGCGCAGGCCTTACCCAGTCCCTTGCTGGCTGCGCACACGATGGCGCGGCGTCCGGCGATTCCCAGATCCATCCTCGTCTCCTCCCCTCCCGGCCTCCAGACCGGCCAGCACCTCGCGGGCCAGCGGCACGGTCAGGGGACGGTGCGCGGCCAGCGACGCGCGGTCAAGCGCCGCGACCACCCGCCCCGCCGCCTCCAGCGACCGCTCCATCCGGGTCAGCAGGTAGGTGATCAGGTCCATGCCCGGCCGCAGCTGCCGGTCGGCGAACAGCTTGACCAGCACGGCGGCGAGCAGCGCGTCGTCCGGCGCCTCCACCCCCACCGCCGGGGCCGCCTTGATGCGGGAGCGCAGGTCGGCCAGCTTCATCCGCCAGCGCGACGGCGGGCGGCGCGACAGCAGGAGCAGATGCCCGCCCGAGTCGCGGGCGAGGTTGTAGAGGTGGAACAGCGCCTCCTCGCGCGCCGGGGCGCCGGCCACGCGGTCCGCGTCCTCCACCACCACGGCGTTGGCGCGGGCCAGCAGCGCGTGCGGGTCGATCTGGTCCAGAGCATCGCCCATGGCGATGGGAGCGTGGCTGCGCGCCCGCCAGACATGCCCCAGATGGGTCTTGCCGCAACCGTCCGGCCCGTACAGCGTCAGGGCCGGCGCCGGCCAGGACGGCCAGCGGTCGAGCCATGCCACCGCCTCGGCGTTGCTGGGCGCCACGAGGAAATCCTCGCAGCCCATGGCGGCGCGGTGTCCGAGGTCGAGCGGGATCTGGGCCGCTAATGTCATGGGGCAGCGGTCATAGGACAGGGGTCATGAGGCGGGGATCATCAGGAGGGGGTACCGCGGTAGTAGGGGCTCTCAAGATAGCGCCCCAACGCGAAGCGTGTCAGCACCCCGATCACCGCCGCCACCGGAACCGCCAGCAACACGCCGACAAAACCGAACAGCGACCCGCCGGCCAGCAGGGCGAAGATCACCCAGACCGCGTGCAGCCCGACCTTCTCGCCCACCAGCTTGGGCGTCAGGACGTTGCCCTCCACCGCCTGCCCGAACAGGAAAATCGCGATGACGATGGCGACTCGCCACGGGTCGTCGAACTGCAGCAGGGCCAGCCCGGTGCTCGACACGAATCCGAACAGAGAGCCGACATAGGGGATGAAGGACAAAAGCCCCGCCATCAGCCCGATCACCAGCCCGAAGTCCAGCCCGGCCAGCGACAGCGCCACCGCGTAGAACACGCCCAGCACGAGGCAGACCAGCGCCTGCCCGCGGACGAAACCGGCCAGCGTCTCGTCGACCTCGCGGGCCTGTTCGCGGATGGTCGCGGCGTGGTGCAGAGGCAGCCAGCCGTTCACCTTGGCGACCAGGATGTCCCAGTCGCGCATCAGGTAGAAGGCGACGATCGGCGTGATGAACATCACCGACAGCACGTCGAACAGCGCCAGCCCGCTCGACAGGATGTGCTTCAGCACCCGGCCGACCCAGCCGACGACGTCCCCGGCGTAGTTGCCGGCGGCGCCGCGCAGCCGCTCCACGTCCTCCGGCGACAGGCGGTGCACCAGCCGGTCGAGCATCGGCATCAGCCGGTCCCGCGCCGCGTTGGCGTAGTTGGGAAGCACCTCGATCAGGTGGGACACCTGCGACTGCACCAGCGGCAGCAGCAGAAGGCCCATCAGCACCAGAACCAGGACGAAGGACAGCAGCACCAGCGTCGTCGCCAGCCAGCGCGGCAGGCGCCAGCGCTCGACCCGGTCGACCACCGGGTCCAGCAGATAGGCGACGGCCAGCCCGACCACGAAGGGCAGCAGCATGCCCGACAGCAGCCACAGCGCCAGAACGAACAGGCCAAGCCCGATCAGCCAGAAGCGGATCTGCTTGCCCGCCGTCACGGCACCCCTCCGTGCCGGCTGAACAGGAGGCCGCCGCGGTAGACGTAGGCCAGCCCCGACAGCACCGTCGTCGCGGCACAGGCCCAGATCAGCAGCGGCACCAGCTCCCGCCCGAACAGGTGGAAGTCGGGCAGCCCCAGCCCCGCCGGGGCCAGCACCGCCGCCGCCAGGGACAGCTGCACCGCCGTGTTGATCTTGCTGACGTAGAGCGGCTGCATGGCCAGCGACTCCTTCAGCGTGTAGAGCAGCATCACCCCGCCGATGATCATCAGGTCGCGGAACACCACCAGGATGACCAGCCACAGCGGCAGCACGCCGATGTGGCCCAGCGAGACGTAGACGCTGACCAGCAGCGCCTTGTCGGCGATCGGGTCGAGATAGGCGCCCAGCACGGTGCGGGCGCGGAACATGCGGGCCACGGCCCCGTCCACGGCGTCGGACACCCCCGCCCCGACGAACAGCCAGAAGGCGACCCCCAACTCCCCGGCCAGGATGAAATAGACGGCGACCGGCACCACCAGGATGCGGCCGAAGGTGATGATGTTCGGAATGCTCACCGCGGTGCCTTCTGCCGTTGTCCTACTGCCGCCGTCCCCGTAAGGGCCGGACCCGGCCCGTGTGTAACGCCGGGAAGCCCTCCGCCGTCACGCCCTCCGCCGTCACCAGCCCCGCCATCATGGGCGCGCCGTCCCGGTGGCCGGCAGCGTGCCCAGGATGCGCGGCGGCGCCCCCGGCGCTGTCTGCGGCGCGCCGACCGGGGCCGGCGTCACGCCGGGATAGGCCGACGGCACGGCGGTGGCCGGCGGGAAGGCGGACGGAGCCGCCGGGACGGGCGCCGGAGAAACGGCGGCGGGTTGCGCCAGAGACGACGCCCCGGCGCCCTTCGCCAGCACCTGGAGCTGCCATTCCGGCGCGGGTGCGGCCGGCGGAACCGGCTGGCCCGGAGCGGGGACCGGCACCGGCGCCGCGACCGCCCCAGTGCGGGCCAGGCCGAGGTCGCGGCGGGCCAGCGCCTGGCGCAGCCGCTCCACGTCGCCGCGGTGGGTCAGCGCCACCAGCGCCTCGTAGCGGCTGATCGACAGCACGTCGGTGCGGGTGACGGCGTTGACCATGCCCAGCCGCTTGCGCGTCTCCACCCAATCGTTGAGGCTGGCCAGCGGCACGCGCACCAGCGTCGACTGCTCCGGCCCGCTCGCCACGGTGTTGTCGCGGCGGTAGGATTCGTCGATGGCGGCCGACACGAAGGTCGTCGCGCGGGTCAGGAAGTCGCCGGCGCGGTCGGCCATGTCGGCCTTCACGTTGACCGTCTGCTGGTCCCGCGCGCCGTCGGGCGTGTAGTGGGTCACCTCGACCGCCAGCGGACGGCCGAGATCCAGCCCTCCCGCCGGCAGGTCGGTCTTGGCGACCACCACGCCCCCGGCGTTGTAGCGCTGGGCGATGCGGGCCAGCGCCTCGGGATCGCCGGACAGCGCCTCGTTCACGCCGATGGCGGAGATGTCGGCCAGCTCGCCGTCGGGAACGACCAGCGGCACCAGCGAGGCGCCGCTCTGCCGGCCCTCCCAGGCCTCGCGCCAGTCGGTGCGGTCCTCCCACAGGACGGGGCGCCCGTCCACGACGGTGACCGGCAGGATCACGTAGGGCCGGGCCGGAGGCTCGACATACTGCTGGCCGCCGCCGGCCAGCGTCTCGCGCACCGGGTTGGGGCGGAAGCGCACGGTGATGCTGCCGACATAGCGGGTGGCCGACACCTTCTCGTCGTCGATCTCGAAGCCCTGGACGAGCCGGGCGAGCTCGATGTCCGACACCCGGGGAACCGTGGTGGCGGAGGGGACGAGGCGCTTGTACAGCTCGGCCCAGGCCTTCACCTGCGCGTCGCGGATCGCCTGGTCGCGGGCGGCGTTGGCGTTGGCGGCACTAACGTCCACCTTCACCCCCGACACGGTGAAGGGGTCCGCGGCCTGGACCGCCGCCGGAGCCGTTCCAGGCGCTGCCGGAGCCGCCACCGCGGGTGGAGCGGCGCCGGTCACCTGCGCGTCCACGGGGCCGGCCGGAACGGCCAGGGCCACGGTGATGGCGGCGAAGCCCGCAAACAGCGGCGCATGGCGGCGGTGGAGCATTGCAAAGCCTTCCGATTCGAGTATGTTCGGCCCGTTCCCTATTGACCCGGCCCAAAATGACCCGGTTCAGGTGGCCCAGGTATATAGCTCAGCCCAAGCGAGGATACCATCAGCACCCAGTCTAATAACACGTCCGACGCCTACAAGCAGGCCGGCGTGGACATTGATGCGGGCAACGCGCTCGTTGACGCGATCAAGCCGCTCGCCCGTTCCACCGCGCGCCCGGGCTCCGACGCCGGGCTGGGCGGGTTCGGCGCCCTGTTCGACCTGCGCGCGGCCGGGTATCACGACCCGCTGCTGGTCGCCACCACGGACGGCGTCGGCACCAAGCTGAAGGTCGCCATCCTGGCGAACCGTCACGACACGGTGGGCATCGACCTCGTCGCGATGTGCGTGAACGACCTCGTCGTCCAGGGCGCTGAGCCGCTGCTGTTCCTCGACTATTACGCCACGGGCAAGCTGGACGTCGCCGCGGGCCGCGCCATCGTCGCCGGCATCGCGGAAGGCTGCCGCCAGGCCGGCTGCGCGCTGGTCGGCGGCGAGACGGCGGAAATGCCGGGCATGTACGCCGAGGGCGACTACGACCTCGCCGGCTTCTCGGTCGGCGCCGTGGAGCGCAAGGACGCGCTGACCGGCGCCACCGTGCAGGACGGCGACGTCGTGCTCGGCCTCGCCTCCTCCGGCGTGCATTCCAACGGCTACTCGCTGGTCCGCAAGCTGGTGGAAAAGTCCGGCCTCGGCTACGACTCGCCCTGCCCCTGGGACGCCGGGAAGACGCTGGGCGAGGCCCTGCTGACCCCGACCCGCATCTATGTGAAGAGCACGCTGGCCGCGGTGCGCGCCGGCACGGTGCGGGCGATGGCCCACATCACCGGCGGCGGCCTGATCGAGAACATCCCGCGCGTCCTGCCGGACGGGCTGGGCGTCACGCTCGACGCGTCCAAGTGGCCGCTGCCGCCGGTCTTCAACTGGCTGATGAAGACGGGCGGGCTGACCCCGCTGGACATGGCGCGCACCTTCAACACCGGCCTCGGCATGGTCGTCGTGGTCCCGGCGGACAAGGCGCAGCAGGCGGCCGGGATCCTGGCCCAGGGCGGCGAGACGGTCTTCACCGTCGGCACCGTCCACGCGGTCAAGGACGGCGACGCCCGCGTCACCGTCACCGGCATGGACACGGCATGGTCGGCCTGACGTCCAACGCCCTGAAGGTTGGAGTCCTGATTTCCGGGCGCGGCAGCAATCTGCAGGCGTTGATCGACGCCTGCGCCGCCCCGGACTTTCCGGCGGACATCGCTCTGGTGCTCTCCAACAAGGCCGACGCCTATGGGTTGGAGCGCGCCGCCGCCGCCGGAGTGCCCGTCGCCGTGGTCAGCCACCGCGACTTCCCCGGAGACAAGCGGTCGTTCGAGGAGGCCATGGACGCGCGCCTGCGCGGGGCGGGCGTCGAGTTGGTCTGTCTGGCCGGCTTCATGCGGCTGCTGTCGCCCTGGTTCGTCGAGCGCTGGCACGACCGGATGATCAACATCCACCCGTCGCTCCTGCCCTCCTTCAAGGGGCTGGACACGCACCGCCGGGCGCTGGACGCCGGTGTGCGCTTCCACGGCTGCACCGTGCATTACGTGCGTCCGGAGATGGACGAGGGGCCGATCATCGCCCAGGCCGCGGTGCCGGTCCTGCCCGGCGACGACGCCGACCGGCTGTCCGCCCGCGTGCTGGAGGCCGAGCACCGGCTCTATCCCCAGGCGCTGCGCCTGATCGCCGAGGGCCGCGCCCGCGTCGAGGAGGGCCGGGTGACCCTGTCGGGCCCGGCGGCCGACCTGCCGACGCTGATCAACCCGCCGGCCTAACGCTTACCAAGCGCGACCCTTGGTCAAGCGGAACCCTTGCCGCAACCGTCCGCACTCCCCACATTCTCCGCCGGAACCATAAAAGGGGAGGCAAAGAACGATGGCGGTTACGGAGCAAGGCCACAATCCGGTCAGCGAGGATGTCGTCCGCCGCCACGAGGCGGGCTGGCACGCCTTCACCCGATTCCTGACGCTGGCGACCGCGGGCGTGATCGCCGTGCTGGTCTTCATGGCGATTTTCCTGGCCTGACGGCTAGTCCCATCCTTCGGCCAGTTCGCTGTGACG
Organism: Azospirillum formosense; assembly: GCF_040500525.1. Lineage (NCBI taxonomy): Bacteria > Pseudomonadati > Pseudomonadota > Alphaproteobacteria > Rhodospirillales > Azospirillaceae > Azospirillum > Azospirillum formosense. Next base: position 496,863 of record NZ_CP159403.1, on the reverse strand, counting down.
GGGCGCTTACGCCCCGTCCGGCAGACGGCCCAGCAGCAGGTCGCGCATTTCGCCGACCAACGCGTCCACCTGCTGCTCCCACGCCTCGGTGCCGCCCTGGATGGCGTGCATGACGTGGGTCGCGAGGTGGATCAGCGAGGCGCGCACGCAATCCTCCGCCGGGAAATCCAGCCCCACCGTGTCCTGAAGGAACTGGCCGAGCTGGTCGGCGGAGTTCCAGGGATGGACGATCACCGTGTCGAAGCCGCTGGTCCCCAGGAACACCGCGTTCAGGGCCGTCGCCTGCGCGTTGATGGCGTCGATGGCCGCGTCCTGCTCGACGTTGCCGCGCAGCACCTCCTGGAACGCCGCCAGGCATTGGTCGACGTAGCCGCGCACCAGCAGTTCCACCACGCCCGGATCGCTCAGGTCGTTCCTGCCTTTCACGAGGGGCGGCAGCGGTTCCAGAAGGGCCGCGACGATCGGCTTGACGTCGGGATTTTCCATGGCGGGGGTACTCCTAGCGGTAGAATCCCCGAATACTCGACTTCGCCACGCCTGTCCACGATGCCGTGACCCGGCGCGGGCGACAAGTTGCGGGCGGAAGCCCCTGAATCGAAAAGGGCCGCCCCGGTCGGGACGGCCCTTCGCGCAAGGCTGCGGAGCGGACGGGCCGCGATCAGCCCACCAGCTCGATGCCGGCGAAGAAGAAGGCGATCTCCTGGGCGGCGGTCTCCGGAGCGTCGGAGCCGTGCACCGAGTTGGCCTCGATCGACTCGGCGAACTCCTTGCGGATGGTGCCCTCGGCGGCGTTGGCCGGGTTGGTGGCGCCCATGATCTCGCGGTTGCGGGCGATGGCGTTCTCGCCTTCCAGGACCTGGAGCACGACCGGGCCGGAGATCATGAAGGAGACGAGGTCGTTGAAGAACGGACGCTCGCGATGCACGCCGTAGAACTGCTCGGCCTGGGCCTTGGACAGCTGGACGCGCTTCTGCGCGACGATGCGCAGGCCGCCGTCCTCGAACTTGGCGTTGATCTTGCCGGTCAGGTTGCGGCGGGTGGCATCGGGCTTGATGATCGAGAGGGTGCGTTCGACGGCCATGGCGGTGGGCTCCTGCTGGAAATGCGTTATGGGCGCCGCTGGTTTGGCCGGGGCGCCGATTGCGCGGGGTTATATAGCCGCTTTTCGGCCACGGCAACCGGTTCGTGAGGGCGTTTCGCGTTGCTTCGCGCGGCTGCCATGAAGGGTTGCCCCGCGGGTCCCGCTTCAAATCGCGGTTTCCCCGTGGTAAACCGGCGCCGATATGCTGCACATCAACGACCTGACGTTCCGCTACGGCGGACGTGTGCTGTTCGACCGCGCCACCGCGGTCGTGTCGAAGGGCCACCGCGTGGCGCTGGTCGGCCGCAACGGCACCGGAAAATCCACCCTCCTCAAGCTCATCGCCGGCCAGCTCCAGACGGACGCCGGAGCCATCGGCGTTCCCACCGGCACCAAGATCGGCATGGTGGCGCAGGAGGCCCCCAGCGGCGCCACCACCCTGATCGACGCCGTCCTGGCCGCCGACACGGAGCGCACCGCCCTGCTGGCCGAGGCCGAGACGGCCACCGACCCCATGCGCATCGGCGAGATCCACGCCCGGCTGGCCGACATCGAGGCCCATTCGGCGCCCTCGCGCGCCGCCCAGGTGCTGTCCGGACTGGGCTTCGACGCCGACGCGCAGGCCCGGCCCTGTTCCGACTTCTCGGGCGGCTGGCGGATGCGCGTGGCGCTGGCCGGCGTGCTGTTCGCCCGGCCCGACCTGCTGCTGCTCGACGAGCCGACCAACCACCTCGATCTGGAGGCGACCATCTGGCTGGAGGGGTACCTCAAGAACTACCCCCACACGATCCTGCTGGTCAGCCACGACCGCGACCTCTTGAACTCGGTCCCCACGACGACCATCCATGTGGACCAGGGCAAGCTGGTGACCTACGCCGGCAACTACGACCAGTTCCTCAAGCAGCGCCGCGCCAACATGGAGCGGCTGCAGGCCATGGCGACCAAGCAGGAGGCCAAGCGCAAGCACATGATGGCCTTCGTCGAACGCTTCCGCTACAAGGCGACCAAGGCCCGGCAGGCGCAGAGCCGCCTGAAGGCCCTGGAGAAGCTGGAGACCATCACGCTGATGGAGGACGACGCCGAGGTCGTCTTCAATTTCCCCCAGCCGGACGAGATGGCCCCGCCGCTGATCGCGCTGGACGGGGTGACCATCGGTTACGGCGACCGCGCCATCCTGCGCCGCGTCAACCTGCGCATCGACATGGACGACCGCATCGCCCTGCTCGGCGCCAACGGCAACGGCAAGTCCACGCTGGTGAAGCTGCTGGCCGGGCGGCTGGAGGCGATGGCCGGCGAGGTGAAGCGCCCGACCAAGCTGCGCGTCGGCTATTTCGCCCAGCACCAGCAGGACGAGTTGGACCTGTCGCTGACCCCGATCCAGCAGACCCAGCGCATCATGCCGCTGGCGCCGGAGGAGAAGGTCCGCGCCCATCTCGGCCGCTTCGGCTTCCAGCAGAGCAAGGCGGAAACCCGCATCGCCGACCTGTCCGGCGGCGAGAAGGCCCGGCTGCTGCTGGCGCTGATGAGCCGCGAGACGCCGCACATCCTGATGCTCGACGAACCGACCAACCATCTCGACGTGGACAGCCGCGAGGCGCTGATCGAGGCGATCAACGGGTTCGAGGGCGCGGTCATTCTCATCAGCCACGACCCGCACCTGATCGAGCTGACCGCCGACCGGCTGCTGCTGGTGGCCGACGGCACGGTGCAGCCCTACGACGGCGACCTCGACGACTACCGCCGCTTCCTGCTCGACCGCGCCCGGGCCGAGCGCGCTGCCGCCAAGGGCGGCGAGACGGTGGATGCCGGGGCCAGCCGCAAGGACCAGCGCCGCGCCGCGGCGGAGGCCCGCGCCGCCCTGGCCCCGCTGAAGAAGAAGGCCACCGATGCGGAGTCGCAGGTCAACAAGCTGACCGAGGAGAAGCGCAGGATCGAGGGGAAGCTGGCCGATCCCGCCCTCTACAGCGGTCCCAGCGACAAGCTGCAGAAGCTGCAGATCGACCTCGGCGTCGTGGACAAGAAGCTGTCCGTCGCCGAGGAGGCGTGGCTGGAGCATCTCGAAGCCTATGAGTCGGCGGCTGCGGAGGCCGGCGTATGAACGTGCCGCGCAACGTGGCCTTCACCGGAGGCGCCTCGCTTCCGGCGACCGTCGCCCGCCGCGGGCGGCATGAGCATGGTGAGGAGCGGACCTCCGACGTGCTGGCGGCCTTCCGCGCCAACCTGCCGGAGGGGCGGGTGTCGCTGGGCGACCTGATCCAGGCGCTGGGCGACCGCTCGCTGGGCACCATCCTGCTGGCCCTGTCGCTGCCCACCATCGCGCCGGTGCCGCTGGGCGTGTCCTGCCTGTTCGACCTGCCGATCCTTCTCTTCTCCGCCCAGATGGCCTTCGGCAAGCGCGGCGCCGCCCTGCCCGGCTGGATTCTGCGCCGCTCGGTCAGCCGCTCCCTCGCCGCCCGCATGATCGACAAGGCGATGCCGCGGCTGACCGCCATCGAACGGATGCTGAAGCCGCGCCACAGCCGCTTCGCCAGCATCGACGGGGAACGCTGGTTCGGCGTGCTGCTGCTGCTGCTGTCGCTGACCTGCGTGGTCCCGCTGCCGCTGACCGGCTGGCTGCCCGGCTTCGCCCTGGTCCTGCTGTCCCTGGGGCTGATCGAGCGCGACGGGGCCGCCGTCGCGGTCAGCCTCGCCCTCACCGTGGCCGGGCTGGTCTTCTTCGCTCTGGTCGCCAGCAGCCTGTCCTACGCCGGCCAGACCCTGCTGGCCGCCACGTCATATCCCGCGTTTATGGCATAGCTCCCGCCGCTCCGGCCGGTTGCGGGGGAACCCCGGATGCGACATAAGTGCGCTCTGGGATTGTTAGGTTCGGGACCCCCCGCGGCTCCAGCTTGTTTAGCCCCGGGGTAAAACGCTCAACAGCCAACGGCGAAAGGCCGATCATGACACCAACGGAAATCACCGTCGCGGAGAAGCAGAAAAGCGGCAAGACGCCGCCGGCCGCGTGGCTTTTCTTCCAGCGTTGGTTGGCAAATCCCCTTTCCATGGGTTCCGTTACACCATCCTCGGGCGCGCTCTGCCGGCTGATCGGCGAGCAGGTGCTGTGCGGGCCGGATCAGGTCGTCGTGGAGTTCGGCGGCGGCACCGGCGCCATCACCAAGGCCCTGCTCCAGCGCGGCATCCCGGGCAACCGCATCTTCACCTTCGAGATCGACGACCATCTGTCGCGCTTCCTGCGCGGCCATTACCCGGACGTCAACGTCGTCCATGACGACTGCCGCAAGGCCGCCGACATCCTCGGTCCGGAGCTGGTCGGCAAGGTCGGCACGGTGGTCATCGGCATCCCCATGCTGAACCTGCCGATGCGCGCCCAGAAGGAGGTCGTCGAGGCCTGCTTCCGCATCCTTCCCGAGGGCGGGCGCTTCGTTCTCTACACCTACGGCCTCGTGTCGCCGCTGAACCAGCGCGCGCTGGGCGTCAAGGGCAAGCGGCTGGGCTTCACCCCGCTGAACGTCCCGCCCGCCTCCGTCTGGGGCTATTGGAAAGCCAAGCCCTAATCCCCTTTCTTCATTCCTTGCCCATCACCCTTTACGGGGCGCCTGCCGCAGCAGGACGTCCGTCAATCCCACCGGCAGAGCCGCCAGCAGCCACACGGCGGCGGCCATCGGCCAGGGAAAGGCGATGCGCGCCTTGTTGCGGGCCAGCCCGCTCTTGATGACCTGGGCGGCGCGGTCCGTCTCCATCAGGAAGGGCATGGGAAAGCGGTTCACCGCGGTCATCCGGCTTTTCACGAAGCCCGGACAGATCACCGTCACGCCGATCCCCTGCCCCGCCAGATCGCCGCGCAGCGACTCGCCGTAGACCCGCACCGCCGCCTTGCTGGCGCAGTAGGCGGGCGCGCCGGGCATGCCGCGGAAGCCGGCCAGCGAGGCCATCAGGGCGATCTGCCCGCGCCGCCGCGCCTGCATGCCGGGAAGCAGCGGGTGGACGCTGTTCAGCACGCCGTCCACATTGACCTGGAAGATGCGCCGCGCCTGCTCGGCGCTCTCCACGCCGCCCCCCGTGCCGGCGGATATTCCGGCGTTGGCGATGACCAGATCGACCGGCGCGCGGGCGTCCAGCGCGCCCAGCCAACCCGCCATCGCCGCACGGTCGGCCGCATCGACCAGCGCCGTTTCCACCGCCGCCCCGGCGGCGCGGCAGCGCTCCGCCACCGCCTCCAGCCTTGCGGAGTCGCGCCCGCTCAGGGCCAGCGCGACACCGGGGGCGGCGTAGGCCAGGGCCAATTCCTCCCCGATGCCGCTGGACGCCCCGGTGATGACGATCGAGCGCGGATCGCGCATGCCCCTTTCCCCCTTGTCCCTGACGCTTGTTGCCTTGGCCGCCCGACGCTATAACGTGAGCCTCCCGATCCCACAAATACTCGTCGAGGCCGCTTTGCCCGCCCAACGCTCCGCCGTATCCAGCATGACCGGTTTCGCACGCGTGGACGGGCATGCCGACGGCTACAGTTGGACCTTCGAGGTGAAGAGCGTCAACGGGCGCAACCTCGACATCCGCTGCCGCCAGCCCGCCGGCTTCGACACGCTGGAGGCCGCCGCCCGCGCCGAGATCCCCAAGCGGCTGGCACGCGGCAGCGTCAACCTGAACCTGACCGTCACCCGCAGCCAGTCGGTGGCGCAGCTCCGCATCAACCGCGAGCTTCTGGCCCAGGTGCTGGAGCTGGCGCGCGAGATCGAGGGCGCCGGGGCCGCCCCGCCGCGTCTCGATTCGCTGCTGTCCGTCCGCGGCATCATCGAGCCGGTGGAGGAGGACGAGGGCGACGCGCGGGAGCGGGTGGAGGCCGCGCTGAAGGCCGACCTCGGCCGGCTGATCGGCGAACTCGTCACCGCCCGCCTGTCGGAAGGGGCGCGTCTGGTCACCGTCCTGAACGGCCATCTCGACGAGATCGAGCGGCTGATCACCGCCGCCGCCGCCTGCGCCAGCACCCAGCCCGAGGCCTTGCGCGAGCGTCTGCGCAGCCAGGTCGCCGCCCTGCTCGACGCCGCCCCGGCCCTGCCGGAGGAGCGGCTCGCCCAGGAGGCCGCCATCCTGATCGCCAAGGCCGATGTGCGCGAGGAGATGGACCGCCTGCGCGCCCACATCCAGGCCGCCCGCGACATGCTGGCGGAGGGGGGCGCCATCGGCCGCCGCTTCGACTTCCTGTGCCAGGAATTCAACCGCGAAGCCAACACCCTGTGCTCCAAGTCCGCCGACGTGGAGCTGACCCGCATCGGCCTGTCGCTGAAAGCCTCCATCGAGCAGCTTCGCGAGCAGGTCCAGAACATCGAGTGATGCTGAAGACTATGAACGCGAAAATCGCCCGGCGTGGCCTGATGCTCGTGCTGTCCTCCCCCTCCGGGGCGGGCAAGACCACCATTTCGCGCCGCCTGCTGGACCGCGATCCCGGCATCACCCTGTCGGTGTCCGTCACCACCCGGCCGATGCGTCCCGGCGAGCAGCCGGGCGTCCATTACTACTTCGTCGACATGCCGGAGTTCGACCGCATGGCCGGCCAAGGCGAACTGCTGGAGCACGCCCGCGTGTTCGGCAACTGCTACGGCACGCCGCGCCACGCCGTGGAGACGGCGCTGAGCGCCGGGCGCGACGTGCTGTTCGACATCGATTGGCAGGGCATGCAGCAGCTGGCGGCCAACGCCCGCGCCGATCTGGTCAGCGTCTTCGTCCTGCCGCCCTCGGGGACCGAGTTGGAGCGCCGCCTGCACGCCCGCGGCCAGGATTCGGCGGAAGTGATCGCCCAGCGCATGGCCAAGGCGTCGGACGAGATCAGCCATTGGGGCGAATACGATTACGTGATCGTCAACAACGACGTGGACGAGAGCGTGCAGGCGGTCCAGGCCATCCTGCGCGCCGAGCGGCTGCGACGGACGCGGCAGGTCGGGATGCCGGCCTTTGTGGAGAGCGTTCAGGCGGCGCTGTAGGCTTCAGCCCCCTCTCACCCCACTTCGTAGGTCCCCTCCCTCCCCCGCTTCGCGGGAGAGGGCACTCATCCCCTCCACCGCGAAGCGGGGGAGGGTTAAAGCGGATTGTCGCTGAGTATAGACGGAATTTTGGCTGGCCTGAGCGGTTGGAGGAAGACACAGCTGAAGGACCGCGCGCCATGGGCCAGCCATATTCCTCCGATCTGCGCGAACGGGTTCTGCTGGCTTATGAGCGCCACGAGGGCGGCCCCGAGTTGCTGGCGCGGCGCTTCCAGATCAGCCGAGCCTGCGCGTACAACTGGGTGCGGGCCGCACGCCTTGAGGGGCGGCGGGTCGCCAAGCCGCATGCCGGCGGCGTACCAGCCAAACTGGACGCGGAGGGCGTGAGCGTGCTGCGGGCCTTGGTGCGGGAGGATAATGACGCGACACTGGCACAGTACCGCGACCGGTTGGCCGCACGCACCGGCATCGCGCTGAGCCCGGCGGTGGTGTGCCGCACCTTGAAGCGGCTGGGGTTGGCGCGCAAAAAAAGACGCTGAGGGCCAGCGAGCAAGAGCGCGCGGATATCGCCGCGGAACGCGCGGCCTACCGGGACGATGCGGTGGTCCATGAACCGGCGCGTTTGGTTTTCCTCGATGAAACCGGCATCAACACCCAGATGACGCCCACCCAGGCCCGGGCGCCGCGCGGCCAGCGGGCGCTCGGATCCGTGCCCTGTGGGTCGTGGCACCGCGTCACGGTGCTCGGGGCGTTGAGCGCCGAAGGCATGCTGGCCGCCATGAGCATCGAGGCGTCCACCTCCTCGGCCGTGTTTCTCGCCTTTGTCGAGCAGGTGCTCTTGCCCGTGCTTCGGCGCGACAAACCCGGCGCCGTGGTCGTGATGGACAACCTTTCCGCTCACAAGCGGGCCGATATCCTCGCCGCCTTTGAGACGGCGGGGATCCGTGTCCGCTTCCTCCCGCGCTACTCGCCCGACCTCTCGCCCATCGAGCCCGGCTGGGCCAAGCTCAAAGGAATCCTGCGCGCCAAGGAAGCCCGCACCGTCGAGGCCCTCAACGAGGAACTCGGCCCAGCCCTCAATGCGATCACCGCTACCGACGCCAAAGCGTGGTTTAAGCTATGCGGCTACCCGAATCTAAACTGAACCGAAATCCGCTTTAGGGAGGGGGCAAGGACCTACCTCCCCCGATACGCCCGCGCCAGCGCCGCGAACCCCGCCACATCGACCTCCTCCGCCCGCGCGGTCGGCTCGATGCCGGCGGCGGCCAGCAGCGCCTCGGCGTTCCCCAGGCTCTTCAGGCTCTGGCGCAGCATCTTGCGCCGCTGGCCGAAGGCGGCGGCGGTCACCTGCTCCAGCGCCTTCCACTCCGCCGGCTCCGGGTTGGCACGCGGGGTCAGGTGGACGATGGTCGACTCCACCTTCGGCGGCGGGGTGAAGGCCTTGGCCGGCAGGTTGAACAGCACCCGGGCGTCCGACCGCCACTGCGTGATCACCGACAGGCGGCCGTAGGCCTTGCTGCCCGGCTTGGCGACCAGACGGTCCGCGACCTCCTTCTGGAACATCAGCGTCAGGCTGACGAACTCCTCGATCCGCCCCAGCCAGCCGATCAGCAGCGGCGTCGCCACGTTGTAGGGCAGGTTTGCCACGATGGCCCGCGGGGCCGGGGCAATCTGAATGGGATCGACCTCCAGCGCGTCGCCCTCGACGATGGACAGCCGCCCGTCCGCCGCCTGGATCACGTCCTGCAACGCCTCGATGAAGCGGTGGTCGCGCTCGATGGCGATGACCTGCTTCGCCTTCGTCGCCAGAAGGGCGCGGGTCAGCCCTCCCGGACCGGGGCCGATCTCGACAACCGTCACGCCGGTCATGTCGCCCGCCGAGCGCGCGATGCGGCCCGTCAGGTTGAGGTCGAGCAGGAAGTTCTGTCCCAGCGCCTTGCGGGCATCCAGCCCGAAGCGGGCGATCACCTCGCGCAGCGGCGGCAGGGCCTGCGGGTCGAAAACAGCGGGCATGGGGCCAGACATGGGGGCGGAATCGGGCGTGGCGTCGGTCATGGCCGCACTTATAGGACGGCGCGGGCCCGCCGTCATCTGCCGCGCGTCATCGTCACCCTTCGCTTTTGAGCGCGATGTTCTCCGGCGCCGCGTCGAGACGGCCGGTGCAGGTGATGCGGCGCCCGTCGTCGAAGGCTTGGGACGGCTTCGGCCCGATGGTCACCTGCAACACCACCTTGTCGGCCAGCTGGTCGCCCAGGTCCTGGGGCCGGTCACCGCCCTGCGAGTCATGGCTGAACACGCTCTCCAGATACCAGGCCGCCCCGCCGACCCCCTGCGGCCCGCCGCGGACCAGCGCGCCGGCCAGCCGGGTGTAGACATCCCTGCACACGTCCTCGGTCCGGTTGCGCGGCAGATCGACGAAGTTGGCGTAGGCGACGATCCGCCGGTCCTGGAAGTGGTAGAAGACGCCGCTGCGCGACACCTCCGTCCGCAGATCGCGGGACAGCCCGTCCACCGTGTCGTGCAGGTCGCCGCGCAGCCGGGTCATGCCCCAGTCGAGCAGAGTCACCGGCTCCCGCGCCAGCCAGTCCAGCGCATCGCGGGCCTGGACCGGTCCTGAGACGAAAGACAGCAACAGGACGAGCGCGGCGAAACCCCTCATGGCGTCGGGCCTCCGGACCATCGTTGCGGCGCAACCGTACCATTCATGCTAAGGCAGGATCGCCGCCATATCCAGCCCGCTTGCGGGCCGTATGCGGGGGTACCTCCGTCAATCCTCCAGCAGGAAGTCGCGCACCGCGGCGATCTGGTCCGCGGTCATCAGCGCCGGGGCGTGGCCGGTGTGGGCAAACTCCACCAGACGGGCCTTGGGGCCGCGTCGGGTCATCTCCTCCGCCGTCTCCGCCGGCAGGATGTCCGAGGTGGCGCCGCGCAGCACCAGCACCGGGCAGCGGATGCGGTCCCAGACGGCCCACAGGTCCACGTCCTCCATCGGCTGCGCCTTGAAGGCCTCGGCGATGGCCGGGTCGTAGGCGAGGCCGTAGCAGCCGTCCGGGCGCAGACGGGCGCTGTGCTCCGCCATGTGGCGCCACGCCTCGTCGGGCAGCCGCCCGAAGCCCATCAGGGTGAAGCGCAGGTAGGACTCGACCGCCGCCAGATCCTCGAACACCGGGTCCTTGCCGACGTAATCGGCGATGCGCTGCAGGCCGGCCTTGGGGATGAAGGGGCCGACGTCGTTGACCACCAGACGGCGGATCGGGCTGTCCGGCTGGGCGGCCAGCAGCATGCCGATCAACCCGCCCATGGAAGTGCCGACCCAATCCACCGACTCCACCCCCAGCCGGGCGATCAGCCCGGCCATGTCGGCGCAGTATTGCGGATAGCCGTAGAGCGTCGGGTTGGCCAGCCGGCCGCTCTTGCCGCGCCCCACCACATCCGGGCAGGCGACGCGGCGGCGGTCGGCCAGATCGAGCGCCAGCGCGTCGAAATCGCGCCCGTTGCGGGTCAGGCCATGCACGCAGACCACGGTGCGGGCCGCATCCTCGCGCCCCCACTGGGTGTAGGCGACGCGGTGGAACCCCGCCGCGCTGAGGCCGAGAAAGCTGCGTTCGGACATCGGCACGGGTGGCCCCTCCCCTGTTGGTTCGTTCTCAGCCCTTGCCGGGCTTCGCCAGCTCCGCCGCCTGCCGGGTGACCAGGGGCGACGGCTCCGCCACCTCGGCGTCGAAGGGATGCCGCGGCGCGTCGTACAGGCGGCGGATGGCGCGCACGTAGTTCCGCGTCTCCTCGTAGGGCGGAACGCCCCGGTAGCGGTCCACGGCCCGCTCCCCCGCGTTGTAGCCGGCAAGGGCCAGCGTAACGTCCCCCTGGAAATAGGCCAAGAGCCAGCGCAGGTAGCGCACGCCGCCGCGGATGTTCTGGGCGGGGTCGAAGACGTCGGACACGCCGAACCGCTCCGCCGTGTCGGGGATCAGCTGCATCAGCCCCGCCGCCTCCTTGGGCGACACCGCGTCGGAGCGGAAGGCGCTCTCCACCCGGATCACCGCCATGACCAGCGCCGGGTCCAGCCCGTACTGGGGCGCGGTCTTGTGGACCAGCGCGACGATTTCCGGCGGCGGGGGCGACGCCTCGCGCAGGGGGGCGGCGCCGGGGCGGCACCAGGGGCGGACATGGCCCATGCGGCCCGGCACATAGGCGACCAGCCGCCGCGCCTCCTTGTGGCCGCGCGACGCCGCGGCGCGCAGCCACGCCGTGCCGACCCGCTGGTCGCGCTTCACCCCGACGCCGAACAGGAAGCGCCGCGCCATGCGGTAGGACGCTTCCGGATCGCCCTTCTCCGCCGCCTCGCAGTCGGCCATGCGCGCCTCGCGCGAGGAGACGGAGCCGGACTTGCCCGCCGCGAAGGCGGCGGGCGCCGCCAGGGCGACGAAAAGGGCGAACATCAGGGGGAGGAAACGCACGGGTGGGCCTTGGGACGGTCTGCAAAACCGCTCTGATATGAGGTTGTCCGTAAGATGCGGCAAGCGCAGGACAGGATTACCCCTTTTTCAACACGGCGCGCAGATGGCCGCGCAGCGACCGTGCCCAGCCGCGGACCACCGCCAGCGCCGGGCGAATCGCCGTGCGCACGCGCCCAACCACCCGCTTGGCGGCCTGCCAGGGCGGCAGGGCGGTCAGCCAAGCCAGCCAGCGCATCACCCGGACATAGCACCAGGCGAAGGCCGGAATGGTCAGCAGCTTGTCCTTGCCGATGTGGAACAGCCGCTCCACCAACGTGACCTTGACCAGTTCCACGGCCCCCAGCAGCAAAGCGCCCTGGACCGCATGCCCGGTTCCCATCAGGTACAGCCCGACCGGCTTCAACGGCTCCAGGATCACCAGCGGAATCACGAACAGCGCCAGGGTCGGATAGGGGCCGAGCCGGCGGATGCGCGCCGCCAGCCGCTCGGCGAAGCGCTGCCGTCCGATCCAGGCGGCCAGCGGGCGCACCGCCTCCAGCGCCACCGCGTCGATCAGGAAATAGATCAGCGCCGCCACGGTCAGCAGGGGGCGCAGCACGAAGCGGCGCAGCAGAGCCCCCAGCCTCCGCCCCAAGGCCCGGTCCAAAGTTCCAGATGGAGAGTTCCCGTTCGAGGTAGCCATTAGGTCTTTCGTCGGGCGTACAGGGGCGTTTCGGTGGCTTGGGTTCGCTGCGGATTTTCACTATCTAACGTTTCTGCCATTGCGCGTCCGTTCCCTCGTCCACTCTCGGTGCGCCCCATCGTGCTCGGCCATTACGATCCTTACCTCGTTGCGCTGTCCGTTGTCGTGGCCTCTTTCGGCGGCTATGTGGCCCTGGACCTCGCCTCGCACGCGCGGGAAGCCGGGCGGGGACGGAACGGCTGGCTGGGCGCCGCGGCGCTCGCGCTCGGGGCGGGGATCTGGTCGATGCACTTCATCGGCATGATGGCGATGCGCATGCCGGTGCCGGTGTCCTACGACATCCTGCTGACCGCGTTGTCCTTTTTCCTGGCGGTCGGGGTGTCGGGGACCGGCCTCTTCGCCGTGGCGCACGGCGGAGGCGGCCGGACGACCCTGGGGGCGGCGGGACTGCTGACCGGCTTCGGGATCGTCGCCATGCATTACGTCGGCATGGCCGGCATGCGGCTGCCGGTGCCGCTGGTCTACGACACGCCGCTGGTCGCAGCCTCCGTGGTCATCGCCGTCGCCGCCTCCACCGCCGCGCTCTGGCTCGCCTTCCGCGCGGCCAGCCCCCTGCAGCGCCTGTCCGGCGCGCTGGTCCTCGGCGCCGCGGTGGTCAGCATGCATTACGTCGGCATGGCCGCCGCCAGCGCCGACGCGACCGCCATCGGGCATGCCGCCCATGCGGACGCCGCTCCGGCGACGGACGACCTCGGCTTCGTGCTGTCCACCCCGTCCCTGGCGGTGGGGACCGGGGTGGGAACGCTGCTGATCCTCTCCCTGGGGCTGCTCTCCGTCCTAATCGACCGGCGCCGCTCGGCGGAGCACGCGGCGGGGCAGGAGGCGCGCTACCGCGCCGTCGTCGACACCGCCGTCGACCCCATTGTGGTGATCGACGAAACCGGCATCATCCAGTCCTTCAACCGGGCCGCCGAGACGACCTTCGGCTACGCCGCGGCGGAGGCCATCGGCGCCAACGTGCGCATCCTGATGGCCGAGCCGCACCACTCCGCCCATGACGGCTACATGGCCCATTTCCGCGAGACCGGCGAGCGGCGGATCATCGGCATCGGCCGCGAGGTCGAGGGCCGGCGCAAGGACGGCTCACTCTTCCCGCTGGAGCTGTCGGTGGCCGAATGGCACGACGGGCGGCAGCGCCTGTTCACCGGCATCATGCGCGACATCACCGCCCGCAAGGCGGCGGAAGACGCCCTGCACCGCGCCAAGGCGGAGGCGGAGCGCGCCCGCGAGGAGGCTCTGGCCGCCCGCGACAACGCCGAGCGGGCCGACATGGCCAAGACCAAGTTCCTCGCCGCGGCCAGCCACGACCTGCGCCAGCCCGTGCAGTCGCTGTTCTTCTTCGCCCACGCCCTGTCCGACCGGCTCGACGGCCATCCGGCCTCTCCCCTGCTGGCGAGCATGAGCGAGTCGCTGAATGGCCTGCGCACGCTGCTGGACAGCCTGCTGGACGTGTCGCGGCTGGACGCCGGGGTGGTCACCCCCGCGGTGACGGAGTTCGCGCTGGGTCCGCTGCTGCAGCGCCTGGCCGACGAATACCGGGGCCGCGCGGCGGAGGCTGGAATCGCCCTGCGCCTCGTCCACACCGAAGGCTGGACGCGCAGCGATCCGGCGCTGGTCGAGCGCATCCTGCGCAATCTCGTCGAGAACGCCATCCGCTACACGGAGAGCGGGCGGATCCTGATCGGCTGCCGCCGCACCGGCAAGGGCCTGCGGGTGGAGGTGCTCGACACCGGCATCGGCATTCCTGAGAACAAGCGCGACGAGGTGTTCGTCGAATTCACCCAGCTCGCCAACCCCGAGCGCGACCGGCGCAAGGGGCTGGGTTTGGGGCTCGCCATCGTGCGGCGGTTGGCCGGCCTGCTCGGCCATGAGGTGACGCTGCGCTCCCGCCCGGGGCGGGGCAGCGCCTTCGGCCTGACCGTGCCGTCGGTCGCGCCGCGTCAGGTGATGAAGACCTGCCGCCCGGCCGCCCAGTCCGCCGTCCAGCCCCCCGCCAACAGCGGCAAGGGGCTGGTCGTGGTGGTGGAGGACGACGCCATCATCCTGCTCTCCATGCGGACCATGCTGGAGGAGTGGGGGTACGAGGTGGTGGCCGCCGTCTCCGCCGACGAGGCGGTGGGCACGCTGACCAGCCTCGGCCAGCGCCCCGACATGATCGTCGCCGATTACCGCCTGCGCGAGGGGCGGACGGGGCTTCAGGCCATCCGCGACATCTACGGCGTCTGCGGGGTGCGGGTGCCGGCGCTGGTGCTGACCGGCGACACCGACCCCGCGCGGATCGCCGAGGTCCAGCAGAGCGGGCACCGCCTGCTGCACAAGCCGGTGGCGCCGGAGGTGCTGCGCAACGCCCTGACCTCAGCGGCGTAGGCGCGTTCTCCCCAGCCGAGTCCCGAGTGTGGTTGAAAGCGCGCTCCGCCCCGCTTATGGTCTTGGAAAAAGGCGCCTTTGCGCCGAAACCAAAATCAGGTTCCAGGAGCGCCATCCCATGAAAGCCATGCTGCTCGGCTTCGCCGCCGCCATCGTGATCGCCGTCGGCGCGTCGGTCGCGCTGACCTCCATCGACCACAGCTCGGCCAGCCGTTTCTCCAGCAGCTCGGTCCGTCTCTGACGCTTACCGGCGGCGAAGGTCAGGCGCGGCGGCGGGCGGCCATGGCCTCCGCCGTCGTCAGGGCGGCGATCAGGCTCGACGCGCCGGCCTTGCCCGTGCCGGCGATGTCCAGCGCCGTGCCATGGTCCGGCGAGGTGCGGACGAAGGGCAGCCCCAGCGTGATGTTGACCCCCGTGTCGAAGTCGATGGTCTTCAGCGGGATCAGCGCCTGGTCGTGGTACATGCACAGCGCCGCGTCGTAGCCGCGCCGCGCCGCCGCGTGGAACAGCGTGTCGGCGGGCTTCGGCCCCACCGCGTCGATGCCCTCCGCCCGCAGATCGGCGACCGCCGGGGCGATGACGTCGATCTCCTCGCGCCCCATGGCGCCGCCCTCCCCCGCGTGGGGGTTCAGCGCGGCGACGGCCAGCCGGGGCCGCGCGATGCCGAAATCGCGGGCGAGCGCCGCCGCGGTGACCCGCCCGGCGTGCAGGATCGCCTCCCGCGTCACCAGCGGTACCGCGTCGCGGACGGAGACATGGATGGTCACCGGCACGACGCGCAGATCCTGCGTGGCCAGCATCATCACCGGCTCATCGGCGAGCCCGGCCAGATGGGCCAGATATTCAGTGTGTCCGGGATGGCGGAAGCCGGCGGCGTAGAGCGCCGATTTCTGGATCGGGTTGGTGACGACCGCCGACGCCTCCCCCCGGCGGACCAGGTCGACCGCCCGGTCGATGCTGGCGATCACCGCCGCCCCGTTGGCCGGGTCGGGCCGGCCGGGGGTGACCGGCGCCGCCAGCGGCTGGGGCAGCACCGGCAGCGCCGCGCCGAACAGCGCCGCCCCCTCGGCCATGCTGCCCACCGCCCTCACCGGAACCGGCAGGCCGAGCCGGGCGGCGAGCGCCTCCAGGCGGGCGGGATCGTCCAGAAGGACGAAGGGCGGCACCGCACCGTCCGCGCGGGCCGCCCCGGCCTTCCCCTGAGCTTCCGCCCAGGCCTTCAGTGCGATCTCCCCGCCGATCCCCGCCGGCTCGCCCATGGTCAGGGCGAGCGGCGGCCGGACGCCGGATTCGGTCATCAGTTGCGGATCTCCACGAAGGCGGTGCGTCGCAGGTCGCGCAGGTAGCGGCGGGCCAGCAGGTCGGCGCGCTCGTTGATCAGGTCGCGCTCGATCTCCTCGCGCGGCGGCATCTTGATGTCCTTCGGGTCGATCGGCGGCGGGGCCGGGGCGGCCACCGGCTGCGGCTCGGCTTCCGGCGGCGGTTCGATCATCGGCACGTCGCGCTTGCAGACGATCAGGATGACGGCGCCGCCCGGGCTCATCAGCACCGGGCTGGGCTGGCCGAGCGGGATGCCGACGGCGAGCTGCTGGAGGCCCGGCGCGAGGTCCTTGACCCGCAGCGTGCCCATGTCGCCCGACTCCGGAATGCCCATGGCGCGGGCCTTCTCGTCGAAGTCGGCGCAGCTCTTGATCGACTTGCGCAGCTTCTCCGCCTGGGCCTGGACCGCCTTCAGCTCCTCCTTCGAGGGGGCCGGGATGACGATCTGCTTCATGTTGACCTTGGCCTTGGCCAGATCGGGCTTCGGCTGGGGCCGCGGCCGCGGCGGGGTCGGCGGCGGGGCGGTGGAGGCGTTGCTGCCGAAGGGCCGCTGGTCGCGCACCAGCAGGACGTGGTAGCCGGTCGCCGTGCGGACCGGTGACGAGAGCTGGCCGGCGCGCATGGTGGACAGGGTCTTGTCCAGTTCGGCGTTCAGCTCGCCCGTGCGCACCCAGCCCATGTCGCCGCCCGAGGCGGCGCCGGCGGATTGCGAGAACTGGCGGGCGAGCGCCGCGAAGTTGCCGCCGCGGCGCACCTCCTCGACCAGCCGTTCGGCGTTGCGGCGCACCTCCTCGTCCTGGTCGGGGCTGTCCACCGCCAGGAAGATCTCGGCCACCAGATATTCCGGCTTGCCGATGTTGGCCTTGATGCGCTGCATCACGGCGTCGATCTCCTCGTCGCCGATCACCACCTCCTGGCGGATGCGGCGCTGCATCACCCGCTGCCAGGACAGCAGCGCCCGCACCTGCTCGCGCAGGGTGGAGACCGGGACGTTCTGGGCCTTCAGCATGGCTTCGAGCTGCGGGCGTCCCATGCGGTTCTGCTCGGCGATGCGGCCGATGGCCTCGTCGATGTCCTTCGACGGAACCGAGACGCCGAGACGCTTGGCCTCCTGGAGCTGGAGCCGCTCGTCCACGAGCTGGCGGAGCACCTGCGGGGTCAGGCGCTGGCGCGTCTCCGCGCTGTCCTGGGCGCCGGCGTTCAGCAGAGCGAGACGGATCCGCGCGTGCACGTCGGACAGCGAGATGACCTCGTCGTTGACGACGGCGGCGATGCGTTCCGCGGGGCCTTGCGTTCCCGCCGGGCTGTTCGGAGCGTTGGGAGCCCGCGTCTGGGCCGCGGCGGGCGCTCCGGCGGCAAGAAGGGCGCAGGCGGTCGCCACGGCGAAGGCAGACCGGACGGCTCGCAAACTCTGCATGGTGCTCCAGACTCCAGAGGTGGTTGCCGTTTAATACGGCCCCCCTGGGCGCGTGTAAACGGAATCGTGGGACGCATCCTGGAACGGAATTGTGTCCAAAGGCCGGGCGGCCGGCGTCGGCCGGGCTTTGGATGCCGCGTCAGCCGTCCTCCAGATGCAGCAGCGCCGCGGTGCCGAGAAGGACGCTGACGCAGGCCGGGCTCCAGGCCGCCATGGCCAGCGGGATGGTCTCCGAGATGCCGAAGGTGCGGATCACGTCGGTCATCACGAACAGCACGAACCCGGTCAGGACGCCGCCCGACACCATGGTCATGGTGCCGCCGCGCCGCGGCAGCCGCAGCGAAAAGGCCGCGGCGAAGAGGACCATCGCCACATAGAGCAGGGGCTGCGACAGCAGCGACTGGTAGTGCAGCCGGTGCCGCACCGCCGGGAACCCGGTGGCCTCCAGCGTGCGGATGAACTGCGGCAGCTCCCAGAAGGAGATCGTCTCCGGCGCGGCGAAGCTCTCCTCGATGGTGGTCCGGTTCAGCTCCGTCGGGATGACGTAGGCCGGAACCGTCTCCGATTCCTTCTTGCCGAGGTTGATCGTGGCGTCCTGCAGCTCCCACTTCCGGTCGCGCAGCACGGCGCGCGGCGCGTCCACCCGGCCGATGTAGGTCATGTTGCTGTCGAAGCGCAGGACGATCACCTGCGACATCTCGAACGTCTGCGGGCTCACCCAGTCGGCGTGGATGAAGTACTGCTCCCCCGCTTCCTGCTGGCGCAGCCAGAGGCCGCTGCGCGAGACGTCGAAGCTGCTGGACTTCAGTTTCAGGTAGCGGTCCTGGAGCTGGTTGTACTTGGCGATGAAGACGGCGCCGACCGGGTTGATCATCGTCACCTTCACGGCGCCGATCATCAGCGCCGCGATCAGCACCGGGGTCAGGAACTGCCACGCCGAGACGCCGACCGCGCGGGCCACCACCAGCTCCGCGCTGCGCGTCAGCCGCCAGAAGGTGAACATGCCGCTGAACAGGATCACGAAGGGGAAGATCTGCTGCCCGATCTCCGGCAGCTTCAGCAGGGCCATGCGCAGGACCAGCCAGAAGGTAATGTCCGGCTTGGATCCGGCGCGGCGCAGCAGTTCCACGACGTCGAGCAGCAGGATGATCGACAGCAGGATGCCAAGCAGCAGCAGAAACCAGGTGACGAACTGGCGCCCGATGTAGCGCGACAGCGTGGCGGATGAATACATGGGCTCCGGCCTCCCCGGCCGATCGACGGGCGGTACGCGGCGCGCCGGGGGCTTACAGCTCGGCGTGCCGGGGCTATGTACTGCGGACGGGCGCGGGAAACAACCGGTCCGCGCCTTGACAGGGCGCACGGGAAGGTCTTTATCCCAGGGTGGTTGCGGATCGATCCCACCCGCCCCGGCGCCCGCGCGCCGGCCGTCCCAGCCGAGAGGAGCCCGAGAGGAGCCGATGAAGTTCGCCTTTGCGAAGCCCGCGCTGCCCAAGTCCGGCACCGTCGCCGTCACCGTCGCCACCGATCGCGCGCTCGGCGCCGCGGGGCAGGATCTCGACCAGAAGACGGGCGGCACGCTGTCCCGCGCCATGAAGGCCAGCCGCTTCACCGGCAAGCGGGAGGAGACGCTGGCGATCCTCGCCCCCGCCGGGGTCGAGTTCGACCGCATCCTCCTGGTCGGCGTCGGCAAGGGGGAGGATCTGTCCGAGGCCACCCTCCAGGCCGTCGGCGGCGCCGTCGTCGCCGCCCTGGACAAGTCCGGCGAGACCGAGGTCTCCGTCCTGCTCGACCTGCCGGACGGCGGCACCGTCGCTCCCGAGGCCGCGGCGGCGGAACTGGCCTTCGGCGCGCAGCTCCGCTCCTACCGCTTCGACAAGTACCGGACGACCGAGAAGAAGGAGGCCAAGCCCTCCCTCAAGAAGATCATCGTCCTGACCGCGGAGCCGGACGCCGCCAAGCGCGCCTACGGCCGCCTGGAGCCGCTGGCCGAATCCGTCGCCTTCACCCGCGACCTGGTGTCGGAGCCGGCCAACGTCCTGAACCCGGAAAGCCTCGCCGACCGCTGCAGGGACCTGACCGACGTCGGCCTGCAGATCGAGGTGCTGGACCTCAAGAAGCTGAGGAAGCTCGGCATGGGCGCGCTGATCGGCGTCGCCCAGGGCAGCGCCTTCGAGCCGCGCGTCGTCGTCATGCGCTGGGACGGCGCCCCCGACGCCGAGGACCGCCGCCCGCTCGCCTTTATCGGCAAGGGCGTGACCTTCGACACCGGCGGCATCTCCATCAAGCCCGCCGCCGGGATGGAGGACATGAAGTGGGACATGGGCGGCGCCGCGGTGGTCATCGGCACCATGCGCGCGCTGGCCGCCCGCAAGGCGAAGGTCAACGCCGTGGGCATCGTCGGTCTCGTGGAGAACATGCCGTCCGGCACCGCGCAGCGGCCCGGCGACGTGGTGACCTCGCTGTCCGGCCAGACCATCGAGGTGATCAACACCGACGCGGAAGGCCGCCTCGTCCTGGCCGACTGCCTGACCTACGCGCAGGAAACCTTCAAGCCGCGCCTGCTGGTCGACCTCGCCACCCTGACCGGGGCCGTCATCATCGCGCTGGGCCATGAGCACGCGGGCCTGTTCGCCAACGACGACTGGCTGGCCGAGAACCTGCTGGCCGCCGGCAAGTCGGTGGGCGAGCCGCTGTGGCGCCTGCCGATGGGCGACGCCTACGACAAGGACATCAACTCCGACATCGCCGACATGAAGAACGTCGGTTCGGGCCGCGGGGCCGGCAGCATCATCGGCGCGCAGTTCCTCAAGCGCTTCGTCGAGGATCTGCCCTGGGCGCACATCGACATCGCCGGCGTCGCCTGGTCGAAGAAGGACACGGCCACCGTGCCGAAGGGCGGCACGGCCTTCGGCGTCCGCCTGCTCGACCGCTTCGTGGCGAGCTACCACGAGGGCAAGTAAGCTCCAGCCCTCTCCCCGCCGCTCGCGCGCGGACGACGTTTGCGCCGGCGCGGCGGGCGGACCTCCGGTCCGCCGAAAGCGGGGAGAGGGCCATTTCCACGAGGGGCTATGAGCGAGGTCCGTTTCTATCACCTCCAGCGGCGCACGCTCGAACAGGCGTTGCCGAAGATTCTGGAAAAGGTCCTGGAGCGCGGCTGGCGCGCCGTCGTCCTGGCCGGCTCGCCGGAGCGGGTGGACGCGCTCAATCAGCATTTGTGGACCTACGACCCCTCCTCCTTCCTGCCGCACGGCGCGGCGCGCGACGGCTTCGCCGCCGACCAGCCGGTCTGGCTGACCGCCGAGGAGGAGAACCCCAACGGGGCCACCGTCCTGATCCTGGTGGACGGCGTGACCAGCGGCGCGATGGGATCCTTCGACCTCGTCTGCGACCTGTTCGACGGCAACGACGGGGAGGCGGTGCTGGCGGCGCGCGAGCGTTGGAAAATCTGCAAGGCCGCCGGTCACGCCCTCACCTACTGGCAACAAAACGACCGCGGCGGCTGGGAAAAGCGCGCCTAAACCCAACAAATTTTATATGCTTTAAAGAATTCTCCGAATGATACCGCTAACGCGGCGCAACAACGCATTTATTTGTCTCAACTGTTCTTGACGCGCCTCCTGTGCACAAGGTTAATCTAAATCCCGTAAAATCCCGCGGGATGGCGGCGCACAGGGGAGTTCAGAATGCATAGGTGCGTCCAAGGGACGGGAACGGCTCCGCCATGACCCGCAGCGCTCTTGATCCGACCTTGGCGCGGGACGTCAAGGACGCCGCCATCCTGATCGTCGACGACAACACGTCGAACGTCGAACTGGTGCGCGACATCCTGATCCACGAGGGCTACACCGCCGTGCGGGGTGAAACCGACCCGCGCCGGGTCCCCGCCCTCTGCGAGGCGCAGCGCTTCGACCTTCTGCTGATCGACATCCGCATGCCGCACATGAGCGGCTTCGACCTGATGGAGCGCGTCAACGCCCTGTACGGCGACGATGTCGTGCCCATCCTCGTGCTGACCGCCCACACCGACCAGGAGACGCGGCGGCGCTCGCTGGAGCTGGGGGCCAACGACTTCCTCACCAAGCCCTTCATCGCCTGGGAGCTGCTGCACCGCGTGCGCAGCGTTCTGGAGATCCGCAAGCTCTACCAGCGCGCGGCCGAGCAGAACCGCGGGCTGGAGCGCCGCGTGTCGGAGCGCACCGCGGAACTCAGCGCCGCCCTGGAGGCCGCGCGCCAGGCCGACCGCGCCAAGCTCGACTTCCTCTCGGTGACCAGCCACGAGTTGCGGACCCCCCTGAACGCCATCATCGGCTTCGCCGAGGTGCTGTCCAGCGAGGCGCACGGGCCGCTCGGCCACGACGATTACATGGACTATGTCCGGCTGATCGAGGAGAGCGGCAAGGCGCTGCTCGGCATGGTCAACAACATCCTGGATTTCACGCGCGGCTCCGGCGGCATCGACCTCGCCGAATCGACCATCGACCTGCCCGCCCTGCTGATTCATTGCATCGATCTGCTCGGCGCCAAGGCGCAGGGCAAGGCGCAGACCATCGCGCTTCAGCCCGGCCCCCCCGTCACCTTGCGCGCCGACCAGCGCCGCCTGGCGGAAATGATCGTCCATCTGCTGGACAACGCGGTGAAGTTCGGCCACCGCGGCGGACGGGTCACGGTGCGGATCGCCCTCCAGGGCGGGATGGTCGCCATCGCGGTCGCCGACGACGGCCCCGGCATCCCGCCGGAGATCGTCGACCACGTCTTCAGCCCGTTCATCCAGGGCGAGCGCTCGCTGGTGCGCCAGCATGAAGGGATCGGCCTGGGCCTGCCCATCGTCCGCCGCTTCGCCGAATTGCACGGCGGCGACGTCGAGTTGGAGAGCGCTCCGGGGCGCGGCACCACCGTGACGATCCTCCTGCCCGCCGCCCGCCTGACGGCCCCGCCCATCGCCGGCCTCCGGGAATTCCGGGCGCTCTGAAGGCGGCCGACGCCGGACGGGTCGGGTGCCGGGCCTCCGGATCACTCGGCGAGGCTGGGTTCCTCCAAGGGGCCCGCCCCGGCTTCGGCCGGCATCGCCGGCGCGGTCTCCGGCAAGCCCAGGAACAGGGCGGCCAGCGCGATCAGAGCCATCGCCCCCGCCGTCAGGAAGGCGGCGGAGTAGCCGAAGCGGTCGACGATCACGCCGGTGACGAAGCCGCTGGTCGCCGCCCCCACGCCCTGCAAGGTGGCGACCGCTCCGAAGGCGAGGTTGTAGCGCCCGGTGCCGCGCATCAGGTCGGCGATCACCAGCGGCGTCAGGGCGGTGAAGATCCCGGCGCCGACTCCGTCGAGAAGCTGGACGCCGATCAGCCAGGCGCTGTTGTCCGACAGGGTGTAGAGAACGGCCCGCAAGGGCAGGATGGCGAAACCGACCAGCAGGATCGGCTTGCGGCCCAGCCGGTCGGCCGTTCGCCCGACCAGGACGGCGATGGGCAGCATGACGAGCTGGGCGGCGATGATGCAGGAGGACATCATGACGGTCGCCCATTCCGGATGCGCCGCGGCCAGCTTCTGCCCGACCAGCGGCAGCAGCGGCGCGTTGGCGAAATGGAACAGCAAGGCGCAGACGCCGAAGATCAGAAGCGGCCGGCAATGGACCAGGATGCCCATGCCCGACACCCTTTCCCCCTCGCTCGCCCCATCGCCGCCCGCCCCACCGCCGCTCCCCCCATCTTCGGCGGAGGCCTCGACCCCGCGCGCCCGGCGCTGGTCGATGGCGGAGGCTGGAATCGACAGGACGGCCATCGACGACAGGACCGCGAAGACCGGCACCAGCAGGAACACCGCCTGTTGCGAGAACAGCCAGCCGACCAGCCCGGCGAGCGCCGCCACGGCGACGTTGCCCGCGTGGTCGAAGGCGGCGTTGCGCCCCATCCGCCGGGCGAGCAGGCGCTGCGGGACGAGGCCGAGGGTCAGGGCGGCCACGGCCGGGCCGAACACGTCGCCGACCACAGCGATCAGCGTGTTGGCGATCAGGACCGGCCAGAAATTGGGGAACAGGTAGATGCACAGCGCCCCGGCGCCCAGCACGGCCAGCGCCACGACGATGGCCTCGCGCTTGCGGTGGGTGGCGTCGATGGCCGCTCCGATCGGCGTCTGCACGGCGAGCCCGAGCCAGCCGGCGAGGCTGGTCACCAGACCGACCTCCGACTGGCTCCAATGCTGTTGGGTGACCAGGAAGACGTTGAGATAGGGGCCGAGCGCCCCCCGCACGTCCGCCAGCAGGAAATTCACGGCGTCCAGCGACGCCGGCCGGAAGCCCCGGCCGGATTCGCCCGAAGGCGCCGACCCCCGTCCATTGCTGTCAGCAGGCAACGCGCTCTCCCTTCCAAGGTTCTGGCAAAGGACCGCGGCCAGACGCAAAGGTTAGGAACAGCGGGCGCCGCCAAACGGCACCGCGGAACGGACTGTCAAAGGTGATCGTGAGAGAGCGGTCAGATCACGCCAAAGCGGCGGCAAATGAAAAGTTGCCAGCTCTGCCAGTCGCCGCAACCGAAAACTGCGCACCGCGCAATTCTCGGGATTTTCGGCGTTATTTCGTTTCCACGCGCATGAGGTCACCCAGCTTGTCGAGCAGGTAATCGAGATCCTCCGCCGCCAGATCCTCATACTGGGTCAGGATGCGCTCGATCACCCGGCGGCGGTGGCGTTCGATGTCGTGCGCCTCGCCGTCGTAGGGGGTTTCCTTCAACACGTCCAAGGCGATCCGGCAGGCCGGCAGCAGGGCCGGCGGCTGCTTGGCCTTGTCGTAGATGGACTTCAGACCCAGCCGCCCGGCGTCGTGGATCAGCAGGCGGGCGTTGGTGAGCGGCACGTTGGCGAGGTAGGACAGCGCCGTCTCGAAAAAAGCGGCGTCCCCCATGCACAGCGCCCGAACCATCAGCGACGGGGTCAGGCGGCCGCTGCGCGACAGCTGCGCGACCAGCCGTTCCAGCGCGCCCTCGTCGCTTTCCCCGGAGAAGAGGGAGACGGTGGCGCGTTCGCGGCTTTGCAGGATCAGGTCGGCGGCGACCTTGGCCGGAAGGTCGTGGTTGGCCACCAGATGCTGCTGCAGCTTTTCCGAGACCACGGCGACCAGCCGTTCCGCGATGGTGATCGGCAGGCGGGCGCGCTGGACCAGCGGCTCCTGCACGGTTTCGCTGTCGGCGAAGCGCTCGATGACCCGGCCGAGCGTGCGCTCGCCGAGGTCCGCGCTCTCGTTGGCGACCAGGACCGCCACCGCCCCTTCCGACGCGGTGTCGATCAGCGCGTCGGCGACGCTGGCCGACAGGGCCGGGCGCTGCGCGATGGCGGTGTGCTTGGCGTCCGTGCCGGTCCGCACCAGCTCGACGAGGTCGGCGTCGGTCAGCACCGTGGAGACGCTGAGCACCGGGATCGCCACGGCCTCGACGTCGCGCGCCAGCATCAGCGCGACATCGCGCGGCAGCGCCGGGTTGGCCTTCAGGTTCTCGGCCAGCGACTGGCGCACGCGCACCACGGCGTCGCGCGCCATGAAGCGGATGATGTCCTCGGCGAGCCGCCGTTCGCTTTCCGACAAGCTGGTCGCGGAGAACTGCTTGGCGATCTTGACCGCCAGTTCGGAACGGCTGTTCGGCGACGGGTCCGACAACAGTCGGGTCACGTCGTCCCTGGTGAGTTGGTCGCTCATGGGTCCCCGACCCTTTCCTGCCCTGCGTCGTCTCCCGCGCTTCGGATTCGTGCATCAGCGGGAGCGAATGTATTCAGGTCATGATCGGACCAAAGCATTGAGCCTTTGTTAACGACGATTGCCGGTGACGGGCCGGCGCCGGCCGCTCCTCACCAGCCGCCCTTTCCCCAGCCGCCATGCCGGTGATGGTGGCGGGGTCCGCCATGATGACCACCCCGATTCCCGCCATAATAGCCACCGTAGTAGGGGCGGCCGTACACGACGGGCGGCGGCCCGTAATGGCGGTGCTGCGGGCGCTCATAATACCCGTAGCCATAGGACCGGTGTCCGTAGCCATAGACGGGACCGGGCGTCCCGGCGGCGACGTAGCAGCCGGACAGCAGAAGCGCGGCGAAGGTCAAAAGGGACAGCGAGCGGAGCGTCGTCATTGGCGTTCCTGTGCCAGGGATCGCGGCCCGGCGGGCGGACCGTACTGGCAGGATGAACGCCTGCGACGGGGAAATTATTCCACAGGAGGAACTCGCCCCCCTGTCGGCGCCCCCTGTCGGCGCCCCCCTGTCAGCGCCGCCCCCGGCGCCCCTGCTTCTTCGGAGCACCCTCGGGAATGCCGCGGCCCTGGCGGGCGGAGCTGATGCCGATGCTGCCCGGCTGCTCCAGCCCGAGGTCCATCGCCTCCAGCCGGCGGAGTTCGTCGCGCAGGCGGGCGGCCTCCTCGAACTCCAGGTCGGCGGCGGCGGCCTTCATGCGCTTCTCGATGTCGGCCATGACCGACTTCAGATTGTGGCCGACCAGCTCCGTCGCGTTCAGGCCGGTCTTCACGGTGACATGGTCGCCGCGCTCGTAGACGCTCTCCAGGATGTCGCCGATGGCCTTCTTCACGGACTCCGGCGTGATGCCGTGCTCCAGATTGTAGGCCCGCTGCTTCTCGCGGCGGCGCGCCGTCTCGTCGATGGCGTACTGCATGGAGGCGGTGACCTTGTCGGCGTAGAGGATCGCCCGCCCCTCGACGTTGCGCGCGGCGCGGCCGATGGTCTGGATCAGCGAGGTCTTGGAGCGCAGATAGCCCTCCTTGTCGGCGTCCAGGATGGCGACCAGCGAGCATTCGGGGATGTCCAGCCCCTCGCGCAGCAGGTTGATGCCAACCAGCACGTCGTAGGCGCCGAGCCGCAGGTCGCGGATGATCTCGATGCGCTCCAGCGTCTCCACGTCGGAGTGGATGTAGCGCACGCGCAGACCCGCCTCGTGCATGTACTCGGTCAGAGCTTCCGCCATCTTCTTGGTGAGCGTGGTGACCAGCACGCGGTTGCCCTTCGCCACCACCTCCTTGCACTCGTGGATCAGGTCGTCCACCTGCGTCTCGGTGGGCCGGATGATCACCTCCGGGTCGATCAGGCCGGTCGGACGGACCACCTGCTCGGCGAAGACGCCGCCGGTGCGCTCCATTTCCCAGGGGCCGGGGGTGGCCGAGACGAAGACCGTCTGCGGGCGCATGCCCTCCCACTCCTCGAACTTCAGCGGGCGGTTGTCCATGGCGCTGGGCAGGCGGAAGCCGTACTCGGACAGCGTCTCCTTGCGCATCCGGTCGCCGCGGTACATGCCGCCGATCTGCGGCACCATGACGTGGCTCTCGTCCACGATCAGCAACGCGTCGCCCGGCAGATACTCGAACAGCGTCGGCGGCGGCTCGCCCGCCGCGCGGCCGGTCAGGTAGCGCGAATAGTTCTCGATGCCGGCGCAGGCGCCGGTGGCCGCCATCATCTCGATGTCGAAGGTCGTGCGCTGCTCCAGCCGCTGCGCCTCCAGCAGCTTGCCCTGGGCGTTGAACTCCTCCAGCCGCAGCTTCAACTCGCGCTTGATCTGCTCGATGGCCTGGTTGAGCGTCGGCTTGGGCGTCACATAGTGGCTGTTGGGATAGATGCGCACGGCCTCCAGCGAGGCGATCTTCTCGCCGGTCAGCGGGTCGATCTCATGAATGCCCTCGATCTCGTCGCCGAACAGGGAGATGCGCCAGGCACGGTCCTCCATGTGGGCGGGGAACAGCTCCACCGTGTCGCCGCGGACCCGGAACAGGCCGCGCCCGAAGGCCGCGTCGTTGCGCTTGTACTGAAGCTCGGTCAGCTTGCGCAGCAGGTCGGGCTGGGCGACCACCTGACCCTTGCGCAGATCGACGGTCATCTCCGAATAGGTCTCGACCGAGCCGATGCCGTAGATGCAGGACACCGACGCCACGATGATGACGTCGTCGCGCTCCAGCAGCGCCCGCGTCGCCGAGTGGCGCATCCGGTCGATCTGCTCGTTGATCGAGGATTCCTTCTCGATGAAGGTGTCGGTGCGCGGGACGTAGGCTTCCGGCTGGTAGTAGTCGTAGTAGGAGACGAAGTATTCCACCGCGTTGTTCGGGAAGAAGGACTTCATCTCACCATAGAGCTGCGCCGCCAGCGTCTTGTTCGGGGCGAGCACCAGGGTGGGGCGCTGAACATGCTGGATGACGTGCGCCATGGTGAAGGTCTTGCCCGACCCCGTGACGCCGAGCAGCACCTGATCCTTCTCGCCCGCCCGCAGCCCCTCGGTCAGCTCCCCGATGGCGCGCGGCTGGTCCCCGGAGGGCTTGAACTCCGACACCAGTTCGAACTTCTTGCCGGCCTCCAGCTTGGGCAGGGACTTCTGCGGGAGGGCGGTCAGGACGGGATGGGACATGCGGGTGCGCTCGCGCCAGGGGTACGGAACGGGAACCGAGTATATGGCTCACCCCACCCCCGCTGTCGAGCGTGGGCTTGTCCCTTTGTTCGCAGGCTTCCGATCACAGCGCCGCATGGCGCGTCGCCACACCCAAGCCACACCGCCGCCGCCATGCCCAGTCATAAGCACACACAACAAACTCCGCACTGATTACTTGCGTATGACAGAAAAACACTACGCACACATAAGCATGAGGCAAAAAATAATGCTTCACGGCGTTATTTTTTGCTTTCATTCCGAAAGTTGCTTTCGACAATATTAAATCACCAAGCAAACAGCGCAAAAATTCCCGCCACTCCCGGCGCGATGCTTTGCGTACCGGCTTTTTCGGCAACTAAATAAATACATAGAGATTACGTTTCGCAAACCCGCGTCTGGAGACTGAAACACGGCCTTCGGAATGCAAGATAACTTGTCCGCTCCAAGAAATTTTTTCTGATTTTTTCTTTTTTGAAACAGAGAATGGATTGCAGCCATGAATGTTCTTGTGGGGTCATGGCGGTTGTCGGCTTGGCGCCGGATCGCGGGAGACGGGACCGTCACCTATCCGTTCGGCGAGGACGCGACCGGCCTGCTGATCTACACGGCGGACGGCCACATGGCGGTGCAGATGACGGCCGCCGGCCGGCCCAAGCTGGACACCGCCGATCCGCGTGGCGGCAGCGTGGAGGAGCGCGCCGCCGCCTATTCCACCTGCCTGGGTTATGTCGGCCGCTATGAGGTGAACGGCGGCGAGGTCACCCACCGGCTCGACGGCTGCAGCTTCCCCAACTGGTCCGACACGGTGCAGGTGCGTCCCTTCACCGACGGCGGCGGCCGGCTGGTGCTGCGCACGCCGCCCGGCCAGATCGACGGCGTCACCGTGGTGAACGAGATGGCGTGGGTTTGGGACGGGCCGTCCCGCGACCACGCCCCTCCTCCCGCGGCCGCGGATGCCGTCTCCCGCTTCGCGCCGTCCTCCCAGCCACCCGACCCGACATCGAGCGGAGACCGTCCGATGACCCAATCCCAGACCCAGCCCGCCCGCGCCCGGGCGGCGGCCCACACCGCCCTCCTGGACAAGCATCCGCCGCGGGCGGCGGCTCAGCAGACCGACCTGTCGTCGCTGGCCCGTTACATGTTCCTGCTGATGCTGCGCAACGTGACCAGCGACGGCTATGTGATCGAGGACCCGACCCGACCCGGCCGGTTCTCGTTGCCGGGCTGCGTGGTCGCCGCCCCGTCCTACCCCGCCAACACGCCGGGCGTCGATCAGGACTATGTCTACAACTGGGTGCGCGACGCCGCCATCACCGCGCTGGAGCTGGTCGAGGGCGACCTGCCGGCATCGCCCGACGGCAGCATCGAGGCGCTGAACGATTACGTCCTCTTCGTCCAGACCTGCCAGAACAACGCCACCCCGACGCTGGCGCACGCCTGCTTCACCATCGACGGCCAGTCGCGCCCGTGGACGGAGCAGTCCGACGGGCCGGCGATCCAGACCATCGCCCTCCTGCGCGCCTACCCCCAGCTCAGCGGCTCGTCCCAGGTCATCGCCAGGGAGGTCATCGCCCGCAACCTTGAGTTCCTGCTGGGCGATTACCAGAACCCCACGACCAACCTGTGGGAGGAGCACCAGGGCCTGTCCTTCTTCGCCCGCGCGGTCCAGCTCCGCTGTTTCCGGGACATCGCCGCCAACACGCTCGGCATCCCGGTTCCGCAGGGAGTCGCCGATGCGGCCGGCTGGCTGGAGCGGGCGTTGCAGAACCATTGGAACGGCCAGTATTACGTGACGCTGCTCGCCTCCGATTCCTCCCCCGGCGTGTCGGCCGTGCCGGGCACCCTGAATTACGACCCGAACATCGACATCGTCAGCGCGAGCGTCTACGGCGCCGTGCCGGTCACCGATACGAAGCTGCTGGCCACCGCGGCGAGGCTGCGCGGCCAATGGGCGGACGACGGGTCCGCCTGGCAGTACCCGATCAACGTCGACGACCGGGCGCGCGGCCTCGGTCCGCTGCTCGGCCGCTATCCCGGCGACGTCTATGACGGGGACGTGTCGGACCCGGTGCAGGGCGGGCATCCCTGGGCGCTGTGCACCGCCAACCTCGCCGAGCTGTATTACCGGCTCGCCACCGAGATCGAACGCGCGCAGGCGGTCCCCCTGGACGACCTGTCGCGGCCCTTCTTTGCCCAGGTTGGCGTCACCGGCCCCCAGCCGCCGGCCGAGGTGGCCGGGGCGCTGCGCGACGCCGGCGACGCCATGCTGCGTGCGGTGGTATTCCACAGCGACCATTACGAGCTGAGCGAACAGTTCGACTGCCGGACCGGCTACGAGAAGAGCGTGCGCAACCTGACCTGGAGCTACGCCGCGTTCCTGTCCGCCATCCGCGCCCGCACCCCGCAGCAGCCCGTGAAGACCGTCGTCCGGAAGACCGCGAAAGCCCGCCAGCCGGGAGGCGTCTGATGACCGGTCCCGCAGACACCAGCCGGCTGGACGGTTTCGTCGGCCTGTCGGCCCTCCTGACCGGGTTCGCCCCCGTCCAGCTGCTCGGAACCGGCATGGCCGCGGCGTATCTGGCGGTGCTGGACGCGGTGCTGCCGGAGGACATCGTCGGCGACCTGATGTCCGCCTACCGGCAGCTGCCCCGTGGGCCGGAGCGCGAGCGGGCGGCGGAGGCCGAAATCCTCGGCGATCCCCGCCTGGGCCCGGTGGCCCGCAACCTGATCGTGCTCTGGTACTGCGGCGCCTGGACCCAGCTTCCCGCGGCGTGGCGCGCCGCCTTCGGAGCGTCGCCGCTGGACACCAGCCGCGTGGTCTCGGCGGCCGCCTACCAGGCGGGGCTGCAATGGCTGGCCGCCGGCGCGCACGCGGCGGGAGCGAATCCGCAGGGCTACGGCGCGTGGGCCATCGGCCCGAAAAGCGCAGGGTCCTCTGGCCTTGAGAGAGGTGGGGCATGACCAAGGACGCTGCCTTCGACACGGTCATCGTCGGCGCCGGTGTCGCCGGCGCCCTGATCGCCAAGCACCTGACCGACGCCGGCCTGACCGTGCTGGTCCTGGAAGCCGGGCCGGGCACGTCGCGCGGGCTGGACGACTACACGCGGCATCTCGAGCGGTTCCACGCGGCCAGCGCCAAGAGCCCGGAATCGCCCTGGCCGCCCGCGGTCGGCGCGCCGCAGCCGGACACCACGGCGCTGCGCGACAACGACGGCTACTTCGTCCAGCGCGGCCCCAACCCGTACGGCAGCAGCTACACCCGGCTGTGGGGCGGCTCCACCCTGCATTGGCTCGGCGTGTCGCTGCGCATGCTGCCGGAGGATTTCCGGATGCGCTCCCGGCACGGGGTGGGGCGCGACTGGCCGTTGGACTACACGGCGCTCGCCCCCTACTACGGGCGGGCGGAGCGGGAGATCGGCGTGTCCGCCGACGTCGCCGACCAGAGCTACCTGGGCGTGACCTTTCCCGAAGGCTACGACTACCCGATGCGGCGCGTCCCGCCGAGCTACGCCGATCGCGTGCTCGCCGCCGCGGTCGACGGCATGCCGGTCACGCTGGGCGACGAGGAGATCGCGATCCGGGTGCGCAGCTACCCGGCGGCGCGCAACTCCATCCCGCGCGACGGCTACCGGCCGGCCGGCGCGGTGGACATCCGGACCGATGACGGTCCATCCGTCCCGCCCCGCCAGGGCGAGCGCTGCCAGGGCAACACCTCCTGCACGCCGATCTGCCCGGTGCAGGCGAAGTATCACGCCGGCAAGACGCTGGCGCAGGCCGACCGCCGCTTCCTGACGGTGCGGGTGCAGGCGGTGGCGTCGAGGATCCTCGTCGATCCGGCGAGCGGCGCCGTGCGGGGCATCGAGTACAAGCGCTACGACGACCCCGCGACGGCGGCCCACACCACGCGGATCGCCACCGGCCGCACCTACATCCTGGCGGCGCACGCGGTGGAGAACGCCAAGCTGATGCTCGCCTCGGGGCTGGAGGGGCCGCGCGGCCAGGTCGGGCGGACGCTGATGGACCACCCGGCGCTGTACGCCTGGGGTCTGGCGCCGCTCGACATCGGCGCCTACCGCGGGCCGCAGTCGACCTCCGGCATCGAGGATCTGCGCGGCGGCGCCTTCCGTGCCCGCCACGCGGCCTTCCGCTTCGACGTGGGCAACGACGGCTGGCGCGCCAGCACCGGAGCGCCGGACACCGCCGTGTCCGACGCGGTCATGGCGCGCAACCTGTTCGGCCCGGCCCTGCGGGCGCAGCTCGGCGCGACGCTGCCGCGTCACGTCCGCCTGTCGCTGGCGGTGGAGCAGCTTCCCGACCCGGACAACCGCGTCAGCATCGACCCGGCCTGTCTCGATCCGCTGGGCAACCCCAGGCCGGTGATCGACTACCGGATCGACGACTACACGCTGGCCGGCATGGCCGCCGCGTCGGATGTGGCGCGCGCCGTCTTCCGACGCGCCGGAGTCACCGACTGCACCGACCCGTCCAAGGGAAGCTGGTTCCCGTCGGTCTTCTACCGGGGCCGCGAGTTCCGCTACCACGGCATGGGGCACTTCGCCGGCACGCACGCCATGGGCGCCGATCCCGCCGGATCGGTGATCGACGCCGACCAGCGCGCGTGGGAGCACCGCAACCTCTTCCTGGTGGGCTCCGGCAGCTTCCCGACCATGGGCACGTCCAACCCGACGCTGACGCTGGCGGCGCTGGCGCTGCGGACGGCCGACCGGCTGGTCGAGGAGCTGGCGCGGTGATCGGTGGGGAAAGCCCTGCCGGCAAGAATAATCAAGTCACATCAAAGCCTTATCAAACCAACTTGTTCAGAGTGGAGGAAGCGCGTGCTGTTTCCAATTGACTCTGCGCGGCGGACGGACATCGAGGCGGTGTCCGCGGACGACCGGTACGACGCTGTGATCGTCGGCACGGGCATCTCCGGCGCCATCATCGCAAACGAACTGAGCCGGGCCGGCAAGCGCGTGCTGGTGCTGGAGGCGGGAACGGGCACCGACCGGACGCTGACCGGCTACGAGACGTATCTTTCCAACTTCTACGGCGCGTCGTCGAAGGACAACCAGTCGCCCTTCCCCGCCAACCCCAACGCCGCGATGCCGCGCAGCCCGCTGCTGCGCAAGCTCCAGCCGGGCGAGACGGACAGTTCCACCTACATGGTGCAGTCCGGCCCCTACGTCACCGACACGACCTTCACCCGCGTCTTCGGCGGCACGACCATGCACTGGGAGGCCAAGACCCCCCGCATGCTGCCGGAGGATTTCAAGACGCGCAGCCTGTTCGGGCAGGGGCTCGACTGGCCGCTCGGCTACGACGATCTGGAGGCCGACTACCGCACGGCGGAGCGCGAGATCGGCGTGTCCGCCAACGTCGAGGAGCAGACCTATCTGGGCCTGCATTTCCCGAAAGACTACGTCTTCCCCATGAAAGGACTTCCGCTGTCCTACCTGGACAAGCAGGTCGCCCGGGGCATCGACGACACCCGGGTCGAACTGTGCGGCGAGAGCTACCCGATCAAGATCCGCCCCTATCCGCAGGGCCGCAACGGCATCCCCAACCCAGCCTACGACGGCGGCAAGGGCTACGTCCCCATCGGCGCCGTCAACACGCACCAGGTCGAGGAGGGTGAGCGCTGCCAGGGCAACACCAACTGCGTGCCGCTCTGCCCGGTGCAGGCCAGGTATCACTCCGGCAAGACGCTAGCCAAGGCACTGCACACCGGGCGCGTCGATCTGCTGGTGCAGGCCGTCGTCTCCAAGGTCGTCACCGATCCCGACAACGGGACCGTCACCGCGCTGGAGGTCAAGGTCTACAAGGAGCCGCAGTCGGCCGAGCACAGGACGATCACCGTCAAGGGCACGATCTTCGTGATCGCCGCGAACGCCATCGAGACGCCGCGGCTGATGCTCGCGTCGGGCTTGCGCGACAGCGCCGGGCTGATGGGGCGCAACCTGATGGACCACGCCTACCTGCTGAACTGGGGCCTGATGCCCGAGGTGTGCGGCACCATGCGCGGCACGAGCTGCACCGGCGGGATCATCGATCTGCGGGCCGGCGGCTTCCGCCGACACCAGGCCGCCTTCAGCGTGGACATCCACAACGACGGCTGGGGCTGGGCGACCGGCGCTCCCTTCAGCGACCTGACCGAACTGGTGGACCAGCAGAACCTTTTCGGACCCGACCTGCGCCGCGGGCTGATCGACCGCATCTCGCGCCAGCTCCTGCTCGCCTTCATGATCGAGGTTCCGCCGACGGAGAGCAACCGCGTCACCGTCGATCCGCAATACACCGACCAGCTCGGCAACATGCGGCCGGTGGTGTCCTTCACGGTGCCGGACTATTCGATGCGCGGCGCCGCCTACGCCCGGGAATTCTCGAAGACCGTGTTCGCCCGCCTGGGCGTGGCCGACCACACCCGTTACGACCCCGGCGACTACGGCTACGTGACGTACGAAGGCCAGGGCTACGCGATCCGCGGCGGCAACCACATCGCCGGGACGCACATCATGGGCACGGACAGGAGCAACTCGGTCGTCGACACCGACCAGCGCTCCTGGGACCACGCGAACCTGTATCTGGTCGGCGCCGGCAGCATGCCGACGATCGGCACCGCCAACGTGACCCTGACCCTCGCCGCGCTCTGCTACCGGAGCGCCCGCGCGATGCTCAAGCAGCTGCATTGACGCAAGGCGCGCCTCTCCGCAGGCCGCGCAAGACGATCGGAGGAAACCGTGCCTTCCAGCAAGATCACGACAGTCTCTGAACTGAAGAACTACCTGTATCTGGCGATGCAGTTGGAGCATGCGACGCTCCCGGCCTATCTCACGGCGCTCTATTCCATCAAGCCGGGGACCAACACCGACGCCGTCCACATCCTGCGGGTGGTGGCGGTGGAGGAGATGCTGCACCTGACCATCGCGGCGAACCTGCTGAACGCCATCGGCGGCACGCCGGACCTGACGCGCCCCGGCTTCGTGCCGTCCTACCCGACCTACCTGCCGGACGGCGAGACGGACTTCACGGTCGGCATCCTGCGCTTCGGCAAGGAGGCCGTGGAGACCTTCAAGAAGATCGAGCGGCCGAGCAAGGGCGACGGCCGGCTGGTCCGCCGGTCCTATGCGGCCGGCACCTCGGTCCTCGGCCGGCACCCGGAAAGCGACGAGATGCATTTCTACAGCATCGGCGACTTCTACAAAGCCATCGCGGACGGCTTCGAACTCCTGGAAGCGGAGGCGCAGGGGCTGGGCAGGACCATCTTCACCGGCGATCCCAAGCGGCAGGTCACGTCGGAATACTACTACTCCGGCGGCGGCACACTGTTCGCCGTGACCGACCTGGAGAGCGCGAAGCGCGCCATCACGCTGGTCATGACGCAGGGCGAGGGCACCGAGAGCAGCATCTACGACGGCGACGACGAGCTGTCGCACTATTACCGCTTCGACCAGTTGACCCACGGGCGCTACTACCAGAAGGGCGACGAGCCGCACCACCCCACGGGGCCGGCCCTCACGGTCGACTGGGAGGCGTCCTACCCCATCGCGGCGAACGTCAAGCTGGCCAACTTCCCCGCCGGGACCGAGCTGTCCGACGCGGCGCGGTCGTTCAACCAAGCCTACGCGAAGTTCCTGAAGACCATCACGCGGGCCTACGACGGCAAGCCGGAGCTTCTGCTGGCGGCCGTGCCGCTGATGTTCGATTTCCGCAATCTGATCACCGAGCTGGTGCGCAACCCGCTGCCGGACAGCGCCGGCTGCAACGCCGCGCCGACCTTCGAGATCGATGCGGTGACCGCGGCCGAGGCCCTGGCCGCCGCCCGCGAGGAGGTGGTGGCATGAGCGCGCCCAAGACAGGGGAGGACAGCCGTCTCGACCAGTTCCTGGCCTTCTCCGCGGAGGTGACCGCCTTCGGCGTGGTGGCGCTGCAGGGAACCGGTCAGGCCGAGGCCTATCTCAGGACGGTCGACGGCGTGGTCGGCACGGCGCTGGTCGACGAGCTGCTGGGCCTCCACGCCGGGGCGCCGCGCGCGGCCGGCAACGAGGGGGGCGCGGCACGCGGCGTCCACCTGCGCCGGACGATCTTCGGCGACGGCAGGCTGGGGCCGGTGGCCCGCAACATCGTCAAGCTCTGGTACTCCGGCGTCTGGTACGAGCTGCCGGCCGCCTGGACCGAGAGCTACGGGCCGGCGCCGAAGGACGTCACCTTCGTGGTGTCGCCGTCCTCCTACGTCGAAGGGCTGCTGTGGACGGCCATCGGCGCCCATCCCGCGGGCGCCAAGGCGCCGGGCTACGGCTCCTGGGCTGGGCCGCCGCGCATCCCGCGCTTCGCGGGCGACCGTCTGTCCCCGCCGGCCGCCGAACCCGTGGACGGGGCGGTGGATGCGGAACGCGTCCCGGCCTGACGCCCGGCCCGCCCCTTTCCCCGCACGTCCGTGATGCCCGGCCCCGCGCCGGGCACCCCCGAATCCCGATACGAAGGACCGTCACGATGAGCTTCATGATTCCCAAGCTGTCCCCGGACAAGGTTTGGCTCGGCATCACGCCGACGCTCTGGTGGAACGACGACTTCCTGAACATCGACATCGGCATCCCCTTCGAGCAGTGCGTCAGCGAGATGGCGCTGGCCGGCTATGTCGGGTGCAGCATCGGCCACAAATACCCGACCGATCCGCAGACGCTGAAGGCGGCGCTGGACCTGCGCGGCCTGCGCGTGTCGGAGCCGTGGGTCAGCACCTACTTCACCATCGAATCGATGAAGGCGCAGACCATCCAGAAGGTCCGCCAGCAGCTGGCCTTCATCAAGCAGGTGGAAGGCCACGAGAACGACCTGCGCCGCGCCGATCTGGTGGTGGCGGAGTTCGGCGGCGCCGTCAATCCGCTGCCCGTGGCTCTGTACCCCAACGTTCCGACGTTCAACGACCGCCAATGGGACGAGCTGGCCGCCGGCCTCAACGAGATCGGCCGGATCGCCCGGGAGGAGGGCCGCCGCCTGTGCTATCACCCGCACATGGGCACCGGCGTGATGAGGCAGGCGGCGGTCGAACGGCTGATGGCGGCGACCGATCCGGATCTGGTGTTCCTGCTGCTGGACACCGCCCACCTCTACTGCGGCGGCGCCGATCCGCTGGAGATCACGCGCAAATACGCGACCCGCATCAAGCACATCCATCTGAAGGACTTCCGCGAGGGCGTGCTGACGGAGATGCACGCCAAGGGCATGTCCTTCGAGCAGGGGATCGAGGCCGGCATCTTCACCGTGCCGGGCGACGGCTCCTACAAGCACTTTCCGGAGATCCTGTCGATCCTGGGCGAGGTCGGCTTCGAAGGCTGGCTGGTCATCGAGGCGGAGCAGGACCCGGCCAAGGCCAACCCGCTCCAATACGCCAGGATGGCGCGCGCCTACCTCCGCGAGCAGTTGGGGTGGTGACCATGAACAAGACCGCCAAGAGGGACATCAACCTCAGCTTCTTCATGTTCACGGCGAACCTGCAGCCGGACAACGAGGCCTACACCAAGGTCATCATCCGCCACATACAGGCGATGACCGAGCTGGGCTACGACGGCTTCGACCTGCCGATCCACCCGGTGCAGACCGCCGACCACGCGGCGGAGGTGGAAAGCTACACGCGCATGCGGCGGGCCTTCGACCGGGCCGGCCTGGAGGGCGTGCGCTTCACCACCAACGTCGGCACCACGCGCACCTTCGATCCCACCTCTCCCTACCGGCAGCAGCGCGAGCAGGCGCTCGCCTACCTGAAGTCGCGCGTGGACATCACCGCGGTTCTGGGCGGCGAGTCCATCATGGCCGGTCCGTTCGTCTTCCCCTACGGCGTGTTTCCGACCACGGACGACGGCGACCCGCTCTGGAGCGACGCTCTGCAGGCATGGCTGGCGCCGCGCTACGAGGCGGCCCGCCCCGTCCTGCAGGAGCTGGGCGAATACGCGGAGAGGAAGGGCGTCAAGCTGGGGATCGAGCCGGTCGATCACTGGGAGACCCCGGCACCGAACATGGTGTCGGACGTGCTGGACTTCCTCCAGGGAGTCCAGACCGCACAGACCGGCCTGACCATCGACAGCGCCCATGTGGTTCTGGGGAGCAACGGACCGCTGGTGTTCGAGGACAACCTGCGCAGCGCGGTGGCGCAGAGCCGGCTGCACTATGTGCACATCTCCGCGCCCGATCGCGGGGCGGTGCACGACAGCTGGATTCCCTGGGGCACCTTCCTCCGCCCGATCCTGCCGGTGTACCACGGCCCTCTGCTGGTCGAGGTGTTCAACGCCGTTCCGCCCTTCACCAATCTCCTGCGCCTGACGCGGCGGAAGTTCTGGATTCCCGGTGAGGACGCGCCGGAGCCCGGCCTGCCGAGCGCCTACGACATCGCGCGCGAAGGGCTGGCGACGCTGAAGCGCGAGATCGAGCGCCTGGGCCACAGGCACTGAACGGCCTCCCAACAACCACGGGCACCCCGCGCGGTGCCCAGCGAGGACTTCCAATGATCAACGACAGCCAGTCGATCCTGCTCGACAAGCCGCGTGAGGCGGCGGCACCGAGCACCGGCGCCCCCCTGCGCAGCGCGGGGACGCATCTTGCCACCGCCGACCGCCTGGGCGCGCTCAGGGATCTTCCGGGATTCTGGGAGGGCACGGGCTTCAGCCTGATCGCCCGTCCGGATTTCTCCGGCAACAGCCCGAACGGTTTCTTTCTGGAGCTGAGCGAGCTGCGGGAAACCATCGAGTTCACGACCATCGGCTCGCCGGTGTTCAACCGCGGCAGCCTGCAGGACGACATCGCCATTTTCGGGGTCACCTACCTGCACCGGGTGACCGACGGCGTCACCGGCGGCGCGCTGCACATCGAACCGGGCATGTGGCTGAACATCCCGGCGACCACCGAACCGAAGGCGGACGCCAGCGTCGCGCGTCTGGCGACCATTCCGCACGGCAACGCCTTCACCACCGTCGGCTTCGTCCAGCACGCGGAGTTCGACCGGTTGCCGGACATCCCGCCGGCCAACACCGTGCCGTTCGACATCGACGGCCAGCCGCTGGCGCCCGGCACGAAGAATCCCTATCCTGAGTACGATCTCGGCACGCCGAGCGCCTTCCGCAGCGGCCCGCTGCCCGCCTCCATCACGCAGGCCATCGTCGACGACCCGAACCAGATGCTGCGCGACACGCTGGCCCGTCAGGTGGACGAGCAGGGCATGACGCTGAAGACGATCACGCGCCTGATCACCTCCACGGCCTCGGCCGGCGGCATCGGGAACATCCCGTTCATCACCAGCAACGCCAACACCTTGAGCCTGGAGTCGGTGTTCGCCATCGAGCTGGTCGAGGATGCGTCGGGCGCCGAATTCCTGCAGCTTCAGTATTCGCAGACCGCGTTGCTGAACTTCAGGGGCAAGAGCTTCCCGCACGTCACGGTCGGGACATTGATCAAGGCGTTCTGATGCGGGGCGGGGCGCGGCGTCGCGGTCGGACGCCCGCCGATCCTGGACCGGCCGCCGGCCTGCGCAGGCATGGACCTGCGCAGGCACAGCGCATCGTTCTGGCGGACCGCTCCGGAGAGCGGTCCGCCCCGCGCCTTACCCGCGCACCAGCGCGTCGTAGTCCTTCACCAGCGTCTCGCAGACGCGGCCCGGCGTGAAGCGGTGCTCGCCGATCTGGCCGACCGGGGTGACCTCGGCGGCGGTGCCGGTCAGGAAGACCTCCTGGGTGTTCGCCAGCTCGTCCGGCTTGATGTGGCGCTCGACCACCTCGATGCCGCGGGCCTTGGCGAGGTCGATCACCGTGCGGCGGGTGATGCCGTCCAGGAAGCAGTCGGGCTTCGGCGTGTGAAGCTTGCCGTCCATCACCAGGAACAGGTTCGCCCCGGTCGCCTCGGCCAGATAGCCGCGGTAGTCGAGCATCAGCGCGTCCTGATAGCCCTCGGCCTCCGCCGCGTGCTTGGACAGCGTGCAGATCATGTAGAGCCCCGCCGCCTTCGACGCCGTCGGGGCGGTGTCCGGGGCCGGGCGGCGCCACGGCGCCCAGGTCAGCTTGATGCCGGCCATCTTGGCCTCGGGGCTGAAGTAGCTCGGCCACTGCCAGACGGCGATGGCGACGTGGATGCGGCTGTCCTGCGCCGCCACGCCCATCATCTCGCTGCCGCGCCACGCCACCGGGCGGACATAGGCGTCGGTGAAGCCCATGGCCTTCACCGTCTCGTTGGTCGCGGCGTCGATCTCCGCCACCGAATAAGGAAGCTCGAAGCCCAGGATGCGGGCCGAGGCGGCCAGACGCTCGCTGTGCTCGGTCAGCTTGAACACCTTGCCGTTGTAGACGCGCTCGCCTTCGAACACGCAGCTCGCGTAATGGAGGCCGTGCGACAGGACGTGCAGATTCGCCTCGCGCCACGGCACCAGCGCGCCGTCGTACCAGATCACGCCGTCGCGGTCGTCGAAGGGAAGGATGGACATGGCGGCTCCCACCTTGGTCTTTGGCCCGTTGCTCGGGACTTGGAATGGAATTGTTGAAAGCCGCGCTTGTCTCGCGACCTTTGTTCGTTTATGTCTGGGTTATTGACCCATTTGTAACGAATCGCACCGATCACGTCAACATGGCTGACATAAAAGCGGGCGTGAACCAGCTTTTCCTGCGCGAGGAGGAACTTCGCACGGGCATGGAGCTGCTGTTCTACGCCTATCGGGAATTCACCGCGGAGCCGGACGAGATCCTGGCGCAGATC
Organism: Azospirillum formosense; assembly: GCF_040500525.1. Classification (NCBI taxonomy): domain Bacteria; kingdom Pseudomonadati; phylum Pseudomonadota; class Alphaproteobacteria; order Rhodospirillales; family Azospirillaceae; genus Azospirillum; species Azospirillum formosense. The sequence continues at coordinate 456,373 of NZ_CP159403.1, read as the reverse complement.
GGCTTCGGCCGGGCGCACCACCGTGTCATCTACTTCGTCGGGCGCTACCCGAAGATCACCGTGTCGGAGCTTCTGGCGATCCTGAAGATCACCAAGCAGAGCCTGTCGCGCGTGCTGGGGGAGTTGGTCCGGCAGGAGTTCATTCAGCAGCAGACGGGCGTGCGGGACCGGCGGCAGCGTCTGCTGGAACTGACGGAAAAGGGCGTGGAACTGGAACGCCAGCTGTCCGAAACGCAGCGGCAGCGGATCGCCCGCGCCTACCGCATGGCCGGGGCGGAGGCCGTCGAGGGCTTCCGCAAGGTGATGCTGGGCATGATGGATGAGGAGGACCGCGTCAAGTTCGCTCCCCCCGTGCCGACCCGGCTCGCCGCCGTGAAGCGGTAGGAGCCGGGCCGGAAGACCGGTCGGGCCGGCCGTCGGTCAGCTGTCCTTGGCCGGGGTCGCCTCCGGGGCGGCGGCGGGAACCGCATCCGCCGGCGGGGTTCCGGCGGCGCCGTCCGCCCCGTCCTTGCCAGCGGCGTTCGCGGCGCCGCGGCGGCGGAAGGAGGTGCGCTTGTACACCACGCTGTCCGAAGACCCCGGCGGGCACTGAACGATTTTGCCCCCCTTCGCAAGAAACTCGCGGGTCATGGAGTCGAGATCATTCCGATCCGCGCTGCGGTTATCGGATGCCATGCATGCCTCCTGTGATCGTCATCGTGCCCCATGGCACCCTCCGGGCGCTCCCGGCGGTCCATGGAGCATGCGTTTCTTTTGTGAAGCGGCTGTTACAGGATGGGGGCAATCGGCCCCTGAATGAGCGGCCCCGGCAAAAAGCGGGGCGGAAAATTACGCCTCCTTCAGGTTGGCCGCGGCGCTCTTTCCCTTCTTGGGATCGCGCTGGAGTTCGTAGGACAGCTTCTGGCCCTCATGAATGTTGATGCCCGACCGCTCAACGGCGGAGATGTGAACGAACACGTCGGCCGTCCCATCGTCCGGCTGGATGAAGCCGTAGCCCTTGGTGGTGTTGAACCATTTCACGGTTCCAGTAGCCATCTGGTAGTTCCTTGAACGAGGTTGCCCACAGCGCGCGTGCCGCGGGTTCACATCAAATCACCGAGGGGAAGGACCAGACGCAGCGTTCTGCAAGCGGACCGTAAACCCAAAGAAATTCGACTCTTTTCATGTGGGGATCGAAAGGCCCGGATGCAACCCGAACCCTTCGGGCAAAGCCCCGCCCATATGTTTCGACTCACGACTCTTTCCCCATTCGTCGGCGTCGGCCCTGCCCTTCGGCGGAGTTGTCCCCGGCTTGTTGCTTAGCCCATAGTTTTGGCAACCCGATTCTTTTGTCTTAGCTTTCCTGAAGGAGGCGGCGGCATGCAGCGTGCCCATCTCGTGGCCGCTTTCCTGACCTTTGCCGCCCTGTGCGTTGGCGTCTCCGCCCTCTCGGTGTCGCGCGACCGCCACGCCACGCTGGACCAGGCCCGTCGCGAATTCGCCGCGACCGCCCATCTTCTCGACGAACACGCCAGCCGCGCCATCGAGGCGGGGGACGCGCAATTGCGCATGCTGCTCGACGCGCTGGAGCGGTGGGACCGCCGCGACCCCGCCGAAGGGCGGCGCATCCAGGCCGCCATGCGCGCCCGCACGGAACGCCTGCCGCAGATCGGCGGGATCTGGGCGCTCGACGCGCAGGGCCGGCTGCTTCTCGACAGCGCGGAACACCCGCCGCCGCCCCGCGACCTGTCGGAGCGGGACTACGCCCGGGCCCATCTGGGAACGGCGCAGGGACCGCCGCCGGGTCTCCATGTCGGCCACCATCTGCCCGGCCCCGGCACCAGCCAGGGGCGCTTCACCATCAGCCGCGCCCTGCGCGACGAGGAGGGGGCCGTCCAGGCGGTCGCGGTGGCCGGCATCCAGAACACCTATTTCTCGCAGATGTACGGCGAGGCCGGCTGGGGCGAGGGGGCGCGGCTCGCGCTGTTCACCAGCGGCAAGGAGAAGCTGGCGGAATGGCCGCCGGACAGCGCCGTCGCCCCGCCGTCGGCCGCCTGGCCCCAGCCCTGGGATCCTCCCGGCGGCCCGGCGATCGTCGAGGGCTCGCAGATCATCGCCGCGCGCACGCTGTCCGGCTTCCCGATCGTGGTGGTGGCGAGCCGCCCCCTGGCCGAGGTGCTGGCCCCTTGGCGGGAACGCGCCCTGTGGACCACGGCGGTCAGCGGCGGCATCCTGACCGGAGCGTCCGTGCTGTTCGTCTTCGCCCTGGCCGGCGCGCGGCGGGAGGAGGCGGTCCGGGCGGAGCTTCTGCGCGCCAACCAGAGCCTGGACGAACGGGTCCGCCGGCGCACGGCGGACCTGGAAAAGGCCCTGCGTAGCGCCGAGATGGCCAGCCTCGCCAAGATGAAGGTGCTGGCGACCGTCAGCCACGACCTGCGCCAGCCCCTGCAAGGCCTCGCCGCCTTCCACGAGCTGCTGTTGAAGGAGGCGCCGAACCCGACGCTCCAGCAGCTCGGCGCCATGGCCTCGGCGTCGCTCCAGGCGGGGCAGCGGCTGCTCGACGATCTGCTGACCCTGTCGCGGCTCGAGGCCGGGGTGGTGCCGGTGGAGATCGGCACCTTCCCGCTCGCCCCACTGCTCGACCAGCTCGCCGCCGAGCTGCGGGCGGAGGCCGAGGGGAAGGGCCTGCGGCTGACCGTGGTGCCCACCAAGGCCTGGGTGCGCAGCGACCCGGCACGGCTCCAGCCGATCCTGCGCAACCTGCTGTCCAACGCCGTCAAGTACACGGCGCGCGGCGGGGTGGTCGTCGGCGCGCGGCCACGAGGCGGCAGCCTGCGGGTGGAGGTCTGGGACAGCGGCCGGGGCATCGCCAAGGCGGAACTGGGCACGATCTGGGAGGAGTTCTATCAGATCGGCAACCCGGCCCGCGACGGGTCGCGCGGCGCCGGCCTCGGCCTGTCCATCGCGGAGCGCACCGCCCGCCTGCTCGACCATCCGCTGGAGGTCCGGTCGCGGGTCGGTCGCGGGTCCGTGTTCGCGGTCACCCTGCCCCGCGCTCCCGCCCCCGCCGCCCCGCATCCGGGAACGGCGCCCCGTCCGCCGGACCCCGTCGCGCCGGCCGCCCCCGCCGGCTCCTCCCCTGCCGGCTCCTCCCCCGGGCGCCTGTCCGGGCGGCGGATCCTGGTGGTCGAGGACGACCCGCTGCAGCGCAGCTCCCTGACCCTGCTGCTGGAGCAGGCCGGGGCCGGGGTGATGGCCGCAGACACCTTCGATTCCGCCCTCGCCGCCGCCCAGGCGACCCTCCAGGCGCCCTCGGCGATCCTCAGCGACTACCGGTTGCCCGGCGGCACCGATGGGCTGAGCGGCATCCAGACGCTTCGCGGGGTGCTGGGACGCGACGTCCCGGCCATCCTGCTGACCGGGGAACTGTCCGCCGACCTCGTGCGCGCCGCCAAGGAGGCGGGCTGCCTCGTGCTGACCAAGCCCGCAGCGCCCAACCGCATCCTGACCACCCTGGCGGAACTGACCGCGGGCGCCGATGCGACCGCTTGACGGAGGACCCGGCGTGCGGCCCGATGCCCCGGCCGGCCGCCGCCGCTTCCCTTGGTGCGCGGCGCCGGCTTGCGCTACAGTCGCGCCATGACCGAAGAAGACCAGCCCCACATCCTGGTCGTCGATGACGACACCCGCCTGCGCGAGCTGCTGCGCAAGTATCTCGCCGGCAACGGCTTCCTCGTGTCGACCGCGAAGGACGCCGCGGAGGCGCGGGCCAAGCTGGCCGGGCTCGCCTTCGACCTGCTGGTGCTCGACATCATGATGCCGGGCGAGACCGGGCTGGAGCTGACCGAAGCGCTGCGGCGGGAGCGCGACCTGCCCATCCTGCTGCTGACCGCGCGGGGCGAGCCGGACGACCGCATCGCCGGGCTGGAGGCCGGGGCCGACGACTACCTCGCCAAGCCCTTCAACCCGCGCGAGCTGCTGCTGCGCATCAACTCGATCCTGCGCCGCCAGGCCAGCCGCCCGGCCGACCCGGCGCCGCCGCAGCCGGTGAAGCTCGGCCCGATGATCTACCTGCCCGACCGCGACGAGCTGCGGGCGGGCGACGAGGTGGTCCGCCTGACCACCGCGGAGGCCGGGCTGCTGCGCGTGCTCGCCGCCTCGCCCGGCACCATCTTCTCGCGCGAGGAGCTGACGGAGCGCAGCAAGGTCGCCGGCAACGCCCGCACCATCGACGTGCAGGTGACCCGCCTGCGCCGCAAGATCGAGCCCGACCCGCGGGAGCCGCGTTACCTCCACACCGTGCGCGGCGAGGGTTATGTGTTGAGGCCGGACCCGTAACCGGGACCGCCGGAAAGCCAGGATCAGGACCATGACCACCGACACCGCCGCCGCACCGATGCCGATGCCGCGCCGCGAGCAGACGGGGCTGCTGAAGCGCTTCCTGCCGCGCACGCTGTTCGGCCGCTCGCTGCTGATCATCGTGACTCCGGTCATCCTGGCCCAGGCGGTGGCGACCTGGATCTTCTACGACCGGCACTGGGACACCATGACGAACCGGCTGGCCTTCGCGGTGGCCGGCGACATCGCCATGGTCATCGGCATGCTGGAGCACGACCCGACCCCGGAAGGCCGCAACTGGACGCTGGCCGCCACCGCGCGCAGCACCGACCTGATCGTGACGCTGGAACCCGGCAGCACCCTGCCCGACCATCCGCAGAAGCTGCGCGGCATGCTGGAGAACACGCTGAGCAAGGCGCTGCACGAGCGGGTGCGGCGGCCCTTCGCCATCAACACCCGCATCACCCGCGAATGGTACGAGATCCGCGTGCAGATGCCCGACGGCGTGCTGTCGGTGATGTCGCCGGAACGCCGCCTGTTCAGCCCGACCAGCTACATCTTCATCCTGTGGATGGTCGGCTCGGCCCTGGTGCTGTTCACCGTCGCCATCATCTTCATGCGCAACCAGATCCGCCCCATCAAACGGCTGGCCGCCGCCGCCGACGCTCTGGGCAAGGGCCGCGACGTGCGCAACTTCAAGCCGGAGGGGGCGACCGAGGTCCGGCAGGCCGCCGTCGCCTTCATGCGCATGCGCGAGCGCATCCACCGCCAGATCACCCAGCGGACGGAGATGCTGGCCGGCGTCAGCCACGACCTGCGCACGCCGTTGACCCGCATGAAGCTGGCGCTGGACATGATGGGCGACGGGCCGGAGGTCGACGAGCTGCTGACCGACGTCACCGAGATGGAGACGATGATCGAAGGCTATCTGGCCTTCGCCCGCGGCGAGGGGACGGAGGCCGTCCAACCGACCGACCTGACCCGCATCCTCAACGAGGTCGTCTCCGGCGTCCGCCGCGAGGGGGCGGAAGTGGCCCTGGCGGCACCGGACGGGCTGACCCTGCCGCTGCGCCCCAACGCGACGCGGCGCTGCCTCGCCAACCTGCTGTCCAACGCGCGGCGCCACGGCGACCGCATCTGGGTGCGGGCGGAGCGGGTGGACGGCTTCATCGACATCCTGGTGGACGACGACGGGCCGGGCATTCCCCAGGCGTCCCGCGACGACGTGTTCAAGCCCTTCTTCCGCCTGGACAGCTCCCGCAACCAGGCGACCGGCGGGGCGGGACTCGGGCTGACCATCGCCCGCGACGTCGCCCGCAGCCACGGCGGCGACATCACGCTCAGCGACAGCCCCTACGGCGGCCTGCGCGTGCTGATCCGCCTGCCGGTGTGAGCCTCACAGGAGCCACCATGCCCGTCAGCCCCGACGAATACCGTCTCATGGACGTCCAGCAGGGCGGGTGCTGCTTCTACTGCGGGGAGCCGGTGGGGGCCAAGGCGACCTTCGACCATCTGATTCCGCTGGCCTATGGCGGACTCGACGCGGCGCCGAACGTCGTTCTGGCGCACCGCCGCTGCAACCAGCGCAAGGCCGACCGCCTGCCGACCCCGGAGGAGATCGACCGCTTCGTCACCCAGCGCCGCCGCAGTCAACTGGGCGTCTGGCCGCCGCTGCTGGCCCTGCGCGACGCCGAGCCGGGCGACGAGTGGATGACCGTCGCCCGCGCCATCGCCGGGCTGTGAGCGCCGGGCTCTGACCGCCGGACCGTGAGCGCCGGCCCTTCCGAGCCCTCTTGACGGCGGCCCCGCCTTCTGGCCCGATCACCGGAACGATAAATAAGGTTAATTCGGGAGTGTTCGATGGCGGATCGGTACGACGTCGTGATCGTCGGCGGTGGTGTGATGGGCTGTGCGGTCGCCTATTTCCTGGCGAGCGACCCCGGCTTCGGCGGCAGCGTGGCGGTGGTGGAGCGGGACCCGACCTACCAGCGCGCCTCGTCCGCCCTGTCGGCCAGCTCGATCCGGCAGCAATTCTCGACTCCGGCGAACATCGCCCTGTCGCAGTTCGGCCTGTCCTTCATCCGCAACGCGACGCAGCATCTGTCCGTGGACGACGACCCGGTGGATCTGGGCCTGCGCGAGCCGGGCTACCTTTATCTGGCGACCGGGGCCGGGGCGGACATCCTGCGCCGGAACAACGCCATCCAGCTCTCCTGCGGCGCCGACGTGGCGCTGCTGCCGCCGGAGGCGCTGGCCGCCCGCTTCCCCTGGCTGTCGGTGGAGGGGATCGCGCTCGGCTCGCTCGGCCTGTCCGGGGAGGGATGGTTCGACGGCTACAGCCTGATGCAGGCCTTCCGCCGCAAGGCCAAGGCGCTGGGCGTCACCATGATCGCCGGGGAGGCCGCGGGCATCGAGACCGCCGAGGGCAAGGTCACCGCGGTGCGCCTGGCCGACGGGCAGCGGCTGTCCTGCGGGGTGGCGGTCAACGCCGCCGGGCCGCAGGCCCGCCGCGTCGCCGCCATGGCCGGGGTCGACCTGCCGGTGTCGGCGCGCAAGCGCTGCGTCTTCGTGTTCGACTGCCGCGACGAGCTTCCCGGCTGCCCGCTGGTCATCGACCCGTCCGGCGTGTGGTTCCGGCCCGAGGGCAAGCAGTTCATCTGCGGCGCCCCGCCGCCCGCCGACCGCGACCCGGACACCGACGACCTGACGGTGGAGCACGGCCTGTTCGAGGAGATGATGTGGCCGGCGCTGGCCGAGCGCGTGCCCGCCTTCGAGGCGATCAAGGTCACCAACGCCTGGGCCGGCTTCTACGAATACAACGAGATCGACCAGAACGCGATCATCGGGCCGCATCCGGAGCTTCGCAACTTCCTGTTCTGCAACGGCTTCAGCGGCCATGGCCTGCAGCAGGCGCCGGGCGCCGGGCGCGGGCTGGCGGAGCTGATCGCAACCGGCGCCTACCGCAGCCTGAACCTGTCGGCCTTCGCCTACGACCGTCTGGTGGAGAACCGTCCGCTGCTGGAGACCAACGTCATCTAAGGCGTCATCCGAGGCGTCATCCAGGGAACGGGCGCGAGCCTGGCCGGTTGATGGGGTGACCTTTCCGAACGGAGCAAGAGGCCCCGCGATGAAGCAGCCCCACACCGAAGAGACCGTCAAGCACACCGACGACCAGCAGAACACCGGCAACCACAAGAAGCCGGACGCCCCCGACGCCAAGGGCGCCGACCGCTTCGGCGGCACCCGCAAGGGTGCGGAGAATGTGGAGCCGAGCAAGGACTGAGGCTGGGATCGACGCTGGGGCGACGCCGGGGGCCGACGCCGGCCCGAAGGGCTTGCACCGGCGGGGGAGGACGTGCCAAACCCCCTGGCACGTCCTTCCCCACCCAGGCCGGGAGCCCCTCCCATGGCTCACGCCATGTTCAAACGCTACAAGGTTCTGTTCACCCGCCCCCTGCCCGGCCTGCGTCCGGGCCGACCCGAGCGCGACGCCATGGTGGAGCGGGTCAAGCGCTTCGCCAGCCAGAACGGCATGGCCGGCGACCTGCACGCGATCGCTCCCAACGCCGGTTTCGGCATCCTGGAAATCCAGTGCACCGACAAGCTGGCCCGCCGCCTGAGCGACCTGTCCGAGGTCGAGTCCGTCCTGGAAGCGTAGGCGCCTCTACCTCCCGTTCAGTTGACGGGGGCATCGGCTTGCGGCGGCGGCACATCGGGCCATTTTCAGTGTTTTAAAGCACAGATGCCGTCAGGAGCGTGCCTTCATGAATCCCCGGTTGCTGGCCGAGGTGCTGGAACCCGTGCTGAACGCCGCGGAGAAGGACGACGCGGCGATGCTCGACGCCGTCAATCTGTCGGCGGAGGCGCTGGCCGCGCTCGGCGCGGTCATCCTCGACCGCGACGGGCGCCCGGCCGACGGCGTGTCCGACGAACGCGCGGTGGTCGCCGCGCTCAACACCCACGCCCACACGCTGATGCAGTGCGGGCGGCTCGACGACGTGGTCGAGGCGCTGCAACTGGCCGAACGGATCGGCCGGCTGGGCCGCCTGCCCCACCATCCGCGCATGTCCGACGGCTAGCCACCTACGGTTAGGCGGGAGGAACACCGCACCGCCCCGGTTGTTGTGCGAGCCGTGCCGCCCAACAGGGGAGACGTGTCTTGTCGACAGCGCCCAAATCGAATGCATTTTCCGGCCCCATCGAGGGCGAGGCCCTGTCCCTGCTTCAGGACAAACTGCTTCCCGGCTTCCTGACCGGACGGCGCTGGTACGCCGCCAAGGACGCCGGCACGCCCACCGTGCGCATCGTCGATGCGCTGCCGCTTCCGCTGGCCTCCGGCTCCGCCCAGCTCTGCCTGCTGCGGGTGGAGGCCCCGGGGCGCGAGCCTCAGCTCTACCAGCTTCCCCTGGTGCTCAACCGCGAGGGCCAAGGCGACGGCGGCGAGACCGACACCGCCGATCCCTTCTCCATCGCCGGCCCCGATGCGCTCCCCTGGCCGGGCAGCCTGCGCGACGGCTACGGCGACGAGGAGGTGGTTCGCGCCCTGCTCGACGGCATCCGCAAGGGCGGCGAGAACGGCGGCCTGCGCTATGGCCGCAGCCGCGCCTTCGACGCCGTGAAGGGCGCGCTGGACGGCGGCGCGCCGCTGCGCTGGACGGGAGCCGAGCAGTCCAACACCTCCGTCCGCGTCGGCGACGCGGCGATCCTGAAGGGGCTGCGCAAGCTGGAATCCGGCACCCATCCGGAGCTGGAGGTCGGGCGCTTCCTGACCGAGGTCGCCAACTTCCGCAACACGCCCGCCCTGCTGGGCTGGGTGGAGCGCACCGGCGACGGCGAGGCCGCCACCCTGTGCATCCTGCAGGAGCTGGTTCCCGACGCCCGCGACGCCTGGAGCCACGTCACCGCGGAGTTGTCGAAGCGCGTCGAGCGCTTCGACGACGACACGGCGGACGACGTCGCCCTGATGACCTTCATGCGCCGGCTGGGCCGCCGCACGGCGGAGATGCACCGGGCGCTCGCCACCCCCGGCGGCGGCGACGCCTTCACGCCGGAACCCGTCACCCCCGCCATGCTGACGGGCTGGGCGGACGGGGTGCGCAGCCTCGCCCGCCGCGTGCTGGGCCAGCTGCGCGAGGCCGCCCCGCGGCTGGACGCCGACCTCGCCCCCTACGCCGCCTCGCTGGCCGACAGCGAGGCGACGGTGATGCGCCAGATCGAGACGCTGACGCCGCCGCGCGGCGACTTCCACGCCATGCGCCTGCACGGCGACTATCACCTGGGGCAGGTGCTGGCCGGCAGGGACGACCTGTTCATCGTCGATTTCGAGGGCGAGCCGATGCGCCCGCTGGCCGAGCGGCGGGCCAAGCACTGCATCCTGCGCGACGTGGCGGGGATGCTCCGCTCCATCACCTACGCCGCCGCCGGAGCGCGGGCCGCCCTGCCCGACGACCTGGACGAGGCGGCGCGCGGCGCGCGCACCGCCTGGCTGAACTGGTGGGAGGGGGAAGCGGCATCCGCCTTCGTCGCCGGCTACCGCGAAGCCATCGGCGATTGCCCGGGCTGGCCCGCCGACGCGGCCACCGCCACGCAGCTTTTGAAACTCTTCCTGCTGGAGAAGGCGCTCTACGAGATCGGCTACGAGCTGGCGAACCGGCCCGACTGGCTGGCCATCCCGCTGGCCGGCGCCATCGGCATCCTGGGCGCCGACGCCGGGCCGGAGGTGGCCGACCGCGCGTCCGGCCCGGTCGGGCTGGCCGCCCCCGGCGCCACCCGCCTCGGCGAGGCGCGGGCCCACGCCATGCCCTTCGGCGCGCAGGTTCAGCCCGACGGCTCCGTCCGCTTCACCCTGTGGGCGCCGGGGACCGAGCAGGTCTCGCTGTGGCTGGAGGACACTCAGGCCCTGCTGCCCATGGTGCGGCGGGCCGACGGCTGGTTCGAATGGACCACCGCCCAGGCCCAGGCGGGCACCCGCTACCAGTTCGAGCTTCCCGACGGGCTGCGCGTGCCCGACCCGGCCTCCCGCCACCAGCCGGAGGACGTGCACGGGCCGAGCGAGGTGATCGACCCCACCGTCTACCGCTGGACCGACGCCGCCTGGACCGGACGCCCCTGGCACGAGACGGTGCTGTACGAGCTTCACGTCGGCACCTTCACCGAGGAAGGCACCTTCCGCGCCGCCATCGACAAGCTCGACCATCTCGTGGAGCTGGGCGTCACCGCCATCGAGCTGCTTCCGGTGGCCGATTTCCCCGGCGCCCGCAACTGGGGCTACGACGGGGTGCTGCCCTACGCCCCGGACGCCGCCTACGGCCGCCCGGAGGACCTGAAGGCGCTGGTGGACGCCGCCCATGCCAAGGGGCTGATGGTCTTCCTCGACGTCGTCTACAACCATTTCGGGCCGGACGGGAACTACCTCCACGCCTACGCCAAGGCCTTCTTCACCGACCGGCACAAGACGCCCTGGGGCGACGCCATCAACGTGGACGGGCCGCGCAACGCCACGGTGCGCGACTACTTCATCCACAACGCGCTCTATTGGATCGAGGAGTTCCACATGGACGGGCTGCGCTTCGACGCGGTCCACGCCATCCTCGACGACAGCGACAAGCTGTTCCTCCAGGAACTGGCGGAGCGCGTGCAGGACGCCGTGCGCTGCCGCCGCCACGTCCATCTCGTTCTGGAGAACGACGAGAACGAAGCCCACCTGCTGGAGCGCCACCCGGAGGGCGACCCGCGCTGGCACACCGCGCAGTGGAACGACGACCTGCACCATTGCCTGCATGTCTGGGCCTCCGGCGAAGACGCCGGCTATTACGCCGACTACGCCGGCGACGCGATGAAGCTGGCCCGCGCCATGGCCGAGGGCTTCGCCTTCCAGGGGCACGCCTCCTCCTACCGCGGCGGCGAGGCCCGCGGCGAGCCGTCGGCGCATCTGCCGCCGACCGCCTTCGTCACCTTCATCCAGAACCACGACCAAGTCGGCAACCGCGCCTTCGGGGACCGCATCACCCGCTTCTCGCGGCCCGAGGCGGTGCGGGCGGCGAGTTCGCTCTATCTGCTCGGGCCGGGCATCCCGATGCTGTTCATGGGCGAGGAGTGGGCGTCCGACCGTCCCTTCCCCTTCTTCTGCGACTTCGCCGACGAGCTGGCCGAGGCGGTGCGCAACGGCCGTCGGGAGGAGTTCGCCAAGTTCCCCGAATTCCAGGACCCGAAGGTGCGCGACCGCATCCCCGACCCGACCGCGCCGGAGACCTTCCGGTCGGCCAAGCTCGACTGGGACGACCGCAAGACGGGCGCGCACGGGGAGTGGCTGGACTGGTACCGCCGCATCCTGGCGGTGCGCCACAAGGAGATCGCGCCGCGGCTGGAGAACGCGCCCGGCGGTGCCGCCGCCCACGAGGTGATCGACGGGCGGGGGATCCGCGTTTCCTGGCGGATGGGCGACGGCAGCCGCCTGCATCTGCTCGCCAACCTGTCCGACGCGCCGGTGCAGGGCATGGGCGAGGCCGTGGGCCGCGTCCTGTGGAGCGAGGGTGACGGGCTCGACGCCGGCACCATGGCGCCGCTGTCCGTCCTGTGGACCATCGAGGAGACGACGGCGCTCGACCGGCTCGGCGAGCGGATGGGGATCGAGACCCACTACACCGGCGCCTCGGGCGAGACCATCCAGGCGTCGGAGGGCACCATCCGCGCCCTGCTCGCCGCCATGGAGGTCAACGCCGACGACCCGGAGGAGGCGCTGGCGGCGCTGGAGCGGCGCGAGCTGACCCGCCCCCTGCCGCCGGTGGCGGTGCTGCGCATCGACCGTCCGCCCTTCTCGGTCACCGTCACCCTGCCGGAAGGCAGCGGGACGCTGCGCTGGACCCTGGCCCTGGAGGAGGGCGGCGACCGAACCGGCGAGGCCGATTTCGCCGACCTGCCGCTGGTCCGCAAGGCCGGCGCCGACGGGCAGCGCTTCGAGGTGCGGCGTCTCGACCTCGGCGGACCGGTGGCGCCCGGCTACCACCGGCTGCGGCTGGAGGTCGAGGGACTGCGGGCGGAGCATCCCGGCCTGGAGATGACGGTGATCGCCGCCCCCGCGACCTGCCATCTCCCCGCCCCGCTCCAGATGGGCGAGCGGATCTGGGGCCTGTCGGTCCAGCTCTACGCCCTGCGCTGCGCCGGGGATTGGGGAATCGGCGACTTCGGCGACCTCGTCAACGTCGCGGAAATGGCGGCGGCGCGCGGGGCGGGCATCGTCGGGCTGAACCCGCTGCACGCCCTGTTCCTCGACCAGCCCGACCAGGCCAGCCCCTATTCGCCGGCCAGCCGCCTGTTCCTCAACCCGCTCTACATCGACGTGCTGGCGGTGCCGGAGCTGATGGGCTGCGCCGAGGCCCGCGACCGGATCGCAACGGAGGATTTCCTGCGGGACGTCAAGGCGGCGGAGGCCGCCCCGCTGGTCGATTACGCCGCCGTGGCGGCGCTGAAGCTGCCGGTCCTGGAACGGCTGTTCGCCCATTTCCAGGCGGAGGGCAGCGAGGAGCGGCGGCGGGCGCTCGCCGCCTTCCGGGCCGAGCTGGGCGAGGGGCTGGAACGCTTCTGCACCTTCCAGGCCCTGCGCGAGCGCTTCGCCAAGGACGGCGCGCCCGACTGGCGCCGCTGGCCGGAGAAGTATCGGGACGCCGCCTCCCCCGCCGTCCGGCGCTTCGCCGAGGAGCGGCGGGAGCGCATCGACTTCTTCGTTTGGCTGCAATGGCTGGCCGACAGCCAGTTGCAGGCGGCGGCGGAGCGGGCGCGGGAGCGCGGGATGGCCGTCGGCTTCTTCCGCGACCTCGCCGTCGGGGCGGACAGCGGCGGGGCGGAGACCTGGGCCGACCCGCATGTGGTGGTGGCGCCGGCCCATGTCGGCGCCCCGCCCGACCTGTTCAACCCGGCCGGGCAGGACTGGGGCTTGCCGCCCTTCCACCCCCACGCCCTGCGCGAGGGCGGCTACGCCCGCTTCATCGAGCTGCTGCGCGCCAACATGCGCCACGCCGGGGCGCTGCGCATCGACCACGCCATGGCGCTCCAGCACGTCTACTGGATACCGGAGGGGCACCCGCCCTCCGAAGGGGCCTACGTCGCCTACCCGATGGACGACCTCCTCGGAATCCTGGCCCTGGAGAGCCAGCGCAACCGTTGCCTCGTCGTCGGCGAGGATCTGGGCACCGTGCCCGAGGGATTCCGCGAGCGCATGGCGGAGGCGGGTGTCCTGAGCTACCGGGTGATGTTCTTCGAATGGACCGAGGACGGCGGGTTCCGCGGCCCCGACGACTACCCCTACGCGGCGCTCGCCACGGTGGGCAGCCACGACCTCGCCACGCTGCGCGGCTGGTGGGAGGGGCACGACATCACGCTGAAGGAGGAACGCGGCCTGTATCCTGCGGAGGGCGAGGCGGAGCGCCAGCGCGACCGCCGCATGGCCGAGCGCGCCCGCCTGCTGGAGGCGCTCGCCGACGCCTTCCTGCCGCTGCCCGCCAGCTTCGGCCCCGACAGCCCTTACAGCGAAGCGCTCGGCCACGCGGTGCACGCCTTCCTCGCCCGCACCGGCTCGGCCATCGCCATGGTCCAGATGGACGACCTGACCGCCGAGCTGGAGCAGGTCAACCTGCCCGGCACGGTCGACCAATACCCCAACTGGCGCCGCAAGCTGCGCCTCGCGCTGGAGGACATGGCCGACTGCCCGCAGGCCGGCGCCATCGCCGCCATCATGGCCGCCGCCCGGCCGGCCGCGGTGGCGGCCGCTCGCCCCTCTCCCGCCCCGGGAGAGGGTGGCGCCGGAGGCGCCGGGTGAGGGTACAGCCGAGACTCAGCCCCTTGCCCGTTGCCGGTACCCTCACCCTCCCGCCGCTTTGCGGCGGGCCCCTCCCTCTCCCGGGGCGGGAGAGGGGCTTTCACCGTTCCTGATTCAGGAGACCAACCCATGGCGGCGGACGCCGAAAAGCCGATCCCCCTGGCCACCTACCGCGTGCAGCTGCGCGCCGAGTTCGGCTTCGACCGCACCGCCGGAATCGCCGACTACATGGCGCGGCTGGGCGTCAGCCACCTCTATGCCTCGCCCTACATGAAGGCGCGGCCGGGCAGCACCCACGGCTACGACATCGTCGACCACAACGCCCTGAACCCGGAGCTGGGCAGCGAGGAGTCCTTCCACGGCATGGTGGAGGCGCTGAAGCGCAACGGGCTGGGCCAGATCCTCGACTTCGTGCCCAACCACATGGGCGTCGGCGGGGCCGACAACGGCTGGTGGCTCGACGTGCTGGAATGGGGGCCGGACAGCCCCTACGCCGGCTATTTCGACATCGAATGGGAGCCCGACCGCCGCTACCTGCACGGCAAGGTGCTGGTGCCGCTGCTCGGCGACCAGTTCGGCGCGGTGCTGGAGTCCGGCGGGCTGGAGCTGCGCTTCGACCAGGAGGCGGGCGGCTTCGCCGTCTGGGCCTACGACACCCACAAGCTGCCCATCCGGCCCGCCGACTACGGCACGATCCTGGGCGACGACCATCCCGATCTGGAGCGCATCGGCGACGCCTTCCGCCATCTCGATCAGGTGCGCCCGCATCAGATCCGCCGCGCCAACGCCCTCAAGGCCGAGCTGGCCGCGCTGGTCTCCGAGAAGGCGGACGTGGCCGAGGCCGTCGAGCGCCGGCTGAAGCGCTTCCGCGGCGAGGAGGGCGAGCCGGAGAGCTGGCGCCGCCTGACCGACCTGATCGCCGCCCAGAACTGGCGCGCCGCCTACTTCAAGGTGGCGGCTGACGACATCAATTACCGCCGCTTCTTCAACATCAACGAACTCGCCGGCCTGCGCATGGAGGAGCGGGAGCTGTTCGACGTCGCCCACCGGCTGGCCTTCAAGCTGGTCGACGACGGCACGCTGGACGGGCTGCGCATCGACCACATCGACGGCCTCTACGACCCCAAGGGCTATTGCGAGCGGCTGGCCCAGGCGACCGAGCGGCCCTTCTATCTGGTGGTCGAGAAGATCCTCGCCCGCCACGAGCGGCTGCGCGAGGATTGGCCGATCGACGGCACCACCGGCTACGAATTCGCCAACCTGATGGGCGGTCTGTTCGTCGACCCGCGGGGGGAGGAGGCCTTTACCCGCCTCTACGCCGACTTCACCGGGCGGCGCGAGAGCTTCGACGAGGTGGTGCGGGTTGCCAAGATCCGCATCATGGAAAGCGAGATGGCCAGCGAGCTGCACGTTCTGGCCCGGCAGGCCTCGCGCATCGCCCGCGCCAACCCGCGCACCGCCGACTTCACCGCCAACATCCTGCATCAGGCGCTGAAGGAGACCATCGCCCGCTTCCCCGTCTACCGCACCTATGTGGACTGGCGCGGCGTCAGCGATCTGGACCGGCGAAGCATCGACTGGGCGATCACCCAGGCGCGCAAGGCCGACCCGAACACCGACGGCTCCGCCTACGACTTCCTGCAACGGCTGCTGACCACCGATCTGGTGGCCCAGCCGCGCAGCGGCTACAGCCGCCAGCAGGTGCTGCGCTTCGCCATGCGCTTCCAGCAGTACAGCGGCCCGGTGATGGCCAAGGGGCTGGAGGACACCGCCTTCTACCGCTACAACCGGCTGGCCGCGCTGAACGAGGTCGGCGGGCATCCCGAGCATTTCGGGGTCAGCACCGCCAGCTTCCACCACGCCAACGCCGAGCGGGCGGAGCGCTGGCCCCACGCCATGCTGGGCAGCACCACCCACGACACCAAGCGCGGCGAGGACACCCGCGCCCGCCTCTACGCCCTGTCGGAAATGCCGGAGGAGTGGGAGCGGCAGATCCAGACCTGGAGCCGCCTGCTGCGCGCCCGCCGCGGCGACGTGGAGGGCACCGCGCCGCCCGACCGCAACGACGAGTATCTCTTCTACCAGCTCCTCGTCGGGGCCTGGCCGGCGGAGCTGACCGGAGCGGAGTCCGCCAGCCTCGACCCGCAGGCGATGACGGAGTTCGCGGAACGCCTCGCCGGCGCCATGACCAAGTCGATGCGCGAGGCCAAGGTGCACAGCACCTGGGCGGCCCCCGACGAGGCCTATGAGAGCGCCATGACCAGCTTCGTCCACGACGCGCTGGACGTGACGCGCAGCACCGCCTTCTTCGACGCCTTCCTGCCCTTCCAGGAGCGCCTCGCCCGCATCGGCATGGTCAACGGGCTGACCCAGACCCTGCTGAAGCTGACCAGCCCCGGCGTGCCGGACATCTACCAGGGCTGCGAGCTGTGGAATTTCAGCCTCGTCGATCCCGACAACCGGCGCCCGGTGGACTACGACGCCCGCCGCCGCCTGCTCGACGAGGTCGAAGGGGCTGAGATCGGCAGCCTGCTGGACCGCTGGCAGGACGGCGCGGTGAAGCTCTCCCTGACCCGGCGCGCCTTGGCCCTGCGGGCGGCCATGCCCGACCTCTTCGCCAAGGGCGAGTATCTGCCGCTGGAGGCGACGGGCGAGCGGGCGGAGCATGTGGTGGCCTTCGCCCGCCGGCTGGGCGACGACACCGTGGTGGTCGCCGCCCCGCGTCTGGTCGGCGCGCTGGGCGAGACCCCGGACTGGGGCGGCACCTCCGTCCCGCTGCCGCGCGGTCAGCGCTGGCGCAACGCGCTGACCGACGGGACGCTGGAGGCCGCCGACGCTGTGACCGCCGCCGACCTCTTCCGCGACTTCCCCGTCGCCCTGCTGGTGCGGGAGGGGTGAGTCCCATGGACCGCAACCCGCCGCCGCGCCGGACGCTCGTTCCCATCGACCAGCGGCTGATCGGGAACGACCCCGGCAAGCCCGCCGTCTTCGGAACCGTGCTGTCCGGCGACCCTCGGGAGAGCTTCCTGAACCTCTATGACGGCGGCGGGGGGCGGTTCGCCTGCGGGGTCTGGCAGTGCACGCCGGGCACCATCGCCATGGCCGACTGGCCCTATGAGGAGTTCTGCGTCCTGCTGGCCGGGCGGGTGGTCATCACCCCCCGCGACGGCGCGCCGCAGGAGCATGGCGAGGGCGACGCCTTCGTCATTCCCAAGGGCTTCACCGGCGTCTGGGAGGTGCGCGAGACGATCCGCAAATACTACGCGATCGAGAAGCCGCTCGGTCCCCGCGCCGCCGCCCGCCACCTGCTGCGCGCCCCGCTGGCGCTGGCTCGCCGGCTGTTGGGGCGTGGCGGGCCGGCGCTGGCGCGCGGCGGCTTCTGAAAGAGCGTCCCCGCCGGAGTTGCCTCACAAAATACCCGATTTCTTCGGTCGGGATTGATCGATTCCCTCCGCCGCGCGTTATTCCGATGGACAGGCGCCCGAACCGAGAAACGAGAGGCGCCTCATCGGACCATTCCTGCACGACGGCCTGCACCACGGGACGCGACCACAGACGGACGGGAGACAAGTCATGAGCGATCATCGCCAGTGGGTGGAACTGGACCCCAGCAACGGCTCTGAAACCACCAAGCCGCAGGACGGCCAATCCGTCGCGGCCCCCGCGCAGAATTCCGCCCAACCGGCGGAAGCCCCCGCGCCGGGCGGTCCGGAAGGCTCTCCGGACCGCTGACGGTCGCGACGCCGGGTCGCTGCTCAAAAGCGCCCGGTCACTGTTCGAAGCATCGGAAAAACGGCAGGGCGGGGCCTCAGGGTCTCAGCCCTGCCGCCGCATGGGCTGTTGCACCGGTTGGGGCGTCGCCTGGGGTGCTGTTTGAGGCGCCGATCCCGGCGCGGCGGCGGACGCGCGGTCGGGCCGCCCGAACAGTTCCAGTGCCGGCGGGATGGAGGACGGGCGCAGGCCCGCCAGGATTTCCCCGACGGCCCCGACCGCGTCGACCAGCGCGTCGGGCATCACCGGCTTGCGCAGAAGGCCGACCGCGAAATCGCGCGCCTCCTCGCCGCGGTGGTCGAAGCCGGTGATCAGCAGGGAGGGGATGTTGTGCTCCTCCCACAGCTTGCGGGCCAGAGTCAGCCCATTCTCACCGCCAGCCAGATAAACGTCCACCAGCGCAAGATCCGGCTGTTCCCGGACCCCCAGCCGCGTCGCCTTGGCGGCGTCGCGCAGGGGGCCGACGACCGTGTATCCGGCATTCTCCATCACGGCCTTGATGGCGGGCCCGATCAACGGGTCGTCTTCGACGACGAGCAACTTCACGGCATCTGTTCCTTGTTGGCGGACGGCGCGGACCGACGTGGCCCGCAGCGCCCATGTTTGTCGATGCGGTGCATCAATCAAGGGGCTGATTGCGCGCAATGAGCGAGCCGGCGCGGAACCGAACGGGCAGTGCCATAGGGAGAAGCGAACCCGCCGCCCACTTTGCGTGTTTGAAGCAGTCCAAGCGTGATGCAACCTCCGTGGGAGTCCTGCATGAAGTTCATCGAATTCACCGACCGCGCCGGAGCGCCGGTCCTGATCAACGCCGCGGGCGTTCTGTACCTGCGCGGCACCGAGGGGGAGCGCACCGAGATCACCTTCGCCGGCCGCTCCGAACCGCTCGTGGTCGCCGCCCCGCTGGACGAGGTGGCCCAAACGCTGGAAGACGCCACGCCGGAACCGCCCGATCCCACCCTGGCGCTCGTTTCGTAGAGGCCGGTCGTGAGGGACCAATCTCAGACGTCGTAGATCGGGCCCGGGGTGGATTTGTTGGCGCCGCCGCGCTTGTCCTCCTCCTTCTCGGTCAGTTCGGCCTCGCCGCCCTGGTCGGGCTTGACGGTGCCCCCGCGGGCCTCGTCGATGCGGTCGTCCTTGTGCTGGGCAGCGGGCTGGGGAGTCGGCTGGGTGGCGGGAGTCCGGTCGTCGTTCATGACGGTCCTCGTCCTGGTTGTTGGTTCACCGTTCTCAACATTCCGCGGGCCGCGACGTTGCACCCCGCGCCTGCCCCTTCCGGAGGGCTGATGCGCACGCGGCGCGGGTTGCCTGGAGCCGCGCGCTCCATCACTTTTCGGGGCGCAGACAAACCGGAAGGACCGCCATGATCGACCTTCACTATTGGCCGACCCCCAACGGGCACAAGATCACCCTGTTCCTTGAGGAAGCCGGGCTGGACTACACCATCCATCCCGTGGACATCTCGGCCGGGGACCAGTTCAAGCCGGAGTTCCTGGCGATGTCCCCGAACAACCGCATGCCGGCGATCGTCGACCGCGCGCCGGCCGACGGCGGGGAGCCGGTGTCGGTCTTCGAATCCGGCGCGATCCTGACCTATCTGGCGGAGAAGACCGGGAAGTTCCTGCCCGCCGACACGCGCGGCCGCAAGACGGTCCTGGAGTGGCTGTTCTGGCAGGTGGGGGGCCTCGGCCCGATGGCCGGGCAGAACCATCATTTCGTGCAGTACGCGCCGGAGCACATCCCCTACGCCATCGACCGCTACGTGAAGGAGACCAACCGGCTCTACGGCGTCCTGAACAAGCGTCTGGCGGGCCGCGCCTTCATCGCGGGGGACGAGCTGACCATCGCCGACATGGCCTGCTACCCGTGGATCGTCCCGCACGAGCGGCAGCGCCAGAACCTCGCCGACTTCCCCGAGCTGAAGCGCTGGTTCGAGGCGATCCAGGCCCGCCCGGCGACCGTCCGCGCCTATGAGAAGGGTGCGGAGCTGGCCAAGCGCCCGTCGGTTACCGATGAGGGGAAGAAGATCCTGTTCGGCCAGACCGCCGCCAACGTCCAGAAGTAGGTTCCCAGTGACGGTATCCGGCCGGCACCGATTGCCTCCAGCGCTCCCGCGACGATGGGAAGGACGGAGGCGGCGGTCCGGCCGGCACCCGCAAAGCGCAGAGGATGGCTCCGCGGGGCTCCCCCGCCGGGACGGCGGCAGGCCCTACCGGGAGCCTTCCAGCTTGATCCGCCCCTCGACGGCCGGCGCGCCCGTTCCGTTGGCCCGCAGCAGCACCGCCTCGGCCGAGGCCGGAAAGACGCCGGTCAAGGCCGTGACGACCACCTGATGGGTGACCAGAACGACCGGTGCGCCGTCGGCCGGCAGCCCGGCCAGGAACCGGCGCAGCGTCGCCATCTGCGCCTCCTGCTCCTCCCGCCGCTCGAAGAAGGAGTTGAGCGCCGGAAGCTCCCGCACGGGCCCGGCGTCGAGAAGCCGGGCGGTTTCCAGGCAGCGGCACCACTGGCTCGAATGGACGGCGGCCGGACGGCCGGCGATCTTGCGCAGCAGGTCGCCGGCGCGGCGGGCCTGCTCGCGGCCGTCCGCGTCCAGGTTGCGCTGCGTCGCGCAATCGCGGAGCTGGAAGTTCGGCGGATCGCCGACTCCGGGCGCCTCCGCATGCCTCATGAGGAGGATCAGCCCCTTGGGATCGACCGTCTCCGGAGTCGCGGCCCAACCCGGCGAAGCGGAGCTGGCGATCACGCCGGCCGCCAACATGGCGACCAGCGACCTGCGGCGGACGGCTCTCGGCATCGGAACCACGGCGGTTGGTGACGGACCGACAGCGATATTGATCGCGCGGGCCGAAGGCCAAGCCCGCCCCACGGCCGGGCGCGGCGCTCAACAGCCGGCCAGTTGCGCCACCCCATCGCCGTCCGTTCCCACCGTGACGGTCCGGCCGTGATGCGCCGACAGGCTGGCGCGGTGGCCGACGCTGACCACCATCGTGCCGGGCAGGCGCTCGGCCAGCAGGCCGTAGAGCCGCGCCTCCGTCGCCGGATCGCAGGCGGACGTCGCCTCGTCCAGGAACAGCCATCCGGGCCGGCGGCGCGTTCGGAGTTGGCCTGGATCGGCATGGCGGGATGGTCCGGCAAGAAGGGAACCGCCCTTGCCGAATAGCACCGCGCCGCATGAAAAGCCTATGAATTCGCTGTCACCGTCCGGCCGGCGGTCGTCCTAGCGGTCGCCGCGCAGGACGTCGCGGCTGGCCAGCACGGCGCCGCCCATGATCAGGGCGCAGGCGGCCCAGACGGTCCAGCCCCCCGCCGCCTGCCCGAACAGGATCAGCAGCAGCGTGGAGGTCAGCGGCGTGGCGTAGGACAGCACCCCCAGCGCCCGGATGTCGCCGCGCTTCACCCCGTGATCCCATACGAAGAAGGCCGCGCCGACCGGGCCGATCCCCATGGCGAGCACCGCCAGCCATTCGCCGCCCGACGGCGCCACGGTGGTTTCGAACAGCAGGTGCGACAGCCCGGCCAGCACCGCCGTGGCGAGGCAGAAGCCGCCGACCGCCTCGGTCGGGACGTCGCCGAAGCGGCGCGACAGCACCGAATAGGACGCCCAGAGCACCGCCGCGGCCATCGCCGACAGGTAGCCCGGCGTGTCCCCGGCGTCGAGCGACAGGCCGCGCGCGCCGCCGGTCACGATCAGCACCGTGCCGGCCAGCCCGCACAGCGCGCCCAGCACATGGCCGCGCTTCAGCCGCTCCCCCGGCAGCAGGGCGGAGAACAGGACGATCAGCAGCGGCCAGAGATAGTTCAGCAGATTGACCTCGACCGCAGCGCCGGGGGCGAGGCGGAAAGCCAGGAAATAGAAGAAGTGATAGCCGAACAGCCCGGCGACGCCGAGCAGCCAGACCCGCCAGGGCTGGCGCAGCACGCCGATCACGTCCTTGCCCCGCGCCGCCCCCGCCGCCGTCCCGACGAGGAAGGCGACCCCGAAGGACATCGCCACGAGCTGAAACGGCGGAATGGTCCCCGACAGCGCCGTCAGCAGCGCCAGCGTGGACCACATCACGATGGCCAGACCGCCGATGGCGGTGGCGCGGCGGACGGCGGCCGGGGTGGAGACCGCGGCGGTCGGAAGACTCTGGGTCGGGAGGCTATCGGTCGACATCGCGAACGCTTAGCGCAAAGAAGGACGCTGGGCAATTGGACTGTCCGGCAGCGGACCTGTGCGTGTATCCTGCCGTCCGGCGGGCCGCAGGCCGTCTCTCCGTCCGCATCGTCCACTCTCCCGACCACGGCTCCCCCCTTGCCCACCGAAGCCCTTCTCGCCGTCCTGGCCGGCGCCCTCCTCCATGCCGGCTGGAACACCGCGCTGAAGGCCGGCGGCGGCAGCGCGTCCGACGCCGTCCTGGTGGTCGCCGGGTCCGCCTTCATCGCCCTTCCGATGCTTCCCGTCGTTCCGGCGCCGTCGCTTGCCAGCGCACCTTATCTGTGCGTGACGGCGGTGCTGCACGTCGCCTATTTCCGGCTGCTCGCCGCCGCCTACCGCGACGGCGCGATGAGCCACGCCTATCCGCTGATGCGCGGCACGCCGCCGCTGCTCGTGGCGCTGTGCAGCGGCGTGCTGCTGGGCGAGGGCCTGTCCGCCGGCGCCTGGATGGGAACGCTGCTGGTCTGCGGCGGAATCCTCGGGCTGACCCTGCTCGGGCGGCGCTCGGCCCCGTCGGGGTCATGGCGGGGCACCGCCTGCGCGCTCGCCAACGCCCTGGTGATCGCCGCCTACACGGTGGTGGACGGCATCGGCGTGCGGCTGTCCGGCGCGCCGGCCGGCTACACGCTGTGGTGCTTCCTGCTGTTGAGCGTGCCCATGGTGGGCGGGGCGCTGCTGCGCGACGCCCGCGGGTTCCTGAGCCACGCCCGCCGGCGCTGGATGATCGCGCTGGCCGGTGGGGCGGCCAGCATCGCCTCCTACGGGCTCGCGCTCTGGGCGATGACCCTGGCCCCGGTCGCCGTGGTGGCGGCGCTGCGCGAGACCTCGATCCTGTTCGCCATGGCGCTGGCCGCGCTGGTGCTCAAGGAACGGGTCGGCCCGGTGCGCCTGGCCTCCGGCGTCGTCATCGTGCTCGGCGCCGCGTCGCTGCGCCTCGCCTGATGGCTCCATGCCCTACTGGCGGACGGCGAGGAAATTCTGGTACGCGAAGATCTCGTCGAATTCGGAATAGGCGGACAGCCGGTACAGCCCGTCCTTGACGATCTTGCAGATGGCGAAGCCGTCCAGCCGGCTCCAGAAGTCGCGCAGGAAGGTTCGCGAGTCGAGGTTGCAGCCGCCGAACTCGAACTGGATGAAATCGACGGCGCGGCGGTCGAGCAGACCGCGCGCACCGTCCAGCACGGCGATCTCGTGGCCTTCGACGTCGACCTTGAGGAAATGGACGCGGTCGACGGCGTTGTCCGCGCAGAATCCGTCCAGCGTCGCCAGACGAACGGTCTCGCCGCCCCCGCCCTCCTGAAACTCCCGGATCGCGCGGTCGTGGAGGGACGCCAGGGTCGAGCCGGGCCGGTCGCCGTGCAGGGTGGCGGCGCCGGCCCGGTCGGACAGGCCGAGGTTGACGGGGCGGCAACGGCCGGGGTAGCGCGCCGCCGTCTCGCACAGCGCGCGGAAGGCCGTCGGCGACGGCTCGAAGGACCAGACTGTGGCCGCCGGGAAGCGGTCGAGCGCCGCCGCCGTATAGACACCGACGTTGGCGCCGACGTCGAAAATCACGGCTTCGGCGTCCGCAACACCGCGCCGCGCCAGCTCGCCCTGGATGTAGCGGAGAACCCCGGCCTCGCCCGTGGCCTGGATGTCGGCATCGTTGACCAGCCCCATGCCCTTCAGGGCCTGCCGGTGGATCGCTCGGAAGAAATCCTGCTGGCCGGCCTTTCCCTGATGCTCCGCGACATGGTCGGCGACGGCGCGGAACAGCTCTTCAGGGGTCATGGCGGCGTGGACTCCGGTTTCGGCGGACCGGCAGTGTAGCCGCCGCCCGCCTGCGGCGCCTCAGAAAAGCCCGTTGAGCAGAGACCCGCGCCCGCTGTAGCCGCCGCTTCCCCCGGTGAGGATGCCCAGCGCGCCGGAGCTGGTCGTCGTACCCCCGGTCAGCAGCGAGGTCAGGCGCTGCAGCTGCGGCGTCTGCTGGAGCGGGTTGTCGCCCTTGGCCGGCTGCTTGGCGATGGTGTCGTAGTCCTTGCTGTAGTCGCCCATGCGGAGCTGGAGGCCGTAGTTCTTTTCCTCCTTGGCCGCCACGCCCTTGTCGCGGGAGACGCGCAGCGTGTAGTCGCCGCGGTCGAGCGACAGCGTGCCCGCCTCGAACTTCTTGTAGGCGTCGTAGGTGGTGCCGGCCTCGCTGTTGCTGTCGGCGACGATCTTGCCCTGCTTGTCCATCAGCTGGACGCGCACGCCGGTGTCGCCGACGCGGCCGAGGGCGACCTCGCCGGGCGTCGCCAGATTGAATTTGTAGAAGTCCGCCGGATCGTTGGCGGCCAGCGTGCTGAGGACGTTGAGGCGGCTGGTGTCCTTCACCAGCGTGCCGACGTTGGTGGCGAAGGGCGCGGCGTTCAGGGCCGACTTGCGGACGGTCTGCTCATACTCCTGCACGTTGCCGCTGGGCTTGGCGTCGGTCGCCTGCTTGGCCTGCTCCTGGACGCGCTTCATCGCCGCGTCGATGGACGTCTGAAGGCTCTGCGCCAGACCGCTGATGTCGCTCATTCCAACCATGGCACGCCCCTCCGACCGGCATTCTCGCGTTTGTCGGGCAGCCCGTTGCAGGCGGCGGGCCAAATGGCTTTCCAGTTTTTTCAATGGGTTGAGCGGTTGGCTTGGCGGAGGGGGCGGCAAGTTCCGCCGACTCCTCCGGCAGGAATTGCCGGGGCTACGCTTCGACCAGCGCGAATTTGTCGACGTCCACCATTCCGCGATCGGTGATCTTCAGGTGCGGGATCACCGGCAGCGGCAGGAAGGCCAGCTGCAGGAAGGGTTCGGCCAGCGGGCAGCCCATCTCCCGCACCGAGGCGCGCAGAGTGCGCAGGTGGCGCTCCACCGTCTCGAAGGGTTCCAGGCTCATCAGCCCGGCCAGCGGCAGGGCCAGTTCGCCGACCACTTGGCCGTTGCGCACCGCGACGAAGCCGCCTTGAAGCTCGATCAGGCGGTTCACGGCGATGGCCATGTCCGCGTCCGACGCGCCGACCACGCAGATGTTGTGGCTGTCATGCCCGACCGAGGAGGCCAGCGCGCCCTCGCGGAACTGGAAGCCGCTGGCGAAGCCGCGTCCGACATTCTGGTTGGTGCCGTGGCGGGCGAAGACGCAGATCTTCAGGATGTCACGGTCGGGGTCGGCCACCAGCTTTCCATCCTTCGCCGGCACCTCCAGACGCAGATGGGCGGTGATGATCTTTCCGGGCAGGACCCCGATCACCGACTGGACGGAGCCGCGGGCGGGCACCGCGAAATCCTCCGCCGTCACCGGGTGGAGCTTGACGGAGCGCAGCCCCACCGGGCTGACCGCCGGACGCCCGGCAAAGGTCTCCGGGGTCACCACCCGCCCGTTGCGGATGACCCGGTTGACCGCGCACTCCTCCAGATCGTCCAGCAGCACGAGGTCGGCGCGCTGCCCCGGCGCGATCAGCCCGCGGTCGAACAGACCGAAGCCGCGCGCCGCCGACCATGTGGCCGCGCGGTAGACATGGGCCAGCGGCGCGCCGAGCCGGATCGCGCTGCGGATCAGGTGGTCCATGTGCCCCTCCTCGGCGATGTCGAGGGGGTTTCGGTCGTCGGTGCAGAAGCCGAGGAAGGGCGACGTCTCCGGCTGGATCACCGGGGCCAGGGCATGCACGTCCTTCGAGACCGACCCGTCGCGGATCAGCACCTGCATGCCCTTGCGCAGCTTCTCCATCGCCTCCGGGGCGCTGGTCGTCTCGTGGCAGTTGCGGATGCCGCAGGACAGGTAGGCGTTCAGCTCCCGCCCGCTGAGCAGCGGGGCGTGGCCGTCGATGTGGCGTCCGTCGAAGGCGGCCACCTTGTCGAGCACCCCGTCCACCTTGTGGAAGACGCCGGGGAAGTTCATGAATTCGGCAAGCCCCAGCACCTTCGGGTGGTCCTTGTGGCGCAGCAGGTCCGCCGCCTCCAGCCGCGCGCCGGAGGTTTCCAGCTCCGTCGCCGGCACGCAGGAGGAGAGCTGCACCCGCAGGTCCAGCGCCGTCCCCTCGGCGCAGTCGAGGAAGTAGCGAAGCCCCTTCTCGCCCAGCACGTTGCAGATCTCGTGCGGGTCGCAGATCGCCGTGGTGGTGCCGCGCGGCAGGACGCAGCGGTCGAACTCCATCGGCGTGACGCAGGTGGATTCGCAATGGACATGGGTGTCGATGAAGCCCGGCACGACGGTCAGGCCGGACCCGTCGATTTCTTCCGTCCCGTCGTAGGATTCGTAGGTGCCGACGATCCGGTCGCCGCACAGGGCGATGTCGCCCGCGGCGGTCTCGCCGGTGACGACGTTGAGGAAACGCGTGTTTTTGATGACCAGATCGGCCTTCGTCTCGCCCAGGGCCTGACCGATGCGCGTCTTCAGTTCATCCCGGGTGACCGCCATCGCTCCGCCTCGCCCTGCCCGTTCCAGTTCTTCTTTAGGTAAATGGCCGGGGGGGACCCTTCAATTGGATTTTCCGTAACGTCACGTTGCGCGGTCAGGGTCCCGGACGACCCGCCAGTTCGATGACCGGTCCGCTGCCGTGGTAGTCCGGGTAGTTCCAGTAGGTGCGGGGCTCCAGCCGATAAACGGGAACGCCGCCGCCCAGCGTGTAGACCGGCCCGGCTCCCCCATAGCCCACGCCGTAACCCACCCAGCGGGACCCGCCGTCGTCTCCGCAGGCCGCCAGCGCCAGCGGCAAAACGGCAAGGACGACTTGAGCGGCTTTCCCGATGATGGCTGCGATGGGCTTCATGATCCACCCGCCCGGTCCGAGGCGATGCATCCTTATGAAGACGAACACGCCGGGACCCTCGGTATTCCCGAGGGAATTGGTTCGCTCGAAAAACAATGGGCGCCTTGTCTAGCACCGGCCCAATGGTGACGCGGCAACGTGTCATAGAACGATTTAACGCTTCGGAAACCAATGGATACCTCAATATCGTCATGCACAGAGGCGGCCCAAGACCGCCGAAATGGGGACGTCCAGCATGTTGAAAGCGCTTAGGAATCTAAAGATCGGACCGAAGGTCTATCTTCTCGTGGGCTTGCAGGCGGCGGTCGCCGCGGTGACCGGCCTGATGGGACTTGCCGCCATGCAGGATCTGGCCGGCAAGTCCGAGGCCATCGAGCGGGCGTCGGACCGGCAGGTGCTGGGCGAGCAGCTCAACGGACTCGTCCTGGCCGTCGTGATGGATTCGCGCGGCGTCTACATGGCCCGCGACCGCGCCGAGGTGGACAAGTTCGGCAAGCCCCTCCTGGAGAGCCTGAACACGCTCGGCGACCGGCTCGGCACCCTGAAGCGCCTCACCCCGGCGGAGGGGCAGGCCACGCTGGCCCCGGTGGCGGCCAAGGCCGAGGAGTTCATCCGCTTCCGCACGGAGCTGGTGCGTCTCGCCCGCGAGAAGAGCCCGGCGGAAGCCCGGACCTACGGCGACAACGACGCCAACCGCAGCAACCGCCAAGCGCTCAACGCCGCGATCCAGGCGCTCAGCGCCGATCAGGACGGCATGATCGACCGTCTGCACGACGAGCTGGTGTCGGCCCGGAGCCACTGGACCACCCTGATGCTCGCCATCGGCATCGGCGGCGTGCTCTTCGGCATCCTGCTGGCCGTTCTGGTCGCCCGCGACATGATCGCGCGCCCCATCGCCCGCATGACCGCCGCGATGAAGACCATCGCCGCCGGCAACACCGCGGCCGAGGTGCCCGGCACCGGCCAGGGCGACGAGGTCGGCGACATGGCGGAGGCCGTGCTGGTCTTCCGCGACGGGCTGCGCCGCGCCAACGATCTGGCCGAGCAGGAGCGCCGCGAGATCGACGTGCGCCGCCAGCGCCAGGAGCGGCTGGAGGCACTGACCCACGGCTTCACCCAGAAGATCGAGGGGCTGTGCCGCACCCTGAACGGCGAGGCCGACAGCATCCGCAGCAGCGCCGAATCGCTGACCCATTCCGCCGCCGACGCCTCGCGCCGCAGCTCGACCGTCGCCGCCGCGGCGGAGCAGGCCACCGGCAACGTCCAGACCGTGGCGGCGGCGACCGAGGAGCTGTCCACCTCCATCGGCTCGATCAGCCAGCGCATCGGCGAGGCCGCCCGCATCGCCAGCGAGGCGGAGCGGGAGGCCCAGCGCACCAACAGCACCATCCAGGGCCTCGCCCAGGCGGCGGAGAAGATCGGCGCGGTGGTCAACCTCATCACCGAGATCGCCAGCCAGACCAACCTGCTGGCGCTGAACGCGACCATCGAGGCCGCCCGCGCCGGCGAAGCGGGCAAGGGCTTCGCCGTGGTGGCGCAGGAGGTGAAGAGCCTCGCCAACCAGACCGCCCGCGCCACCGAGGAGATTTCCGCCCAGATCGTCGCCATCCAGAGCGAGACCCAGCAGGCGGTCGGCGCGATCAGCGGCATCGTCGGCACCATCGAGCGGATCAGCGACATCAGCACCAACGTCGCCGCCGCGGTGGAGCAGCAGGGCTCCGCCACCCAGGAGATCGCCCGCAACGTGCAGGAGGCCGCGATCGGCACGCAGGAGGTCTCCTCGACCATCTCCGGCGTGTCGCAGTCCGCCGACCACACCGGCGAGGCCGCCGGCGGCCTGCTGAGCGCCGCCAAGGGCCTGTCGGTCCACGCGCGCACCCTGCAGAGCGACGTGGACGACTTCACCCGCCAGATGAAGGCGGTCTGATCCTCTCCCCCTCCTCCCCGGACTTCATGCCGGGGAGGAGGCTTTTCCCGACGCATCCTTTCCCCTGATGCGCTCACGGCGTTCGAAGCTTACCCTCCACATACCCCGTTTGATGTAGATCAATGCCGCTGCGGCGTCGAAACTGGTGCAATGCCGGCGAGCGTTTCGCGTCCAAATACCCCTACAATCGATAGGGATACGCCGCGCCATGGGTTTCCCGCTCCGGGTTCCCCAGGACGCGCCGTGGCGTGCTGCGCATCCGGCGTCCGGCAACCGGGCGGCCAGCGGATCAATGCAAAAGGGTCTTTGGGGGAAATCATGCCCGACGGACATGTGGATCTCGACGCCGAGCACATCGGCGATCTCGACGAGTATGAGGGTGCGCTGGCCGGCCTGTCCCGCCGGGAATTCCTGACCTACTGCACGGGCGTGGCCGCCACGCTGGGCCTCTCCCCCGCCTTCGGCGTCAAGATCGCGAACGCCGCCGTGGCGGCGCCGCGCCCGACGGTGATCTGGCTGTCGGGCCAGGCCTGCACCGGCTGCACCGAATCGCTGCTGCGCACCCACCACCCGTCGCTCGAGACGCTGATCCTCGACACCATCTCGCTCGACTACAACGAGACGCTGATGACCGGCTCCGGCCACCAGGCCGAGAACTGGAAGCAGCAGGCGATGAAGGACAATTGGGGCAAGTACCTGATGGTCACCGACGGCTCCATCCCGACGAAGGACGGGGGCGTCTACTGCATGGTCGCCGGCAAAACCTACAAGGACGCCGTGCTGGAGTGCGCCAAGGGTGCCGCCGCGGTCATCTCCATGGGCTCCTGCTCCTCTTGGGGCGGCTGGCCGTCGACCGGCGTCAACCCGACGGGCGCCGTCGGCCTGAACGAGATCATCAAGGACAAGCCGGTCGTCTCCGTCCCCGGTTGCCCGCCGAACCCCTACAACTTCCTCTCGCTGGTCCTGCATTTCGTCGCCTTCGGCAAGCTGCCGGAGCTGGACGACAAGATGCGCCCGAAGTTCGCCTACGGCCGCCTGATCCACGAGAACTGCGAGCGCCGCCCGCATTTCGACGCCGGGCGCTTCGCCATGGAGTTCGGCGACTACGGCCACCGCCAGGGCTACTGTCTCTACAAGCTCGGCTGCAAGGGTCCGGAGACCTACGCGAACTGTCCGTCCGTCGGCTTCAACGACGTCGGCCAGGGCACCTGGCCGGTCGGCACCGGCCATCCCTGCTTCGGCTGCACCGAGAAGGGCGTCGGCTTCACCAAGGGCATCCATGAGCTGGCCTCGCTGAAGTCGGTGGCGCCGCCCAACAGCTACCCGGCGGTCGCCGTGGACAAGGGCGAGGGCATGTCCGCCGGGGCCGCGGCGGTGGTCGCCGGCATCGCCGGCGCGGCGGTCGGCGCCGGTGCCGTCATCTCCAGCCGGCTCGGCAAGCAGGACGCGAAGACCGAATCCTCCTCAACCGCCGCCGAGTGAGGTGACGCCATGTCCAAAAACATGATGTCGAAAAACAGGACATCGGTCTCGCGGCGCGGCTTCCTGCGGAACGCGGTCAAGGGCAGCGCGGCCGCCGCCGCAGCGGCCTGCACCACCGTGGTCGCCGCCCCGCCGGCGGCCAACGCGCTGGTCCGCCCGCCCAAGCCGCTGCCGCCCGACGCGGTCGGCCTGCTCTACGACAGCACGCTGTGCATCGGCTGCAAGGCCTGCGTGACCGCCTGCAAGGAGGTCAACCACATGCCGCCCGACGTCGGCCCGGCCCAGCAGGGCTGGAACGCCGGGGGCGGCGACAAGCCGATCTACGACAGCCCGGTGGAGCTGTCGGCCAGGACGCTGAACGTCATCAAGGCCTACAGCCACGGCACCGGCGCCACCAAGGACGCGGCGGAGAACGGCTTCGCCTTCATCAAGCGGCAGTGCCTGCACTGCGCCGATCCGTCCTGCGTGTCGGTCTGCCCGGTGTCGGCGATGACCAAGGACGCGAAGACCGGCATCGTCAACCACGACCCGAGCGCCTGCATCGGCTGCCGCTACTGCGTGCTGTCCTGCCCGTTCGGCGTGCCGAAGTACGACTACAACGACGCCTTCGGCGAGATCAAGAAGTGCCAGCTGTGCAAGCAGCAACTCGCCAAGAACGAGCTTCCGGGCTGCGCCGACGTCTGCCCCACCGGGGCGACCCTGTTCGGCCGCACGGAGGACCTCAAGGCGGAGGCCAAACGCCGCACCGCGCTGAAGGTGGGCGAATACGCGCACTTCCCGCGCGGCGACATCGCCGGCAAGGTCGGCGGGCCGCGCGACGGCCATGAGAAGCTCGTGGAGGCGGCCTACCTGCCGCACATCTACGGCGAGAAGGAGCTGGGCGGCACCCAGTGCCTCGCGGTGTCCGCCGTGCCGTTCGACAAGCTGAACCTGCCCACCAACGTGCCGGAGAACGGCTATCCGACCCTGTCGGAAGGCATCCAGCACACGCTCTACGCGGGCATGATCGCCCCCGCCACGGTGTTCGCCGGTCTCGCCTATCTGGCGCACCGCAACACCAAGAACCACACCGACGAGTGAGGGGGCCACGCCATGTCGTCGCAAGCTCATGAGCATCAGCCGCTCGGCGGCCGGGTCCTCACCCTTCCCTTCCTGATCTGCGCCGCGCTGGTCGCCGTCGCCGGAGTCATCCTGTTCCAGCGCTACACCCAGGGTCTGGCCGCCGCGTCGAACCTGAACGACGGCTATCCCTGGGGCATCTGGGTGGCCATCGACGTGGTGATCGGCTCGGCCTTCGGCTGCGCCGGCTACATCATCGCGCTGCTCTGCTACATCCTGAACCGCGGCGAGTACCACCCGCTGGTCCGCCCGGCGGTGCTGGCCAGCCTGTTCGGCTACGGACTCGCCGGTCTGGCGGTGCTGGTCGACCTCGGCCGCTACTGGAACTTCTACCACATGATGCTGCCGTGGTACGCGCAGCCCAACTCCGTGATGCTGGAGGTCGGCCTGTGCGTGGCGACCTACACGCTGGTGCTGGTGGTGGAGTTCGCCCCCGCCTTCCTGGAGCGCTTCGGCATCGAGGGGCTGCGCGCCAAGCTGAACAAGGTGCTGTGGGTCTTCATCGCGCTGGGCGTCCTGCTGCCGACGATGCACCAGTCGTCGCTGGGCACCATGATGGTCATCGTCGGGCACAAGCTGTCGCCGCTGTGGCAGTCGCAGATGCTCCCGGTCTTCTTCCTGCTGACCGCCATCCTGATGGGCTTCGCCATCGTGGTGTGGGAAT
This sequence comes from Azospirillum formosense, assembly GCF_040500525.1. NCBI lineage: Bacteria > Pseudomonadati > Pseudomonadota > Alphaproteobacteria > Rhodospirillales > Azospirillaceae > Azospirillum > Azospirillum formosense. The sequence goes on along the minus strand of NZ_CP159403.1, from coordinate 424,315 downwards.
CGGTGATGGCCTCGCTGAACTTCCGCCGCCCGATGGAGACGCCGGTGCTGTCGAAGCTGGCGGGGCTGATGCTGGTCGTCGCCTCGCTGTTCGTCGCGCTGCGCTTCGTCGACCTGATCGTGCGCGGCCAGATCGGCCAGATCTTCGGCGGCCCGCAGTCCGGTTGGTTCGTCGCGGAGATGGTCCTGATGATCTCCGGCCTCGCGCTGCTGATCCCCAAGGCCAACCGCAACCGGTCGCGGGCGCTGTTCCTGTCGGCCTCGCTCCTGCTGGCGGCGGGCATCCTCTACCGCCTGAACGTCTATCTCATCGGCTTCACGCCGGCGGTCGGTCCTTGGCACTACTTCCCCTCGGTCAAGGAAATCATGGTCACCGTCGGCGTCTTCGCGCTGGAGATCGCGCTGTATCTCCTCTTCGTGAAGAAGCTGCCCGTCATGCACGCCGTCCATCCCGAGCACGGCTGAGTTTAGGAGAGTTTCATTATGGCTCAGCGAGTTGTTGTTGATCCGGTCACCCGCATCGAGGGTCACCTGCGGGTCGATTGCGAAGTGGACGGCGGCAAGGTCACCAAGGCCTGGGCGTCGGGCCAGATGTGGCGCGGCATCGAACTGATCCTTCAGGGCAAGGACCCGCGCGACGCCTGGGTCTTCGCCCAGCGCATCTGCGGCGTCTGCACCACCGTGCACGCCATCACCTCCGTCCGCGCGGTGGAGAACGCGCTGAAGCTGGAGGTGCCGCTCAACGCTCAGTACATCCGCAACATGATCCAGGGCGCCCACAACGTCCACGATCACATCGTCCATTTCTACCACCTGTCGGCGCTCGACTTCGTGGACATCGTGTCGGCGCTGAAGGCCGACCCGGCGGCGACCGCGAAGCTGGCCCAGTCGATCTCCGGCTGGCCGCGGAACAGCACGCAGGAGTTCGCCACCGCCCAGAAGAAGCTGCAGGCCTTCATCAACTCCGGCCAGCTCGGCATCTTCGGCTCGGGCTACTGGGGCCATCCGGCGATGAAGCTGACGCCGGAAGCCAACCTGATGGCCGCCTCCCACTACCTCCAGGCGCTCGACTACCAGCGGCGCATGAACAAGGTGGTGGCGATCCTCGGCTCCAAGACCCCGCACATCCAGAACATGGCGGTCGGCGGCGTCACCAACCCGATCAACATGGACAGCCAGTCCACCCTGACCCTCGAAAAGCTGATGTACATCAAGCAGCTGATCGACGAGGTGGGCGACTTCATCACCCAGGTCTACATCCCCGACGTGGCGGCCATCGGCGCCTTCTACGCCGACTGGACGCAGTATGGCCGCGGCGTGGTGAACTATCTGTCCATCCCGGACATGCCGCTGGACACCAAGGGCACCACCTTCGCCCTGCCCGCCGGCTACATCGACGGCGGCGACCTCACCAAGTTCACCCCGATCAAGGACTTCCACGACCCGTACTTCGAGAAGGGCGTGAAGGAGAGCGTGAAGCACTCCTGGTACCAGGGCGGCAAGGGTCCCCTGCACCCCTACGACGGCGAGACGATCCCGAACTTCACCGACTGGCAGGACGACGGCAAGTACAGCTGGATCAAGTCGCCGACCTTCTACGACAAGCGCGCCCAGGTCGGCCCGCTGGCCAACGTGCTCGGCATGTACGCCTCGGGCCACCAGCGCACGCAGTTCTGGGTCAACGCGGTGCTCGACGCGGTGTCGGGCCATCTCGGCAGCAAGGTGGGCGTCGACGCGCTGCACTCCACCATCGGCCGCCACGCCGCCCGCGCGGTGCGCTGCGTGGTCCTGCACGAGGAGTTGCAGAACCAGTGGAAACTGCTGATGGAGAACATCGCGAAGGGCGACACCAAGACCTTCAACAAGCCGGTGTTCCCGAAGGGCGAGATCCGCGGCTTCGGCTTCCACGAGGCGCCGCGCGGCATGCTCTCGCACTGGGTCGTGATTGAGAACGGCAAGATCAAGAACTACCAGGCGGTCGTGCCGACCACCTGGAACGCCGGCCCGCGCGACGAGGACGGGAACATCTCGGCCTACGAGGCGGCCCTGATCGACAACCCGGTGGCGGTGGCCGACCAGCCGCTGGAGATCATCCGCACCCTGCACAGCTTCGACCCGTGCCTGGCCTGCGCCGTGCACCTGACCGACACGGAAACGAAGTCGCACTATCAGGTGAAGGTCGTTTGATCCAAGCCTTCTGAGCGGCCGGAAGCCCCTCTTCCCCGCGGAGGAGGGGCTTTTCGCGTCCCCCACGCCGGGTGATTGATCCAGTTCACGGCGCCCGGCGCCGGTCCCGTTTCATCCTGCTGTTTCAAAACCTACGAACGGAGCGCATGTCCCATGTCCATCCTCGTCCTCGGCCTCGGCAACATCCTCCTGATGGACGAAGGGGTGGGCGTGCGCGCCATGGAGGCGTTCGACGCCGCCTGGAGCGTGCCCGATCACGTCAGCGTCGTCGACGGCGGCACCTGCGGCATGGACATGCTGGACCTGATCGCCAGCCACAAGCACCTGATCGCGGTGGACGCGGTGAAGACCGGCGCGCCGCCGGCCAGCCTGACCGTGCTGCGCGGCGACGCGGTGCCGGCCTATTTCAAGGGCAAGCTGTCGCCCCACCAGCTCGGCCTCAGCGACCTGCTGGCCTCGCTGCGCCTGCAGGACGAGGCGCCGGAAAGCGTGACGGTGGTCGGCTGCGTGCCGCTGGCGCTGGGCACCGGCCTGATGATGTCGCCGGAGATCGAGGCGGTGATCCCGCGGATGGTGACGATGATCGTCGAGGAGCTGGCCCGCCTCGGCGTGACCGCCACGCCCAGACCTTGAGCGTGGCGGCGCCGTTCACATCACGTCAGCGGTCGGCGCGGATCGGGCCGAACTCCACCGGGACCCAGGCGTAGCCCTTGCCTTCGGTGCGGACGTGGCCGATGCCGGGGAAGGGCAGATGGGCGCCGGCCACCCACAGCTTCTGCGCCGCGGCGTCGGCGAAAAGCTTTTTGCGGGACGCGACGGCCTGCTCCTTGTCGGCGTCGAACTCGATGACGACCTCCGGGCGGGCGAACTGCACGGAGTGGCTGTGCACGACGTCGCCCCACATCAGGATGCTGCGCTCCCCCGACGTGAAGAGATAGCCGCTGTGACCGGGCGTGTGGCCGTAGGCCGCCACCGACTCCACGCCGGGCACCAAGCTGTCGCCGGGCTGGTAGGGCTTCAGCTTGCCCGCCGCCGCGTAGGGCGCCACCGCCGCGCGGGCCATGGCGAAGAAGGGCTGGCTGTCCGCCGGAGCCTTGGCCGCCACTTCCTCGCTCAACCAGAAGTCGGCGTCGGCCTTAGCGACCTGGACCGTGGCGTTGGGGAACAGCATGGCGCCGTCCGGGCGCAGCAGGCCGTTGGCGTGGTCCGGGTGCAGGTGGGTCAGCAGCACCGTGTCGATCTGTTCCGGGCTGTAGCCGGCGGCGCGGATGTTGTCGGCGATGAAGCCCAGCGCCGGACCGAAGGCCTTGGCCGTCCCGGTGTCCACCAGGACGAGGTTCGCGCCGGTGTGCACGAGGAAAGCGTTCACCGCCGTCTGGACGCCCGGCGTGTCGGCCAGGAACATCCGGGCGAGCAGGCTCTGGATGTCGTCGGCGCTGGCGCCGCTGAGGATCTTGCGGTCGAGGTCGATGAAACCGTCATAGAGCGCGGTGACCTCGAAATCGCCGATGGCCATGCGGTAGAAGCCCGGCGCCTGGGTCCGCTGCTGGCCCGGAACCTCCGCGAGGGCCGGCGCCGCGGGGGCCAGGACGGCGCCAACGGGAAGGGCGACGGCCAGGGCGAGCAGAGCGTTGCGCAGGGAGGCGAGGGTCGGCGGTGTCATCGGCGTGGTTCCCCTTCAGGACGGTCGGCGCACAGCATGGCCGTCCTGGACGCGCTGGGGAAGGGCACTGGGCGCGCGCGGCCAAACACTTGGATTCCCTGACGGAATCCGCAAACCTCCGGAGAAGGAAAAGGCCCGGCGGAGCGCTCCGCCGGGCCTTCGATGCCGAATCGGACGCCCTGGGGCGTCCCGGGTCAGCCCAGCGCGAGCAGCGCCACGCCGGCCAGCCCGACCACCGCGCCCGTGCCGCGCAGCGCCAGGGCGCCCTTGCGGCCCTCGACCAGACGGCGCAGCGACAGGGCGGCGCCGATGCCCGCGCCGTGCAGCAGCGCGGTCGACAGGGCGAAGCCCAGGCCGTAGAGCAGCGGCTGCGCCGCCTCCGGCATCTCGGCGCCGTGTGCATGGCCGTGGAACACCGCGAACAGGGCGACCACGCCGGCTGAGGCCAGCAGCGGCAGGCGGGACTGCAGGGCGATCAGGGCGCCCAGGGCGACGACGGACAGGACGATGCCAAGCTCGACCTGCGGCAGGCCGACGCCGGCCAGGCCCAGCAGGCCGCCGCCGATCATCGCGCCGACGAAGGCCGTGGGCAGCGCCCACAGGGCCATGCCGCCGCGCTGCGCCGCCCACAGGCCGACGGCGACCATCGCCAGCAGATGGTCCCAGCCGCCGACCGGGTGCAGGAAGCCATGGACGAGCCCGGCGTCGTGGGCGCCGAAGGTGTGGGCGAGCGCCGCGTTGGGCAGCGCGGCCAGGGCCGCCGCCGCGGTGGCCGACGCGAGAGCGAAACGTTTCATCCGTGAAAACCCCTGCTGTATCGTTGAACGGCGCACGACCGACCCCTACCCCATCGCGCGCGAAGCGGTCGCCACTTTAGCAGAACCGTTCCGATTGGAAATGGCGGAGCGCCATGAAGTTACGTCGGACCGCATGTTTGACGCACATCAATGTGCGCATTCAACCCCCGGTCAAGATGCCGCATGGGTTGGCTTTCTCCGCGTGAGGGCGCGCATGTGTCTCGGCATTCCGATGCAGGTCCTGGAGACCGACGGCTTCACCGCGCGCTGCGCCGGCCGCGGCGAGGAGCGACGCGTCAACGTCATGCTGATCGAGGAGGTGCCGGAAGGCGGCTGGGTGCTGGTCCATCTCGACCGCGCCGTCCGCCCGCTGGAGGTCGAGGAGGTGGAACCGCTGAACCGCGCGCTGGACGCGATCCTGCTGGCGGCGAAGGGGGAGAACGTGGACCACCTGTTCGCCGACCTCATCGAAAAGGCGACCGCATGACGACCGGCGGACCCGAGGCGGGCTTCGCCGCCGACGCGCGCCCGGCCTGCGGGTCCTGCGGCGCGGTCTACGACCCGGCGGCGGGCGATCCCGGACGGGAGGTGCCGCCGGGAACGCCCTTCGGCGGCCTGCCGGACTATTGGCGTTGTCCGGGTTGCGGCGGACCGCAGCATGGCTTCACCGTCATGGAGCCGCCCGGCGCCGATCCCATGGATCAGCGGGTCGCCGCCCTGACCGCCAGCTACCGCCTGATCGCGGAGCGCGACATGGCCGGCGTTTCCATCTGCAACGCCGCCCTGTCGGTGGAGGCGCTGGGCTTCCGCTCCCATGGGCCGGGCTGGATCGGCTGCGTCATCGCCCCCTGGTTCCTCAACGCCGTGCTGATCCCGCGCGATCCGGCTTCGTGGGCGGACCGGCGCGACGGCGACAAGGTGGAGATCGCCCTGCCCTCCGGCGCCTACCGCTTCACGGCGGCGCGGCTGGGCGTCCTGGGAACGCTGGCGGCGATCCCGCTCGCCTCGGCCATGAACGTGTTCGCCGACCAGAAGGACGCCCGCGCCGCCGCCGTCCTGGCGCTCGGCCATCTGATGCGGGAGCCACCGCCGCCGGGACCATGGACCGAGCCGCCCGCAAGCGATGCGGAGGCGGCAAAGCCCGCCCTGTCGCGCCGCTCCCTGTTCGGAAGAGCGCGCCGATGAGCGTCGCGGGCGCCGGGCTGGAAGGCGGCGTGTCGGTGCGGCTGACGACCGCCGGCGGGCGGGTGCGCGCCGTGTCGGTGCGGGTCCGCCGCCCCGCCGCCGCCCGCGCCCTGTGCGGGCGCACCCCCGAGGAGGCGATGCGCCTCGTGCCGCTGCTGTTCAGCCTGTGCGGCACCGCCCAGTCGCTGGCCGCGACGGCGGCGTTGGAAGGCGCGCTCGGCCTCGACGCCCGCCCCCACGCCGCCGCCCGCGCGTTGCTGGCCGATGCGGAAGCCGCGACGAACCACGCCTGGCAGGTCCTGATGGACTGGCCGGCGCGGCTGGGCGAGGCGTCGCGGCCGAGGGAGCTGGCGGCCTTGCGCGCCGCGGCGGCGGCGCTCCATCCCGCGCTCTACCCCGCCCGCGACGGGCTGCGTCCCGGCGGCGGCTCCCTGCGCCCTGACCGCGCCGCCCTGGCCGCCGCCATCGCGGCCCTGCGCGAGGGCGTCGAGCGCACCGTCTTCGCCGCCCCGCCTCCCACCGACGCGGCGGAGCTGGAACGCTGGGCCGGAGCCGCCGGAACTCCCGCGGCCCGGCTGATGCGGCGCGTCCTGGCGCCGGATATGGCGGGATTCGGCGCCTGCCGCGTGCCGGCGCTGGAACCGCATCCGGCGGGCTGGTTCGGCGAACGGCTGTCCGCCGACGCGGCCTTCTCCGAGGTTCCCCGGCAGAACGGCGCCCCCGCCCACACCGGCCCGCTGGCCCGCCGGAGCGCGCACCCGCTGGTCGCCGCGCTGCTGTCGACGCACGGCCCCGGCCTCGCCGCCCACGCCGCCGCCCGGCTCGTGGAACTGGCGGAACTGGCGGAGCGTCTGGCGTCCCAGGCCGACCGCCTGAAGGACGCCGAACCGGCTCCGGACGGCGGCCGCACCGGGCACGGCGTGGGAAGCGGCGCCGTCGAAACGGCCCGCGGGCGCCTCGCCCACTGGCTTCGGCTTGAGAACGGCCGCATCGCCGATTGCCGCATCGTCGCGCCGACCGAATGGAACTTCGCCGCGGACGGGCCGCTGGCCCAGGGTCTGGCCGGCGCCGCGGCCGATGGCGCGCTGGCCGAGCGCGCGGGCCTGCTGGCGGCGGCGCTCGACCCCTGCGTGGCCTCCGCCATCACGATTCAGGACGAGGACTGACCCATGCACGAGCTGGCGCTCAGCCAGGGCATCATCGACGTGATCCGCGATCAGGCCGCGGCCCAGGGCTTCACGAAGGTTAAGACGGTGCGGCTGGTCATCGGCACCTTGTCCCACGTCGAGCCGCAGGCCATCGCCTTCGGCTTCGACGCGGTCAGCCGCGGCACCATCGCCGAGGGGGCGGTGCTGGACATCACGCGCCCGCCGGGTCAGGCCTTCTGCCTGTCCTGCGAGAAGCCGGTCCCGCTTCCCGAGCGGTCGGCCCCCTGCCCCGAATGCGACGGCCACCAGCTCTTGGTGACCGGCGGCGAGGAAATGCGCGTCAAGGAATTGGAGGTGGAGTGATGTGCACGGTCTGCGGTTGCGCCGAAGGCGAAACGAAAATCGAGGCCGGCCACGGGCACGGCCATCACCACCACCATGGTCACGACCATCATCACGATCATGACCATCACCACCACGATCATGATCACCATCATCATGATCACCATGACCACAGCCACGAGCATGTCGGACCGGACGGCAAGGTCTACCGGCACACGCACGGCGACCATCACGCGCATGACCATGGGCATGACCACGGCACCATCGACCTCGGCCGCGGCCCGGCGGGGACGGAGGTGCCGGGGATGTCCCAGACCCGGCTCGTCGCCATCGAACAGGACATCCTCGCCAAGAACGACAGCTTCGCCGCGGTGAACCGCCAGCTGTTCGCGGCGAAGGGCGTGTTCGTGCTGAACCTGATGTCCAGCCCCGGGTCGGGCAAGACCACCCTGCTGACCCGCACGCTGACCGACCTGAAGGGCCGCTTCCCGATGGCGGTGATCGAGGGCGACCAGCAGACCTCCTTCGACGCCGACCGCATCCGCGCCACCGGCACGCCGGCCATCCAGGTCAACACCGGCAAGGGTTGCCATCTCGACGCCCAGATGATCACCCAGGCGGTGGGGCGCCTGCCGGTGGAGACGGGCAGCGTCCTGTTCATCGAGAATGTCGGCAACCTCGTCTGCCCGGCCGGCTTCGACCTCGGCGAGGCGCACAAGGTCGTCGTGCTCTCGGTGACGGAAGGGGAGGACAAGCCCCTGAAATATCCGGCGATGTTCGCCGGCGCCGACCTGCTGCTGGTCAACAAGGTCGATCTGCTGCCGCATCTGACCTTCGACGTGGCGCGCATGATCGCCTACGCCCGCCAGTTGAAGCCCAACCTGCGCGTGATCGAGGTGTCCGCGACCACCGGCCAGGGGCTTGAGGACTGGTACGGCTGGATCGAGGAGGGGCTTGCGAAGGCGGTCGCCGCTCGGTGAAACGGCTGCGCCTCCGGATCCGCGGGCGGGTGCAGGGGGTCGGCTTCCGGCCCTTCCTGCATGGGTTGGCGCATCGCCTCGCCCTGACCGGGTGGGTGCTGAACGACGGGGCCGGGGTGCTGGCGGAGGTGCAGGGCGACGGCCTGGAACGCCTCCTGACGGCGCTCGCGGAGGACGCCCCACCGCTGGCGCGGATCGACGCGGTCGAAGCGGAAGATTGCCCCATCCGCCCCGACGAGGCGGGATTCGCCATCCTGGCCTCGCTGGGCGGCGCGGTGAGCACCGGGATCGCTCCCGACGCCGCCGTCTGCCCGGCCTGTCTGGCCGAGCTGTTCGACCCGGCGGACCGGCGCTACCGCTATCCTTTCCTCAACTGCACCCATTGCGGCCCCCGCTTCACCATCACGCGCGCCCTGCCCTACGATCGGCCGCAGACCGCCATGGCGGGTTTTGCGCTCTGCCCGGACTGCGCCACCGAATACGCCGATCCCACCGACCGCCGCTTCCACGCCCAGCCGACCGCCTGCCCGGCCTGCGGCCCGCGCCTGTCCCATTCCATCGATGAGGTGCTGGCCGCACTGCGCGGCGGACGGATCGTCGCCATCAAGGGGCTGGGCGGCTTCCATCTCGCCTGCGACGCGTTCGACGCGGCGGCGGTGGAGCGGCTGCGCGCGCGCAAGCAGCGCAACGGCAAGCCCTTCGCCCTGATGGTCGCCAACCTTGCCTCCGCCGCGCGGTTCGCAGAGCTGGGGGCGGCGGAACGGGCGCTGCTGGAGGGGATGGCGCGGCCGGTGGTGGTGGTGCGGCGGCGGGACGACGCCCCACCCCTTCCCGACACCATCGCCCCCGGCCTCGCCTGGCTGGGGATCATGCTGCCCTACACGCCGATCCATCATCTGCTGTTCCACGAGGCCGCCGGGCGCCCCGACGGAACGGCGTGGCTGGAACGGCCGCAGGACCTCGCCCTGGTCATGACCTCCGCCAACCCCGGCGGCGAACCGCTCGCCATCGGCAACGACGAGGCGCGGCGGCGGCTGGAGGGCATCGCCGACCTGATCGTCGACCACAACCGCGACATCCTGATCCGCGCCGACGACAGCGTGATGCGGGTGGTGGCGGGCGCGCCGGCCTTCCTGCGGCGCGGGCGCGGCCATGCGCCGGCGCCCATCCGCCTGCCGCGTTCCGGCCCGCCGGTGCTGGCGGTCGGCGCGCACCAGAAGGCCACCGTCTGCCTGACCCGCGGCAACGAAGCCTTCCTCAGCCAGCACATCGGCGACCTCGACAACGCCGCGACCCTGGCGTTCCTGGAGGAAAGCGTCGACCATCTGCGCCGCATCCTGGCGGTGGAGCCGGTCGCCGTCGCCCACGACCTCCACCCCGACTTCCAGGGCACGCGCTTTGCCGAATCGCTCGGCCGGCCGACGCTGCCGGTGCAGCATCACCACGCCCACATCGCCGCGGTGCTGGCCGAGCACGGGGTGGACGGCCCGGCGCTGGGATTGGCGCTGGACGGCTTCGGGCTGGGCGAGGACGGCGGGTCCTGGGGTGGGGAAATGCTTCTGGTGGAGGGCACCGGCTTCACCCGCCTCGGCCATCTCGCGCCGCTGGCCCAGCCCGGCGGCGACGTGGCGGCGCGCCAGCCCTGGCGCATGGGGGCGGCGGCGCTGGCCCGCATGGGGCGCGGCGCGGAGATCGCCGGGCGCTTCGCCGCCTGCGGCCCGGCGGACGGCGTGCGGCGGATGATCGAGGGCGGTATCAACGCGCCTCCCACCAGCTCCTGCGGGCGCTGGTTCGACGCCGCCTGCGGTCTGTTGGGGGTTCGCGCCGTCGCCGGCTTCGAAGGCGAGGCGCCGATGGCGCTGGAATCGCTGGTCCGGCGCCCCACGGTGCTGGAGGGCGGCTGGCGGATCGACGGCGGCCTTCTCGATCTCACCCCCCTGCTGGAAAGTTTGTTGCAGATCAATGCGCAGGAGGGGGCCGAACGGTTCCATGGCACCCTGGCCGCGGCGCTGGTCGCGTGGGCCATGCCGGAACTGGCGGCGCGCGGCTTCGACCGCGTCGCCCTGTCCGGCGGCTGCCTGATGAACGCCGTCCTGGCCGAGGAGCTGAGCGCCGGCTTCGCGGCGCGCGGCGTCGCCGCGCTGCTGCCCCGCCGGGCGCCGGCCAACGATGGCGGGATCAGCCTGGGTCAGGCCTGGATCGCCGTACAGAGTTTGCTTGTGGAAGGACCGCCCCGATGTGCCTCGCCGTTCCCGCCCGCGTGACCGAGCTTCTGGAGGACGACCGCGCCACGGTCAGCCTGGGCGGGGTGAAGGTCGCCTGCTCCCTGGCGCTGGTCGAGAGTGTGGCGGTGGGCGACTACGTGATCGTCCATGTCGGCTACGCCCTGTCCAAGCTCGACCCGGAGGAAGCGGAGCGCACGCTCGCCCTGCTCGCCGCAACCGGCACCTTGCCGCCCGCTTCCGAAGACCCCACCGGCGCCGCCGCCTGACTTTACGGACCCCGCCATGACCGACCGCCGCCTCTTCACCCGCAAGCTCGACCTCGCCCGCGGCGCCGTGGACATGAGTCACGGATCGGGCGGCAAGGCCATGGCCCAGCTGGTGCGGGAGCTGTTCGCCACGGCCTTCGCCAACCCGCTGCTCGACCAGGGCAACGACCAGGCGGCCTTCGACGCGCCCGGCGGTCGCATGGTGGTGACGACCGACGGCTTCGTCGTCTCGCCCCTGTTCTTTCCCGGCGGCGACATCGGATCGCTGGCCGTGCACGGCACGGTGAACGACGTCGCCATGGCGGGGGCGGTGCCACTCTATTTGACCGCCGGCTTCATCCTGGAAGAGGGATTCCCGCTGGCCGACCTGAAGCGGCTGGTCGACAGCATGGCCCGGGCCGCGCGCGAGGCCGGGGTTTCCATCGTGACCGGCGACACCAAGGTGGTGGAGCGCGGCAAGGGCGACGGCGTCTTCATCACCACCACCGGCATCGGCGTGGTGCCCCCCGGAGTCGCCCCGTCCGGCGAACGGGCGCGGCCCGGCGACGCGATCCTGGTCAGCGGCACCATGGGCGACCACGGCGTCGCCATCATGTCCACCCGCGAGAATCTCAGCTTCGAGACCGACATCCGGTCGGACAGCGCCGCGCTGCACGGGCTGGTCGCCGGCATGGTCGCGGCGGTGCCGGACGTCCATGTGCTGCGCGACCCGACCCGCGGCGGTCTGGCGACGACGCTGAACGAGATCGCCCACCAGTCGGGAGTCGGCATGCTGCTGCGCGAGGCCGCCATCCCGCTGAAGGCCGAGGTGGCGGCCACCTGCGAACTGCTCGGGCTCGACCCGCTCTACGTCGCCAACGAGGGCAAGCTGATCGCCGTCTGCGCGGCGGAGAACGCCGACCGCCTGCTGGCGGCCATGCGCGCCCATCCGCTGGGCAGCGGGGCCGCCATCATCGGCACGGTGGTCGAGGATGCTCACCGCTTCGTGCAAATGGAGACGCGCTTCGGCGGCAAGCGCATCGTCGACTGGCTGTCCGGCGAGCAGCTTCCCCGCATCTGCTGAGCCTTCGCTTACACCGAAAGGGGCACCCCGTCGGCCCCGATCCCGCCACCCGGCGTACCGCAATGGAACTGCGACGGATCGGCCCAGCCGGGGGACCCCGGACGCGCCTCGCGCGTTGCCTCCCCCGGAAGGCGGTCGTGTTTCCGCCAGCCGAATTGTGAGTACGGGGGATCGATGGGTATTCCGCAGTCCATCCAGTTGGGTGCTGCACCGCTGGAACCGGCGACGCTTGCCGGCACGGCGTCCGCCGCGGAGTTGGTCGCGCGTCTGCCGACCACGGAACCGCTGCACCGCAACCGGGTGAAACGCGCCTTCGATCTCGTGGGGGCGGTCGGGCTGATCCTGTTCTTCGGGCCGCTGATGCTGATCGTCGGGCTTCTCATCACGCTGGACGGCGGCCCCGCGGTGTTCGGCCACCGCCGCATCGGGACGGAGGGCCGGGACTTCACCTGCTGGAAGTTCCGCTCGATGGTCGTCAACGGGCCGGAGGTCTTCGAGAAGCTGATCGAGTCCGACCCGGAAGCCCGCGCCGAGTGGGAGGCGACGCGCAAGCTGCGCAACGATCCCCGCATCACCTGGATCGGCCGATTCCTGCGCCGCACCAGCCTGGACGAGCTGCCTCAGCTCTTCAACGTCCTGACCGGCGACATGAGCCTGGTCGGCCCGCGCCCCATCGTGCAGGAGGAGGTGGCGCGCTATCACGTCTGCTTCCCCTTCTACACGCGCTGCCGTCCCGGCCTGACCGGCCTGTGGCAGGTCAGCGGCCGCAACGACGTGGATTACGGCCGGCGCGTCCAGCTCGACACCGCCTATCTGCTGGGCTGGAGCTTCTGGGGCGACATCCGCATCCTGCTGCGCACGGTCGGCGTGATGCTCAGCGGAAAAGGTGCCTATTAAGGCGTAGAATCCCCGCGCCGGCGCTCTCCCCCGCCCGGAGAGTGGCGGCGCGACGGGTGGAGACATATATCCTATCCTGAGCGAGGCGGCGGGTCCCGCGGCATCGGGGGGCAGGATTTGAGATTGCCCGGTCAACGTGCTAGGTTGCGGATGGACGACCGGCGGGACCGGCCGGAAGGCCGTGTTCCGCTGTACAAACGCACATATGCACCGGCCTTGGGCGTCCGGCAGGCGAAACCCCTGGTACAATAAGGCTTGCAGTCGCGTTGATGGCTTTGATTCCGCCGGCCGGGCCGGTCAGTCAAGAGGGGCGCAGGATGGCGAAACTGCTGGCGGCGCTGTTGCTGCTGATGGTGGCGATGGGACCCGCCTGCGCGGTGGTGCCGGCCTCCCGCGCCGACACCAGCATCGCGCTGGACCATTACCGGCAGGAGTTCGCGAAGGCCAAGGGCACCTCCTCCCTCCCCTCCCCGGCGGACCGCAACTACCTCCTCTTCTCGGACGTCCTGCGCCGCGTGCTGGCCGAGCATGTGAAGCCGGGCACGCCGCAGGCGCTCGTCGAGAAGGCCGTCGCCGGCCTTCAGAAGAAGAAGAAGGAGGAGCCGGGAGCGACCGACCGGGTGCTGACCGAGGCGGCTCTGGACGCCATGCTGACCTCCCTCGATCCCTACTCGGCTTTCCTCGACTCGGAGCATTTCCGCTACATGCGGGAGCAGACCCAGGGTGAGTTCGGCGGGCTGGGCATCGAGGTCACGATGGATGAGGACAGCGGCCTGATCCGCGTCGTCTCCCCCATCGACGGTTCCCCTGCCGCCCGCGCCGGATTGCGCACCGGCGACCTGATCGCCCGCATCGACGAGGCCCAGGTCAAGGGCATGAACCTGCGCGACGCGGTGGCGCGGATGCGCGGCCCGGTCGGCACCTCCGTCGCCCTGACCATGCGCCGCAACGGCGGCGGCAACGGCGGCCCCGACGCCCCCTTCCGGGTGTCGCTGACCCGCGCCATCGTGAAGATCCAGCCCGTCCGCTACCGGCTGGAGGGCGACGTCGCCTACATCCGCATCGCCGCCTTCAACCAGCAGACCTCCCACGCGCTGGACGAGGCGGTGGAGGAGATGCGCCGGCAGGCCCACGGCCGGCTGGCCGGTGCGGTTTTGGACCTGCGCAACAACCCCGGGGGCCTGCTCGATCAGGCGGTGAACGTCGCCGACCGCTTCCTGGAAGCGGTGGACATCGTGTCGGTGCGTGGCCGCGATCCGGACGAGAACCGTCGCTACACCGGCACGCCGGGCGACCTGCTGGCCGGGCTTCCCATCGTCCTGCTGATCAACAGCGGGTCGGCCTCGGCGTCGGAGATCGTCGCGGGCGCCCTTCAGGACCACAGCCGGGCTCTGCTGTTCGGCACGCGCAGCTACGGCAAGGGGTCGGTGCAGACCATTTCGTCGCTGTCCGGCGACATCGGCATCCGCCTGACCACGGCGCGCTATTTCCGCCCGTCCGGCGGGCTGGTCGACTGCTTCGGCGTGTCGCCGAACCTGGAGATCAAGCCGGCCAACGACAACAGCGAGGAGACGCATCCCGACCCGGCGACCTGCGATCCGCACGCCACCCCGCCGCCGCCGCCGCGCGCCTGGCGGATCGAGGATTTGTGCCCGGACGTGGCCGCCGCCCCGTCGAAGCCGGACGCCGACCGCCCGCTGGATTGCGCCGTCGCGGCCATCCGCACCCGCCTGATGGGCACGCTGATCGGGCGGCCGTAACAGCCGCCCCCTACGGGCCCGCCCGCTGGACCGAAGACGAGATCGCAAAAAAGCCCGCCGCTCCACTGGAACGGCGGGCTTTTCTTGTGCCCCGCTCACCGCCACGGACCCGATGGGCGGATCGTGACGGTGAGGGGAATGGTGCTGCTTCCGCGACCGGGCGTGTGGGATGGGTCCGCCCCGCCCCTCACCCCCGGCTGTTCGACGTCAGACCACTTCGACGCGCTGCGCTTCCGGACCCTTGACGCCCTGGCGGACGGTCACCCGCACCTGCTCGCCGTCGGCGAGCACGTCGAGGCCCGAACGCTCCAGAGCGCGGATGTGGACGAAGATGTCCTTGCCGCCGGTCGACGGGGCGATGAAGCCGAAGCCCTTCGACACGTTGAACCACTTCACGGTACCGTCGACCGTCTCCTCGGCGCCGCCGCCGTAGCTGCCGCCGCCGCCGTAGCCGCCGCCGTAGCTGTCGCCGCGCGGAGCGCGCGCCGCCGGGCGCGGGGACTCGCTGGCGGTCGAGGTGTCGACGTCATGGATGGTGGCGACCTGCGGGCCCTTCGGGCCGCGGGACAGGTCACAGGTGATGGTGGCACCCTCGGGCAGGCTGTCGTGTCCGCAGAACTGCAGAACCGTGGAATGCAGGAAGGCATCCGGCGAACCGTCTTCGGGCGTGACGAAGCCGAAGCCCTTGGTCGCGTTGAACCACTTGACGGTGGCGCGGATGTTGCGCTGGGTG
This sequence comes from Azospirillum formosense, assembly GCF_040500525.1. Taxonomy (NCBI): domain Bacteria; kingdom Pseudomonadati; phylum Pseudomonadota; class Alphaproteobacteria; order Rhodospirillales; family Azospirillaceae; genus Azospirillum; species Azospirillum formosense. Next base: position 409,070 of record NZ_CP159403.1, on the reverse strand, counting down.
ATCTCGGGAGCGCGGAAGCTGTTGCGCTGCGGACGGTCGAACATACGTGGTCTCATCTGTCGTGATAGGCCATGCCCCAACCGGCGGAACATGGCCCCCCGAAGATGATCCGTTCCGCCGCGCTTTTCAATTGAGATCGCGCGCGCCGGAAAGAAAGATTCGGCCAAAACCCGGCCGAAGGCCGCCCGGCGGTCACCGGGCGACCAAAAATATCGCAATTGCTGCGAGAATCGGCGGATTGCCGGTCAAAAAGCGGCCTCTCGACACCGTAACCTCAGGGCTGCGCCGTCAGGCCGCCCCGCAGCACTTCTTGTACTTCCTGCCGCTGCCGCAGGTGCAGGGATCGTTCCGACCGACCTTGGGACCGCTGCGCGGGCGGGCGCCCAGCGTGCCGTCCACATAGTACCAGCGGCCGTCCCGCTTGGTGAAGCGGCTGGTCTCATGGTGCTTCTGCGGCTTGCCGTTCATGGTGAAGTGGGCGACGAACTCGACCACCCCGTCCTCGTCCTGCGCCCCGCCGGCCTCGGTGCTGCGGACCTCGAGGCCGGTCCACTGGCTGTTGGCGGCCCAGGTCTCGATCTCCTTGCGGTCGAAATCCTCGCGGGTCTCCGGCAGCAGCGTCTCCTGCAGATAGTCGATCTTCCCGCAGGCGAAGGCCGAGTAGCGCGACCGCATCAGCGCTTCGGCGGTCGGGGCCGGCGCGGTTCCGTCCAGATAGGGACCGCAGCAGGCGTCCAGGGGCTTGCCGGAACGGCAGGGGCATTCGGTGGTGGCGGTGGTGGTCATGACTTCCGGCCTCTCGATTTGAGGGCGCCATGCATAGCGCAGCCGGCGCGCCCCGCCAAGCGTCACGGCCGCCTCCCTCTGGCCGCGCGGATTCGCCACCGCGAAATCGCCTGAACCGGACCGGCATTCGCGCTAACCTGCGGGGAACACGGGCGGCCAGCCCGGAGCGATGGAACCCGTGATGACGAGAAGCGGACCCGACCTTCCCACGCGGCGCATCGCCGCGGACACCGTGCTGATCCGCCAGGGCGAGTCCGGGGAACGCGCCTGGCTGATCCAGTCTGGCGAGCTGGAGGTTCTGCTGGATGGCGCGGACGGTCCGCGCCGCCTGGGCACGGTCGGCGCCAACGCCATCGTCGGGGAGATGGCGCTTCTCGACGACGGGCGGCGCAGCGCCACGGTGCGCGCGCTGACCACCGTCGAGGCGGTGGAACTGTCGCGCGAGACCTTCCGCGCGCTGCGCGGCCGCTGCCCGCCGCTGGCTTCCTATCTGCTGGAAAGCCTCGTTGCCGCGATCCGCCGCAGCTACGGCCTGTCCCAGCCCGAACGGCAGGAGGGGAGCGCCGCCATCCGCTCCTCCGATTCCTTCGCCACGGTGGCCGACCGCCGCATGTTCCGCAGCGGCCACAGCTTCTTCCGCCAGGGGGACGCGGGGACGGCGGCCTACCTGATCCAGTCCGGCTCGGTCGGCGTGCGGCGCGACGGGACCGATCTCGGCGTGCTGGGGCCGGGGCGCATCTTCGGGGAGCTGGCCCTCCTCGCCAACCGGCCGCGCGCCGCCACTGTCGTTGCGCTGGAGGCCACGGTCTGCGAAATCATCCGCAAGGACCAGTTCGCCAAGGCCGTCGAGACGATGCCGCCCATCCTGCGCTCGCTGACGCGCATCTACATCGAGCAGCTTTCCGGCGGACGGCCGGTCCACCACGCCGAACCAGCAAGATCCGACTCTCCATGACCGCCAAAGCCGTCTCCAAAGCCGCCGCCAGAACCGCCCGCCCGAAACCCCTCCGTCCGCAGCCGGACCTGTCCTTCGAGATCGCGCTGGGCCAGGGGCGGCTGGTCTGCGGCATCGACGAGGTGGGACGCGGCCCGCTCGCCGGACCGGTGGTCACCGCCGCCGTGGTGCTTCCGGCGGGCGGCCTGCCCGACGCGCTGGCCAGCGCCATCAACGACAGCAAAGCGCTGAGCCTGCGCGCCCGCGAGGCGCTGGAGCCGGAAATCCGCGCCCACGCCCTGGCCGTCGCCCTGGCCGAGGCGACCGCGGCGGAGATCGACGCGCTCAACATCCACAAGGCCACGCTGCTGGCCATGAAGCGCGCCTACGAGGCGCTGCCCGGCGAGCCGCCCGCCGTCGCGCTGATCGACGGCAAGTTCAAGCCCGCCCTGTCCTGCCTGATGGAGGCCATCGTCAAGGGCGACGGGCGCAGCCAGTCGATCGCCGCGGCGTCCATCGTCGCCAAGGTGGCGCGCGATCGCGAGATGATGCGGCTGGCCGAGATTCACCCGGAATATGGCTGGGACCGCAACGCCGGCTACCCGACGCCGGAGCATCTGGAGGCGCTGCGCCGCCATGGCGTGACTCCCCATCACCGAGTCACTTTTGCACCAGTCCGCGCCCAAATCGAACGGGCCGGCTGAGCGCCGCGATTCCGGCGCAAGAAATCAGTTGACGGCGACTCGGCGGCGAATCATTGTCCCAACGACTGATTCGCTGTTTTGGTTTCGTCAATGCTCCCCCTGAACAAAATTCTCGTGGGCGATTGCATCGCCCTCATGAATGAAATGCCGGCTGAATCGGTGGACCTTGTCTTTGCCGATCCGCCTTATAACCTCCAGCTGGGGGGCGAACTCTTGCGCCCGAACCACTCGCGTGTTGACGGAGTGGAAGAGGACTGGGACAAGTTCGAGGATTTCGAGACCTACGACCGCTTCACGCGGGACTGGCTCGCCGCGGCCCGACGCATCCTGAAGCCCGAGGGATCGTTGTGGGTGATCGGCAGCTACCACAACATCTTCCGTGTCGGCGCCACGCTGCAGAATCTGGGCTTCTGGATTCTGAACGACATCGTGTGGCGCAAGACCAACCCGATGCCGAACTTCCGCGGCACGCGCTTTGCCAACGCGCATGAGACCATGATCTGGGCCTCGCGCGAGAAGGACGCCCGCTACCGCTTCAACTACGACGCCATGAAGGCGCTGAACGACGACCTGCAGATGCGCAGCGACTGGCTGCTGCCGATCTGCAACGGCGCGGAGCGCCTGCGCGACGAGGAGGGCCGCAAGGCCCATCCGACGCAGAAGCCGGAATCGCTTCTCTACCGCGTCATCCTCTCCTCCTCCCGCCCCGGCGACACGGTGCTGGACCCCTTCTTCGGTACCGGCACCACGGGCGCCGTGGCCAAGCGGCTGGGCCGCAACTGGATCGGGCTGGAGCGCGACGCGACCTACGCCAAGGCGGCCACCGCCCGCATCGCGGCGGTGGAGGAGGCGCCCGACGCCGCCGTCCTGGACACGCCGCCGAAGCGGTCGGCCCCGCGCATCCCGTTCGGCTGGGTGGTGGAGCGCGGCCTGCTGCGTCCGGGCACCACGCTGTTCGACCAGCGCCGCCGGGTGGCCGCCCGCGTGCGCGCCGACGGCACGCTGATCGGGTCCGGCCCGCGCGGCGACCATCGCGGCTCCATCCATCAGGTGGGGGCCGCCATGGCCGGGCTTCCGGCCTGCAACGGCTGGACCTTCTGGCACTATGAGGACGGCGCCGACCTGCGGCCCATCGACGTGCTGCGCGAGCGCATCCGTTCCGAAGCCTCCGCCTGACCTTGCACGGCCGGATCCGGCGCGGGGCGGCCATGAGCGCCGCCCCGTTCCCGCGCATTCGGCATCCGAGCCCCTCATCGATCGCCGCCCGCGCGCCTTGGCAGGACGGGGACGGCGTGATAGGCGTGTGCGCCATGAACAAGCTCTTCGCCACCGTCACCGCTCCGACGCCCCGCTCGGCCCCGGCGGCGCTCTCCACCCGTTGCTTCGTGCGCGATCTGGTCATGGATGCGCTGATCGGCGTCTATGCCCACGAGCGGATCAAACCGCAGCGCATCCGCCTGAGCCTCGACCTGGACGTCGCCGCGCCCGGAGTCACCGGCGAGGACATGGCGGCGGTGGTGAAGGGGCTGGTCAGCCAGGGCCACGTCACCCTGATCGAAACGCTGGCCGAGCGGATCGCCGAGCGCTGCCTGTCCGATGAACGGATCGCCAGCGTCAAGGTGCGGGTCGAGAAGCTGGACGTGTTCCCGGACGCCGCCAGCGTCGGCGTCGAGATCGAACGCGCCCGCGCCTGACCCGTCAGGCGGGCACCGCATCCTCCATCCCGACGCGGCCGGCGGCAATGGCGGGCGGCGCCAGCGGTGACGCGGTTAGCGGCAGATGGATGGTGAAGCGGCAGCCGGCCCCCGGCTGCGACGCCACGGCGATGCGCCCGCCGAGCGTTCCCGTGACGATGTTGTGGACGATGTGCAGGCCGAGCCCGCTGCCGCCTTCCGCGCGGCGCGTGGTGAAGAAGGGCTCGAAGATGCGCTCGATGTGGTCGGGCGGAACGCCGCGGCCATCGTCGGCGATCTCCAGCACAACTCCCGGGGCACCGGCGGAGGACGGACCGTCGGCGCGCGCGGCGACGGCGATGGTGCCCGGCACGCCGGGCCGGAAGGCGTGCAGCAGCGCGTTGACGACCAAATTCGACACCACCTGCGACAGGGCTCCGGGATAGCTGTCCATCATCAGCCCGTCCGGACACTCCAGCGTCACCCGATGCCCGCCGCCTTTCATCTGCGGGGCGAGGCTGCCCAGCACGCCGTCCAGATAGCCGCGCAGCTCGAAGGGCCGCCGCGCCTCCGACGTCTGGTCTACGGCCACCTGCTTGAAGCTTTGAACCAGTGTGCAGGCCCGCTCCAGATTGCCGAGGATGATGGAAGCGCCCTCGTCGACCCGGTCCACGAACTCATCCAGTTCGCGGCGGCGCAACGCTCCACCGGCCATGTCGGCCTTGAACTGCCGCGCCTGCTCCGACAGATGGCTGGCGGCGGTCACGCCGATTCCCACAGGGGTGCTGATCTCATGGGCCACCCCGGCAACCAGCGCCCCCAGCGACGCCAGCTTCTCCGCCTGGACGAGGCTCCTCTGGGCCTGCCGGAGGTCGTGCAGCGTGCGTTCGGCCTCCTCCTTCGCGGCGAGCACCGCCTTTTCGGCGTATTTGCGCGCGGAGATGTCGTGAAGAGCCACGAACAGCGCGTTCTCGCCGCCGTGATCCATCGCCATCGCCGACAACACGCCGTGAAAGGGACGGCCCTCCGCGGTTCTCAGCCGCGCCTCGACGTCCCGCCGCCGCCCGGGGCGGAACGCGCCGTCGGCGAATCCCTCCCAATCGGCCGCGGCTTCCAGAAAGTCCGGCACCCTGCGTTCCAGCAGAGCGGAGACGGTGGTCTCCAGAAGCTCCGCGGCGGAGGCGTCCGCGAACAGGATCCGCCCGTCACCGCTGCGCGCGATGACGATGGGAAACGGCGAGGACTGCAGAAGGGCGTTCAGCCGTCCCTCGCTCGCCTGCAAGGCCGCGGTCTGGCGGCGCAGCGTGGCGATCAAACCGGCAAGACGCCCCAACGCCGCGCCGATGCGCTTGAACTCCCGCAGCGCGGCGGGCGGCGGGGCCGCAGCCTGCGGGTTCTCCGGCAAGGCGTGCAGCGCGTCGCCGAGCCGCAGCAGCGGAGCCACCACATGGCGGCGCAGCAGCGCCGTGACGGTTGCCAACAGCAGGATGACCGCGGCGAGCCCGGCCAACCCGATCCATAAGCCGCGCCAGCCGTCCGCGGCGATGCGGTCCGTCATCCTCCGGCCGGACGCGGCGGCGTCGCCGGAGAGGCCCTCGGCCAGCGTTTTCAACTGTCGATAGGCGGGATCGCCGTCCTGCGGACCCCGGACCGGCACGGACAGGCGCCCGCGCTGCAGGTCGATCACCGCGTGCGCCGCCGTGAACCGGTCCAGAAGAAGGGCGAGCCGGTTGGGCTGAGCCGCCGGTCCGGTCCTCATGCTGGACAGGGTGCCCAGCAGGGCCTGCTGGTTGCGCAGCAGCCCGACGATCTCGCCGTCCACCAGCGCGAGCTGCTCCGCCGTTTCGCTGGCCGTGGCCTGCCCGTAGAGCCGGCGCAGATGGAACAGGTTGCTGAGGAAAGCGTAGTCCTGAACCGCCTTGTCCGGCTCCGCAAGCAGCGCGGTGGCGCCGGCCAGCGCGTCGTCTACCCCGGACAGTTGCTCGCGGATGCTGACGGACAGCGCGTCGAGCAGGTCGGCGTGGTGGATGTCGTGCCGCAAGGCGTTCAACGCGCGCTCGAACCCGTCCTGGGCGCCGATGTCCGGCATCCGGGTGAACCGGGCGGTCAGCGCCTCCGCCTCTTCCAGGGCGGCGACGCGGCGGGCGCGGTCGCCGCTGTTGAGAACGACCTCGGCCAGCCGGCTCAATTGCGCGGCGGCCAGGGCACCCTGATGCCGGGCGTCGAGGAGCGGCAGGCTGGTGGTCCGCGCCTCACCGGCGATCCCGATGATGCCGAGAAAGGCCGACCCGACCGCTGCGGTCAGCGCCCCCAGCGCCAGGAGGACGACGATGGCCAGTGTCGTCGCCACGCCCTGCAGACCCGGCGTCCACCTGCGGCGGGCGGCCGCCGGTGGACGAACGGAAGCCGATGAGCGGTCGGCGGGCGGAAGCGCGCCCTGGGCGAGGTCTTGCCTGGCGACCGCAACGCCGGCTGCCGCCACGATGTCCGCGACCGCGATGTCGCCCACCCCCGCCGACTTCCGATTGTCCATCCCACCGTTCCAAAGCACGATTCAGGATGCAGGGCCGCCCGAGAACACTTGGAGAGAAGCCTCACCTCTCGCCCTTGCATGCAAAGGTAAGTTAGCCCGATCTGGCGTCGCTCCACCAGACGATTTTCCAAGATTCAGGACGGCTGGGCGCTGGGACTTAAAAATTAGCCGCAGTGATAATCGAGCCCGACATTGAACGATCGGCGATCTCCTGGATGAGTTTCTGTCGGAGCGCTTTGACGAAACTGCCACGGTCCATTGCCGTCTTCACGAAGCAATTCATGCCGCCGACGACATTCTCCTGGTAATACTCCTCCAACCAGGGAAACTCGTCGAGGATGGCCAGGGCGTTGATGGTGATCCCCTGCCGCTCGACGCGGTCGCGAACGACCGCGGGGTCCGGGCCGCTGTTGGAGAAGCCGTTCGACACGATGTCGATCACCTTGCGCGCGGCGTCGAAGCCGCTTCCGGCGAACAGCTTCGCCGACTCCTCGATGGCGCTGCCCAGCGCCGTGGAATCGCCCTGGAAGCCGCGCGGCGCCTTGTCGATCCGGTCCGCGAAAGCGGCGACCTCCTCCGCGCTGGTCAGTGGAGCCCAGGGCACCAGGACGCGCAGGCTGTGCGGGCCGGAGAAGACCACCAGGGTCGCCGCGGCTCCACCCGCGGTCAGCGCGTCGCGGACGTCCGGATCGCGGAAGGCCGCGGCGTGGCCCTGCAGCTGGAACTCCAGGTCGCCATCGGTGATGGACGCCGACCCGTCCACCGCCAGAACCAGTTCCAGGGCGACGCGACGCCCGGTGGGCGCCGGGGCCTTCTTCGCCTTGGGTTCCGGCCGTTGGGGCGCCTCCGCCCGCAGGGGTCCGGCAAGCCACGCGCCGGCCAGGAAGGCCGGCAGGGCCAGGATCGTCCGCCGCCTCATCTCGCTCCGTCCACCATCCGTTTGCGCGTGCGACCCGCTTAAGCGTGAGCCAGGGCGTGACGCACCACCTTCATCATGACGGAGGGAAGGGCCTGCCCGCCCAGCCGGTCCACCGGAACCCACAGCCCTTCGGCCATCCGCCATCCGTCGCCGGCCTGGGCCGCGACGACCTCAAGGTCGAGGTGAAAATGGCTGAAAGTATGGCGGACCACGCCCGGCAGGCGGCGCCAGGGCCGATCCAGCGGCGCCGCCGCCGCGATGTCCGCATCGGTCGGCGCGTGGCCGGCCCAGGGGGTGGAGGGCACCTCGGTCATGCCGCCCAGCAGCCCCTCCTCCGCCCGGCGGCGCAGCAGCACGGCCCCCTCCGGGTTCAGCAGCCAGAAGGCGACGCCGCGCCGGGTCGGCTTGTCCGCCTTGGCGGCCTTGCGGGGAAGTTGCTCCTGGATGCCGGCGGCGCGGGCGGCGCACCAGTCCGACCAGGGGCAGAGCATGCATTTGGGCTTGCGCGGCGTGCACACCGTGGCGCCGAGATCCATCATGGCCTGGGCGTAGTCGCCGGGCCGCTCGTCCGGCGTCAGGAGGGCGGCCAGCGCGCGCAGCTTGGGCTTCGCGCCGGGCAGCGGTTCCTCCACCGCGAAGACCCGGGAAACCACACGCTCCACGTTGCCGTCCACCACCGTCGCCTTGTGCCCGAAGGCAATGGCGGTGATCGCCGCCGCGGTGTAGGCGCCGATGCCCGGCAACTCCAGCAGGGCCGCCTCCTTGTCGGGGAAGCGCCCCGCCCGCTCCACCGCCACCACCTGCGCGCATTTGTGCAGGTTGCGCGCCCGCGCGTAGTAGCCGAGCCCGGCCCAGGCCACCAGCACCTCGTCCAGCGGCGCCGCCGCGAGGTCGCGCACCGTCGGCCAGCGCTCGGTGAAGGCGCGGAAGTAGGGCGCCGCGGCGGGCACCGTGGTCTGCTGCAGCATGATCTCCGACAGCCAGACCCGGTAGGGGTCGGCGACCTCCCCCGGCTTGGCGCGCCAGGGCAGGTCACGGCGGTTGTGATCGTACCAGGAGAGCAGCCGTGGGGCGGCGTCCCTGGGGGCGTGCCTGGAGGCGGTGTGGGGAGGCGTCGTCATGGCGGCAAGACATAGGGCGAACCCAGATGCCGATAAAGGGCCACCGATAAAGGGCCGCCGATAAAGGGACACCCGCGGGGGCGCTGGCGGAGCCCCGCCCGCTTGCGCTAGGGTGCGCGGACCATCACCAGGAAGCCCCCACCAGGAAGCCTTGACATGAACGGACCGCGGCGAATCGGCCAGACCGTCCCCGAGGTGGCCGGCAAGGCGCTGGGCAAGCGCGGGCTGGCCTTCGGCTCGCTCATCAACGACTGGCCGTCCATCGTCGGCCACCAGCTGAGCCTGCGCACCGCCCCCGACAAGCTGAGCTTCCCGCGCGGCAAGCGCGAGGACGCCGTCCTGCACATCCGCGCCATGGGCGCCATCGCGCTGGAACTTCAGCATCTGGAGCCGCAGATCATCGAGCGGATCAACGGCTTCTTCGGCTACCGCGCGGTGGCGAAGATCAAGCTGATCCACGCCGCCCCACTGACCATCCAGAAGCCGGCGGTGCGCCCGCGCGACCTGACCATGGACGAGGAACTGTCGGTGATGACCACCACCGCCACCGTGGAGGACGAGGAGTTGCGGGCCACGCTGGAGCGTTTCGGGCGGTCGCTGCTGGCCCGCCCGCGCCCGGCGCCGCGCCGCCGCTGACCATAACGCGACCCCCTTGCGGCGGGGACCGGCGCGGGCTGGGCCATACTCTTGCCGCAAAAGGGGAGTTTCGATTATACCATCAACATCTGGTAGGGATGAGGCCAAAGTGAACCGCAACCTTTTGGGCATCGTTGCTCTGATCGCGGTCGGCATGACGCTGATCATCGGGCTCGCCGTTGCCGGCTCCCGGCCGTCGAACGGGCAGACTCTGCCGGTGCAGACGGCGCCCGTGCAAATGGCGCAAGCTCCCGCCGCTTCGACCGCCGACCTGCTGGCGGACCGCGTGCTCGGCAACCCCAACGCGCCGGTGACGATCCTCGACTATTCGTCGATGACCTGCCCGCATTGCGCCGCCTTCCACACCGAGACGCTGCCGAAGATCAAGGAAGCCTACATCGACACCGGCAAGGCGAAGCTGATCTTCCGCGACTTCCCGTTCGATCAGGCGGCGCTGCGCGCCTCCATGCTGGCCCGCTGCGCCCCGGCGGAGCGCTACTACCCGCTGCTCGACGTGCTGTTCAAGAGCCAGGGCCAGTGGAGCCGCGCCGCCGACCCGGTCAAGGCGCTGGCCCAGTACGGCAAGCTCGCCGGCATGAGCGAGCAGGTGATCAACGCCTGCATGGCCAACCAGGCGCTGGCCGACGGCATTCTGCAGAGCCGTCTGGTCGGCCAGGACAAGTACAAGGTGGAGGCCACCCCGACCTTCGTCCTGAACGAGGGCGCGGCCACCATCAGCGGCGCGCAGTCCTTCGAGACCTTCGCCGCCGCCATCGACAAGCTGGTGAAGTAAGGACCGGGCAGAAGGCTTCGATCCCGTGCACTTCACGCGCCTCCGCCTGTCCGGCTTCAAGTCGTTCGTCGACGCCACCGATCTGGTGATCGAGCCGGGCATGACCGGCATCGTCGGCCCCAACGGCTGCGGCAAGTCGAACCTGGTGGAGGCGCTGCGCTGGGTGATGGGGGAAACCTCCGCCAAGCGGATGCGCGGCGACGATATGGACGACGTCATCTTCGGCGGCACGGCCAATCGTCCGGCGCGCAACCTGGGCGAGGTCGCCCTCCTCATCGACAACCGCTCGCGCACCGCCCCCGCCGGCTTCAACGAGCACGACGAGCTGGAGGTGACGCGGCGGATCGAGCGCGGCAACGGCTCCGACTACCGCATCAACGGAAAGCTGGTCCGCGCCCGCGACGTCCAGCTCCTCTTCGCCGACAACGCCTCGGGCGCCGCCTCCCCGGCGCTGGTCAGCCAAGGCAAGGTCGGCCAGATCATCAACGCCAAGCCGCAGGACCGCCGCATGCTGCTGGAGGAGGCGGCTGGCATCACCGGCCTGCACTCCCGCCGGCACGAGGCGGAGCTGCGGCTGAAGGCGGCCGAAGCCAACCTCATGCGCCTCGACGACGTGATCGGGGCCATGGACACCCAGCTTCAGAGCCTGAAGAAGCAGGCCCGGCAGGCCGCCCGCTACCGCAACCTCTCCGAACAGATCCGCAAGGCGGAGGCGGTGCTCTGGCACCTGCGCTGGATCGCCCATGAAGGCGAGCTGGCGCGCGCCCGCGGCGCCTTCGCCAAGGCCGAGGGCGCGGTGCGGGAGCTGATGCTGGCGGTCACCCAGTTGACCACCCGCCGCACCGATGACGCCGCCGGGTTGCCGGAAAAGCGTCAGGCGGAAGCGGCTGCGGCTGCCGGCCTGCAACGGTTGGTCATCGCCAAGGAACAGCTCGACGCCGAGGAGAAGCGGGTGGCTGAACAGCAGCGCGCCCTGCTCTCCCGCCTGCAGCAGATCGCCGGCGACCTCGGCCGCGAGGAGGCTCTGGCCGCCGACGCCGGGGACGCCCTGGCCCGGCTGGAGGCCGAGCGCGACCGCCTGCTGGAAGCCCAGGCCGATGAGGAGATGCTGGAGGAGGCTGCGCGCGAGGCGCTGGCCGACGCTCGGGAGGCAGTGGAGGCGCTCGACCGCGAGCTGACCCGCCTGACCGAGCAGACCGCCGCCGACGAGGCCCGCCGCGCCGCCACCCAGCGTCAGGTCGCTGATTTCGAAACGCGGGCCTCCGGGCTCGCCAGGCGCCTCGCCGAGCAGCAGGCCCAGCGCGACGCGCTGGAGCGCGAGAGCGCCGCCCGCGCCGACGTGGCCGAGTCCGAACTGGCCGTCGAGCTGGCCGAACAGCGGCTGGAGGACGCCCGCGAGGCCGCCGAACGCGCCGAGCGCGCCAAGACCGACACCGAACCCGCCCAGGCCCGTGCCCGCGAGGCTCTGCAAACCGCCGAATCCGCCCGCGCCAAGCTGAAGGCGGAAGAGAAGGCGCTGGCCGAGCTGTTGTCCGCCGGGGCGGGCGACCTGTTTCCGCCCCTGGTCGACGCGGTGACCGTCGCCCCCGGCTACGAGGGCGCCCTGGCGGCGGCGCTGGGCGACGCGCTGACCGCCCCGCTGGACGAGGCCGCCCCGGTCCACTGGCGTCCCCTGCCGCCCTACACCGACGCCGCCCCCCTGCCCGCCGGGGCCGAGCCGCTGGCCGACCGCGTCCAGGGACCGCAGGCCGCCGCCCGCGCCCTGTCGCACATTGGCGTGGTCGCCGACGACGCGGCGGGTGCCGCCCTGGCCGCTGGTCTCGCGCCCGGCCAGACCCTGGTCAGCCGCGACGGCGGGGCGTGGCGCTGGGACGGGCTGACCGTGCAGGCCGGCGCGCCGACCGCCGCCGCCGTCCGCCTGAAGCAGCGCAACCGCCTGAACGAGCTGCGCAGCGAGCTGGACCTCGCCGACGAGCGGCTGGAGGTCGCCCGCGACGCCCTGGAGGAGGCGAAGCGCGCCGTCGAGGAGGCCGCCCAGGCCGACCGCCGCGCCCGCGACGCGGTGCGCGAGGCCTTCGCCGGGGTGACCGCCGCCCGCGACCGCCACGCCAAGCTGGCCCGCGAGGCCGACGCCGCCGCCTCGAAGCTGGCGGCGCTGGTCGATGGCATCGCGCGGCTGGACACCGACCGGCAGGAGGCCGAGGCCGCCCTGGAGGAGGCGCGGGAGTTGCTGGACGCCCTGCCCGACCCGCGCGAAGGCCGCGACGCCGTCAACGACCGCCGCGCCACCCTGGCCGAGCACCGCGCCGTCCTCGCCGAGAAACAGAACGCGCTGGACCGCCTGACCCGCGAGGCGCAGTCCCGCCGCCAGCGCTTGGCCGCCATCCAGCAGGACGTCGCCTCCTGGGGCACCCGCTCCGCCGGGGCGGGCGGGCGCGTGGCCGAACTGAAGGAGCGCGCCGCCGCCGCCGAGACCGACCTCGCCCAGCTGCAAAGCCGCCCGGCGGCGATAGAGGCCGACCGGCAGGCCCTGCTCGGCCGGATCAGCGAGGCCGAGCGCGCCCGCAAGCGCGCCGCCGATGCCCTGGCCGAAGCCGAGAACCGGCTGGCCGAGACCGAGAAGCTTCTGAAGCAGGCCGAATCCGGGCTGGCCGACGCCCGCGAGGCCCGCGCCCACGCCGAGGCCGCCGTCTCCACCGCGCTGCAGAACGGCCAGACCCTGACAGAGCGCATCGCCGAGCGGCTGAACTGCCGCCCCGAGCAGACCCGCGCCACCGCCGATCTGCCTCCCGACGAGCCGATGCCCGACGTGGCGGTCGTGGAATCCCGCCTCGACAAGCTGACCCGCGAACGGGAGAACATGGGGCCGGTCAACCTGCGCGCCGAGATCGAGGCGGCGGAGCTGGAGACGCAGATCGGCACGCTGCAGACCGAGCGCGAGGATCTGGTCAGCGCCATCGCCCGCCTGCGCCAGGGCATCGCCAGCCTGAACCGCGAGGCGCGGGAGCGTCTGGTGGCGTCCTTCGACACGGTGAACCGCAACTTCCAGGAGCTGTTCACCCGGCTGTTCGGCGGCGGCAAGGCGCATCTGGAGCTGGTCAACGCCGAGGACCCGCTGCAGGCCGGGCTGGAGATCTACGCCAGCCCGCCCGGCAAGAAGCTTCAGGTGCTGTCGCTGCTGTCCGGCGGCGAGCAGGCCCTGACCGCGCTGTCGCTTCTGTTCGCCGTCTTCCGCTCCAACCCCGCGCCGATCTGCGTGCTGGACGAGGTGGACGCGCCGCTCGACGAGGCCAATGTCGGCCGCTTCTGTGACCTGGTTGAGGACATCGCGCGGGAGGGCAACACCCGCTTCCTCATCATCACCCACCACCGTCTGACCATGGCGCGCGTGGACCGGCTGTTCGGCGTGACCATGGTCGAGCGCGGCGTGTCGCAGCTGGTCAGCGTGGACCTGCAGAAGGCCGAGGAGTTGCGCGGGGCGGCCTGACGGGCTCCGTTGCGCCAGCCATGCCGCTTTCACGACTTCATTCGGCTTTTCCCAACGCCTAAGATGCGCGTCGGACAATCGGGCCGGCACAGGCACCGACAAGGGAGAATGGACGTGGAACGGGTGGATTTCCTGATCGTCGGCGGCGGCATGGCCGGCGCCTCGGCGGCCTATGAGCTGGCGGCGCACGGCAGCGTCATCGTGCTGGAGCGCGAGAGCCAGCCCGGCTACCACTCCACCGGCCGTTCGGCGGCGCTCTACACCCAGACCTACGGGCATCCGGTCGTCCGCGCGCTGACGGTGGCGAGCTGGGATTTCTACACCAACCCGCCGGAGGGCTTTTCGGAGCACCCGCTTCTGACCCCGCGCGGCGTCCTGTTGATCGGGCGCGCCGACCAGACCGCTGCGCTCGACCGCGACTTCGCCGAGGGGCGGCGGCTGACCCCGACCGTCGAACGCCTCGACCGCGCCCAGACGCTCGCCCGCGCGCCCTTCCTGAACCCCGACTACGTGGACGGCGCGGTGTGGGAGCCGGAGGCCATGGACATGGACGTCCACGCCATCCACGGCGGCTACCTGCGCGGGCTGAAGGCGCGCGGCGGCCGGCTGGTCACCGACGCCGGGGTGACCGCGCTGGAGCGTCGCGACGGGCTGTGGATCGCCACCACCCCGGCGGGCGCGTTCGCCGCGCCGGTCCTGGTCAACGCGGCGGGCGCCTGGGCCGACGGTCTGGCGGGCATGGCCGGCGTGCGCCCCGTCGGGCTGGTGCCGAAACGGCGCACCGCCATCACCTTCGATCCGGTGTTCACCGATCCGGCCGACGCGGCGGGGCTCGCCGGCTGGCCCATGACCATCGATGTGGACGAGCAGTTCTACATGAAGCCGGAATCGGGCCGGCTGCTGCTCTCCCCCGCCGACGAGACGCCGGTCGAGCCCTGCGACGTGCAACCGGAGGAGATGGACATCGCCGTCGCCATCGACCGCATGGAACAGGCGGTGCGCTTCTCCGTTCGACGTATCACGCACAAATGGGCGGGCCTGCGCAGCTTCGTCGCCGACAAGGTGATGGTGGTGGGTTACGACGGGTCCATGGACGGCTTCTTCTGGCTGGCCGGCCAAGGCGGCTACGGAATCCAGACGGCGCCGGCGATGGGCCGCACCGCCGCGGCGCTGGCGACCGGCGGCGGCCTGCCGCCAGAGGTTGCGGCGCTCGGCGTGCGGGTGGAGGATCTGGCGCCGGCCCGGCTGCGGCGCCCCTGACGGGAGGCACGGCGATGGGCGGAACGACGAGGATTGGTTTCGGTGCGGTTCTTCTGGCCGGCGGCGTTCTGGTCGGCGGTGTTCTGGCCGGCTGCGCCAACCCGGCCGCCGACCAGGCGATGGTCGCGCAGAACGCGCTGGTCGGCATGCCGAAGCAGACGCTGCTGTCCTGCGCCGGGGTTCCGGAACGGCAGGCCGCCGCAGGGGACCGCGAGTTCTTCACCTATCGCAGCAACCGTCTGATCTCCTATCCGGCTTGGGGCGGGTACGGCGGCTATTGGGGCTATCCCTACGGCGGCTGGGGCGGCTACGGCTCGGACGTGACCAGCGTCGATTGCGAGGCGACCTTCACCCTGCACAACGGCGTGGTCGAGCGCATCGTCTATGGCGGGTCGTCCAGCGGCGGCAGCCGACTCGGTCAATGCTACGCGATCGTACAGAACTGCCTGGCGCAAGTCCCTTCACAGTCCCCACAACCCTCCCCGGTCCCAGCGCGGTAAGAGTTTCAGTCTATGCGACAACTCGTCGCTGTTGCAAAGCCGCCTCACTATGACGTTTTGGTTGAGGCGGCGTAGCAACCCCACAAAAACTCTGGTAATACATCTCCAGGCATTAAGCCAAAAAAACGACATCAGCTAATTCTGCCCTGGAGCCAATCCCATGACTTTCCTGAAGCGCGCCGCCGCCGCCCTGCTGGCGACCACGGCTCTTGCCGCCGTTTCCTCCCCGTCGCTGGCCCAGGATTTCAAGGGCAAGTCCGCCGGTGACATCCTGGTGCGCGCGCGCGCCCTGGCCGTGATCCCGCAGGAGTCGGGCGACCTGATCCACCAGGGCGCCACCAACATCGGCGAGCCGCGGATCAACAACGACTACATCCCGGAACTCGACTTCTCCTACTTCGTCACGGACAACATCGCCCTGGAGCTGATCGCCGGCACCAGCCGCCACACCGTGAAGGGCTCGATCCTGCCGGGCCTCGGCGGCTCCGTGGACGTGGGCAAGGTGTCGCTGCTGCCGCCGACCCTGACGGCGCAGTACCACTTCTTCCCGAAGGAGCGCGTCAGCCCGTATGTCGGCGCCGGCGTGAACTACACCCTGTTCTACCGCGAGGACGCCGCCAACAAGGCGAACGGCATCGGCCTGCGCATCGTCGACACCGACTATGAGAACCGCTTCGGCTGGGCGCTGCAGGCCGGTGTGGACGTCGCCCTGACCGGCAACTGGTCGCTGAACCTCGACGTGAAGAAGATCTTCCTGAAGACCGACGTCACGGCGCAGACCAACCTGGGCACCACCGTCCGTTCGGACGTCAAGATCGACCCGTGGCTGGTCGGCCTGGGCATCGGCTACCGCTTCTAATCGGCACTTCCGGGCCCCCCCACGGGAGGCCCTGCGAGACCGGGTGTTTCAGGCCGGCTACTCCGAAAGGGGTATCCGGCCTGTTCCTTTTTGCGACTTCCTAGAGAAGCGACAGTGGGTGAGCATTCCCTTTCGTGAATCCGCGCGGGAGGAAGCACAACCATGCACATTGCCGCCGTCTTGAAAAGGAAGGGCACGGGAATCATCACCGCCAATCCGGACGACCGGATCGACGCGGTCGCCCGCCAGCTCGCCCACCACAAAATCGGCGCCGTCCTGGTGATGCGGGAGGATGGCCGCCCCGCCGGAATCCTGTCGGAACGCGACATCGTCCGCGCCGTGGCTGCGGATGGCGCCGCCGCCCTGGAGCGGCCGGTCGGCGATTTGATGACCCGCGACCTCGTCACCGGAAGCCCGGCCGACACGGTGTCGCAGATCATGGGCGTCATGACGGAGCGCCGCATCCGCCATCTGCCGATTCTGGAGGACGGCGAACTCGTCGGGCTGGTCAGCATCGGCGACATCGTCAAGGCGCGGCTGGACGACGCGGAACTGGAGGTCGAGTCCCTGCGCGGCTACGTCGCCGGCATGGGCTGAGCGGCACCCGCGACCCCAAAGACGAAAAGGCCCAAAAACGAAAACGCCCGCGGCGATTACCGCGGGCGTTCTCATAAGGCAGGACAGGACGTTCAGGCGGAGTGCGACTGCGGGAAGGCCATGGCGGCCTGGGTGCGGTTGCGCACGCCCAGCGACTTGAAGATCGCCGTCATGTGAATCTTCACCGTGCCTTCGGACAGGCCCAGCTCATGGGCGATCTGCTTGTTGGACTTGCCTTCGCGCAGGCGGTCCAGAACCTCGCGCTGACGCTGGGTCAGCAGGTGGTCGAGCTGCGGGTCGCTGGGCGGGATGGCGCCGACACGCACCTCGGTTTCCCCAGATTCGCGCAGCACGGTCGGCGGCACATAGACGCCGCCCGAGAAGATGAGGTCCAGCGCGCTCAGCATGATCTTCACGCTGGACGATTTCGGGATGTAGCCTGCGGCGCCGTGCTCCAGCGCGTCACGCACGTCGTGATGCGCTTCGGACGCCGAGACAACGACGACCTTGGAGTCGGGCTGCTTTCCCCGCAGGTCTTGGATGCCGGAGAAGCCGGGCCAACCGGGCATGCGCAGATCGGTCAGGACGAGGTCGTAGGTCTCGCCCTTGCCAGCCTTTTCCAGAAGCTCATCAAAGTTGCTGGCTTCCTCAAAGCTGGCACCCTCCTTCAGCTGCTCCAGCAGCCTGCGCAATCCCTCCCGGAAAAGCACATGGTCGTCTCCGATCAGGATTTTCATCTGGTGGTGCCCCCGTACTCAGTGCTTTCAATGATCCGAACGTACAGCCCTGACACAAGGCCAGTGTTCCGACCCTCAGTTTCGGAAAAAATGCGGGTCATTTTCAAGCATCATATGACCCAATTCCAAAAGGAATAGAAAGTCCTTATGCAGGGTAATGTCATATCAGATGTACCACGATTCGGTGGGGTCGGACAACCCGAATTTAACCTTTGTCTCATTGAAGGCTCTGAGCAATGGCATTGCCGCGCTACAGCAATATCCATTTCGCTCATCGGCCGCCCATGACGAAAGTGAGCACGAATGTATCAAGCCACTGGCTTGCTCATGATAAAGGACCGCCCTTTTCGTACTTTCTATCTTTCGCATCTCTGAAGGCGAAAAAGCCGGAACCGATGCAGCTTACACCGATCCCGGCCCAAAGACATAGACCCCGTAAGGCTGATCCTCAGAAGGCGGTCTCCTCCATCTCCATGAGGGGTCCGGACCCGGCCATGATGGTGATGAACAGGGCGTTGGTCTGCGGAAGCAGTTTCGCCGTGTAGAAGCGGGCGGTCCTGATCTTGGCCTCGAGGAAGGTCGCGTTGCCCTCCCCCGCCGCCAATCTGGCCCGCGCGGCCTTGACCATCCTCAGCCACATCCAGCCGAGCGCCACCAGACCGAACAGCCGCAGATAGTCGGTCGCTGCGGCCCCGGCCTCCTCCGGGTCCTTCAGTCCCTTCTGCGCGATGATGGCGGTCGCCTGCTGCAGCTTGGCGAAGGCCTTGGCGAGCGGAAGGACGAACTCGCCCAGCTCCTCATTTTCCATGTCGGCCTCGATCTCGGCGCCGACCGGGTGGAAGAAGCGGCGCAGCAGCCGGCCCATGTCCTGCGGCAGCTTGCGCCCCACGAGGTCCAGCGCCTGGATGCCGTTGGTGCCTTCGTAGATCTGGCAGATCCGGGCGTCGCGGACATACTGCTCCACGCCGGTTTCCCAGATGAAGCCGTGCCCGCCATGCACCTGCACGGCGATGTTGGCCGACTCGAATCCGATGTCGGTGAACAGCGCCTTGACGATCGGCGTCATCAGCTGGACGAACTCGTCCGCCTCCTTGCGCGTCTTGTCGTCGGCGTGCTTCTCCGCCACGTCCAGCTTGTAGCCGACCAGCGCGCCGAGCGCGCGGGCGCCCTCGGTGTAGGCGCGGGCGGTCAGCAGGTTCCGCCGCACGTCGGGATGGACGATGATCGGGTCGGCCGGCTTGTCGGGGTGCGCCGTGCCCTTCAGCGAGCGGCCCTGGAGCCGTTCCCTGGCGTAGGCCACCGCGTTCTGGTAGCTGACCTCGGCGACCCCCAGCCCCTGGATGCCGACGGCGAGGCGGGCCGCGTTCATCATCACGAACATCGCCCGCATGCCCTTGTGCGGCTCGCCGACCAGCCAGCCGGTGGCGTCCTCGAAGTTCATGACGCAGGTCGCCGACGCCTTGATGCCCATCTTGTGCTCGATGGAGCCGCAGGCAACGCCGTTGCGCGGGCCGACGCCGCCGTCCTCGTTGGGCAGGAACTTCGGCACCAGGAACAGGCTGATGCCGCGCGTTCCGGCCGGCGCGTCGGGCAGGCGCGCCAGCACGAGGTGCAGGATGTTCTCGGTCAGGTCATGCTCGCCGGCGGAGATGAAGATCTTCGTGCCGGTGATCCTGTGGCTGCCGTCCTCCTGCGGGACCGCCTTGGTGCGGATCAGCCCGAGGTCGGTGCCGCAATGCGGCTCGGTCAGGCACATGGTGCCCGCCCAGGTGCCGTCGACCAGACGGCCGAGGAAGCGCTGCTTCAGCTCCTCGGAGCCGTAGGTGGCCAGCGCGTTGTAAGCGCCCAGCGACAGGCCGGGATACATGCCGAAGCTGAGGTTGGCGGAGCAGATGAACTCCTCCAGCATGGTGTTGACCAGCTTGGGCAGCCCCTGCCCGCCATAGGCCGGGTCGCAGGACAGACCCTGCCAGCCAGCCTCGATGTAGGTGCCGTAGGCCTCCTTGAAGCCCTTGGGCGTGCGCACGACGCCGTTCTCGAAGCTGCAGCCCTCGCCGTCGCCGGACTGGTTCAGCGGGAACAGCACCTCCTCGCACAGCTTGGCGCCCTCCTCCAGGACCTGGGCGATCAGGTCGGGGGTGGCGTCCTCGTAACCCGGCAGTTCGGCCAGCTTGCCCGCCCCGACGATCTCGTCGAGGACGAAGCGGACATCCTCCAGCGGAGCCTTGTAGATCGGCATTGCTCAGTCCTCCCCCCTCAGTTCCGCAGCGGCTTGCCGGTGGTCAGCATGTGCTCCACCCGGTCGATGGTGCCTTCGGTGCGCACCAGCTCCATGAAGGCCTTGCGCTCCAGCGCCAGCATCTGGTCCTCGGTCACCGGCTGGGTGACGTCGGCCTTCGGGCCGCCGGTCAGGATGCCGGCCAGCTTGCCGCAGACGACCATGTCGTGCGGCGTCGCCTTGCCCTGCAGCGCGAAGCCTTCGAGGAACAGCTCCAGCGCGGCACGCCCGTTGGGGCCGGGCAGCGTGTAGGTGACCTTCTCGGGCGGGGTGTAGTTCGCGGCCAGTTCCAGCGCCTTGGCCTTGGCGTCGGCCAGCAGGCGGTCGCGGTTCATGGTGATGCCGTCGCTCGCGCGCAGGTACAGCAGGTCCTTGGCCTCCGCCGCCGACCTGGCGACCTTGGCGAGGCTGATGGTCTCGAAGGCCCCGGCGATCGGCGGCATCGGCCCCTTCGGCGTGCGGGGGTTGGCGGCGTGACGGGCCAGCATCTCCGTGCAGCCGCCCCAGCCGGGGATCAGCCCGACGCCGACCTCGACCAGCCCCATGTAGGTCTCGGCGTGGGCCTGCACATGGTCGGAATGCAGCAGGATCTCGCAGCCGCCGCCGAGCGCCATGCCGCTGGGCGCCGACACCACCGGGAAGGGGGCGTATTTCAGGGCGCGGTAGGCGCGCTGCCCGCCCTCCACCAGCTCCTCGATCTGCGGCCACAGCCCGACGTTCAGGGCGAACAGGGCGAGGCCGAGATTGGCGCCGACCGAGAAGTTGTCGGACTCGTTGTGGATGACCAGAGCCTTCCAGTCACCCTTTCCATCGCCGATCAGCTTCATCGCCTTGCCGTAGGCGGCCATGATGTCGCCGTCCAGCGCGTTCATCTTGCTGGTGAACTCGACGCACAGAACGCCGTCGCCGATGTCCCACAGGCTGGCCGAGCCGTTCTTCCACACCGGCTTCGACGCCCGCTTGATGTCGGACAGCAGCAGAACGCCGTCGGGACGCACCACCGTGTCGTAGAGGCCGGCGGTGGTCAGGTGCTGGAGCTTGCCGTCCTCCACCCGGTAGAAGGGCCGCCCGGCGGCCTGCTCGACCAGCGGCGGGACGGGGATGCCCTCGCTGCGGCAGAGGTCGGCGAACCAGGCGGTGCCCAGCCGGTCGATCAGCTCGAACGGTCCCTGCTTCCAGTTGTAGCCGAGCCGCATCCCCTCATCGACCGCGACGATGCTGTCGGCGATCTCCGGCACCAGCGACGCCGCGTAGGACAGCGTGTGGGCCAGCACCCGGCGGGCGTATTGCCCGGTCTTGTCGGGGAAGTCCGCCAGAGCCCGCAGATCGCGCCCCGCGGCGGACACGCTCTCCAGCTTCGGCTTGTCCGAGCGGCGGTAGGCGCCGCTGGACAGGTCGATGGCCTCCTTGACCTTGGACCCGCCGTCGCGGTTCAGGCGGTAGAAGCCGCCCTTGCCCTTGCGGCCCGTGTAGCCCTCCGCGATCATTTTGGTGATGACCGGATGCTCGCGGAAGGCGGCGCGGTAGGGGTCGTTCCCCGGCAGGGTCGCCAGCAGGCTCTTCGCGATGTGGGGCATCAGGTCGAGGCCGACGAGGTCGACCAGACCGAACACGCCGGTCTTCGGGATGCCCATGGGGCGGCCGGCGATGGCGTCGGCCTCCTCAACCGTCAGGCCGAGGTCGACGGCGGCGTTGATGGCCGTCTGGATCCAGTAGACGCCGATGCGGTTGGCGATGAAGCCCGGCGTGTCCTTGCAACGCACCACGCCCTTGCCCAGCGCGCGGTCGCAGACGTCGGCGACGGCGGCCAGCGCGTCGGGCCGGGTGGCCTCGCCGCCGACGATCTCCAGCAGCCGCATGTAGCGCGGCGGGTTGAAGAAGTGGGTGATCAGGAAGTCGCGCTTGAAGGCGTCCGACTGCCCTTCCACCAGCACGCCCAGCGGGATGGTCGAGGTGTTGGACGACACCACGGAGCCTTCCTTGCGCACCGGGTCGATGCGGCGGTAGAGGTCGGCCTTGACCGCCGGATTCTCGACGATGGCCTCGACGATCCAATCCACGTCGGCCAGCAGGGCGAGGTCATCCTCCAGATTGCCCGGAGTCACCAGCTTGGCGTTCTTCGGGTGCATGAAGGGCGCGGGGTCGGTCTTCAGAAGCCTCTGGATGGCCCCCTTGGCGATGGCACTGCGGTCGTCACCCTCCTTGGCGGGGATGTCGAGCAGGACGACGGGGATGCCGGCGTTCGCGAAATGGGCGGCGATGCCGCTGCCCATCACGCCGGAGCCGATCACGGCGGCGCGTTTGATCTGCATGGTTGATGCCTCCCTGTGCCGCCGCCGTCAGACCGCTTCCAGAACCGTGGCGATGCCCTGGCCGCCGCCGATGCACTGGGTGGCGAGCGCGAACTGCCTGCCCTCGCGCTTCAGCAGGGCCGCGGCCTTGCCGGTGATGCGGGCGCCGGTGGCGCCGAGCGGGTGGCCGAGCGCGATGGCTCCGCCGTCCAGGTTCACCTTGGCCGGATCGATGTCGAGGTCGCGCATGCAGGCGATGGCCTGGGCGGCGAAGGCCTCGTTCAGCTCGATCACGTCGATGTCCCGGATCGACAAGCCGGCGCGCGCCAGCGCCTTCTGCGCCGCCGGGACCGGGCCGAGGCCCATCACCTCCGGCGCGCAGCCGGCCACCGCGACCGAGCGGATGCGGGCGAGGATCGGCAGGCCGTTGGCCTTGGCGTAGGCCTCGGTCGTCACCAGAACCGCCGAGGCGCCGTCCGTCAGCGGGGAGGAGGTGCCGGCGGTGACCGAGCCGTCGGCCAGGAAGGCCGGCTTCAGGCCGCTCAGCGTCTCGCCGCTGGTGCCGGGGCGGATGCAGCCGTCGCGCTCCACGAGGCCGGCGGTGGTCTGGATGGCGACGATCTCCTCGGCGAGGCGCCCGGCCTGCTGGGCCGCGGCGGCCTTGGCGTGGGACTCGGCGGCCATCGCCTCCTGGTCGGCGCGGGAGATCCCGTAGCGGCGGGCGACGTTCTCCGCCGTGACGCCCATCGAGCAGTAGGCTTCCGGATAATGGTCCTTCAGGCCCGGGTGGGGCAGCGGGTTGTAGCCCATCATCGGGACGCGGCTCATCGACTCGATGCCGCCGCACAGGAAGACCTCGCCCGCCCCCATCTGGATGGCGCCGGCCGCCTGATGGATGGCCTGCATGGACGAACCGCAATAGCGGTTGATCGTGGTGGCCCCGGCGGTCAGCGGCAGCTTCGCCAGGAAGGACACGGTGCGGGCGATGTTCATGCCCTGCTCGCCCTCGGGGAAGGCGCAGCCGACGACCACATCCTCGATGTCCTGCGGGTTGACGCCCGTGCGCTCGACCAGCGCGGCGGCGACATGGGCCAGCAGGTCGTCGGGACGGACCTTCGCCAGCTCGCCCTTGTTGGCGAAGGCGAAGGGGGAACGGGCGTAGCCGGCGATGACGACCGGGTTGGCGGGCGTGGTCAAAGGCGCCGAGGTCATGGTTGCGTGTCCTCCGTGGTCTGCGTCTCCGTGATTCCGTTCTTGCGGAAATGGTCGGAGATCTGGGTGTCGATGATGCGCAGCTCGCCCAGCGTCTGCTGGACGTCCTGAAGCTGCCGTTCCAGGTCGGCGATGCGGCGGCGGGCGATGCGCTGCATGAAGCGCATCTGCTCTTTCTGGATCTCGTCCGCGTCGTAGAGGGTGAGGAATTCCTTGATCTCGGCGAGGCTGAAGCCCAGCCGCTTGCCCCGGCAGATCAGCGCGAGGCGCGCGCGGTCGCGGTGGCTGTAGACCCGGGCGGTGCCGTCGCGCTGGGGCGCCAGCAGCCCTTCGTCCTCGTAATGGCGGATGGTGCGGTGGGTCAGCCCGAATTCGTCGGCCAGCTCACCGATGGCGAAGGAGCGTCCGGCACCGTCCGCACCGGGATCCATCCCGGCGTCGGCGCTCGTGCCCAGCCCCATCAGCCTTGCGGGTTGCGACATTCCCACCCTTCCCTTGATCGTCATTGCCCTTGATCGTCACGGGTTGACGTTTACGTAAAGGTAAGGCGCTTGCCATTTGCTGTCAAGCGGGCAGCCGGTCCCCTTCGGGCGTCCTCCCGATGGCCATCCAGGGTGCGGCGCGGGCGCGCTGTGACAGCATGCCACGGGCGGTGTGCCTACCCAGCTATGGCAGGCTCGGGGCACTCAACGAACTAAGCCGCCGGCGGAACCGGGCCAGACATGGCCGGGCGCAACGGCCGGTCACAGGGCAGGACAAACCGGAGTCACGGCAAACAGGGTTGGGACAGCCGATGTCGTCGCGCGCCATCGTATCGCTGGGCGTCTGGATACTCGCCATGGTGCTGATCGGCACCCTGACGGTCGGAGTCGCGTTGCTGTTCTACGTGGCGCTGACCGCCTTCTTCGCGGTCGTGGTGGCCATTTTGATGCTCGTCACCCGCCAGCGCGACGACGAGCACAAGACGAGCGCCTGAGACCGGCCAGGACTGGAACGGCCATCTTGGAAATGGAAAAAGCCCCATCGCCCGCGCGCGGCGGACGATGGGGCTTTTCGTTGGGCCCCCTTACTCCGGCAGGACGCGCAGGCGCGACGCGGCGGTGCGGGCCGACTGGTGCGGGCGGTAGAGGTCCTCCACCACGGCGCCGGGCTGGGCGTAGTCGCCGGGCGTCACCGCGCGCACCAGATAGACCAGACGGAAGCGCGGCGCCTGCTTGGTCATGTCGAGCGCGGCGACGAAACGGTCGTCGCGGTAATCGACGGCGCGCGGCGCGGTCAACTCGCCCAGCCAGGACAGGTCGCCCAGCGGCGCCCCGCCCCCGGCGAAGCGGGCGGCCTCGATCTCGAAGCCGGCGGGCAGCGGATCGGACACCAGGACCTGCCGGTCCACCGGATCGGAGGCGCTGCCCTCCAGAATCACCACCAGCCGGTCGTTCGGGCGGACGGCGCCCGGATCGGCGGGGCGGCCGGTCATGTCGAACAGGCCGCGGGTGATGGTCATCCCCTGCTCCTCCGCCCCCGGCGCCGCCTCGGCGATGCCGGACACCGAGAGGATCTGGCGCAGCGGCTCGCCCCCGGCGTTGCGGATGGCCGGCGGGGCGGCGGGATCGATGCGCTGGAACAGCGGCTTGACGCCCTCGGCGACCTGATCGGCCCCTTGCTGGTCCTTCTGGGCGATCTTCATCGCCGGCGCCCGGTCGATCAGCGCCTTGGCCGCCTGGAGAAGCCACGCCTGCTCCTGCACGCCGGTCGTGCGGACGGCGGCGTAGGTCTTGGACAGGCGCTCGGTCGCCTGGGTCAGACGGTCCCGCTCGACCACGCCGCTCTCGCCCATCAGGGCCACCACGCCGGCCTCGTCGCGCAGGGACGAGCCGTAGTCGCGCAGGCTGGCCGAGACGACGCGGGCGCCGGACAGCCGCCCGAAGGCTTCCGCCGCGCGGTCCTTGTCGCCCAGCGCGGCGATGGCCGTGGCGACCTGGGCGCGGGCGAAGTCGGTCTGCAGCTTGTCCCAGAAGGTCTCCTGGAAATAGCGGACCGCACCGGCGTCGATCATCTTGGCGCGCGCCAGCACATAGAGCGCGTAGGCGCGGGCCGGCTGCTCGTCGGCCTCCACCCAGGCGTTGTCGAGCGCGCCGCGCAGCCCGTCCAGCCCCTTGCGGTAGGGCCCCTCCGGCACGCGGTAGCCGGCGGCCCTGGCGCGGCCCAGGAAGTCCAGCGCGTAGGCGGTCAGCCAGGAATCGGCCTCCCCCTTCGGCGACCAGGCGGCGAAGGCGCCGTCCATCCGCTGGAAGGTCAGCACGCGGTCCACCGACCGCTGCACCCGCGCCTTCACCCGCTCGTCGGAGGCGACGCCCAGCGCCACCGCCACGTCGCCCAGCGAGAGCAGGGGCAGCGCGCGGCTGGCGGTCATCTCCAGCCCGCCGGGGCCGCCGCGCTCCAGCGCGGTCAGCAGGCCGGGAATGTCGAGGTCCGGCAGGTTGCCGAGCGACAGGGCCGCCGTCGCGGTCTCCGGACGCAGGCCGTTCAGCAGGTCGGCGGGCAGTTCGACGCTGCGCTCCGGGGCCAGCGTGGCGGTGGTGCGGCGGGTGACCAGCGGCGAGGCCGGACGCACCGGGATGTCCCACTGGCGCGTGATGCGCAGGCCGTCCGGCCCGGTCACGTCCAGCGCGATGTGCCCCGTGCCGACGCCGTTGGCGGTCAGGACCCGCCCGGCGGTGGCCCGCTTGCCCTTGCCCAGTTCGGGCACGGCGATGGTTCCCTCGCTGAGCGACACCGCACCGCTGGCGATCAGGGAGACGCTGTAGGCGCCCGCCGGGCCGGCGACGTTGTCGAGCGTCACCGGAACCACCGCCCGGTCCCCCGGCGCCAGGAAGCGCGGCAGGCCGAGGTCGGCCAGCACCGGATCGGCGACCAGCATGGAGGATTCGGAGCGGCCCAGCTTGTCCCCGCTCCAGGCCACGGCCATCAGGCGCAGCCGGCCCTGGAAGTCGGGAACGTCGAGCGGCACCGCCACTTTGCCATCCGGCCCCACGGTCAGCACGCCGGAGAACAGGGAGACGACGCGCTCCGATTTCTGGGGAACGGTGACGCCGACCTGGCGCAGCCGCGGGGCGGCGCCGGGGCGGGTCCGGGTGGCGTCGAGAACCGCCGGATCGATCAGCCGCCCGAAGGAATCGCGCAACTCCACGCCGAGGCGGCGCTTGCCGAGATAATGGTCGATGGGATTGGGCGAATGCTGGTCGGTGAGCTGGAGCACGGCGTCGTCCACCGCGGCGACCGTCACATAGGCCGGCTGGCCCTCCGGCGCGCCCTCCACCACCACCTCGGCGGTGACGGAGCGGCGGGGCTCGGTCTGCGCCGGGGCGGCGACGCGCACGTCCAGCGCCCGCTCCTCCCCGTCAACCGCCAGCCAGGACAGGCCGACGGCGCGGCGCGCCACGCCCTTCGACGGGCCGCCCGCCGCGTCCGGCGCGCCGAAGGCGGTCGCCAGCACATAGACGCCGCCGGTCCAGGTCGGATCGACGGGGATCTCCAGGAACGCCCCCTCCGGCCCGATGCGGCGGGTCGAGGCCTGCCGGATCTTGCGGTCGGCGACGGTGATCAGCACCTCGCTGTCATAGGGCGGCTTGACGTAGACCCAGGCGGTGTCGCCGCCCTTGTAGGCGGGCAGCATGACGGTCACGTCCACCTGATCGGGACGTTCGCCGGCGGTCGGGGTCATCCACCAGCCGGCGGCGAAGCGCAGGCTGCTCGCCACGCCGGTCTTGGGATCGAACACCTCCAGCCGGTAACGGCCGGCGCCCACCGGGGCCTCCACCGAGCCTGGCTTGGCCGCCTGGGCGGCGAGCGTGCCGCCGGTCACCCGCTGGTCGCGCACCGTGACCTTGTAGTCCCAGCGCCCGTTGGCCTCGAACCAAGCGTAGTCGTACTCCTCCTCGAACAGCTCGTAGGAGAGGTCCTCCTTGTCCATCGGCTGGCCGTCCGGCCCGACCGCCACCACGTCGAATCCGGCGGTGGCGCCCTCCGGCACGCCGTCGCCCTCGAAGCGCGGGCGGATGCCGACGGCGAAGGGCTGGTGGCGCACCGGCAGGACCAGATCGCGGCTGACCGAGCGGCCCCCGATGTCGAGCAGGGTGGCGCGGACCACCGCCTCCAGCGGCTTGGTGCTCTCCGGCGCCTTGGGCAGCGCGAGGTCGGCCTTGGCCTGCCCGTTGCGGTTGGTGGTGAAGCCCGGCAGGTCGGTGCGCAGCGGCTTCACCTCCTCCTGGGTGAGGCCGAAGCGGTAGCCGGGCAGATTCGGGTAGGGATTCGCCGCGGCGCGCAGAGTCACCGCCAGTTCGCCCGGCAGGCCCGCCGCCGGGGCGCCGTAGAGGAAATGCCCGTCGACGGTCAGGGTCGTCTTGCCGTCCGCCGGAAGCTCCGCCGCCTCGGCGGCGAGGGCGACCTCAAGGCGCGGCGGCACGAAGTCCTCGACCAGGAACTCGGCGCGGCCCAGCACCGGCCCCAGCGTGTTGGGCTGGCTTCCGGCCTCCGGCTCGCCGTGGGCGGTCACGGCCCAGGTGCCGGTCATGGCGTTGGCCGGGATCTCGACGCGGGCGGCGAAGCTGCCGCCGCCGGATTCGGGGAGCGGACGGCGGTCCACCTCGAAGCCGTCCGGACGCTGGATCTTCAGCGTGACGGGACGGCCGGTGACCGGCTTGGCGTCGGCGTCGCGCAGCAGCGCCGCCAGATGCACCGTCTCGCCGGGGCGGTAGATGCCGCGCTCGGTGTAGAGGAAGGCGTCGGGCTGGCCGGGGGCCGGGCGCGCCGGGACCACGGCCGCGACGCCGCCCGGCGCCGCGTTCGGCGCCCCGCCCGCCGGGGGCGCGTTGGCCAGCGTCGGCGTCACAAGGTCGAGGAAGCCGAAGTCCCCCGCCCCGCGGTAGGCGAACAGCGCCTGCACCGGCTCCCGTCCGGCGGCGCGCAGGGCGGTGAGGTCGAAGCGCGCCAGACCGTCCGCGCCGGTCAGCGCCTTGCCCAGCTCCTCGTTGTTGCGGGCGAGCAGGCGCAGCTCGACGCCGGCCTCCGGCGTCGCGCCCTTGACGGAGCGGGCGAAGACGACCAGAGCGTCCTCGCCGGTGATGGCGTTCAGGCCGAGGTCGGAGACGACGAACCATTGGGTCGCCTTGTGGTCCCAGCCGCCGGGCTTGATGTCCTCGGTGCTGGCCACGGCGATGTAGACGCCGGGCTCCAGCCGGCCCAGGACGGCGTCGATCGGAAAGGGCGTCACCACCGCCTGGTTGCGGCTGTTGCTGATCGCCATCTCGCCGCGCCACACCTCCTGGCCGGAGCGGTCGAGGATCTCGCCGACCTCGTGGTCGGACATCTGCTGGCCGATGCGGCCGAAATAGATTTTCTCGACAAGGCTGCGGTCGTTGATCCGCAGCACCTGCAGCTTCGCCCGGTCGAGGTTGATGGAGCGCAGCGGCAGCCCGTCGGCGCCGATGCGCGGGAGGATGTAGCCCGCCCCGCGGAAGGCCAGCGCCGGCTTGCGGTTCGGCACCTCGATGTCGCGCGCGTCGGGGTTGGGCAGGCGCTTCCCGTCGCTGCCCGGCAAGCCGTCGCGCAGGGTGATGCGGTAGCTCTGCCCGTGCTTCAGCCCCTCGACGCAGAGCGTGCGGTCGCGGGCGACGGCGGTCCCGTCGAAGGCCGCCCCACCGCCGGCCCCCCCATTGCCGGCGGGCGTCACCTCCACATAGTCGCGGTAGTTCACCGCGCGCGACTTCTCCAGCCGGTCGGTGAAGGTGAAGCAGGCCTGCGGCACGTCGCGCTCCGCCACCACCTCGGCGGAGGACACGCCGAAGGGCACCGGCTCGGGCGGCGCGTCGGCGGCGATGACGGGGGTTGAGGACGCGACGAGGACGGCACAGACACGCGCCACTGCACGCAACATTCGATCTTCCCTGGACCAGCCGCCCGGCGCGGGGCGCGCGGGCATCGACGAAAAACTCCGGGCCTGCGAAAACACCGCTTTCGGCAAACCGGCGCGGAGTATGCCGAAGCGCCCCTGGTTTCGCCACGGCTTTGCGGCCCCGCCCGGAAAATCCCGCAAGGTGGATCGGCTGTGGGTCAGGCGGCAAATTCCAGCGTGAACTGGCTGCCCTCGCCGGGCCGGCTGTCGATGCGCAGGCGCCCGCCATGGGCCTCCATCAGGGACCGGACGATGGCCAGCCCCAGCCCGCTGCCCTGCCCCGGCAGCGTCACATGCACCTCGGCCTGCCCGAAGGGCTCCGCGGCCTGGAGGAGCTGTTCCGGCGTCATGCCGATCCCGTTGTCCGTCACCCGGACGCGGCATCCGCCGTCCGCCCCGCCACCGACCGTCACCAGGATGCGCCCGCCGTCCGGCGTGAAGGTGACGGCGTTGGCCAGCAGGTTCAGGAGCATCTGTTTCAGGGCGCGTTCGTCCGCCGAGACGCTGTGGTGTCCCGGCTCGACGTTCAAGTCCAGCCGGATGCCCTTGGCCTCGGCCTGCGGCGCCACCATGCGGAAGGCCCATTCCACGACCGGCGCGACGTCGAGGTCCTCCGGATGCAGGGGCAGCGTCCCCGCCTGGAGCCGCGACAGGTCCATGATGTCGTTGATCAGCCCCAGCAGGTGCCGCCCCGACTCATGGATGTCGCGGGCGTAGTCGGCGTAGCGCCCCCCGGCCTGCGGCCCCAGCATCTGGTCGCGGATGATTTCCGAGAAGCCGAGGATGGCGTTCAGCGGAGTGCGCAGCTCGTGGCTGACGCGGGCGAGGAAGTTGCGGTTCAGAGCCAGCGCGGCGCGCAGCCGCTCCGCCGTGCGGTGCTGCACCAGAAGGAACAGCGTGACCAGAAGGATGGACACGGTCAGGATCGCCGCCAGCAGGAACAGCGTGTTCCGCAGGTCGGCCACCGCCGCCTCGATGTCCACCCGCGCGACCCCCACCGTGGCGACCAGCGGGTAGTTCTCCACCACGCGGTAGGCGAAGGCGCGCAGAACGCCGTCGGTCTGTGACTTCTGCCAGTAGACCCCGGAGAGCGACCGGCTCATCTCCTCCCACAGGCGGGACTGGGGGATGGCGAGGCCGACCGCCTCGACGCCCCGCGAGGCGCCGCGGGCGCGGATCACCTTGTCCATACCGATCAGGGTCACCGCCCCCCGCAGCCCCAGATTGGCCTGCTGGTAGAACTCGCCCAGGACGTCGGGATCGACGTTGGCGATCACGATGCCCGCGAAGCCGCCGTCCTCGTCGGTCAGCCGCCGGCTGAGGCGCAGAAGCGGCCCGCCGCCGGTCGTTCCGGGAAAGGGCGTGCCGATGTGCATCAGGTCGCGGCCGGTGCCCTGGTGGAAGGCGAAGGCCGTCTCGTCCCGCTCGTTCGCCCGCCCGCCCGGCCCTTCGCTGCGCAGCAGAACGGCCCCGTCGGCGTCGAGAACGGTGAAATGATGGATCAGCGTCGGGTCGTAAAGCGTCTGGTCGAGGAAGTTGCGGACGCCGGGCAGGCCGGCCTTGCCGAATTCCAGCGCCAGGGAGCGCAGCGTGATGTCCACCTCATGCACCGCGCGGTGGGTGCTCTTGGCGAAGGCCCGGACCATCGTCTCGGCCTTCTCCACCGCCTCGCGCGTCTGGCCGTCCAGCAGCTCGCGCACCACCTGCGCGTAGGCGCCCCAGACCACCGTGATCGCGACGGCGGCGATGGCGAACACGCACCAGCGGAACGAGATCGGCAGGCGCATCCCGGCTCTTCCACAGGCGGTCCACCGCGGCCGGTCCGGACAATGATCCGTTCCGGCCCGGCATCGACCCAAGAGCACAAGGGGTATCACGCTATGGAAGCGCCGGGCAAGCCCCTCCATCCCGCGTTGATGCGGGACGCGCACCCATCATCGGCGCGCGAAATAGGCGGAAAGCCGCTCAACCGCGCCGTCGAGGATCTCGTCCCTCTTGGAGAAGCAGAAGCGGATGAAGCTGCGCGGCGCGTCCTCGACGAAGAAGGCGCCGACGGGGATGGCCGTCACCCCGGCCTCGGCGGTCAGGCGGCGGCAGAAATCCTCGTCGTTCCCCTCGAAGCCGAAGGGCGACACGTCGGCGACCACGAAGTAGGTGCCGGCGGACGGCAGCACCTCGAAGCCCACGGCGCGCAGCCCGTCGGCCAGCCGGTCGCGCTTGGCCTGAAGCCCCTCGGCCAGCCCGGCGAAGTAGGAGTCGTCCTTGCCCAGCCCGAAGGCGACCGCCGCCTGGAGGTTGGGCGGGGTGGTGAAGGTGATGTACTGGTGCGCCTTGGCGACGGGCTGGAGCAGGTGCGGCGCGCCGGTGACGTAGCCGACCTTCCAGCCGGTCAGCGAGAAGGTCTTGCCGGCGGAGCCGATCTTCAGGCAGCGGTCGCGCATGCCCGGCAGGGTCATCAGCGGGATGTGCGCGAGCCCGTCGAAGATGATGTGCTCGTACACCTCGTCGCAGACGGCGAAGGCGTCGAAGCGCTGGACGAACTCCGCCAGCAACTCCAGTTCCGCGCGGGTGAAGACCTTGGCGGCGGGATTCAGCGGGTCGTTGATAAGGACGAGCTTGGTCTTGGGCGAGAAGACCGCCTCCAGGTCGGCCCGCGTGAAGCTCCAGTCCGGAGCCTTCAGGCTGACGAAGCGCGGCACGCCGCCGGCCAGCCGGACGATCGGCAGGTAGCTGTCGTACATGGGCTGGAACAGCACGACCTCGTCGCCCGGATTGATGAGGCCGAGCAGGCTGGCGGTCAGCGCCTCGGTGGCGCCGGAGGTCACCATCACCTCGGTCTTCCAGTCGATGTCCAGCCCGTAGAAGCGCTTGCCGTGCGCGGCCACCGCCTGCCGCAGCTCCGGCGTGCCCATCATCGGCGGGTACTGGTTCCAGCCCTCCAGGATGGCCTTGGCCGCCACGTCCAGCACGTCGGCGGGCCCGCGCTCGTCGGGGAAGCCCTGGCCGAGGTTGATCGCCTTGTGCTCGTCCGACAGGCGGGACATCACCTCGAAGATCGTCGTGCCGTAGCTCGACAGGATTGCGTTGCCGGACTTCACCTTGATCCTCCTGACCACCAGAGCGGACAGGAATGCCGCAGCCGGACGGCGCTGTCCAGCGCCCCGTCCGCAGATCCGCCCGGCGGTGAGGGAGAGGCCGGAAGGGGACAGGCAGCGAGGGTCAGGCGGTGCCGGTCAGGCGGTGGCGGTGGCCTTGGCCCTGGCGGCGTTGCGGCGGTGGCGCAGCTTGACGCGGATGCGCTCGACGGGGCTGAGCAGACGGGGGTGGCGGCGCTTCAGCCGAACGAACAGGCGGCGGGCGTCCGCGGAGTTGCGCAGCAGGATCACCCCGCCGGCCAGGGCCACCGGGAAGCCGAACGGCCCCGGCAACGGCGACATCAGGGCGCCCAGGCCGATCAGGCTCCACCCGGTGCCGATCAGCGCGAGCTGCCGCACACGGGCCAGGGTGGGCCGGGCGAGCAGCGAGCGGGGGATGGCGGCACGACGATGCATCGGGACTCCTCCTCCTGTGCCAGCAGCCATATGGGGGCGTCCCGGCAGGGGGGAAGAGGTGGAGGGATGTGACTTTTCGGGGGAGACGACGAGCAAAAGGGGTGCGTCAGTGCAACGGCGCGGCGCTGCCGGGCGGCCCCAGGACGAACAGCGCGGCGGTCACCTCGGCCGGCGCCGGCGCCCATTCGAAGTCGCGCATCAGCTCGCTGCGGGCGGCGTCGGCGCGCTCCGCCAGGGCGCTGCAATCGGTGCCCCCGGTCCGCCGGGCCGGCCTGCGGCAGCGCCGGTCGGCGCAGCTTTCCAGCATCAGGCGGATCATCCGCTCCCGCTTGGCGGCGTCGACGAATCCCGACTGGTCGAAATACAGCTTGGTGAAAGCGACCTCGGTCACCGTCGGCGCGGCGCCCTGCTTGCCGACCAGCACGGCCGACACCAGTTCAACGCAGCGGCCGGCGTAGTCGGGGATCGGTGCCGTGCCGTCGTCGGCGCGGTCGTACTGGCGGCTCGGCAGCTCGACCAGCCGCCCGGTCGGTTCCTTCACGAGGTAACGGCGCCACACCGGCATATCCGCCTCCCGTCTGGTTTCCCCATGGGCTGAAAAAAGGGTACACCAGACCGGACCGCGACGGAACAGCCCCTTTCCGGCTTCGGCCGGGACCGGACAGCACTCACCGGAGGAGAGGCGC
The DNA here is from genome assembly GCF_040500525.1 of Azospirillum formosense. NCBI lineage: Bacteria > Pseudomonadati > Pseudomonadota > Alphaproteobacteria > Rhodospirillales > Azospirillaceae > Azospirillum > Azospirillum formosense. The sequence continues at coordinate 375,563 of NZ_CP159403.1, read as the reverse complement.
GGCTCAACCTTCGGGAACGGGAAGGGTTTTAGCCTGATGAAACTTCTGCGATTCGGCCCGCCGGGCCATGAGCGTCCGGGCCTTCTGGACCGCAACGGCGTGATCCGCGACCTGTCGGGCGTAGTGTCGGACATCGGCCCGGCCACGCTGACCGAGGACGGTCTGGCCCATCTGCGGACGCTCGACACCGACCGGCTGGCCCAGGTGCCGGACGGGACCCGGCTCGGCCCCTGCGTCGCGGGGGTGCCCAAGGTGGTCTGCGTCGGGTTGAACTACCGGGCCCACGCCGCCGAATCCGGCCTGCCCGAACCGGCGGAGCCGGTGCTGTTCATGAAGGCGACGACCTCCATCTGCGGCCCCAACGACCCCGTCCAGATGCCGCGGGGCGCCACCAAGCTCGACTGGGAGGTCGAACTCGGCATCGTCATCGGCCGCACCGCCCGCTACGTCGATCAGGCCGACGCCCTCGACCACATCGCCGGCTATTGCGTCCTCAACGACGTGTCGGAGCGCGCCTTCCAGACCGAGAGCACCGGCCAGTGGGTCAAGGGCAAGAGCGCCGACAGCTTCTGCCCGATCGGCCCGTGGATGGTCACCCGCGACGAGGTGCCCGACCCGCAGGCGCTGCGCCTGTGGCTGGAGGTGGACGGTCAGCCGATGCAGGACAGCACGACCGCCGACATGATCTTCGGCGTCGCCGAGATTGTGTCCTACATCAGCCGCTTCATGACCCTGCTGCCGGGCGACGTCATCGCCACCGGCACGCCGCAGGGCGTGGCGCTGGGCCGCGGCCCGAACCATCCCTGGCTCCAGCCCGGCCAGACCATGCGCCTGGGCGTCGAGGGGCTGGGCGAGCAGCGCCAGTCCGTCCGCGCCTTCGAAGGCTGAGGGGCGCCGGGACCGGAATGGGAGTGTCTTCGATGAAGCGGAAAAGCCGTCTGGCCGCGTGGCTGCTCGCCGCCGGTGTCGGCACCCTGGCGGCCTCCGGGGTCGCGTCCAACGCCGCACGGGCCGAGGACGGCGCGGCGGCGCTGGCCGGGAAGACCTGCGGCACGCTGGAATCGCGGGTGGCGGAGATCCCCGGCTCCGGCCCGGTGTTCCTGCGCAGCTACGACAGCAGCTTCGGCGTCGGCCAGACGTCGGAGCTGCCGCTGCGCGAGGCCGCCTTCACCTACGACAACGCGCTGGCTGTCATCGCCCTGGTCGCCTGCGGCAAGACGGAGCCGGCGCTGCGCATCGGCGAATCGCTGCTCTCCGCCGCCACGCTGGACCGGGCGCGGCGCCAGGGGCGGCTGCGCAACACCTACCGCGCCGGCGCCCAGAACCAGAAGCCGATCCCGCCCAACGGCTGGTGGGACGTCACCGCCAACCGCTGGTTCGAGGACGCCTATCAGGTCGGCTCCGCCACCGGCAACGTCGCCTGGGCCGGGCTGGCCCTGATGACGCTGGGCGAGGCGACCGGCGAGGAGCGCTTCCGCAACGGCGCCGCGGAGCTGGCCCGCTGGGTGGTGGCCAACACCGCCGACCCGCGCGGGCCGGGCGGCTTCAACGGCGGCGTCCAGGGCTTCGACGACAAGCCCCAGCCCTTGACCTGGAAGGCGACGGAACACAACACCGACCTCGTCGCCCTGTTCGGCTGGCTGGAGCGCAGCGGCACACCCAGGGAAGGGGGCGGCGATTGGGCCGGGCCGGAGAAGGCGGCGCGCGGCTTTCTCGACCGCATGTGGGCGGACGGCGGCGGGCATTTCCCCACCGGCACGGCGCCGGACGGGGTGACGGTCAACCGGGCCACCTCCGGCCTGGACGCCCAGCTCTGGCCGCTGCTGCTGCGCGGCGCGCCGGAAGCGTGGCGGACGGCGCTGGATTATGCGGAGAAGGCCCACGGGGTCGACGGCGGTTTCGACTTCAACGACGACCGCGACGGCATGTGGGTGGAGGGCACGGCGCAGGCCGCGCTGGTCTACCGCCTGCTGGGGCGGTCCGACGACGCGCAGCGGCTTCTGGCCGAGGTCGGCAAGGAGGTCAGCCGCGGCGGCCATGTCTGGGCGACGCGCGAGGACAGCATCACCACCGGCCTCGCCATCGGGCCGGACAGCACCACGGACGATTTCCGCTACTACCGCCGTCCCCATCTGGCGGTGACGGCCTGGACGGCCCTGGCCGCCGTGGGCTGGAACCCGTTCACCGGTGAGCGGGTGAAGTAGACGGTGAAAAAGTCCCTCTCCCGCCCCAAGGCGGGAGAGGGAACTTGGCTTCTTACTTGCGGACCTTGTTGATCTCGCCCTGCAGCTCGTTCAGCAGGTCGGCGCCGCCGTCGGCGGCGAACTTGTCCATGGCCGGCTTGACCATCTCACGCATGCGGCCCAGTTCGGCGTCGCTCAACTCGTTGATCTGCATGCCCTTGTCCTTCAGGTAGGCAATGCTCTGCTTCGACGCCTCGCGGCTGTCCTTGCGCTCGAAATCGCGCGAGGCGGCGGCGGCCTCGGCGATGATCTTGCGCTCGTCGGCGGACAGGCCGTCGTACCAGCGCTTGGAGGCCAGCACGATCCACGGGCTGTAGACGTGCTTGGAGATCGTCAGGTACTTCTGGACCTCGTAGAACTTCGAGGACTGGATGGTGGTGACCGGGTTCTCCTGGCCGTCCACGGTGCCCGTCTCCATGGCAGTGAACAGCTCGGAGAAGGACAGCGGCACGGCGTTGGCGCCGAAGCCGTTGAACATGTCGATGTAGACCGGGTTCTGCATGACGCGCAGCTTGATGCCCTTCAGGTCCTCGACCTTCTCGACCGGGCGCTTGCTGTTGGTCAGGTTGCGGAAGCCGTTCTCCCAGTAGACGAGGCCGACAAGGCCCTTGTCGTTCAGCTTGGCCGCCAGCTTCTGGCCGAACGGGCCGTCGAACACGGCGTCGGCCTCCTGCTCGTTGTTGAACAGGAACGGCAGGTCGAAGACGGCGAAGTCCTTGACGATGCCGACCAGCGTGGCGGTCGAGCCGACCATCATCTCCTGCGCGCCGCCGATCAGGGCGTTCTGCATCTGGATGTCGCTGCCCAGGCTGGCGTCGGCGAAGCCCTTGACCTTCAGCTTGCCGCCGGAGCGCTTGGACATCTCCTCGACGAAGAACTTCACGGCGCGGCCCTGGTTGCTGCTCTCCGACAGGCCGTAGCCGAAGCGGATGAGGCGCGGCTTGATGTCCTGGGCGGAAGCGGCGACGGGGGCGAGGATGGCGGCGGCGAGGCCGGTGGCCAGAAGGACGGAACGGAGAAGCTTCATGGGTCGGTTCTTCCCTGTGAGCGTTTGTGATTAATGGCGGAAAAGGGCCAGCGGGGCCGTGACGATCTCCGGAACGGCGATCAGCAGGCTCAGCAGAAGCAGGTAGGTCAGAAGGAAGGGCCAGATGCCGCGCGTGGCGCTTTCCAGCGAGATGCGGGCGACGCCGCACACCACGTTCAGCACCGTGCAGACCGGCGGATGGATCAGGCCCAGCGTGCCGGTCAGGACGAACATCACGCCGAAATAGGTCGGGTCGATGCCCGCCGCCGCGGCCAGCGGGGTCAGCACGGGGCCGAGCACCAGGATCGTCGGCGTCAGGTCCATCACCGTGCCGACGGCCAGCAGCAGCAGCGTGATGGCGACCATCAGCAGCTTCGGATGCTCCAGCAGCGGCGACAGCATCTCGTTCATCTGCTGCGGCAGGTCGGCCAGCGTCACCATGTAGGACGACACCAGCGCCGCCGCGCACAGGAACATCACCGTGCTGGTGGTGCGCGCGGCCTGGACCAGCAGCGGCACCAGATCCGTCAGCGTCACCTGCCGGTAGACGAACAGCGCCACCACCAGCGAGTAGACGGCGGCGACCACCGCGGCCTCGGTCGGGGTGAAGATGCCGCCGCGCAGGCCGCCGATGATGATGACCGGCAGGGCCAGCGCCCAGACGCCCTCGACCAGCGCGGTGCGGCGCTGGCCCCAGCTCGCCTTGGGCTGCAGCTTCACGGTCATGCCGCGCACCACGAACATCCAGGTGATGACCAGACCGGCGCCCATCAGCAGGCCGGGCACGATGCCGGCCATGAACAGCCCGCTGATCGAGGTGTTGGTGGTCACGCCGAAGATGATGAAGGGCATGCTGGGCGGGATGATCGGGGCGATGATGCCGCCCGACGCGATCAGGCCGGCGGAGCGCGGCACCGGATAGCCGTTGTCGCGCATCATCGGGATCAGCAGCGTGGCGAGCGCCGCCGTGTCGGCGATGGCCGAGCCGGACAGGCTGGCCAGCATCACCGACGCGCCGATGGTCACGTAGCCCAGGCCGCCGCGGATGTGCCCGACGAGGCTGACCGCGAGGTTGATGATCCGCTGCGAGATGCCGCCGGCGTTCATCAGCTCGCCGGCCAGGATGAAGAAGGGCACCGCCATCAGCGGGTAGTTGTCGGCGCCGCTCAGCATGTTCTGGGCGACGAGCTGGGCGTCGAAGAAGTCGAGATGCACCATCAGCGCCACGCCCGTCAGCATCAGGGCGAAGGCGATGGGCATGCCGAGCAGCATCAGGCCGAACAGCGAGGAGAGGAAGACCGCGAGGGCCATGGAACGGGCTCCGCTTTCAGAAGGCCGGACGGAATCAATGCTCGGCGATGGCGCCGCCCTGCGGGGCGGTGACGCCGTGGGGGTCGCCGTTGCCGGGGATGTGCGCCGTCGCGTCGCCCGACAGGATTTTCCAGAGGTTGGCGAGGATCGTCAGCGCCATGGCGATCGCCGGGAAGAAACCCGCGGCGGCGTAGAAGGCCATGGGGAAGCTGAGCACGGTGGAGCGCGTCTCCATCCCGATCAGGAGCTGGAACCAGCTGCCCTCGATGAACAGCCAGAGCGCGTAGATCATCAGCAGATGGCTGATCACGGCGCAGGCGCGGCGGGCGCGGGCCGGCAGACGCGACTGGAGGATGTCCAGCCCGAGATGCTGGTTGCGGCGCAGCGCCAGCGTGGCCCCCAGGAAGACCAGCCAGACGAACATCAGGCGGGCCAGCTCCTCGGCGGCGACGATGCCGCTGTTGAAGCCGTACCGCAGAACCACGTTGCCGAAGACCAGCGCCACCATCACGGCGAGCATCAGCGCCATGATCCATTCGGTGACCATCTCCAGCGCTTCCACCACGCGCTTCATGCACACTCCTCGGCCTGCCTCGCGGCGGGGCTCACCTGATCGGAAAGGCGGCGGCAGGGAACGGACGCGGACAGGAGACGGCGCGGAAAGGCACGCACGGCGCGACGCACCGGCAGCGGGGCCGGGCGGCGGGTCGGGGTTCCTCCCACTTGGTCTCTTGCCGGGGTCTCTTGCCGGGACCTTTGACTTTTCTGTGACGGAAAATAGAGGAGTCCCGCAACCGAGTGAAGAAGATTTTCTTCATATCGCCGGGGAAGCGGCCTAACGACGAAAATTATCTTCACAAGCCGCCCCGCCCCGCATAGCTTGGGTCCCATGGAAGGCGGCGCGGAGTCCCGGCCGAACGGGCCGGGGGAAGCTATGCCGTTCGCGGCGGCGGTGGTACGGTCCGCCGCCCGAAGACGCCCGGAGCCAAGAACGCCGGGGACCAAGAACGCTTTTAGGGATGGACGGTCCGTTTCCATGCTCCAGCCGGTGAACATCCTCGATCACATCCGCGGCCGCCTGCCGGGGTTGAAGCGTTCCGAGGCCCAGGTCGCCGACATGGTTCTGGCCGAGCCGCAGAAGGTCCTGGGGCAGAGCATCACCGTGCTGGCCCAGGCCGCCGGGGTCAGCGAGGCGACCGTCGTCCGCTTTTGCCGCAGCATCGGCTGCGCCGGCTTTCCGGATTTCAAGCTGCGGCTGGCCGAGGGGCAGGCCCGCGGCACCCCCTTCGTCAGCCAGGACGTGGCGCCGGACGACGAGACTCCGACCGTCGCGCGAAAAATCTTTTCATCCGCCGCCGCCGCCCTGAACGACGCGGCCGGCGCGCTGGACATGGCGGCCGTCTCCCACGCGGTGGAACTGCTGGCCGACGCCTCCAGCATCCTGTGCATCGGCACCGGCGCCTCGGCGGTGGTGGCGGAGGACGCGGCGCACAAGTTCATGCGCTTCGGCATGGCGGCGCAGGCCAGCGCCGATCCGATGATGGTCCGCATGCTGGCGGTCAATCTGGGCGCGCGCGGCGTTCTGCTGGCGATCTCCAACACCGGGCGCACGATCATGGTGACGGAACTGGCGCAGATGGCCCGCGACCTGGGGATTCCGGTCGTCGCGATCACCGCGCCGGGCTCGCCGCTGGCCGCGGTGTCGTCGGTCGCCATCGGCCACACCCCGGTCGAGGACGCGGAGATCTACACGCCGATGGCCTCCCGCCTCGTCCATCTGGCGATCATCGACGTGCTGTCCACCGGGGTTGCCCTGAAGCTCGGCGCCGAGGCCCGGCACCATCTGGCCAAGGTCAAGGCCGTGCTGTCCGGCACCCGCTCCTCCCACGGCAAGCCCGCCCGAAGCCGCCATCGGGCATAGCCTCGCCCCCTCTCCCCTTGCCATCCGGCCCGGCTTGGTCCAATTGGTGCGCCGCCGTTCCCGATTCACAGACAGTCCCTGCCCATGCCCGCCATTGCCCTCAGCGTCGCGCCGATGATGGACTGGACGGACCGCCATTGCCGGACCTTCCATCGCCTTCTGTCGAAGAACACGCTGCTCTACACCGAGATGGTGACCACCGGCGCCGTGCTGCACGGCGATCGCGAGCGGCTGCTCGGCTACGACGCGGCGGAGCATCCGGTGGCGCTGCAGCTCGGCGGGTCCGACCCGGCGGAGCTGGCGGCCTGCGCCCGCATCGCCGAGGAGTGGGGCTATGACGAGGTCAACCTGAACGTCGGCTGCCCGAGCGACCGCGTGCAGTCGGGCCGCTTCGGCGCCTGCCTGATGGCCGAGCCCGATCTGGTCGCCCGGCTGGTCGGCGCCATGCGCGAGGCGGTGTCCATCCCCGTCACCGTGAAGTCGCGCATCGCCATCGACGCGATGGAGGAATGGCCGACGCTGGACAACTTCGTCCGCACCGTGTCCGCCGCCGGCTGCACCCACTTCATCGTGCACGCCCGTAAGGCCTGGCTGAAAGGCCTCAGCCCCAAGGAGAACCGGGACATCCCGCCGCTGCGCTACGACCTCGTGCACCGGCTGAAGCAGGAGAACCCGCAGCTCACCATCGCGATCAACGGCGGCATCCGGACCCTGGACGAGGCGGAAGGGCATCTCGCCACGCTGGACAGCGTGATGATCGGGCGCGCCGCCTACGAGACGCCCTACATCCTGGCCGACGCCGACCGCCGCCTGTTCGGCGGGGAGCCCGGCCCCGACCGCTACGCGGTGGTCGAGGCGATGGCCGCCTACGCCGAGGAGCGGATGCGCCAGGGGGCGCCGCTGTCGGCGATCACCCGGCACATGCTGGGGCTGTTCCAGGGCCTGCCGGGCGCCCGCGCGTGGCGCCGCCACATCAGCGAGAACGCCCACCTTCCCGGCGCCGGGCCGGAGGTGCTGCTGAAGGCCGCCGCGCTGGTGCCGCGCCGCCAAGCGGTCATGCCCCAAGCGGGATGAGCGCGGCGAGCGTCAGGCAGACGACAATGGTCAGACGGGTCCGCAGCGTGCCGAACCAGCGCGGATAGCGCCCGTCCGACGCGGCGCTGCGGTCCACTGCCCAGGCGAGAAAGAAGGACAGGATCAGCGCCGGAATCGTCAGCCCGGACGGCAGCAGGGTGGCGCCCCACCCCAGCAGCGACGGCGCCACTCCCCAGACCAGCCACGCCGACCCGCTCGTCTCGCCGTCTTGCCCCGCCCCATCCTGGGCCGCATTATCCTGGCCCGCCCTATCCTGTCCCGCGAGAATGCGGCCCCAGTGGATGGCGCCGATGAAGGACAGGATCGACACCGCGTAGACGACCACGGCCCGAACCACGACGGCCTGCGCGACGCCCTCCGCCATCCAGGCCAGCGCGGCGCCGCCGACGAAGGGAATCAGCCCGCCGTAGGACAGCAGCCGGACGACCTTGGCGCGGCGCGCATCGAAGGACAGCGCGTCCATGGGCTCACGGCCCCGGCGCGGGCCCCGGCGCAGGTTGCGCCAGCGCCTTGTCCACGGCCGCCGTCAGGGTGGCGGACTCCGGAGCCACCGGGCTGCCGAACCATTCCACCAGCCGCCCGTCGCGGCCGATCAGGATCTTGTGGAAGTTCCAGCGCGGCACGCCCTGCGGCCCGGTGACCGCCGCCGCCCAACGGTAGAGCGGGTGGGCCTGCGGTCCGGTGACGGACTGCTTTTCCATCAGGGGAAAATCGACGCCGTAGTTGAGTTCGCAGAAGGACGCGACCTGGGCGTTGCTGCCGGGCTCCTGCCCGCCGAAATCGTTGCTCGGCACGCCCAGGACGACCAGCCCGCGGTCGCGCCGTCCGGCCCAGAGCTTTTGCAGCCCCTCATACTGGCCGGTGTAGCCGCATTGCGACGCCGTGTTGACAACCAGCACCGCCTTGCCCCGGAAGGCATCGGGCGCGAGCGTGCCGCCGTCGATGGACGGCAGTGGCAGCGCCGCCCAGTCGAGCGCGTCGGACGCCGCCGCACCGGGGATGGCCGCGGACAGCATCAGGACGGCGGACAGAATCCCGGCGGCGGTTCGGGCGGCATTACGGGTCGTTGGCATGGCGGTCTCCCGGTCGGCGGCGCTGGTCTGTAGGGCCTTGCTCTATACGGCGGTCGAGGCCTGTCGGATCATGCGCGCGCATGGGTGCCATGGCCATCTTGCCGTGCGACGGACGGCCGCATGTGCTTTAGGGTTGTCCCCCCGCCCGCCCCAGACCATAGACCGGCCGACGCCTCCCATGCGCCTTCTCATCCTGATGCTCGGCCTCGCCGGTTTCGCGAGCGCCTTTTCGCTGCGCACCACCGACCCGATGCTGACCGTCATCGCGTCGGACCTCGGCATCGGCGTGGCCGAGGCGGCCCTGCTCTCCTCCGCCTACACGCTGCCCTACGCGGCGATGCAGCTCATCCTGGGACCGGTCGGCGACGCCATCGGCAAGACGCGGCTGATCCGGCTGTCCCTGGTCGTCCTGACCATCGGCGTGGCGCTGTCGGCGGTGGCGCCCGGCTACTGCACCGTCCTGGCCTCGCGGATGCTGGCCGGAGCCTTTGCCGGGGGAATCATACCCGCCTCCATGGCGCTGATCGGGGACCGGGTGGTCTACACGGAGCGGCAGTTCGCCATCAGCCGCTTCCTGCTGGCGGTCATCCTCGGCCAGATGTCCGGCTCGGCGGTCGCCGGCGCCCTGTCGGAGGTGGCGGGCTGGCGCACCGTCTTCGCCCTGGCCGCGCTGGTGACCGGCCTGATCGCGCTGACCGCCGCCCTGCTGCTGAAGGGCGAGCGGGAGGAGCGGCATCCCCTGTCCATCGCCGACGCGCGAGCGCGCTACGCCTCCGTCCTGGCCAATCCGGTGTCGGTCTGGGTCTTCGCCACGGTGGCGGCGGAAGGTCTGCTGATCTTCGGCGTCTTCCCCTTCGTCGCCCCCATGCTGGCCCGCCACGGGGCGGAGGGCGCGTTCGAGGCCGGGGTGACGCTCGCCGCCTTCGCCATCGGCGGAGTCGTCTACAGCTTCATCGTGCGGCGGCTGCTCGGCACGCTCGGCCAATGGGGGATGATGGGGGCCGGCGGCCTCGTGGCCGGCGGCGCCTATCTGGCGATGCTCGCCCCGGTGCCCTGGCCGGTGGTGTCCCTGCTGTTCCTGGTCGCCGGATTCGGCTTCTACATGCTCCACAACACGATGCAGACCCAGGCGACGGAGCTGTCGGCGACGGCGCGCGGGTCGGCGCTCGCCCTCTTCGCCTCCTCCTTCTTCCTGGGACAGGGGATCGGGCCGGTGGTTTACGGGGCGGTCGCCCATCAGATCGGCCTGCCCGCCCTCTTCCTGTTCGGCGGCGCGCTGACCATGCTGCTGGGCGTCGGGGCCGTGCGGCTGATCCGCCGCCCAACCTGAGAGAGTCGGTCCGCCTGATATGTCAATATTTCGGATATCCCCAGATTCTGTGGATAACTCTGTTGGCGAATCGAGGGGTAACCGAAGGGACAGGCGGCCCCTCAAGGGGTCCGGCGGAAATGCCCGATTTTTGGGCACATTAGAAAACCGCGCCGATCAAGGATTTTTCGCGCCCGGCGCGCCGTTCCGGCCCTGGTCCGGGGACTGCCCCGCCCCGTAAGCGGAGTCAAGCGAAGGATGTGGCCGCCTGTGAACAACTTTCCTTGACAGGCCACGGGGCGCGCGGCAAAGGGCTGCTTCCGGCGCCGAGACGACTTGCGCGCCACCGGTCCGCGGGGCACTCTGGCGCCATGTTCACCGTCAGCGAGAGCGAAGCCGAAACGATCCGCCGGGCCTTCCACGATCGCGGCGAATGGTCCGCCGTGGTGGAACTGCGCCGGCTGTTCCCGGTCTTCTCCAACAACCCGGAGGCGCTGCGCTGCGTGCGCGCCATCGCCGGCTGGCAACCCCTTCCCGGCCCCGCCGCGGCCCCGCCCAAGGTGACCCCGCTGCGGCGGCGCAAACAGGCGGAGCCGCAGCCCTGACGACGCGCCGCCGGCCGCCCCGTCAGGTGGCGGTGCGCGGCCCGCGGTCGCTGAGCGTGTCGGCCAGCGGCACGACCTTGCCGCCGTCGGCGACCACCTGAAGCTCCGGCACGCCGGCCTGGGCGCGGCGCTCGGCCAGGAGAACCTCCAGCATCGCCTCGACCTTCGGCATGTGGACGGTCTGCTGGTCGAAGGGCATCTGGATGCTATGCTCGCGGAACTGCTCCAGGATGCGCATGCGCAGCTCGTTGCGCACCGGGATGATGTGGTCGGTGTTGGCGACGAAGCAGCGCAGCTCGAACTCCGGCCCGCTCGGCAGAAAGTCGCGGAACATCACCACCGGCTCCGGGTTGCGCAGCACCTGGGCGTGGCCGTAGCCGATCTTCAGCAGCATCGCGTAGACCTGCCGGGCGTCGGTGTCGTAGGTGATGCGCACCTTGATCTCGATGCGGGTGGTCTTGTCCTTCAGCGTCCAGTTGACCACCGACTTGGAGATGAACTCCGAGTTCGGGATGATCACCGAGGCGCGCTGGAAGGTCTGGATCTCCGTCGCGCGGACGCTGATCCGGCGCACGGTGCCCTCCAGCCCGTTGACGACCACCCAGTCGCCCACCTTCACCGGCCGTTCCACCAGCATGATCAGGCCGGAGATGAAGTTGCTGACGACGTTCTGCAGGCCGAAGCCGATACCCACCGACAGGGCCGACGCGATCATGGCGAGGCTGGACAGGTCGAGCCCCAGCGTGCCGACCGACATCAGCACCGCCATGGTGGTGCCGAGATAGCCCACACCCATGCGGATGGAGTTGCGCACGCCGTCGTCCATGTTGACGCGGCCGAGGATGCGCTCGTCGAGCTGGCGCTGGATGAAGCGGGTCACCGCGACGACGACGCCCAGCACCATCAGCGCCGACATGATGTCGCCCGGCGCGATGCGCACGCCGCCCACCGTGACGCCGCTGAGGAAGCCGTCGGCCAGCCCCTTCATCTCCGACAGGGTCATGCCGGTCAGCGGCAGCAGGAAGAAGGCCGCCACGGTCAGCAGCAGCCCGTCGATCACCGTCCGCCCGGCCTGCCCCAGCATCCGCCGGCCGCGGTCGGTGGCGATCACGATGTCGCGCACCTCGGCCACCTGCCCGCTGCCGCGCTCCAGCAGGACGCAGAGCAGTTCGCGCAGGACGCCGCGCGCCACCAGCAGGACGCCGCCGATGATGAGCGTGGTCAGCATCAGCTTCGAGGCGTAGATTGCGCCGACCAGATAGCCGGCGCCCGCGGCGACCAGCGAGGCCAGGGTCACGGCCCCGATCAGCAGGCGCAGGCGCAGCCCGACGACCCGCGGACGGGCGGGCGGCGCCTCCCTGGCCTCCGCCTCGGTGGGAACGGGCGCCGGAGGCGGCAGGGTGACATCCAGCCCGGCCCCGGGCGCGGGGTCCGGGCAGCCGCAATCGTCGGTCGCCTCGGCCTCCGGTTGCGGGGCGGCGAGCCAGAGATGATCCGGGTAGAGGAACAGCAGCGACACGGCGATCAGCGCCATGGTGCCGAAGCCGGTGATCGACCGCAGCTCCGGCGGGGTGAACATCCCCTCCGACAGGGCGATGCCGGTTCCGGCCAGCGCCAGCCCGATCATGACGAGCGGGACGCGGCGGACCAGACGGCGCGCGCTGTCCGGGTCGAGGTTGGCAAGCTGCCAGGACGGATGGTCGGGCGCCAGGGTGGCGCGGGCGACGCCGGTCACCAGGAAATAGGCGGTGAGGCCGCCGGACACCCCGACCACCAGCGCCGTCAGCGGCCCGGCGTCCGCCGCGTCGCGCAGCAGCCCGACCAGGGCGCCGCTCAGCACCAGGGTCGGCACCAGCGGCACCAGGCAGCGGGCCAGCGCCTCCACCGCCATCGCCACCACGCGCTGGCGGTAGCTGGGCCGCTCCTCCAAGTCGCGGTGGCCGTAGCGGCGCAGCAGCACCCGGCGCACCGGCCAGGCCACCAGAAACAGCACGGCGGCGAGCGCGCCCAGACCGTACAGGCGGCCGCGCCACTCGTCGTCCCCCATGACGATGCCGAAGGCCCGCGCGATGCGCTCCTGCACATAGGCCGTCTGCTCGGGCAGGGCGGCCCAGGTGGCCGGCAGCAGCGGCACCGGGCCGCGCCGGACGATCTGCTCGGTGAGCTGGGTCATGCGCTGGTCGGCGGCGGTGCGCAGCAGGATGTCGGCGCGGGTGACGATCAGCTCGGTCTGCTTGGTCCGCCCCTCCGCCTCGCCGATGGTCTGGGTCAGGCGCTTGCGCTCCGCGGCGATCCCCGCCTCCTCCGGCGGGGCGCCCTGGGCCGGGGGCGGGCCCAGCGCGTCGAGCATCCGCTGCGCGGTGTCGCGGGCGGCGGCGGCGGCGGCCCCGGCTTCCCGGACCTCGTGCTGGATCTTCGCGAGATCGGCGCGCAGCGTCTCGTATTCGGTGTTCGCCAGATCGCCCCCGGCGATGCGGTTGGCCGCCCGCTCCAACGCGTTCTGCCATTGCGGCAGTTTCGTCTTGAAGTCCGCCGCCGCCTCCGCCGCCGGAGCGGCGGATTGGGCGAAGGCCGACGGCACGACGGCGCCCGCGGCAAGCGCGCCACACAGCGTCAGGGCTGCCAGGAGCCGGCCGACCCGGCGGCGGAAAGCGGAGGAAATCTGGATCACCGTTCGGAATCCCGTGTTGGCGAAAGGCGGCCACCCCGGCGAACCGGGAAAAGGGATACCTATACTCTTCGGCGTCGCGGCAAAAGTATGGCACGCCGTGTCACCAGGATGTGACAGAGGAGGGCGGCGCGTCCTATCCGTTCGCGGGGGCCGACGGCACCCGTCCGGGCCGCCGCTGTTTCGTGCGCCTGCCTTCCGATTGGGCATGGCGTGGTTGTGCGTCTTGATGATAGAGGTTGCGCATCGTCGCTTCACACGCACGTCATCATCATGGCCGGTTTGACCGACATCGACCGCACCTTGCTCCGCACCGCGCTGAAGGCCGCCAAGCGCAACGACGTCCCTTCCGTCGGGATGCCGACCGAGACGCTGGAACGGCTTCTGGAGTATCTGGCGCTCCTGGAAGGCGCGCAGTCCGCAACGCGGACCGAGGGAAATCCCGGCGCGGACTGACCCCCGCAACCTTTGCTTGGCCAGCCGGGGCGGGACATCCAAATCCCGATTTGCATACTGCTGTATGCCAGCCATAAGACGCCGGGACGGCGCCGCGCCGAACGACACGTTGTGACATTCTGTTCGAATCGGAACCGATGCTCGACGCCATCTGTCAAAAGGATTAATACTTTGGGACACACTCTTTTTGGCGGACCATCGTTTTGTGCCAGTTTGCCACACCGGAATGCGGACATGCCTGTCGCGCGATCAGGCTCGTCCGCGAACACAGCCGCGGCCCCGTGGGGTTGGACGCGCGCGCGTACCTGATCCGGGTCGAGCGCCGGCTCATGCAGTTCCATTGCGACGCTCCGCTGGGCATTCCCGTGGAGGCGCCGCCCGCCCGGGAGGCCGCGGAGTAACCGCTCGATCACGCACCGGTCAGCGGACACCGCCCCCTGATGCCGGCCACCGAACCGGTGCCGTCAGTCGCGCCCGCCGGGGGCTTCGGGCCGGCCGCGGTCCGGTTCGCGGCCGCGGTCGCCGTCCGATGCCTCGTCCCGCTCGCGTTGGCGCTGCCATTGATCGAACTTCTCGGGGTCGGTCACCAGATCGATGACGGACGGCTTCCGGTTGCCGTTGTCCTGCTGTGCGGGCATGAACACCTCCATCGTTGCACCACACCTGTCCTTTTGCATCATCAACAGCGCAAAGGGCCCGGCGCACCAAGTCCCGCAAGGGGAGAACCCCGCAAGCACAGCCCTGCTCCTTTGGCGTCCGGTTTTTGACACAGCACACCCCCGGCCGAATCCTTAGCCTGCGACGACGATCAAGACACAGTCGGGGGCGGGATGCTGAGGTTGGGAACACGGGTGAGGTTTGCGGGCCAGGAAGCCCTCGTCGTCGCACGAACCCTTGCCGGTGAGCCGACCTACGACATCCGCCTGGCCGACGGCCGTCTCATCAAATACGCCGCCGCAAGCGACCTGGAACCGATCGAGGGGGACGGGTCCGAACCTCCGCCCGCCTCGGCGCGGCCATCGGGCTCCGGCGGCTCCAATACGGGGGGCATGCAGTGACCCGCGACGACTTCCCCTATTCGCTCCAGCCCTACGCCATGCCCGACGACGGCAGCGACGGGACGCAGGACAGCGACGCCTGGACGCTGGTGCTGTTCCGCGCCGCCGACGAGGCGGAGCGGTTGTGGTTCCGCGATCACGGCTTCGCCATGGAAGGCCGCCGCTGGGTCCGCCACGCGCCGGTTCCGGACAACGTCACGGACTCGCCGGCCTCGGCGGACGCCGCCGAGGAGCCCGACCTCGGAGACCGTGAGCCCGACGACCGAGAGCACGACGATCGTGAGCCCGACGACCGGGCGCCGACCGGTGGCGGACCCGCGCCGGACGTCGCCGCCTGATTTTCCGTTCCGGCGTCCGCGGCCTGTTCCAGTGCCGGCGCCCCTGTTCGCGGACACGCACGCCCCATGCCCGACAGCCTCGACTTCGACCGGAACGAGCTTGGCCCCCTCCGACCGGGCCCCGGTGATGCGCCGCAAGGTGCCGTGACCCCAGGCGATCCGTCCCGGGGTGATCCCTCCCCGGGCGCCCCCTCCGCCGGCGATCCGCCCGCGGGCGATCGTCACCGCCCCGCCCCCGCCGCGACGGTTCCGCAAACCGCCCTGATCCGGCGGCTGCGCCGGGCGGCCTCCGGCAACGTCCCGGCGCCGGAAGGGGTGACGCTTCGCCAGGCCCAGCAGCGCGAGGTGATGGTCGGCGCCCACCTGACCCTGAGCATCGACTGGGCGACCGAGGTGGAGGTCCGGCTGGGCGCGGAAATGGTGCGCTTCGCCATCTACTGCCGCAACGCCGCCGAGCTGAACGCGACGCTGGCCCGCGACCTGGACGCCGAGGCCGCGTCGCTGGAGACCGCCCACCGCTTCGCCACGCTGCTCGGGCCGCTGGACGAGCGGGTCGAGGCGATGGCCGCGGCGGAGGAGCCGTTGCCGCCCCTGCCCTCGCTGCGCGGTCCCTACTACCTGCACGAGGTCTGCAGCGGCTGCAACGGCGGCGGGGTGCGGGCCTGCGGCGGCGACGGCTGCCGCGGCGGCAAGATCCGCTGCACCCACAGCGCGACGGCCGAGGCGCCGGACTGCCCGGACTGCGGCGGTCGCGGCCAGCACCGCTGCCCGGTCTGCGCCGGCGACGGAGTCGTGGCGTGCGAGTCCTGCGGCGGGGTCGGGCAGTTCACCCACATCCACCACCCCCGCCTGACCGCCCATCCCTCCTACAGCCTGACCGCCCCGCCGGACGCCCCGGCGGCGGTCCGCATGGCGCTGGAGGAGGCTGGCTTCGCCGGTTTCGCCGCGCTCGCCAACCCCGCGCCCGCCACGGTGCGCCATTCCGGCACGCAGCTCCTCTACCAGCGCAGCGGCACGCTGACGGTGGTCGCGCTGTCCTGGGAGTGCGACGGCGTGCCGTTCGAGGTGGAGACCGTCGGGCCGGACGGCGACTCCGCGCCCCTGCCCCCCTTCCTGGACACCGTGCTGGCTCCGGTGCTGGCGCGCATCGCGGCGCTGTCCCCCGCCGACGCCTTCGCCCTGGCCGGCGCCTACCGCCTGACCCGCTCCGTCGCCGAGGCGGTGCTCGATGGCCGGGAGCCGGACGCCGCGGCGATCGTGGCCGACCATGAGGGATGCGTCAGCCCCGCCTTCGTGAACGAGATCGCCGCCGTCCTGGCCGAGCGCTTCGCCGAGACCAGCCGCACCGCCGTGGCGCGGAGTTGGGTCGCCGCGGCGGGACTGCTCGCCCTGGTCCTGCTGCTTGTGGCGGGGGTGGACGGCCCAGCCCTGCTCACCGGCGCCACGCCGGAGCAGCCCGCCCCGGCGTGGCTGCGGCTGGGCTGGGACATCGGGCTTCCCGTCGCCGCCGGGCTGGGCCTGTGGATGCTGGTGCGCGGGGTGGTGCGCGGCGCGCTGGGCGCGGTCTTCGGCGGGCCGGTCCGCGCGCCGGACCAGGGCTCCTGGCCGCTCGTCCTGCTGTCCGCCGCGGCGGTGCTGCATCTCGGCCTGCTGACGTTGTGGAACGGCGGGCCGGGCTTCAGCCGGCTGAACCACCGGCTGGACGTGGAGGCGATCACCGAGGGCCGCGCCCCCCTGCCTGCCCCGCGCGTCCTGACGACGGAGGAGCGGATCATGGCGGCGCAGCGGGCGCTGGCCCGGCTGGGACGCTATGATGGGGCCATCGACGGCAAGATGGGCGAAGGCACGCGCACCGGGCTCGCCAGCCTGACCGGGCTGATCGACACGCCGCCGGGCGTGGCGCCGGAAGACCCGTTGGATCTGGCGGTGGCCATCGCCTCCGACCGGGTGGCCGTCAATGTCCGGACGCCGGAATTGCTGGTCGGGCCGGGCTGGAGCAACGCCACCCGCCTGCGCATGAGCCTGGACGACCAGGCGCAGGTCGCCGGGGCCTTCCTCGGCGCGCTCGCCGCATCGGGCACGGAGCGGGCGTCCATGGGCCAGGAGTGGATGTCGGGCGACCGCTTGCGCTCCGGCGTGGTCACGGTGACGGGCCGCATCGCCGACCCCAAGGACCGCGGCCGCCTGTGCTTCGGCCTGACCCACGTCGTGACCACCCCCGCCGGCCGGGATGCCGGCACGCCGCTGCGCACCTGCCGGACCGCCGGAAATTGGACGTTGGAGGAGTGAACGGTGATGAGGGGGAAATGACGCCCGCGCCTCGCGGGCATGAAAAAGGGGCCTGAGAAGGCCCCGATTTTCATTGTCGTCCGGCGATGCCGCCGACGATAGGGATGGTGCGGTCGAGAAGACTCGAACTTCCACAGCATTTCTGCCACAGCGACCTCAACGCTGCGCGTCTACCAATTCCGCCACGACCGCGACTTCATCGTTCGAATGGACCGGACGCAAAAGCCCAACCCATTGAATTACCTTGCTTTCCTAAGCGGGACGTTACGCGGCGCCGCGTCGGATTGCAACAACTTTCTCAGGGTGCGGCCAAGCCGCCGACCGGCCGTTTCCGGCCTGTCCGCGCACCCATTCGTGCGCGCCGCGCCCTGTTATCGCATTCGCGGGGGATAAGCAAGCGGGATGCATCACCCAGGCGCGCCAGGGCGGCCGATCGCACGCACCGCCACACCCTAACGTTTTATTGAAGCGAGTCATGGCGGACCCCAAAGGGAAACACCGGCAGGAAAACGCCGCAGAACACGATGATGCGACGCAGCAATTGTCCTTCGTGCGTTAGCAGCGCTGTTTTCGACATTTTGTGACTCCTTTTGGCGTTTTCCGCTCGGAGCCGCGGTGCTATCGTTCGCCATCAGCTGTCCAATTGTTGGACCAAACTCAGGCGGCGCAAACCATGAACGGCGTCTCGACCGTCAAGGCCATCTTCGAAGAGCTTCGCAAGGAGATCCCCGAGCGCTACCAGCCCGGCGATCTTCTTCCGAACGAACGTCTGCTGGCCGAGCGGTTCGGGGTCAGCCGCAACACGATCCGCGAAGTCATCATCTTCCTCGAAGCCTATGGCTTGGTTGAGAAGACGCAGCGCGGCCCCCGCGTCAGCAGGCCGGACATCGAAGCGATGTTCCGCATTCTCGATCAATGCTTCGACCGCAGCGTCAAGACCTGCCGCGAGGTCCTGCAGTTCCGCCGGATCATCGAGATCGGCGTGCTGCCCGAGGTGGTCCGGCACATCACCGATGCGGAGATCGACGGGCTCAACCGTCTGGCCGAGGACATGGAGCACCAGTTGACGGTGCGCGAGGCCGCGGAGGTGGACTTCCGCTTCCACGCCGCCATCGTCGCCGCCTCCCGCAACTCCATGTTGCAGAAGATGTATCAGGCGATGTCGCAGCCGATGATCTATTACATGGAGATCGGCAAGAGCAACGCGGTGATCGGGCCGACCACGGTCGATTATCATCGCCAGATCATCGCAGCGCTGCGCGAGCGCTCCGTCGAGAAGGCCGTCGAGGCCAGCAACGCACACTTCCATTTCAGCGAGAGCGTGTTCAACCAGGAAGCGCAGCCCTCGGCCGCGCCCACGCCCTGAACACGCCCGCTTTCTAAAAAAGGACATCACCTGTGAAAGCACTGATGATCGAAGGCGTGGACGTCTGCGCGATCCACGAGGTGGCGGAGCCGACCCCCGGCCCCGGCGAGGTGCTCCTGGCCATCCGCCACGTCGCCCTGTGCGGCAGCGACCTCAGCACCTTCAAGGGGCTGAATCCGCTGGTCTCGCTGCCGCGCATTCCCGGCCACGAGATCGGCGGCGAGATCGCCGCGGTGGGTGAAGGCGTTCCGGCCGAATACACCGTGGGCCGGCGCGCCATCGTCATTCCCTACACCGCCTGCGGCACCTGCCCGTCCTGCCGCAAGGGCCGGGTCAACGCCTGCCGCAGCAACCGCACGCTGGGCGTGCAGCAGAACGGCGGCTTGGCCGAGCGCATCGTCCTGCCCTACGGCAAGCTGATCCTGAACGACACGCTGGCGCCGCGCCATCTGGCGCTGGTCGAACCGCTGTCGGTCGGCTTCCACGCCGCGGCGCGCGGCCGCGTCGAGGCGGCCGACACCGTTCTGGTGCTGGGCTGCGGCATGATCGGCATGGGCGCCATCGCCGGTTCCGTCCATCGCGGCGCCACGGTGATCGCTGTGGACATCGGCGAGGCGAAGACCGGTCTGGCCCGCCGCTACGGCGCCGCCCACACCATCGACGCCGCCAAGGAGGACGTGGCCGCCCGCGTCATGGAGCTGACCAACGGCGACGGCGCCGACGTGGTGATCGAGGCGGTCGGCCTGCCCGCCACCTTCACCCAGGCCATCGACCTCGTGTCCTTCGCCGGCCGCGTCGTCTACATCGGCTACGCCAAGGAGCCGGTGTCCTACAAGACGCAGTTCTTCAACCTGAAGGAGCTGGACATCATGGGGTCGCGCAACGCGACCTCCGAGGATTTCCAGGCCGTCATCCGCTATCTCGAAACGCTCGATCACGCCCCCGACGACCTGATCTCCAAGGTCTTCCCCTTCGACGAGGCCGACAAGGCCCTGCCCTATTGGGCGAAGGAGCGCGACACCACCGTCAAGGTGATGATCGAGCGCTGACCCTTCCGGCGGCGCCCCCGGGCGCCGCCATCATCCGAACTGCCGCGGCGGGGCGTGCCGGTCCCGCCGCCGGGTCCGGCCATGTCGGCGGGACCCGTCCCTGGGCCACGTCCGCAGACGGGCCCTCCGGCATCACTATGGAGGAAATAACAATGAAGCGCTTTCTGGCGTCTGCCCTTGCCGCGTGCGTGCTGTCGATCGGTGCCGCGTCCGGCGCCATGGCCAAGACCGAGATCATGGTCGCCTACGAGAACAACCCGGGCGAGCCGCTCGACCGGGTGATGCATCACTGGGCCGATCTTCTGAAGGAGAAGAGCAAGGGCGAAGTCACCCTGAAGCTCTTCCCCAGCTCCCAGCTGGGCGCCAAGAAGGACGTGATGGAACAGGCGATGATGGGGATGAACGTCATCACCCTGTCCGACGTCGGCTTCTTGCAGGATTACGACGCCGACCTCGGCGTTCTGTTCGGCCCGTACCTGACCGACGACCCCCAGAAGCTCTTCAAGATCTACGAGAGCGACTGGTTCAAGAAGAAGGACGAGGCGCTGCGCAAGAAGGGCGTGCACATCGTCATGTCCAACTACCTGTACGGCGTGCGCCACATCCTCGCCAAGAAGCCGATCAACACGCCCGAGGACCTCAAGGGCATGAAGATCCGCGTCCCGAACAACGTGATGCAGATCAAGACGATCGAGGCGATGGGCGCCACCGCGACGCCGATGCCGCTGGGCGAGGTCTATCCGGCCCTGACCACCGGCCTGATCGACGGCGTGGAGAACCCGATCTCCGTGCTGTACGGCGCCAAGCTGCATGAGCAGGCCAAGTATCTGAGCCTCGTCGGCTATCTGACCAACACCTCGGTGTGGGTCGGCGGCGAAGCCTTCTTCAGCAAGCTGCCGGCGGACGTCGTGAAGATGGTCCACGAGACCGGCTACGAGGCCGGCCTCTACAGCCAGAAGCTGGCCGCCGAGCAGGACGCCGAGTTCATCGAGAAGATGAAGGCGGCCGGCGTCACCGTGATCCAGCCGGACCCGGCGCCGTTCCGCGAGGCCACCAAGGTCGTCTACACCCAGTTCCCGAAGTGGTCGGCCGGCCTGTACGAGCAGATCCAGAAGGACCTCAAGTAAAAATAAGCACATCCGGGCGGGGCTGCCGCTCCGCCCGGATCGTTTGGAGGAGTATGCCATGGAGTTGATCCGGCGTCTGCCATCGGTCGTCGCGGGAGGCGCGCTGGCCGCTCTGGTGGTAATGACCATCGCGGCGGTGTTCGCCCGTTACCTTTTCGACGCTCCGCTGCACTGGGGCGAGGAGATGTCCGGGCTTCTGATGATCTGGATCATCATGATCGGCGCCATCGTCGCCGAGCGTGACGGCCAGCATCTCGACATCCCGCTGTTCGTGGACCTGCTGCCCACCCGCATCCGCGCGGCCGTCGATCTGGCCGTCTCGGCCCTGTCGATCGTGGTTCTCGGCTATGCCGGCTGGCTCGGCTACCTGCTGGCCCAGAGCGCGCAGTACAAGCTGACGGAAATCCTTCAGATCTCCTGGTTCTGGATCGACCTCGCCGTTCCGGTCGGCGCGGCCGGCATCATCATTTATCTTCTGCGTCGCTGCTTCATCGACGTCATGGTGATCGCGAAGGGGAACGCGCCATGAGCTGGCCCGTCATCATTCTCATTATGCTTTGCCTGTTCGCTTTGAACATGCGGCTTTACATTGCCATCTTCGCATCGGTTCTTGTCTATTTCGTGTTCTTTAGCCCGGTTCCGGACCAAATCGCGGTGCAGCGGCTGATCGGCGCCTCGCAGAACCTGTCCCTCCTGGCGATTCCCTTCTTCATCCTGCTCGGCACGCTGATGGACCACACCGGCGTGGCCAAGCGCCTGCTGCGCGTGGCCGACCTGCTGGTCGGCAAGTTCACCGGCGGCATGGCGCTGACCAACATCATGCTGAGCACGCTGCTGGGCGGCGTCAGCGCCTCCAACCTCGCCGACAGCGCCATGCTGACCCGCATGCTGGTGCCGGAGATGGAGCGCAAGGGCTACAACCGCGCCTTCGCCGCCGCCGTCACGGCGTCGGGCGCGCTGGTGACGCCGATCATCCCGCCGGGCATCGCGCTGATCATCTACGGCCTCGTCGCCGACGTCTCCATCGGCGCCATGTTCATGGCCGGCATCCTGCCCGGCATCGTCATGGCGGCCATGCTGATGGTTGCCGCCTACATCGTGTCCAAGCGCAACGGCTACCCGCCGTCCCGCGACAGCTGGCCCACCACCTCGGAGACCACCAGCGCGCTGGTCGGCGCCTGGCCGGTGCTGGTCCTGCTGGTCGCCATCATCGGCGGCATCCGCGCCAACATCTTCACGCCGACCGAAGCCGGCGCGGTGGCGGTGCTGATCGTCCTGGTGATCGGCTTCGTGATCTACCGCGAGATGCGCGTCGCCCATGTGGTGGACGCCCTGGTCGGCACCTTCAAGGCCACCTCCTCGGTGATGCTGGTCATCATGGCCTGCTCGGCGCTGGCCTGGATTCTGTCGCTGGAGCAGGCGGCGCAGCAGCTGGCGACCTACATCACGGCGCTGACCGACAACAAGTACGTCTTCCTGCTCATCCTCAACCTGCTTCTGCTGTTCCTGGGCATGCTGATCGAGGGCAACGCGATCCTCATCGTCATGGTCCCGCTGCTGATGCCGACGGTGCACCAGCTCGGCATCGACCCGATCCATTTCGGCATCGTGGTGATCGTGAATCTCGCGGTCGGCTGTCTGACGCCGCCGGTGGGCACGGTGATGCTGCTGGTCTGCAACCTCGCCAAGGTGAAGATCTCGGACTTCATGAAGCAGTCCACCCTGCTCTTCGTGGCGCTGTTCGTGGCTCTGATGATCGTCACCTTCGTGCCGGAGCTCTCGCTGGTCCTGGCCCGCTGAGCCCTGTTCCGCCAACCCCTCCTGCCGCCCTCCCGCTTCCCTCGTTTCTCCCCCAAGGGGCCTGACATGCCGAAGTACCTGAAGATCCATTCCAGCGACACCGTCGCCGTCGCCCTCGAGCCGCTGGCCCAGGGCACCGCGATCGACGGCCTGGACGTCGTCCTGCTCGACGAGGTGCCGCAGGGCCACAAGTTCGCCGTGACCCCGCACCAGCCGGGCGACCGGGTCATCAAGTACGGCAGCGTGATCGGCCTCGCCAAGGAGGCGATCCCGGTGGGGCGGCACATCCACACCCACAACATCGGGACGGCGCTGGGCGGCGTTCAGGACTACGCCTACGCCGGCCCGGCGGCCGACGCGGCGCCGGCCAAGCGGGAGGCGCCGACCATCCAGGCCTTCGTCCGCGCCAACGGCGAGATCGGCGTGCGCAACGACCTGTGGATCATCCCGCTGGTCGGCTGCGTCAACGGCCTCGCCAAGAACGCGGCCAAGCGCTTCGAGAAGATGGGGCTGCTGCCCGAGGGCTCCCGCGTCATGGTGCTGGAGCATCCCTACGGCTGCTCGCAGCTCGGCGGCGACCTCGACAACACCCGCAACATCCTGCGCGACTTCGCCATTCACCCCAACGCCGGCGGCGTGCTGGTCATGGGGCTGGGCTGCGAGAACAACACCCGCGCCCTGTTCACCCAGGGCTTCGAGCATCCCGACCCGCGCCGCCTGCGCTACCTGACCACCCAGGAGGTGTCGGACGAGCTTGAGGCGTCGCTGGAGGCGATGACGGAACTGGCCGCGGTGATGCGCGGGGACAAGCGCGAGCCGGTCGGCGCCGACCGCCTGCGCATCGGCCTGAAGTGCGGCGGCTCGGACGGCTTCTCCGGCATCACGGCGAACCCGCTGCTGGGCGCCTTCTCCGACTGGCTGTGCGGGATCGGCGGCGCCACCGTGCTGACCGAGGTCCCGGAAATGTTCGGCGCCGAGCATCTGCTGATGGAGCGGGCGGAGAGCCGCGAGGTGTTCGAGGGCGTCGTCACGCTGATCAACGACTTCAAGCAGTATTTCATCGACCACAACCAGCCGATCTACGAGAACCCGTCGCCCGGCAACAAGGCCGGCGGCATCAGCACGCTGGAGGAGAAGTCGCTGGGCTGCACCCAGAAGGCCGGCCTCTCCCCAGTGCGCGACGTCATCCGTTACGCCGAGCGCATCCGCAAGCCGGGCCTGACCCTGCTGGAGGCGCCGGGCAACGACGGCGTGGCGGTCACCGCCCTGGCCGCCGCCGGCTGCCACATCGTGCTGTTCACCACCGGCCGCGGCACGCCGCTGGGCGGCGTGGTGCCGACCATGAAGATCGCCACCAACACCGCCATGGCCGAGAAGAAGCGGCACTGGATCGACTTCAACGCCGGCCCCATCGCCGAGGCCACCGCCACGGTGGACAGCCTGCTGCCGTCCTTCATCGACAGCATCCTCGCCGTCGCCAACGGCAAGGAGGCGCGCAACGAGGAGAACGACGTCCATGACCTCGTGATCTTCAAGTCCGGCGTCACGCTCTGAACCCCGTCACCACCTATCAGAAAAGGACGCCGACCATGCAGCGCCTGAACGCATCCTTTCTCAACGGCCGGCCGCGCCCGACGACGACGCGGATCGTGCAATTCGGCGAAGGCAACTTTCTGCGCGCCTTCTTCGACTGGAAGGTCGACCGCCTGAACGAGGCCACCGGTGGCGACTGGGGCGTGACCGTCGTCCGCCCGATCGCCGGCGGCTTCCCCCAGACGCTGAACGAGCAGGAGGGCGTCTACACCGTCCTGTCGCGCGGCGTCGACGAGTCCGGTGCCAAGGTTTCGCAGGCCCGCCTGATCGGCTGCGTGCGCAACGAGATCGCCGCGCACGGCGAATGGGCGTCGGTGCTGGAGCTGGCGCGCGACCCGAACGTCACGGTCGTCGTCTCCAACACCACCGACGCCGGCATCGCCTATGTCCCGTCGGTGGCCTACGCCGACGAGCCGCCGGTCTCCTTCCCCGGCAAGATGACCCGCTTCCTGCACGAGCGCTGGAAGGCCTTCGACGGCGCGCCGGAAGCCGGCCTGCAAATGCTCGCCTGCGAGCTGATCGACCACAACGGCGAGGAGCTGAAGCGCATCGTGCTGCTGCACGCCCGCGACTGGGCGCTGGAGCCGGCCTTCATCGACTGGATCGAGACGGCGAACGCCTTCTACAACACGCTGGTCGACCGCATCGTCCCCGGCTTCCCGCGCGCCGAGGCCGACGACCTGCGCCGCGAGCTGGGCTACGACGACAGCTTCATGGCGGCGGCGGAGCTGTTCCACCTGTTCGTGATCGAGCGCAAGGAGGGGATGCCCGCGCTGCGCCTGCCGCTGGGCGAGCATGACGAGGGCACCGTCGTCACGGCGGACGTCACCCCCTACAAGGCGCGCAAGGTCGCCATCCTCAACGGCGCCCACACCGGCCTGTGCGCGCTGGCCCTGCTGGCGGGCGTCGAGACGGTGGACGAGGCGGTGAGCGATCCCGCCGGGGCGCGCTTCCTCGACCGGCTGCTCAACGAGGAGGTCATTCCCTTCCTCACCCTGCCGAAGCCGGATCTGGAGGACTTCGCGGCCGCCGTGCTGCGGCGCTTCCGCAACCCCTACATCCGGCACCTCTGGTACGACATCAGCCTAAACGGCCTCGTCAAGTACCAGACGCGCAACCTGGACCGGCTGCTCGCCTACCGGGAGCGCTTCGGCGCGCCGGCGCCGCTGATGAGCCTGTCGCTGGCCGCCTGGCTGGCCTTCTACCTCGGCCGCTTCCCCGGCGCCGACACACTGCCGCCGCGCGACTCCGCCGAGATCGTCGAGCGCGTCCGCGCGATCGGCGCCCTGGACGACGGCACCCCGGCGGGGCTGGAGGCGATGGTCGCCGCCTATCTGGGCGAGACCGCCTTCTGGGGCCGCAGCATCGACGACCGCTCGCTGCGCGCCCAGGTGATCGAGGACATCCGTTTCCTGACGGACGAGCCCTTCACCTTCGCCCGCCTCGCCGCAAGGCTGGAGGGCTGACGGAAAAAAGGCCCCTTCCGCCGGCGCGGAAGGGGCCTTTTCTTTTGGGGACCGCGCTGTTCCGCGCCGGTCCGGATTCAGTCCGGCGGGATGCCCAGCCGCAGCAGCATCTCCACAAGGCCGCTTTCCCCCACGGCCAGGGCGGCCTGGGACGGGGTCAGCCAGCGGCGCTCGCGCTGGCCCTTCTCGGGCCATTCGTCCAGCACCTCGTCGACCTCCAACAGGAAGACGGTCACCGCGCACAGGACCGACTTGTTGACGCTGAGCCGCTTCATGTAGCGGAAGTTGCCGAAGGGCCGGTGATCGACGGTGCCCCGCACGCCGGCTTCCTCATAGGCCTCCCGCGCCGCCATGGCGCAGGGCTTCACACCCTCCTCCGCCCACCCCTTGGGGATGATCCACCGCTTGGTTTCCCGCGAGGTGACCAGCAGGATTTCGGGCCGGCCGTTGCGAAGGCGGAAAGGAAGGGCGGCGTATTGGGTGGCGGGAGTGCGGTTGCTCATCATGTCCAAGTGGGGAGGCCGGACCCGCGATCCAATTCGGCTGAACGGGATGGCGGGCGATCATTCTTATGACGATGGGCGGCTGTGCTTCGTGCCGCCCATCGGCACCATGATCATCCCCTATTAACGTTACTCAGTGGCAAATTCTTCCGTCAGACGGTCAATAATTTCGCCTACGCCAAACCGGATAGGGTCACTGGCCGGAAGACCATGGGCCTTGGCCGCCGCCTCCAGACAGGCGCGCGCCTCGTCCTCGCCATAGGCCTTGGTGTTGATGGCGATGCCGACCGGGCGGATGGCCGGGTTGGTCAGCTGCCCGCAGCGGATCGTCAGGTCGATGACCTCCTGGATCGACGGCAGCGGGTGCTGCACGCCGCGCATGGTGCTGCGGGTCGGCTCGTGGCAGACGACGAAGGCGTCGGGCTGGGCACCGTGCAGCAGCCCCAGCGACACCCCCGCGAAGGACGGATGGTAGAGCGAGCCCTGCCCCTCGATCAGGTCCCAATGGGCCGGATCGGCCGCCGGGGAGATCCACTCCACCGCTCCGGAGATGAAATCGGCCACCACCGCGTCGATGGCGACCCCGCGCCCGGAGATGAACACGCCGGTCTGGCCGGTGGCGCGGAAATCCGCGTCCATGCCGCGGGCGCGCATTTCCTTCTCCAGCGCCAGCGCCGTGTACTTCTTGCCGACGGAGCAGTCGGTGCCGACCGTCAGCAACCGACGCCCCGGACGCTTCGTCCCCTTGCCGGTGGCGAAGCGCTCGTCGGAATGACGCACGTTGAAGAGCTGGCGGTTGTGGCGCGCCGCGGCCTCGGCGATGGCCGGGATGCTCTCCAGCCGGGTGTGCAGGCCGCTCGCCACGTCCATGCCGGACTCGATGGCCTGGACGATGACGCTCGTCCAATGCTCCGGCAGGACGCCGCCGGCGTTGACCACGCCGACCACCAGCGTGCGGGCGCCCTGCCCCGCCGCCTCCGCGATCGTCATGTCGGGGATGCCGAGGTCGGCCTTGCAGCCCTCCAGCCGGATCTGGCCGAGGCACCAGTCGGGCCGCCAGTCCACGATGCCCTGCGCCGTCTTGGCGCCGAGCTGGTCCTGCACGTCGCCGAGGAACATCAGGTAGGGATGGGGAATGTTCATGGTCGGGTCCTCTCGAAGAGACCAGTTGTTGTCGTCAGGCGGCTTCGGGCGTCAGGCGGCGGGCGGACATCTGGCGCAGCAGGACGGGCACGATCAGCGCCAGGCCCAGCAACGACGAATACAGCTCCGGCGCGACCAGCAGGATGGCGGCCAGCCCCAGCAGCACCCGTTCCCAGGTCCGCATGGTGGTCAGCAGCCAGCCGGTCAGGGTGGCGCCCAGGCAGACGATGCCGACGAGGCAACCGAAGAAGGCGATGAGGAAGTCCGGCCAGGTGAAGCCCGGCGCCACCAGGAGCAGCGACGGCGAGAAGACGAAGACGAAGGGCACCAGCGCCTTCGCCAAGCCCAGCCGGAAGGCCGTGTTGCCGGTCTTGAAGGGGTCGGCCCCCGCCATGCCCGCCGCGGCGTAGGCGGCCAGCGCCACCGGCGGGGTGATGTCGGCCAGCACGCCGTAATAGAAGACGAAGAAGTGCGCCACGATCGGCGCCACCCCCAGCAGCCCCAGCGCCGGAGCGGCGATGGTCGCCATGATGATGTAGTTGGCCGTCGTCGGGATGCCGCAGCCCATCAGGATGCAGACGATGCCCGTCATGATCAGGGTGAACAGCAGCGTCAGCCCCTTCACGTCGGCCAGCCAGGACGGCAGGAAGGCGCCGAGCGTGCCCGCCATCTCGCCCGCGGTGGAGGTGACGATGTAGGAGATCTTGAAGCCCACGCCGGTCAGCGTGACCACGCCGACGATGATGCCCACCGTGGCGGCGGCGGCGCCGACCGCCAACGCGTATTTGGCGCCGTCGCGCAGCCCGTCCAGAACCTCCCGGATGGTCATGCGCTTGCGCGGGTTCAGCAGGCCGACCGCGATGCACAGGGTGATTCCCCAGAAGGCCGCCAGATAGGGGGTGTAGCCGGCGATCAGGATGCCGATCAGCACCACCAGCGGGATGACCGTCGGCCAGTCGCGGCGGAAGGCCTCCTTCAGGTCCGGCATCTCGTCCGGGCGCAGGCCGCGCAGGCCGTTGCGCTTGGCCTCCAGATGCACCTGCACCAGAACGCCGAAGAAATGCATGAAGGCCGGGACGATGGCCGCCAGGATGATGGTCGTGTAGGGCAGCCCCAGGAACTCGATCATCAGGAAGGCGGCGGCCCCCATGATCGGCGGGGTGATCTGGCCGCCGGTCGAAGCCGTCGATTCCACGGCGGCGGCGAAATGCGGCTTGTAGCCCAGCCGCTTCATCGCCGGGATGGTCAGCGAGCCCACGGTCACCGTGTTGGCGACCGAGGAGCCGGAGATCATGCCGAACAGCGCCGATCCGAAAATGGCGACCTTCGCCGGACCGCCGGCATAGCGCCCGGCCACCCAGGCCGCGCAGTCGAGGAAGAGCTGCCCCAAGCCGATGCGCGTGGCGAAGACGCCGAACAGCACGAAATGGAAGACGTAGGTCGCCACCACGCCGAGCGCGATGCCATAGATGCCCTGGGTCGTCAGGTACAGGTGATCGACGAGTTGCGACACCGTGGCGCCGGGATGCTTCAGCAGCCCGGGCATCTGCGGTCCCCAGATCGCGTAGATCATGAAGATCGACGCGATGATCGGCAGCGGCCAGCCGACCGAGCGGCGGGTCGCCTCCAACAGCACGATGATGAGGACGGAGCCGAGGATCACGTCGGTGGTGGTCGGATTGCCGACGCGGAAGGCCAGATCGTCGAGCGGGATCAGCGGGACATGCATCACCGCGACCACCGCGCCGATGGCCAGCGCCCAATCCTGAAGGCCGATGCCCAGCGGGCGCAGCACGGTGCCCATCACCGGCTCGCCGTAGCCGCGCTTGGTGAAGGGGAAGACCAGGAAGACGAGGCCCAGCACGAAGGACAGATGGATGCCGCGGTGCTCCATCTCCGCCAGCAGGCCGAAGCCGGCGGTGTAGTAATGGAAAAGCGACAGCACGATCAGCAGGCCGCCGACCAGATGCCCCGCCAGCGGCGACAGCGGTCGGAAGCGGATCTCGGAGTCGAACTTCTCCTCCAACTCCCGGGCCTTGGCCTCGTCGAGTTCCATGGACGCGGCCTCCAGCCGGATGTCGGGCGGCGGGTCGCGATGGGTATCGGTCATGGATGCTCCAGAATGAATCGGGCGGGGCCGGGGGCTTGCTTCACGTCCCCTCAAACCCGAAAACCCTCCAACCCCTGACGGGGAGGAGGGAATGACCCCACGGATGGGGACGGGAAAGGGCCGCGCCGTGCCGGAACGGCCCCGCCCGGTGCATCGTGTTCAGAGGCGGCTTACTTCAGGACGCCCTGTTCCTTGTAGAACTTCTCCGCACCCGGATGCAGGGGGATGCCGAGGCCCGAGGTGGCGTTCTTCAGCGTGATGAGCTTGCCCTTGGCGTGGCCGGCGTCGAGCGCGGCGCGGCTCTTCTCGTTGTAGAGCGTCTTGACGATGTTGTAGACGAGATCGTCCGGCTGCTTGGCGCTGGTCAGCCACTGGGCGTTGACGGAGATGGTCTGGGTCTCCGGCACGTCCTTGTAGGTGTTCGCCGGAACGGTGTCCTTGGCGAAGAACTGGTACTGGCCCAGCATCTTGTCGATCTCCGGCCCGGTGATCGGAACCAGCGCGATGCCCGACGAGGTCGCGAGTTCGGAAATGGCGCCGGTCGGGTAGCCGCCGACGAAGAAATAGGCGTCCAACGCGCCGTCGCGCAGGCGGTCGCCCGCCGGACCCGGCTTCAGATACTCGGCCTTGACGTCCTTCTCGGTCAGGCCGAAGGCGCCCAGCACGATGCGCGCGTCGACCAGCGTGCCCGAGCCCGGCTCGTCCAGCGACACCCGCTTGCCCTTCAGGTCGGAAACCGACTTGATGTTGGCGTCCTTGCGGGCGACCAGATGGATGGTCTCCGGGTAGAGCGTGGCGATGACGCGCAGATCCTCCACCTTGCCCTTGCCCTCGAACAGACCGGTGCCGGTGTGGGCCCAATAGGCGACGTCCGACTGCGAGAAGCCCGACTCGGAGGAGCCGCCGTTGATCGCGTTGATGTTGGCGACCGACCCGTTGGAGGCCACCGCCGTGGCCACCAGACCGGGCACGCCGCCGTTGGTGCCGGAGATGACGTTGGCGATCAGCCCGCCCACCGGATAGTAGGTGCCGGCGGTGCCGCCCGTGCCGATGCGGAAGAAGGCCGGGGTCTGGGCCACGGCGACGGTGGCGCCGATGGCGACCGCGCCCGCCACGGCGGCGAAAGCCAGACGGCGGGTCTTGGACATGAACTTCACGACAACCTCCCAATTATTTCGCGTCGTAACGAAATCATGCCTTTGGGTGGGAGACTTGTCGATACGAATGGGTGACCGGCACGGGCATGCGGCCCATTCCGGAGACGAAAGGGCCGCATGTCCGGGCGAAACGCGTCAGTCCGCCAGCAGCGCCGCCGCGTGGTGGCGCAGATGGTCGTCGATGAAGCTGGCGATGAAGAAATAGCTGTGGTCGTAGCCCGGCTGCATCCGCAGGGTCAGCGGGTGGCCCGCCGCCTCCGCCGCCCGCTGCAGGTTCTCCGGCTTCAGCTGCTTCTCCAGGAAGCTGTCGGCGTCGCCCTGGTCCACCAGGATCGGCAGCTTCTCAGTGGCGCGGCCCAGCAGGGCGCAGCTGTCCCATTCCAGCCACGCCGCGTAGTCGGTGCCGAAGAAGCGCTCGAACGCCTTCTCGCCCCAGGGCACGCTGGCAGGGTTGCCGATCGGCGCGAAGGCCGACACGGCGCGGTAGCGGCCGGGATTGCGCAGCGCGCAGACGAGCGCGCCATGCCCGCCCATGGAATGGCCGGCGATGGAGCGCCGGTCCGTCACCGGCAGCTCCGCCTCGACCAGTTCCGGCAACTCCCGCACCACATAGTCGTGCATGCGGTAGTGCTTCGCCCAGGGCTCCCGCGTCGCATTGACATAGAAGCCGGCGCCCAGCCCGAAGTCCCAGGCGCCGTCCGGGTCGCCGGGCACGTCGGGGCCGCGCGGGCTGGTGTCCGGCGCCACGATGGCGATGCCGAGTTCCGCCGCCATCCGCATGGCGCCGGCCTTCTGCATGAAGTTCTCGTCGGTGCAGGTCAGGCCGGACAGCCAATAGAACACCGGCACCTTGCCCGATTTGGCGCCCGATTTGGCGCCCGATTCGGCCTGCGGCGGCAGATAGACGGCGAACACCATGTCGCAGTCCAGCACCGCGGAGCGGTGCCGGAAGCGCTTGTGCCAGCCGCCGAAGCAGCGGTTCGCCGCGATCTGGGTCAGTTGCGAGTCCATCCGGTCCTCACGGGTTGTAGAGGATGACGGACCGGATGCTCTTGCCCTCGTGCATCAGGTCGAAGGCCTTGTTGATGTCCTCCAGCCCCATGGTGTGGGTGATGAAGGTGTCCAGCTCGAACTCGCCCTTCAGGTAGCGCTCCACGTAGTCCGGAAGCTCCGAGCGGCCGCGTACGCCGCCGAAGGCGGAGCCGCGCCAGACGCGCCCGGTGACCAGCTGGAACGGGCGGGTGCTGATCTCCTCCCCCGCCCCGGCGACGCCGATGATCACCGACTCGCCCCAGCCCTTGTGGCAGCATTCCAGCGCCGCGCGCATCACCTTGACGTTGCCGATGCACTCGAAGCTGTAGTCGACGCCGCCGTCGGTCATCTCGACCAGAACTTCCTGGATCGGGCGGTCGTAGTCCTGCGGGTTCACCACGTCGGTGGCGCCGAGCTGCTTGGCGATCTCGAACTTGTCGGGGTTGATGTCGATGCCGATAATGCGCGACGCCTTGGCCATGACGGCGCCGATGATCGCCGACAGGCCGATGCCGCCCAGGCCGAAGATGGCCACCGTCGAGCCCGGCTCGACCTTCGCGGTGTTGCGCACCGCGCCCATGCCGGTGGTCACGCCGCAGCCGAGCAGGCAGACCTTCTCCAGCGGAGCGGCCTTGTTGATCTTCGCCACCGCGATTTCCGGAAGCACCGTGTATTCGGAGAAGGTGGAGGTGCCCATGTAATGGAACACCGGCTGACCCTTCGCCGTGAAGCGGGTGGTGCCGTCCGGCATCAGGCCCTTGCCCTGGGTGGCGCGGATCGCCTGGCAGAGGTTGGTCTTGCCCGACAGGCAGAATTTGCACTTGCCGCATTCCGGCGTGTAGAGCGGGATCACATGGTCGCCGACCTGGACCGACGTGACGCCCGGCCCGACCTCCTCGACGACGCCGGCGCCCTCATGGCCCAGGATCGCCGGGAACACGCCTTCCGAATCCATGCCGGACAGGGTGTAGGCGTCGGTGTGGCAGACGCCGGTGGCGACGATGCGCACCAGAACCTCGCCCTGCCTGGGCGCCGCGACCTCGACCTCTTCGATCTCCAGGGGGCGCTTCGCTTCCCAGGCCACCGCCGCGCGTGACTTCACCATCCCACCGTCTCCATGCGTTCGCGTTTCTTTGATGATCGACGTTAGCATTCCGCGCGCGTTGACAACGCTGCAATGTTGGAGAGGATTGTTGCCGTATGGGGATAATCGGCACGGAATCGGGGGTTTGACGGGTGAGCCGCTGGGATGGCATCGACGAATTCGTGGCGGTTGCCGAGTGCGGCGGCTTCTCCCGCGCGGCGGAACGGCTGCGCATCTCCTCCTCGCAAGTCAGCCGGCAGGTGGCGCGGCTGGAGGACCGCTTGCAGGCCCGCCTGTTCTACCGCACCACCCGCAGCGTGACGCTGACCGAGGCGGGCCGTTCCCTGCTCGCCCACTGCCGCCGCCTGATCGAGGAGCGGGACGAGGCGCTGCTCGCCGTCAGCGACCTCCAGGCGGAGCCCAAGGGCCTGCTGCGCCTGACCTGCGCCGTGGCCTACGGCGAGCGGTTCGTGGTCCCATTGGTGAACGATTTCCTGGAGCGCCACCCCCAGCTCCGCGTCGAGATCGAGCTGACCAACCGCCGGCTGGATCTGGTGCATGAGGGGGTGGACCTTGCGGTGCGGCTGGGGCGGCTGATGGATTCCAGCCTCGTCGCCACGCGGATCGCGCCGCGGGTCATGCATCTGTGCGCCGCCCCGTCCTATCTGGAGCGGCACGGGACGCCGCGCCGGCTGGCCGACCTCGCCGAGCACGACTGCCTGACCGGTACGGCGGACGGCTGGACCTTCGACGCGGGATCGCTGGAGGACGGCGGGCCCGAGTGGCTGTTCCGGCCGCAAAGGCGCTGGCGCTGCAACAGCGGCACGGCGGTTCTGGACGCGGCGCTGCGCGGCTTCGGGCTGTGCCAGCTGCCCGACTATTATGTGGTGGAGCATCTGACCGCGGGCCGACTGGTTTCCCTCCTGGAAGCCCATCGTCCGCCCAACACCGCCGTCTGGGCGGTCTACCCGCCGCAGCGCCATCTGTCGCCCAAGGTGCGGCTGCTGATCCAGCACCTCAAGGAAGGGCTGGCCCGGCGGCCGGAGTATCGCTGAGGCAGGGCGCCGCCTGCCCAGACCGCGCTCCGAAGAACGACGAACCACATCTTTTTTGAGAATTTTTTTATTCAACCATCGTCATGCGGCAAGCTGCCACATCAAATACAACGATAAGGAGTGATGGCCGTCACAGGTTTCCGCCTTTCATTGTCGCTAACTTTTCTGTTCCGGCCGCAAGACGCGAAAACACAGCGGCACTCAATCGGGGGACAGAAAATGGCGATCATTTCAGGAACATTGGAAGCCGATTATTTGGAGGGAACACCGGACAATGATTTGATCAGCGGAGAAGAAGGCGACGACGTGCTGATCGGAGGTGACGGTGAGGACGGAATCCATGGTGGCGAAGGGAACGACACACTGGCCGGTGACAATGGTGCCGACTTTCTCAAAGGCGACCAAGGGAACGACGTTCTGAACGGGGGAAGCGGCGACGACACCCTGTTTGGCGGAGAAGGCAATGACATTCTGGACGGGGGCGATGGCGATGACAATCTGATCGGTGAAGAAGGTGACGATACGCTTTTCGGCGGCACCGGCGCGGATTTTTTACATGGCGGAGAAGGAGACGACACACTCTACGTCGATAGCTTTGATTATTTCTTTGACGGAGGCGACGGGCACGACACCGTAATCGTACTGGGGAATGCAGGGATTACACTCAACCTTCACCTCGCGAATTTTGAAGTCGCCTATGGCAGCGCCGGCAATGACTCGATCAACGCCGACTATGGATCGGAAAATGTCGTCATTAACGGAGGGGAGGGCAACGATACGATTCGCGGCGGCTCTGCAAACGACACCTTGTCCGGCGACGACGGAGACGATCATCTGCAGGGCGACTACGGCGACGACTCGCTTTCCGGTGGCGCTGGAAACGACACGTTGCAGGCCGACATGGGTAACGACTGGCTTGCTGGTGGGGAGGGGGACGATCTCCTGGAAGGTGGCATGGGCAACGACACCCTGATCGGTGGAGAGGGGGCCGACACGCTCTTGGGTGAAATGGGCGATGACTATTTCTACATCAGCGGAAACGAGGCCGTTGTCATCGGCGGATCGGGGCTCGACACCGTCGTTATTCAACAAGACGACCCAAAACACATCGACCTCGCCGTGTGGCAGGTTGAGCGCATCTATGGCGGCGGTGGCGACGACGTGTTCGACGCCCACAACGTCTATAGCGCGACCGAAATCAACGGCGGCGCCGGGAATGACACCTTCGAGGCCGGATTTGGAAGCGATGCGCTTGATGGCGGGGCCGGCACCGACACGGTGAGTTACAGCAGCAACTCGATGTGGTCGGGAGTGACCGTGAACCTTGCCACCGGAACCGGAAGCGGAGGTTATGCCGATGGCGATACGTTCAACGATATTGAGAACGTCATCGGAAGCAATCAAAGTGACACTCTGATTGGCAACGCCGCAGCGAACCGACTGAGCGGTGGGGACGAGACCGACTTTCTGTATGGTGGAGATGGTGACGACACCCTCATCGGGGGGCAGAACCCCGATCGACTGAATGGCGGCGCTGGCGCCGACGCCTTCCGCCTGAGCATCGACCCCTGGTCCGGCGACACAATCGAGGATTTCCAGAGCGGAGAGGATCGCATTGAACTGGAAGCATCGACCTTTGGTCTTCCGGTTGGCGCGCTGGATGCAAACATGTTCGCGCTGGACATGCCGGCGGATGCCGACGACCGCCTCATTTTCGATACGATGTTCCGTACCCTGTATTACGACGCTGACGGCATCGGCTCCGGCGCGGCGATCCAGATCGCCCGGTTCTACGTGGATACGCTGTCGGCCTCGGACATCGTAATCGTACCGTACGGCTCGTAGCGTTTCCGGCCTGTGAAGCCGGTGAGCCGCCCCTTCGGTGACTCGCCGGCTTCCTCATTCACACTCGGCTCAGCAGGCGGTCGGACGCGGCGTGCGCTCGACCTCCAGGCCGAAGAGCGGGCGCAGCCCGGTGCCCAGGTAATTGCCGGCCAGCGCCGCGACGATCCACACCCAGCCGTGCAGGCTGCCCGACGCGATCCCGCTGAAATAGGCGCCGATGTTGCAGCCGTAGGCGAGGCGCGAGCCGTAGCCGAGCAGAAGCCCGCCGACCACCGCCGCAACCAGCGACCGCAGCGGCAATTTCCACACCGGGGCGAACTTGCCGGCCAGACCGGCGGCGAGCAGCGCCCCCAGGATGATGCCGAAATCCATCACGGATGTGACGTCGGCCAGCACACTCTCCTGCAACGCCCTGGCCTGGGCCGGCGCCTGCCAGAAGGGCCAGGAGGCGACGTCCACGCCCAGCGCGGCCAGCCCCTTGCTGCCCCACAGCGCGAAGGCCGAGGTGATGCCCCACGGACGCCCGGCCAGCGCCAGCGTCGCGAAATTCAGCACGGCCAGCGCCACCGCGCCCCAGACCAGCGGCCAGGGACCGCGCAGGAAGCGCCGCAGACCCTCCGTCTTTGCCGGGGCGCCCTCGATCAGGCGTCCGTGGCGCCGCTTCTCAAGCGCGAGGGTGCCGGCATAGACCGCGGCGAAGACGGCGAGGTTGACCGCCAGCGCCGCCGGCCAGCCCCAGGCGGTGACCACCGACACCGGAGCGGCGGTCCATTGCGCCTGCCACCAGGGCAGGTGATAGGCGCCCAGCACCGAGCCGACGATGAAGAAGGCCAGCGTCACCACCATGCGCGTGCTGCCGCCGCCCACCGTGAACAGCGTGCCCGAGGCGCAGCCGCCGCCCAGCTGCATGCCGATGCCGAACAGGAAGGCGCCGACCACCACCGACAGGCCGACCGGCGACACCAGCCCCTTCACCGGCGTGCCGAACAGCGTCCCCGCCGCCAGCACCGGGAAGAACAGCGCGCAGGCCACGGCCAGCATGACCATTTGCGCCCGCAGCCCCGCCCCGCGCCGGTCCGCGATGAAGACGCGGAAGGCGGAGGTGAAGCCGAACAGCGCGTGGTAGAGCACGAGGCCCATGGCGCCGCCCACCAGATAGAGCGCCGCCTGCCGTCCCGACACGGCGTCGCCGATCCACAGGCCCCCGCCCGCCAAGGCGAGCAGCGCCACGGCGACCACGCGCCAGTCGATTCCCGGCAGCAGCGCGGCCGAACCCGCCGCCCGGCCCAGAGTCGTGTCCGTCATCCCGACACTCCAAAAAACAACAAAATTTGTTCGTTGATAAAGGCGGTTGCCTTGTTGGCTTCAGTAGATAATGGGATGGTTTCCACAGGAAAGGCTGTTTTGCGCATCCCTGTCCTGCGCGGGGCTTGCCGTCAGACGTCGGGAAACAGGCGCCGGGTGAGCCGGCCGAGCGTCAGGCTCTGCACGATGATGGTGAAGGCGACGACGGCGTAGCAGGCGACCAGCAGCAGGTCGCGGTGGGGGGTGTCGGGCAGCGACAGGACCAGGGCCACCGCGATGCCGCCGCGCACCCCGCCCCAGGTCAGCACGGCGGTCGCCGCCGCCTTGCGCTGGCTGCGCAGATGAAAGGCGACCACGGGCAGCACGCTGGCCAGCCGGGCCACCAGCGCCAGCAATGGCGCCAGGAACGCCGCGGCCATCACCGGCGCCTGCCAGGACAGCACCACCGCCGCCTCCAGACCGACCAGCATGAAGAGAATGGCGTTCAGGATGGCGTCCACCATTGACCAGAAGGCCTTCATGATGAAGCCCGTCCGCTCCGACGACACATGGTGCTTGGCGGTGTTCCCGATCAGCAGCCCCGCCATCACGACCGCGATGGGACCGGACAGGCCGAGACGCTGGGCGAGGCTGTAGGTCGCCGCCGCCAAGGCCAGCGAGATCGACAGCTCCACCGCCGGGTCGTCCGCGCGGCTCTTCGCACAGAAGGCGATGGAGCCGGTCGCCAGCCCGAGCAGGACGCCGCCGCCCGCCTCCTTCACGATGTCCCAGGCGACGCCCCCCACCGTCAGGTCGGTGTCGGTCCCGGTGGCGAGCCCGAGCAGGAGGGCGAACAGCACCACCCCCATGCCGTCGTTGAACAGGCTCTCGCCCGCGATGGCGGTGCGCAGCCCCTCCGGCAGCGGCGCCTTGCGCAGCACGGCCAGCACCGCCACCGGGTCGGTCGGCGCCAGCGCCGCCCCCAGCACCAGGCACCAGATCAGCGGCACCGGCTGGCCCACCGCGCCGAAGACCAGCCACATCCCCGCCCCCATGACGCCCGCGGAGATCACCACCCCCAGCGTCGCCAGCAGGGCCACCGCCCAGCGCCGCCGCCACAGCGGGCGTCCGTCCTGCTCCACCGCCCCGGCGAACAGCAGGAAGGCCAGCACCCCTTGCAGAAGCGCTTCGGGCAGATGGGCGCTGGTGACCAGACGCTCCTCCCAGGCGCGGATGTCGATGGCCGGCACCAGCGTCCCGACCACCGCCGTCGCGAAGGCGAAGCCGAAGGCCAGGAGGAACACCCCCGCCGTCGCCGGCAGGCCGAGCAGGCCGCGGCTGGCGAAGCTGAACAGCGCCGCCAGGGTCAGCAGGAGGGACAGCAGCTCGAAAATGCCCATGGGAGTCCGTTGAACGTCCGTCGGCCG
This sequence comes from Azospirillum formosense, assembly GCF_040500525.1. Taxonomy (NCBI): domain Bacteria; kingdom Pseudomonadati; phylum Pseudomonadota; class Alphaproteobacteria; order Rhodospirillales; family Azospirillaceae; genus Azospirillum; species Azospirillum formosense. The sequence goes on along the minus strand of NZ_CP159403.1, from coordinate 337,129 downwards.
GGGATGGGACAAGCCATGCCAACAGGGCGTCCGCCGCGATCCTCTCGCGCTCAGTCCTCCGGAGCGTCCAGCCCCTCCAGAATGGCCGGGGCGAAGGCGGCCCGCCAGCCCTCCCGATGCCGGATGTCGCCGAAGGCGGGCAGGACCCGTTCCGCCCCGGTGGCGGCGACCAGCGCCGTCAACTGGCGCAGCGTCGGGTGGACGTTCCAGCGCCGGTACCGCGCGCGGCCCGCGTCGACCAGTGTCCGCGACGGCGTGCCGGCGGCGAGATAGCCGGTGAAGACGATGTCCGGCCCATCCAGACCGGCCCAACGTTCCACCAGCTCGGCGGCGGTGCCGCTGGTGGCGTTGGGACCGGCGGCGAAGGTGACGTCGCGCGGGTCGCCCGGCACCTTGGCACGGTCGAGCAGCCGGCGCAGGCGCTCCTCCACGCCGGGCCGCAGGGCCGTGTCGGCCTCCGCCAGCAGATGGGCGATGGCGGCGCGGTGGGCGTCGTCGATGGCCGGGACGACGCCGTGATCCAGAGCCCACAGGGCCATTTCCGGCCCGCGCCCGTCCGCCGCCACGGGGAACAGCGCGCCGCCCGCGTGGAGAAAGGGCTCCAGCGCGGCCAGCCGCTCCGCCTGCGGGGTGTCGTCCAGCCCGTAGGAGGCGTCGAGGATCACCCGCCGCGCCGGCGGCGGCGGGTCGAAGGGGAACAGGGCCGATTCGTCGGAATGGTCGCCCATGTAGAGAATCCCGCCATCCTCGGTGCCGAGGTGGATCCACACCCCGCCCGGCGCGTGGCCGGACCGCCCGGTGGTCACCGGCACGCCCTGGATCTCCAGGGTCCCGCGGACGGGCAACGGCAGGGCCGCGACGGTCGGCGGCAGGAGGCGGGCGGCCAGCGGCGTGGCGTAGACCGGCGGGCTGCCGACCCGGTGGCGCAGGCCCAGGGCGCCGGCATGGTCGCCGTGGGTGTGGGTGACCAGGATGGCGTCCACCCGCCCCGCCCCGCTCAACGGCGGCAGGCGCCCGGCGTCCGGCCCCTCGCCGAGGTCGAGCAGCAGCCGCGCCCCGCCGATCATCGCCAGGAAGCAGGCCGGCCCCTTGTCGCCCAGACCCGACAGCGCGCGCAGCCGGGCCTTGCGCCCACGCCCCGTCATAGCCCCCGTCATCGCCCCCGTCATCGCCCCCGTCATCGCAGCGTCACTTGACATCACGCCCCCGTTCCGCACTGTGCCTATCCCTCGCCGCCTTCCTGAATAGCGCGACTTCCGGTGCCATGACCACTCAGACGCCTGCTCTCCTGATCGACGACGCCTCCCGCCACTATGCCGGGACGCCGGCCCCCGCGGTGGACGGCGTGACCATCGACGTGGCGGCGGGCGAGTTCCTCGCCCTGCTCGGCCCGTCGGGCTGCGGGAAAAGCACGCTGCTGCGCATGGTCGCCGGCTTCGAGCGGCTGGACGGCGGGCGCATCACGGTCGGCGGGCGCACGCTGTCCGGCCCCGGCACCCACGTCCCGCCGGAGGAGCGGCGGATCGGCCTCGTCTTCCAGTCCTACGCCCTGTGGCCGCACATGACGGTGGCCGGCAACGTCGCCTACCCGTTGGAGACCGCCCGTGTTCCCCGCGCGGAGCGGGAGCAGCGGGTGCGCGCCGCGCTCGACACGGTGGGGCTGTCGGGCTTCGACGCGCGCCACCCCGCCGAGCTGTCGGGCGGCCAGAGGCAGCGCGTCGCCCTGGCCCGCTGCCTCGTGATGAGTCCGGAGCTGGTTCTGCTGGACGAGCCGCTCGCCAACCTCGACGTGCATCTGCGCGCGGCGATGGAGGAGGAGTTCGCCGACTTCCACGCCAAGACCGGCGCCACCATGGTCTACGTCACCCACGATCAGGCGGAGGCGATGGCCCTGGCGACGCGCATCGCCGTGCTCGACCACGGGCGGCTGGCCCAGGTGGCGGCGCCCCGCACGCTCTACCGGGAGCCGGCCACGCGCATGGTCGCCGGCTTCGTCGGCCAGGGCGCGGTGGTGGACGGCGTGGTGACGGGTCCGGTCGCCGACGGCCGCGCGCGGGTGCGCCTGTTCGGCACGGAAGCGCTGGTCCGCTGCCGCCTCGGCCAGCCGGAGGGGCCGGCGCTGGTCTGCCTGCGGCCCGAGGATCTGGAGCCGGCCGCGGACGGCCCCATCGCCGCGACGGTGGTGCGGGCCGCCTACAAGGGCGGCTTCGTGCTGGTGGAGGCCGAACCGCAGGCGGCACCGGGCGTGCGCCTGCTGTTGCGGGTATCCGGGGACGCGCAGGTCGCGCCGGGCGAAGCGCTGCGCCTCGCGGTGCGCGACGGCTGGGTGGTGCCGGAGGGGGTGTGAGGGAGGAGAAAAGCCCTCCCCTGCGAAGCGGGGGAGGGTTGGGTGGGGGCCCGTCTCAGGAACGACTCACCCCCGCCAGGGAATGATCCCCGCCGGCAGCCGCCGCCCCAGCCAGCCGACCGCCAGCAGCACCGCCACCACCACCGCGATGGTCACAACGCTGAGCGCGGCGGCGAGCGTCGGGCTGCCGCCCTCCTCCAGCGCGTAGACGACGACGCCCAGCGTCTCCCGCCCCTGCGACCACAGCAGGATCGACACGGTCAGCTCGTTGAAGGCGGTCAGGAACACCAGCACCCCGCCCGCCGCCGCCGCGGGGGCGACCAGCGGCGCCACGATGGTGCGCAGGCGGCGCAGCGGGCCGGCGCCGCAGGCGCGCGCCGCCTCCTCCATCGCCGGGTCCAGCGCGGCGCAGGCGGCCTGGGCCGGGCGCAGGGCCAGCGACAGGAAGCGCGCCAGATAGGCCGCCAGGATGATCCCCAGCGTGCCGTAAAGGCTGATGCTGAGCAGCGGCAGCGGCTTCAGGAAGACCAGGATGCAGCCGATGGCCAGCACCACGCCGGGCACCGCGTGCGGCAACTCGATCAGCACGCCGACGGCCCGGACCAGCCGCCCGCCCCTTCCCGGCCCGGCCATCGCGTGGGCCAGCGGGATCGCCAGCAGGACCAGCAGCAGCGCCGCCGCCCCCGACAGGACGAAGGAGTTGGTGAAGGCCCGCCCCACCTGATCGAGCCCCAGCACCGTCGCGTAATGCGCCAGCGTCGCCGTCTCCGGCCCCAGCGGCAGGCCGTAGACGCGGATCAGGCTGGTCGAGGCCAGCGCCGCCAGCGGCGCCGCCAGGATCAGCGCCACCACGGTCCAGCAGAGGAGTTCCAGCGGGCGCCGCGCCCGGCCCAGCCGAAGCACCGCCGCGGGCGCCGAACCGCCGATCACCCGCGCGTCCACCCGCGCCTGGAGCGCCATCTGCGCGGCGATGCCGACGCAGGCGATGGCGCCGATCAGCACGGCCAGCACCGCCACCTCCGGCAGGACCGACGGGCCGAACCCGGCCAGACGCCGGTAGATCAGCGTCGGCAACACCGGAATCCCCGCCGGGATGCCGAGCAGCGCCGGAACCCCGAAATTGCCCAGCGCCGCGACGAAGGACAGGGCCAGCCCGGCGGCCAGCCCCGGCAGGCTGAGCGGCAGGACGATGGTGCGCAGCACCCGCCCGCGCCGCGCGCCCGCCGCCTGCGCCGCCTCGACCAGATCGCGCGGCACGGCGCGCAGCGCGGCGCGCAACGCCAGGAAGACCAGCGGCGCGTGCTCGATCCCCATCACCAGGATCATCCCGGCGGAGGAATAGACGGGGTTCGGCGTGCCCGGCGCCGGGGCGAGGCCCAGCGGCTTCAGCAGCGGGCTTCCCGACCCGGCGAGGTGGATCCACGACAAGGCGACGATCTGCGCCGGGATCATCAGCGGCAGGATCAGGCAGAAGGCCAGCGCCGTCTTTCCCCTGAGGTCGGTCAGGCCGCAGAGCAGCGCGAAGGGCACGCCCAGCGCCGCCGCGACGACCGTGGCACCCGCCGCGATGGCGACGCTGTTCCCGGTGGCGCGCCACGTCATCTTGGACGTCAGAACGCGGCTCATCGCCGTCAGGTCGCCCGCCGCCATCGGCCCGGCAACCTCCCACACCAGCCGCAGGATCGGCAGCAGGACGATCAGCCCGGCCAGCGCGAACAGCAGCGGCGCCCCGGAAACGGAAAAACGACCGGCGGCGTGGAAAGGCCGCCGGTCGTTGAGTGTTGCCAGACTCATTTTTATCCGCCGGATGGGCTCAGCCGCCGAACAGGTCGGCGAAGTCCTTCTTGTTGGCCTCGTCGTCCTTCAGCGCCTTGGCCGGGTCATAGGGCATCAGCGAGATGAAGGAGGTGTCCGGGAAACCGGCCGGCGGCGCCACCCCCGGCAGCGCCGGCAGGAAGCCCTGGCGGGAGGCCAGCTCCTGGCCCTCCTTGCTCAGCAGGAAGGCGATGAAGGCCTTGGCGGCGTCGGGATTCTTGCTGGTGTTCAGGATGGCGACCGGCTCGGTCACCGCGCTGACGCCCTCCTTGGGGAAGACGAAGGCGACGGGCGCCCCCTTGGCCTGCTCGCGGATGGGCAGGTAGTCGACGATGACGCCGTACAGCTTCTCGCCGCTGGCCACCGATTTCAGGATGCCGCCGTTGCCCTTGGCCGCGGTGGTGCCGTTGGCCTGGAGCTTCTCGTAGAAGGCCATGCCGAGGTCCGGCTGCTCCTTCACGGCGGCCATGTGGATGGCGGCGGCGCCGGAATAGAGCGGGCTGGGCATCACGGTGGTGCCCTTGGCCTCCGGCTTCAGCAGGTCGAGCCAGGAGGAGGGCTTCATCGGCGCCGCCGTGTTGTACGCGATGCCGGTGGTGATCAGCTTGGTGGCGAACCAGGTGCCGTCCGGATCGTGGGTGCCGGGGCGGTAGCCCTGCACCGGCGCGTCCTTGTAGGCCAGCAGGCGCTTCTCCGCCTTCAGCGACTCCATGGTCACCGCGTCGGCGATCAGCAGCAGGTCGGCCTGCGGGCTGCCCGCGGCGATCTCGGCGCGGAGCTTGTTCATCAGCTCGGTCGTGCCGCTGCGGACCCACTCGACCTCGACGCCGGGGTTCTTGGCCTTGAAGGCGTCCACCGTCTGCTTCGCGTCGGCTTCGAGCTGCGAGGTGTAAAGGACGAGCTTGCCGGCCGGCTGGCCGGCGGCGGGCTGGGCGGCGTGGGCGGGCAAGGCCAGCAGAAGCGCGCCGGCGGCGGCGGCGATGGTCGTTCCGATGGCGGCGAACGCCGCGGCGAGGTGTGTGCGCTTGGCCTTCATGTCTCCCGTTTCCCTCTCTGGTCGTCTCCGCCGGTCCGAAGCCCCACTGGAGTGCCCCGGTATGCGAACGAAGGCCCTTGTTTACGCCAGAACCATGACAGCCGCGTGACGGTGGCCGTTCCGGACGGTCTTCAGCGTCATACCCGATTGGGGCGGCACAGGGAAAGGGGACGCCCAGGGGAAGGAGGGGCGGAGGACGCCGTTTCCTCCTTGCAGAGGCCCAGAGCGTTGCGGGTGGCCTCCAGCCGGTCGGCGGAGCGCGCCACGGCGTTGGCGCTCTTGCGCAGGCGATGCAGGCTGCGGACCATGCTGTCCACCGAAGCACCGCGGAGCTGGGCGGCGCGGGCGGCGGGGGCGTTCTTGTCGTCGGGCACGGCGTGCAGAGGCGCCGGCTTCGTCACCAGCAGGGTGGAGACCTCAAGCCGCATGGCGTTGTCGCGGACCGCGTGGACGCGGTGCACCAACTCGGCCAGGGAGATGTCGCGGCACAGGCCACGGCACCACAGGGAACCGGTTTCCGACCGCATGCAGAATCCGCAGCCCGTTTCCTGGCGCCACAAGCGCTTCGCGGTGTGTACCGGCATGCTCCACCTCGTTGGTCCGTCCCCAGCAAAGCGCCGGAGAGGGCTGCGAGGCAAAGCGTCTTTGGCGATACCGCTCTGTGGGGATGCCCGAACGCCCCTTCTTCGAACGGAGTCGCGCGAAGGGCTTGGAAGACAAGCCGTTCGACAGCACCCTTACGGACGACAGCCAAAGCGACAGGAGCGCGGACCGTGACCAGCGAAGCCCCCGACCGGGCCATCCTTCAGATCGAGTATTGCCGCCAGTGCCGCTGGATGCTGCGCGCCGCCTGGATGGCGCAGGAGCTTCTGACCACGTTCGAAGACGAGCTGGGCGGCATCACCCTGATGCCCGGCACGGGGGGCATCTTCGAGGTGCGGCACGGCGCGGCGGTGGTCTGGTCGCGCAAGGCGGAGGGCCGCTTCCCCGACATCACCGAACTGAAACAGCGGGTGCGCGACCACGTCGCCCCGGACAAGCCCCTGGGTCACGCCGACCGCAAGCGGCCGGCGGACTCCTGAGAAACGGTCAGCGGACGGCTTTCACGTCGGTGACGGCCACCGTCTGCTTGGCCGGCGCGGAACCGAAGCCCTGCTCCAGCAGCTCGGCGACCTCGCGGTCGCGGGCGGCGGCGGTGGTGCCGCCCAGCACGACGGCGACCAGACGCTGGCCGTTGCGGCTGGCGCTGCCGGCGAGGTTGAAGCCGCTGAGGTTGATGAAGCCCGTCTTGATGCCGTCGTAGCCTTCGACGCGGCCGAGCAGCCGGTTGTGGCCGGGGACCACCGTGCCGTTCCAGTCGAAGCGCGTGCGCGAGAAATAGGCGTATTCCCGCGCCGGGCGGGACACGATGGCGCGCGACAGGCGGGCCATGTCGCGGGCGGTGGTGCGCTGCTCCTTGTGCGGCAGGCCGGAGGCGTTGCGGAAGGTGGTGCTGGTCATGCCCAGGGCCTGCGCCTTCGCCGTCATCATCTCGGCGAACTGCTCCTCGCTGCCGCCCAGCGCCTCCGCCAGCACGACGGCGACGTCGTTGGCCGACTTCACGGTCAGGGCGAGAATCGCGTCCTCCACCCGGATGGTCGAGCCGACGGCGAGGTTGAGGCGCGACGGCTTCTGGTTGGTGGCGTGGCGCGACACCGGCAGTTCCTGGTCCAGCCGCAGCGTGCCCCGCTCCAGCGCCTCGAAGGTCAGGAGCAGGGTCATCATCTTGGTCAGCGACGCCGGGTAGGTCAGCGTGTCGGCGTTCTCCGAATCGAGCACCCGGCCCGACTGCGCGTCCATCAGCACATAGGCGTGGACCGGGCGGAAGACGGCGGCGCCCGCCACGGTGCCGGCGGCGGCCCCGGCGGCGACGCGGCCCGCCCGGCGCGCCTTGCCCGTGCGGTGCGCGGCGGCCTTGCGCAAAGAAGCCTTCTGGGTGGCCGACTTGTGGACGGCGGCCTTGTGCGCGGTCCGGACCGCGGCGGGCTTCGCCGTTGTCTTGGACGCTGCGGCCTTCTGGGGCGCAGCCTTAGCGGCCGTCTTGGCGGCGGGCTTGGGCGCTTGCTTGTGCACCGTCTCCTGGGCCGCCTTGGCGAGGGCGTCCGCAGGGTTGACGGCGACGGGCGTGGCGACGGCCAGGGACAGAAGCAACGGCAGGACGAAACCGTACGGCGAACGCGGCATGATGGCGACCGGATGGAGAGATGGTCGCCTCCTGTACCCTGAAAGCGGTTAACAAAAAATGTGTCGAATCTCTGGCGCCTTGTGTGATTTTGCGGTTCCGGCGTGAGCGGCGCCATTTACCAATCTGCTGGTAGCCGTCGATGCCATTGCCTGTGTCGCAGCGGCAACTCTGCTGTGCACATTGTGGCACAGAAGCATCATCGGGCGCGATGTCACTTGTGCCGCGCCGCCGCGGGCGTCAGATGTCTTATGCCGAAAGGGCGCTGGTTCCCGCGTGTCGTCCGTGCGACCTCACGTATGGACAGGGCCTTTCGTTAGCCGTCTGTTCATCGCCGCGTGGGATGCTTCGATTATGCTGACGACCATTCGCACCTGCGCCCGGCCCGCCCTCGGAGCGAGGGTCGCCGCGTGCCTCCTCGCCGGGCTGCTCGCCCTGCCCGCGCAGGCCGCGCCGTCCACCGCTTCGGGCACCTCAACGGGCCGGGATGTCGTGGGAACCTGGATCGCGCGGATCGACCAGCGCGCCGCCGAACTGGAGGCCATGCCCCGGGTGCAGCAGACGCGCGTGGGCTACGGTTCCGTCCTGAAGAAGGGCGACGGCGGCATGGTCGACGTGGTCGCACCCGGCCCCGTCCGCCCGTCCGACGTGCCGGAGGGCACCGCCCCCGCCGCCGGGACGGCGCCGACGGTCGTCGTGACCCCGCCCGCCGAACCGATCCCGCAGGCCGATCCGTCGGCGACCCCCGGCCACGCGCTCAGCGGGACGGCGACCCCCGGCACGGTGGTGGAGGTTCTGCCCCCGCCCCCGGCCCTGACCATCCAGGTGCGGGCGCGTGCCGCCGACCGCGTCGGCCGCCTGTCCACCCGGCTGATCGAGCTGGGCTTCCTGGACAAGGAGCAGTGGACGGAGACCTTCGACGACAACCTCGAAACCGCCGTCCGCGCCTTCCAGCTCTCCGAGGGGCTGATGCAGGACGGCAAGGTCGGCGAGGTGACGCGTCAGGCGCTCGACCGCACCACGAAGGAGGCCGCCAAGCTGATGCGCGGCGCCACCGCGTCGATGCGCGCCTTCCAGGCGTCGGTTCCGGACACGGTGATCCTGGTCAACCTGCCCAGCCAGACCGTGTCGTACATCGAGCGCGGCAAGCTGAACTTCACCATGCGCGCCGTGGTCGGCCGCCCGTCGCGCCAGACCCCGCTGCTCCAGGACCGCGTCACCAGCGTGACGATCAACCCGACCTGGACCGTGCCGCCGACCGTGCTGGTCGAGGACAAGCTGCCGGTGCTGCGCAAGAAGGGCAACACCGGCATCAAGGACGCCGTCGTCTATCTGGACGGGGTCGAGGTGGTGCCGGAAAGCATCAACTGGTGGCAGGTGACGCCGGAGCGCATCCGCATCGTCCAGAAGCCCGGCGACGACAACGCCCTCGGCCGCTTCCGCTTCAACCTGACCAACGGCGACGGCATCTTCCTGCACGGCACCAACGACCCGCGCCTGTTCGAGCGCGACCTGCGCGCCGCCAGCTCCGGCTGCGTGCGGCTGGCCGACGCGCGGATGGTCGCGGAGACGCTGCTGCGCCCCGCCAAGCTCGACTCCGCGGCGATCGAGCGCCAGCTCGACAGCGGCAAAACCAAGACGGTCTCCCTGCCCAACGCCGTGCCGGTCCGCTTCGTCTACTGGACCTCCACGGTCGAGAGCGACGGCACGGTGCGCGTGCATCCGGGCATCTACGACGACGTGCCGTCCAGCCCGTCCGCTCCGGCCTCGGCCACCCAGGCCCCGGCCGCCGCCGGCACCGTCTCGGCCCCCCGCCGGGTGGAGCCGAAGCCCGTCCGCCCGACCCCGGCCGCCGCGCCGCAGCCGGCTCCGGCGCCCGCCCAGTCGTCCTCCACGGCCACCCCGGCCCGCGCCGCCGACACGCGCAACGGGGCGGAGGCCGTCCGCACGGCGATGTGACGCCGCCGCGCAGGAGCACGCAATGCCGAACGTGGAAAAGGCGCCGTCTCGACGGCGCCTTTTTCGTGCCCATCTTACTTTTCGTGTCCATCTGACCGGCCTAGGGCGGCGCCCCGTCCCGCGCCGCGGCGGAGGTGCCCAATGATCCCCTTCCCGGCTTCGGCGCGGCTGTGCGCCTTGCTCCTGCCCACCTTGCTGCTTGCCCCGGCCCCGGCCTCCGCCGGCGGCTGGCATGGGGGGAACTTCTTCGGCTTCAGCGTCTCGCTGCCGCTGGCCTTCGGCTTTCCGCCGCCCCTCTATGTTCCGCCACCCCCCGTGGTCTATGTGCCGGTTCCCCAGCCGCTGCCGGCGGTGCCGTTGGCCACCCAGACCTCCCCCACCTATCTCGGCCCCGGCGGGCGCTCCTGCCGTGATTTCCGGATGCCCGGCGTCGTCGGCGGACGCCCCGCGACGCTCGTCGGAACCGCCTGCCTCGACCCGGACGGCCAATGGCGGGTGGTCGGTTGAACCGGAGGCCGACGCGGGCAACTCTATCCGCAATATCGGGATATCCCCAGAAGCTGTGGGTAACTCTGTGAGCGAATCCGGGAGCAACCTGTGAGCATGGCCGTGAATCCGCGACCTTGACCAAGTTGCCTAAATTTCAGGCACCGCTGAAAAGGCGGAATTGCCCGACTTTTGCGGGTTTCAACGGTTCCCGACCCGTCTGGAAAAACAAAAAAGCAACATTCGCAGAGTCAAGGACGCCGTTCAGACGAATGTGCATAACTCGGGCTAACCCGGTCCATCGGCCCCACCCACCGTTGCGGCGCGCCCGTTGGCGAACCGGCGGGGCTCACGCGCACAGGCGGGCCAGCAACTCGGCCAGCCGGGTCCGCTCCTCCGCGGACAGTCGCCCGGTCAGTTCGGCCTCCGCCTGGGCAATGGCCGGCCCGGCCGCCTCCACCACCCGGCGCCCGCTGTCGGCCAGTCGGACGAGGTTGCGGCGGCGGTCCAGACTGTCGGGGCTGCGCAGGAGGTAGCCGCGGTCGATCAAGCGCACCACCACCCCCTGCATGGTGGCGGGGTCCATCGCGATGCTGCGCCCCAGGTCGATCTGCGACATCGGCCCGTGCTGGTGCAGGGCCGCCAGCGCCGCCCATTGCGGCGCCGTCAGGTTGAAGGCGGCCAGAGCCTCGCTCAGCATGGCGGTGGCGCGCTGGTGCACGCGCCGGATGCGGCTGTGGATGGATTCGGTGGGCACGGTGCAAAGGGCGACGTCGCAACCCTCCCTGCCGTCGGCAGTATCGGTGCCGGCCATTTCGGTCGGGAGAGCCATGAACGCGGTGGCCTCGTGTCAATGAACGACACTTTGGCCTTTAGCACCGATCTGTGTCGGTTGTGTTTCAGGAGCGCCTTACGACATTACCGTTCTGAAATATGACAAAAGTCGAGGTCACTCCGCCGCCTGACGGACCGGCGATGCGACGGCTTCGCACGTCTCGCGCCGCTCCAGATCAATGAGCTGGACCATACGGCGCTCCACGGCGACCAGATACTCGCGCGTTTCCAGCCCGCGGCACTCCCGGCTGTGCCGGCGCAGCAGGATGATGGCTTGGTAGGAGGGATTGCGGCTCCACGACATGGTCGGCTCGCGCGGGAAAGACGGTGGCGGGGCTCCAATTACAATTGAGAAATATTACGGGAATGCGAGCGGCGCCATGAAAATGATTCGTTGCGAACGGGACCCTGGTTTGCTCGGAACGGTTACGCCCGCCGTGACCGCGGCGCATGCCGCGCACGCGAGATGGTGGAAACGGGTGGCTTTGGGAGAAGCGACGGGCGCGGACACGACCGCCGCGTCGGCGGCCGTGGCGGCCTTTCCTCCGTCGGATGGTGGCACGCCGTGATCCGGCGGCCACCGGGACGTGCGCCGATATGGACGCAAAATGGAGTTATCTGACCCGTTAATCGTTGCATCTGCGCCCCCATGTGGCATGAACGCCCTGTGGAGTTTGGAGAACATCCACCACCGACAATCCTGTTCCGGTTGCCACTTGCGACGGTTCGGCCCGTTCGGGCGCAAGGACGGCCGACCTCCTTCACCAGATTTCCTTGGCGATGCCCCATTATCTGCGTCTGTTTCTCTTGATCGTGGCCGCCGTGGTGCCGCTCGCGACGCTTCAGTTCATGACGCAGCACAGCCTGCGGCAGGATCGGGAGAATGAGGTGCGCAACGACACCCTGCGCCTTCTCGATCTGCTGGACGCCGAGCAGCAGCGCATCGCCGCGGAAGCACGGCAGGTGCTCGCCACGATCGTCGAATCGGGCGTGCCGCAGGCGGGGTCGCCGTCCTGCCAGCAGACCATGGACCGGCTGCGCACCCGCTATCCCGCCTATCTGTCGGTGGAGGTGGCCGACCGCGCCGGCCGCGTGTGGTGCGCGACCGATCCGGTCTCGCTGGGCGTCGATCTCGGCGGCATCCGCACCTTCCAGAACGCGCTGGCCAGCGGCGCCCTGACGATGGGCGAGTATGGGCTGCGCTACCCCAACCAGCGCCCCATCCTGCCCTTCCGGCTGGCCTACCCGTCGCCCGACGGCACGTCGGGCGGCGTGGTGACGGTGCTTCTCGACGCCAGCTGGCTGGAGGAGAATCTGGGCCGCCGTGCCCTGCCGCCGGGCATGGAGATGGTGATCGCCGACCGCCAGGGTCACGCGGTGGCGCGCCTGCCGGAAGCGCCCGAGGCCATCGGGCAGCCCCTGCCCACCGCCATGCTCCAGGCCATGCGGGCGGCGCGGGGGACACGGTCGGTGGCCGTCTTCGAGACCGACGGGGTGGAACGGATGGTGGTCTCCGCCCCCCTGGAGACCGGCAGCGGCGAATCGATGATCGGCATCGGGATCGACCGCGACGCGGCGATGCGCCCGGTCCAGGACGCCATGGCCTCTTCGCTGGCGCTGTTCGGCGGGGTGCTCCTGCTCACCTGCCTGGGGGCCGCCTGGGGCATGCGTCAGTTCCTGCGGGTGCGCGAACGGATGCTGGAGACGGTGGTCGAAAAAGCCTCGGTCCTGGAGAGCACGACGGACGCCGTGGCTGAACTCGACCGGTCCTGGCGGGTCGTCTTCGTCAACGAACGGGCCCGCTCCCTGCTGTCCGGGTCCGGAAACGCCGTGGGACGGAACGGACGGCAGGCCTTCGCGGAGCTGATGGCCGGCGAGTCCGGACGGACCCTGCAGGAGGCGATGGAGCAGCGGGAAGCGGTGGAGTTCGAGACGCGGGGGCCGCGCAGCGGCGTCTGGTTCGCCGTGCGCGCCTTCCCGTCGCGCAAGGGCTTGGCCCTTTACTTCCGGGACGCCACGGAGCGCCGGCGCCTGGAGGACGAGCGGACGCTCCTGACCCGGCAGCTTCAGGAGGAGCGCGGCCTGCTGACGGCCATCCTGGACCATCTGCCCTCGGGGCTGCTGGTCGCGGAGGCGCCGAGCGGGCGGATCGTCAAGGTGAACGACACGGCGCTCCGCCTGCTCGGCGGCCCGCCGCTCGCCCCCATCGGCCCCGATGGTGATGGCGGATTCGGTGATGGCGGATTCGGCGATGGACTCGGCCCGCTGTCCCGCGCCCTGCGGAACGGCGAGACGGTGGAGCAGGAGGACGTGCCCTACACCCGGCCCGACGGCACCGCCATGACCCTGTCGGTCAGCGCCACGCCGGTCCGGGGGCCCGATGGGCGGGTGACCCTGGCGATCTGCACGCTGCGCGACGTCGGGGAGCGCAAGGCGATGGAATTGGCGCTGCAGCGCGCCAAGGAGGAGGCCGACGAGGCCAACCGCGCCAAGTCGAAGTTCCTCGCCGCGGCCAGCCACGACCTGCGCCAGCCGATGCAGTCCATGTTCCTGTTCACCGGCATCCTGCACCGCTTCATCCGCGACGAGCAGGGGCAGCGCAGCCTTGAAATGCTGGAGCGCGGCCTGGACACGCTGAAGGGCCTGCTGGACAGCCTGCTGGACGTGTCGCGGCTGGACGCCGGGGCGGTCGATCCGCGCGTGGAGCCCTTCCCCCTGAACAGCCTGCTGGACGAGATCGCCGCCTCCTACGCGCCGATCCTGGAGAGCAAGAACCTGGCCTTCCGCATCGTGCAGAGCCATGCGGCGACCGTGCTCAGCGATCGCGTGCTGCTGGGCCGGATGGTGCGCAACCTGCTGGAGAACGCCGTCAAGTACACCGAGCGCGGGGCGGTGCAGATCGCCGTCCAGACGCAGGGCAATGGAGCGCCGGGCGACCGGGTGCGGATCGAGGTCAGCGACACCGGGATCGGCATCCCGTCCGACCAGTTGACCCGGATCTTCGCGGAGTTCCACCAGCTCAACAACCCGGAGCGCGACCGGGCGCGCGGCCTCGGCCTCGGCCTCGCCATCGTGCAGCGGCTGTCGGCGATCCTCGATCATCCCGTGGAGGTGAAATCCCAGCCGGAGCGGGGGTCCGTCTTCGCCATCACCGTGCCCGTGGCTGCGATGGAGACGGTCCCGGCCCCGCCGCCCGTGATCGCCTCCGCCTTCACCGGCGGCGGCGAAGCCCCGCGCGCCCTGCTGGTGGACGACGACGCCATCGTCCTGCTGGGGCTGCGCGACATGTTCCGCGAATGGGGCTACGAGGTGGTGATCGCCGGCTCCACCGACGAGGCGGTGGCGAAGATCAAGACGGACGGGCGCATGCCCGACGTGATGCTGGTCGATTACCGCCTGCGCGAGGAGCGCGTCGGGACGGAAGCGGTGGTGCGCGTCCGCGCCATGGCCGGATGGGACGTGCCCGCCGTGATCCTGACCGGAGAGGCCGGCCCGGAATGCGAGATGGACGCCGCCGCGCACGGGCTGGAGGTGATCCGCAAGCCGGTGACGCCGCGCCAGCTCCGGCGCGTCCTGGACCGCGCCATGGCGAAGCGGGCGAAGACGGCGGCCGCGACCGGCACCGAGGGCGAGCGCCTTCCCCTGTAGAAGGTCCCGCGGCGGTTTCGGGCCACCCGGGAAAGAAAGCGGCCCGCCGTCCGATCGGACGGCGGGCCCTTGAGGTGCAAAACAGGGAGGCACACGCCCTTGGGGCACACTGAACATAGCGACGGGACCTACGCCGCGCGAAAGGGTGAAAGGCGTAGCGTCCGGCGTGTCCGGGGTGCGCCGAAGGAAGGAAGCGCCCTCCCCCGAAAAAATGAGCGCCTCGGAAGATTTCGCTTGAGCGCCGCCGTCGGCACGGCTATATCAGCGCTCCCGCGTCGCCCCAAGGGATGCGGGACAAAGAGCAGACGATGCGCTTGTGGCGGAATTGGTAGACGCGCTAGGTTCAGGTCCTAGTGGCTGAAAGGCCGTGGGGGTTCGAGTCCCTCCAAGCGCACCAACACTTCTTGTGTTGGTCTGATCATAAGTGGGGCCATAGCTCAGCTGGGAGAGCGCTACAATGGCATTGTAGAGGTCAGGAGTTCGATCCTCCTTGGCTCCACCATCATGAAGCCAGCAACCCCGACGGGTTGCTGGCTTTTTCCTTTTGGCCCCGGCGCTGCGGCCGGTCTCGGCGCGCCGGCCCGCGCGCCCGGACGCCTCCCTGGGGGATCGAGGCGGCAAGACGCTGCGGTCCGCCATGCCCCGCCATCGATGGCGGGGCCGGTCATGCCCTTAAACCGGCGGCCCCTTAAACCGGCGGCCTTTCGAACCGGCAACCTTTTGAACCGGGAGGGTGAGCCGCGTGGAGCCAAGCCCCCCCGGCCACCCCGCCCGTGCCTCACGCCTGCCCGACGCTGTGGCCGGCACCACGACCGCGGCGACCCCGCGCGGCGGGAGGATCGACGACCCCCACATCCTCGCCGAGGGCCGGGTCGCCGGCGCCGTCGGTCTGGTCGGCGCAGCGTTCGGCCAGTTCCCGGATCGCCCCGCGGATCTCCGGATCGCGGATGTTCTGGAAATAGCGGGCGAGCATCAGCGCCTCGCGGGAGCGCAGCGTGCCCTCCGACTCCTCCGTCTGCGGGCTGACGGTTCCCGCCTCCTGCGCGGCGTGGCGTTCCTCCAGCCCCTCGAAGAAGACGGACACCGGGACCCGGAAGAATTGCGCCAGCTTGAACAGCCGGCTGGCCGAAACCCGGTTGAAACCGCGCTCGTACTTCTGAAGCTGCTGGAAGGTCAGGCCCAGAGCCGACGCAACGTCGCTCTGGCTCAAGCCGGCGAGCATGCGCAACTCGCGCAGGCGCTGCCCAACAAACACATCGACCTCGTTGAGGCCTTCCTTCTTCTCACGTCCGCGTCTTTTCACGGCATTCCCCCATCGGCAACGGTGGCAAAGCTCCATGTCGCGCGAAGCAACATTCGGTTTTGCGTTGGAAAGATTCCGACGTGCTTGTGCCACGATCTTTTTGGTATCGGACAAGCGACCATTGCAACTCAGCTATGACTTCGAAGTCGGAAAGTCAACCACCGCTGCGATATTTACTACCTACGTCCAAACAAACCCTAGAAAGAGAAGGGGTATATGCGCGCAGATCATTCTTTCTTTCGAGGTAATTTTTAATTGCTTACCTCGGAAACAATCGAAATGCCGCGCCTTTACGGAGAGAGGCCGCTCCACTTCTCGCCCGCTGGTCGGCAAAGGAGCGTTGCCGGCGCGCATCGGTAGGCACATTTTGCCGGGCACTGGGCAATTTCTGCCCATGAATTAACGCTCTCTTCATCAAGACGGCCCAGCATGCGCGCTTGAGGCAAGGACCGGCGCGGTTTTTGCAAATTCCTTATTTTGCGTCTGCGAAATCAAGAACTTCCCGGAGATCACCGGGGCATTCGATCGGGGACTAGCGCGTGAACAACTTTCTGCAGACCTTGCGCAATCTGGGTCCCGCGCGCCTGGCCGCCATCGGCGGCGTCGGCCTGCTCCTGATCGGATTCTTCGTCTATCTGATGACGCGCCTCTCCACCCCGGAGATGGAGCTTCTCTACGCCGAACTCCAGCCCACCGAAGCCGCGGCCATCGCCAAGAAGCTGGAGGAGGCCAAGGTCCCATTCACGGTGGACAAGACCGGCACGAAGATCATGGTCGCCGCCGAGCAGGTCGGGCCGACCCGCATGCGGATGGCCGCCGCCGGCCTGCCGTCGGGCGGCTCCATCGGCTACGAGCTGTTCGACAAGGGCGAAGGCTTCGGCGCCACCAGCTTCATGCAGAACATCAACCATCTGCGCGCCCTGGAAGGCGAGATGGCGCGCACGGTGCAGACGCTGAACGGGGTGCAGAGCGCCCGCGTCCATCTGGTTCTGCCCAAGCGCGAGCTGTTCGCCCGCCAGCAGAATCCGGCGACGGCCAGCATCTTCATAAAGCTGCGCCCCGGCGCCCAGCTGTCGCGCGAGAACATCCAGGCGATCCAGCACCTGATCGCCGCCTCGGTGCCGAACCTCGACCCCAGCCGGATCTCCATCGTCGACGACAAGGGCACCCTGCTCGCCCGCGGCACCGGCAACGACAGCGCGGACGCCATGCTGGCCTCGGCGGAGGAGAAGAAGGTCGCCTACGAGAGCCGCGTCGCCCGCATCATCGAGGATCTGCTGGGCCGCACCGTCGGCTACGGCAAGGTGCGGGCGGAGGTCTCGGCCGACCTCGACTTCGACCGCATCACCACCCAGTCGGAAATCTTCGATCCGGAAAGCCAAGTCGTCCGCTCCACCCAGACGGTGACGGAGGCGAACGAGAGCCACGACCGCGACCCGCTGTCGCCGGTCACCGTGGACCAGAACCTGCCGACCGCGCAGTCGGGCAACAACGCCGGGCCGATCTCGCAGAACAAGCAGAACCGCAGCGAAGAGACGATCAACTACGAGATCAGCCGGACCACCAAGAACCATGTCCGCGAAACCGGGCAGGTGCGCCGCCTGTCGGTCGCGGTGCTGGTCGACGGCACCTACAGCCTGCCCAAGGACGGCAACCCGGCGGCCTACCAGCCGCGGTCGGAGCAGGAGCTGGAGAGCATCAAGGCGCTCGTCCGCTCCGCCGTCGGCCTCGACGCCGTGCGCGGCGACACGCTGGAAGTCATCAACATGCGCTTCTGGTCGCCGGAGGACGACGTCCAGAAGCCGGAGGAGCTGTTCCTCGGCATGACCAAGGACGACCTGTTCCGCATCGCCGAGATGGTCGTGCTGGGCATCGTCGCCGTGCTGATCATCCTGCTGGTCATCCGCCCGCTGATCACCCGCGCCTTCGAGAAGGCCGACCAGCAGGAGGAGGACGACATGGACCGGCTGCTGGCCGACCAGAGCGGCATGCCCGCCGCGCTGGCCGCGCCGACCGGCGCGCTGGCCCAGGACCTCGCCCTCGAAGCGGCGCAGGCCGACGAGGAGCTGGAGCAGATGATCGACATCAACCGCGTCGAAGGCCGCGTTCGCGCCTCCTCGCTGCGCAAGGTGGGCGAGATCGTGGAGAAGCACCCGGAGGAAGCGGTGTCGATCCTGCGCAACTGGCTGTATCAGGAGAGCTGACGCGATGAGTTCGGTCCGCAAATTCCTGTTCGACGAGTCCTTCGACGTGGACGCGCCGCCACGCCGGCAGCTCCAGGCCGACGACGACTATTTCGACAACATCCCCCTGCCGGAACCGGAGCCCGAACCGGAGCCGGAGCTGCCGCCCGAGCCGCCGCCCCCGGTGTTCGGCGAAGCCGATCTGGCCGCCGCCCGCGCCGCCGGCTACGCCGAGGGCGAGACCGCCGGCAAGTCGACGGGCTACGGAAAGGGCTTCGTCGACGGCAACAACGCCGGCCGCAAGGACGGCTACGAGCAGGCCCGCGTCGAGATCGAGGCCACGGTGCAGGCGCGGATCGCCAACGCGCTGGAAGCCGTCGGCAACGGCGTGCAGCATCTGCTGAACGAGCATTACGCCACCAGCGCCCAGCGGGCCGACCAGCCGGTGCACATCGCGATGGCCATCGTCCGCAAGCTGATGCCGGAACTGGCGCGGCGCGGCGGGCTGATGGAGGTGGAAGGGCTGGTGCGCGCCTGCCTGACCGATCTGATCGACGAGCCGCGCCTGGTGGTGCGCGTCGCCGACGACACGGTGGACGCGGTGCGCGAGCATCTGGATCAGGTGATCGCGGCCCGCGGTTTCGGCGCGAAGCTGATGGTGGTGGGCGATTCCGGCCTCGCGCCGGGAAGCTGCCGGATCGAGTGGGCCGAAGGCGGGGTGGAGCGCGACACCGCCGGCCTGCTCGCCCAGATCGAACGGCGGATGGCCGGCCTGCTGGAGGCGCCGCCGGGCTGAATTCCCCGCGGGTCGGACGGCGCACAGGATTTTTTAAGGTTCTAAGGGCTTCTGGAGACTTCGATGGCCAAGGACAGCTTCTCCCTCGACGAGTTGGACGGCGGCGGCCGCAGCGACATTGCGGAGTATGAGACCGGCCTGGGCCCGGCCAAGGATCTGGAAGCGGTCTATGACATCCCCGTCCAGATCTCCGCCGTGCTCGGCAAATCGACCATGCAGGTCAGCCAGCTGCTCAAGCTCGGGCGCGGCGCGGTGGTGGAGCTGGACCGCAAGGTCGGCGAGGCCATCGACATCTACGTGAACAACCGTCTGGTCGCCCGCGGCGAGGTCGTCGTGGTGGAGGACCGGCTGGGCATCACCATGACCGAAATCATCAAGTCGGACCGCGGATGAGCCTCACACGAGACAGCGCCGAATCGTCCCGCCGGGGTGGGCGTTCGGCCCGGCCGCGCGGCGGGGTGGACATGGCCACGCTGGTCGGTCTGGCGGCCGCCGCCGTGGTCATCTTCGTCGCCATGGCGTCGGGCGGCAGTTTGCGCGCCTTCGTCGACCCGCCGTCGCTCATCATCGTGCTGGGCGGCACGCTGGCGGTCACCACCGCCTCCTTCTCGCTGTCCGACGTGGCCATCGCGTGGCGCGACGCCGGGGCGGTGCTGATCCACCGGACCAGCGACCCGCGCGGCGTGGCCCGGCAGGTGCTGCTGCTGGCCGAGGCGGCGCGGCGCGCGCCGGAGACCCTGCGCAACGTCCTGCCGGAGCTGAAGCACGAGTCCTTCCTTCACCGCTCCGTCACGCTGGTGGCCGAGGGGCTGCCGCCCGACGACATCGAGCGGATGCTGATCGGCGAGGTCGAGGCGTCGGGCGCCGGCAAGGTCAAGAGCGCCGGCGTGCTGCGCCGCGCGTCGGAGGTGGCGCCGGCCATGGGGCTGATCGGCACGCTGGTCGGCCTCGTCCAGATGCTGGGCAGCCTGAACGACCCGTCGAGCATCGGCCCGGCGATGGCGCTGGCCCTGCTGACCACCTTCTACGGGGCGGTGCTGGGCAACGTCGCGCTCGCCCCGCTGGCCGCCAAGGTGGAGCGGACGGCGGAAGAGGACGCGCTCGTCAAGACTCTCTACACCATCGGCGCGGTATCCATCGCGCGTCAGGAAAATCCGCGGCGTCTGGAGATGCTCCTGAACGCCGTTCTTCCGCCTGGAAAGCGGATTCAGTACTTCGACCGGGACTCCGACCGGGGTTCGCCGAGGGGAGCGTAAGATGCGTCTGCTGATCGTTGGAACGTTGGAAGGGTACATCACCGCCGCTGGCAAGATCGCCATGCAGCGCGGGGCGAAGGTGTCCCACACCGACAGCATCGAGGGCGCCCTGAACGCCCTGCGCGCGGCGGCGGGGGCGGACCTCGTGATGATCGACGTCAAACTCGACATCGCGACCTTCATCGAAAGCCTGAAGGCGGAACGGATCACCATTCCCGTGGTGGCCTGCGGCATCGGCACCGACGCCGCGGCGGCGGTGAAGGCGATCCGCGCCGGCGCCAAGGAATACATCCCCCTGCCCCCCGACGCGGAGCTGATCGCCGCCGTTCTGGAGGCGGTGGCGGAGGAAAGCCACGCCATCGTCTGCCAGGACCCGGCCATGCTGGCGACCCTGCGGCTGGCGGACCAGGTGGCGCCCAGCGACGCCTCCGTCCTGATCACCGGCGAGAGCGGCACCGGCAAGGAGCTGATGGCCCGCTACATCCACCGCAAGAGCCGGCGCTCCGACGCGCCCTTCGTCGCGGTGAATTGCGCGGCCATCCCGGAGAACCTGCTGGAATCGGAGCTGTTCGGCCATGAGAAGGGCGCCTTCACCGGCGCCGTCGCCCGCCGGCTGGGCCGCTTCGAGGAGGCCAACGGCGGCACCCTGCTGCTCGACGAGCTGTCGGAGATGCACCCGCGGCTCCAGGCCAAGCTGCTGCGCGCCATCCAGGAGAAGGAGATCGACCGCATCGGCTCGTCGCAGCCGGTCAAGGTCAACGTCCGTCTGATCGCCACGTCCAACCGCAACCTGGAAAACGAGGTCCGCGCCGGCAACTTCCGCGAGGATCTCTATTTCCGGCTGAACGTGTTCAGCGTCGCCATCCCGTCCCTGCGCGAGCGGCCGGCCGACATCCCGATGATCGCCGACCATTTCCTGAAGAAATACGCGCAGGCCAACGGGCTGGGCGAGAAGCGGCTGTCGGACGACGCGCTATTGATGCTGCGCGCCCACCACTGGCGCGGCAACGTGCGCGAGCTGGAAAACACCATGCACCGCGCCGTGCTGCTCTCCAAGTCGGAGACGGTGGGGCCGGACTCGATCATGCTGACCAGCCAGCTGCTCGCTCCGGAAGGGTCGGCGCAGGCGTCCATCCCGACCAACTCTCCGGTCGCCAACCCCTTCGCCGGTCCGGGCGGCACGGTGCCGCAGGCGCCGCGCGGCTATGGCCAGCCGGCTCCCGGCTACCCGACCTCCTACGCGCCGCCGACGGGCCACGCCGCGGGGGCCGCGGCCTACGGCAACGCCGGAGCCTCGTCCTACGGCAACGCCGGAGCGGCGTCCGGCGCCCCCGCCGTCCAGGGCCTCGTCGGCCGCACGGTGGCGGAGGTCGAGCGCGACCTGATCATCGGCACGCTGTCGCACTGCCTGGGCAACCGCACCCACGCGGCGAACATCCTGGGCATCTCGATCCGCACGCTGCGCAACAAGCTGAAGCAGTACAGCGAGGAGGGCGTGCCGGTGCCGCCGCCGGGGGCCGAGGAACGGGCGGCCTATTGATCCGCTGATCGGGGGAAAGGCGGAGGAGCGGCGGCATGGCACTGACCGAACACAATCCGGGGACGCGAGCGGGCGGCGGCAACATGGCCGCGCTGACCGACATGTTGGCCGTCGCCAAGGGAGCGCTGAAGCGCGGCGACATCGTGATGGCGGCCGGCATCATGCTGATCGTCGTCGGGTTGATCCTGCCGCTGCCCCCGATGCTGCTCGACGTGATGCTCGGGCTCAACGTCACCATCTCGGTCCTGATCCTGATGGTGGTGCTGTTCATCGAGAAGCCGCTGGAGCTGTCGGCCTACCCGACCATCCTGCTCATCACCACGCTGCTGCGCCTGTCGCTGAACATGGCGTCGACCCGCCTGATCCTGACGCAGGGGCATGAGGGAACGTCCGCGGCGGGCCATGTGATCGAGGCCTTCGCCGGCTTCGTCATGGGCGGCGACTTCATCATCGGCGTGATCGTTTACGCGATCCTGACGATCGTGAACTTCAAGGTGATCACCGCCGGTTCGGGCCGCATCGCCGAAGTGGCGGCGCGCTTCACCCTGGACGCCATGCCCGGCAAGCAGATGGCCATCGACGCCGACCTGTCCGCCGGCATGATCGACGAGACCACCGCCCGCGCCAAGCGCAAGGAGCTGGAGGACGAAAGCGCCTTCTTCGGCTCCATGGACGGTGCGTCGAAGTTCGTGAAGGGCGACGCCGTCGCCGGCCTGATGATCATGTTCATCAACATCATCGGCGGCGTGTCGCTGGCGGTCCTGCGCTACGACATGCCGATCCTGCAGGCGCTGGACACCTTCACCAAGCTGACCATCGGCGACGGCCTCGTCTCGCAGATTCCGGCGCTGGTCATCTCCATCTCCGCCGGCTTCCTGGTGTCGAAGGCCGGCACGGGCGGTTCCACCGACAAGGCGGTGGTCGGCCAGCTCACCAACCATGTCAGCGCGCTCGGCCTGTCGGCGGGCGCCATGACCCTGCTGGCCCTGATGCCGGGCATGCCGGTGCTGCCCTTCCTGCCGGTGATCGCCGTCGTCGGCGCCGCCGCCTGGTATCTGCCGAAGATGCGCGCCAAGAAGGAGGCGGAGGAGGCGGAGGCCGCCGCCGCCGAGGCCGCCGGCATGGGCGGGCCGGGCGGCGGCGCCGCCCCGGTGGCCGACGAGCCGATCGCCACGGCGCTGGCCATCGACCTGATCCGGCTGGAGCTGGGCTACGGCCTGCTGTCGCTGATCAACCAGCCGCAGGCGGGCAGCCACCGGCTGACCGACCAGATCAAGGGCCTGCGCCGCCAGATCGCCGGCGAGGTCGGGTTCGTCATGCCCGCCGTGCGCATCCAGGACAACCTGCAGCTTCCGCCCAACTCGTACATCATCCGCGTCAAGGAGATCGAGGCGGGGCGCGGCGACATCCGCCCGAACATGCTTCTGGTCATGGACCCGCGCGGCGAGGCGATGAGCCTGCCCGGCGAACAGACGGTGGAGCCCACCTTCGGCCTGCCGGCCATCTGGATCGAGCCGGGCTACCGCGAGGAGGCGCTGTTCAAGGGCTACACGGTGGTCGACCCGTCCACGGTCATCACCACGCACCTGACCGAACTGATCAAGGACAACATGCCCGAGCTGCTGTCCTTCACCGAGACGCAGAAGCTGCTGGACGAGCTGGACAAGGAGCACCAGAAGCTGATCGCCGACGTGGTGCCGGCGCAGATCACTGTGGGCGGATTGCAACGGGTGTTGCAGAACCTGCTTGCAGAACGGGTGTCGGTACGCGATCTTGCGACCATTCTGGAGGGCGTGTCCGAAGCGGCAAGCCAGACCCGCAGCATCACGCAGATCACCGAGCATGTGCGCACGCGCCTGGCGCGGCAGATCTGCGACGCGAACATCAACGAGATGGGAGTCATCCCGCTCGTCACCCTGTCCCCCGAGTGGGAGCAGGCGTTCGCGGAATCGCTGGTGGGCGATGGCGACGACCGGCAACTGACGATGGCGCCGAGCCGGCTTCAGCAATTCATCACTTCGGTCCGCCAAACCTTCGAGCGACACGCCATGATGGGCGAGACCCCCGTCCTGTTGACCAGCCCCCTGATCCGTCCCTTCGTCCGCTCGATCGTCGAGCGGTTCCGGCCGGCCACCGTGGTGATGTCGCAGAACGAGATCCACCCCAAGGCGCGGATCAAGACCCTGGGGCAGATCTGATGCAGGCCATGACGAACCAGTGTGACGGGCGGGGAGCGGGCCGATGCGGCTGAAGTCGTTCCACGCCAAGTCCATGTCCGAAGCCATGCGCATGGTCCGCCAGACGCTGGGCGACGATGCCATCATCGTCGCCACGCGCGAGGAGGACGGCGGCGGCGTTCGCGTGACCGCGGCGGTGGAGGACGACGATCTGCTGATGGCGCAGGCGCGCACGGCCCAGCCGACCCGGACCGCCCGCCCCGTGGTGGTGGTCGAGGAGGAGCCGGAGATCGACGTGGGCGAGGTGGTGGCCGACGTGCTGCACCGCCACGGCGTGCCCGCCGCGCTGGCCGAGCAGTTGATCGACGCCGCCGCCGGTCTGGACACCGACGACCCCGCGCTGGCGCTGGGCGCCGCGCTCGACTCCATGTTCACCTTCAGCCCGCTGCAGGACCGGCGCGGCGGCAACAAGCCGCTGATCCTGGTCGGCCCGCCGGGCAGCGGCAAGACGCTGATCGTCGCCAAGCTGGCCGCCCAGGCGGTGTTCCGCAAACGCTCGGTCGGCGTGATCACCACCGACACGGTTCGCGCCGGCGGCATGGAACAGTTGGCCGCCTTCACGCGTCTGATGAAAATCAAACTGGCGACGGTGGAGGACCCCGACGCGCTCGCGGGCGCGTTCGAGGTCAGCCGCGGCGCCGACGTCGTCCTGGTGGACACCGCCGGGCGCAACCCCTACAACCGGGAAGACATGGCCGACCTCAAGGCCCTGCTGTCCGCCGGGGTGGCCGAGCCGATCCTCGTGCTGCCCGCCGGGCTGGACGCCATGGAAGCCGCCGACATCGCCCAATCCTTCAAGGCGCTGGGCGTGCGGCGGATGCTGATCACCCGTCTCGACATGGCGCGTCGGCTGGGCAGCCTGCTCGGCACCGCGCACCGTTCGCGCATGGCCTTCTGCAACGCCAGCGTTTCCTCCAAGGTGGCCGAGGGGCTGACACCGCTGAACCCGGTGGCCTTCGCCCGCCTGATGATGCCCGCCGAGGACAAGGCGGCGCGCAGCCGGCCCAAGCCGGCGGCCCCCGCCAAGACCAAAGCCGTTCGTTCTTCGTCGAGGACCATCCCATGACCGATCCGGTGTTTCCGGCCGCCCTCAAGAACGTTCACCCGCTGCGCGGTGCCAACGTCATCGCCGTGGCCAGTGGAAAGGGCGGCGTCGGCAAGACGTGGTTCTCGATCACACTCGCCCACGCGCTGACCAAGATGGGCAAGAACTCGCTGCTGTTCGACGGCGACCTCGGCCTCGCCAACGTCGACATCCAGCTCGGCTTCCAGCCGAAGAACGATCTGGGCGCGGTCATCAACGGCGACGTGACGCTGGGCCGCGCGGCCCAGCGCTACACCGAGGGCGGCTTCGACATCATCGCCGGCCGCTCCGGCTCGGGGACGCTCGCCCAGCTGCCGAGCCAGCGCCTGTCCGGCCTGCGCAACGACCTGATGGAGCTGGCGCGCCGCTACGACTGCGTCATCATGGACATGGGCGCCGGCGTGGACCGCACGGTGCGCACCCTGTCCGGCCCCGCCGGGACGACGCTGGTGGTGACGACGGACGAGCCGACCTCGCTGACCGACGCCTACGCCTTCATCAAGCTGACCCACGCCACCAACCCCACCGCCGACCTGCGCGTCGTGGTCAACATGGCGCAGAGCGTGAAGGACGGGGAGCGCACCTACGGCACCATCCTGAAGGCCTGCCAGAACTTCCTGAAGTACAAGCCCGCCCTGGCCGGGATCATCCGCCGCGACCTGAAGGTCCGCGACGCCATCCGCAACCAGTCGCCGCTGCTGACCCGCTCCCCCGCCTCCGACGCCGCGCGGGACGTGCTGGCCATCGCCCAGCGGCTTCTCAACGGCCAGTAAGGCCGGGATGGGGGGCGCCCTTCCACCCCCGGTCGCCGGAACGCCCGCCGCCCCCGCGGCGGCCACCCCCGCGCCCGCCCCGGCGGCGGTCGCCGAGGGCACGGTCAAAGCCCTGCCGGAGCGTCTGCAGGACATCGCCCGCCCGGTGGTGCTGACCGGCACCGTCGTCGGCACCACGCCGGAGGGCCTGACGCGCGTGCGCACCCAGGCCGGCGAACTGCTGGTGCAGACTCCGGCGCCGCTGCCCCCCGACAAACCGGTGACGCTTCAGATCACCCCGGCGCAGGTGCTGCTGGAGCAGGCGGTGGCGACCGACCCCGCGGCCTCCCCCGCCCAAAGCCTCGCGGCGAAGGTGCTGGTGCTGACCCAGGGCACCCCGACCACGGCGCCAACCACGGCACCGACCGCGCCGGCAACGGGTGGACCGGCGCCGATCATCCCCGACCGGACCGGCGCGGCACGGCCCCAGGGCTCGGCGACTCCGGTGGTGATCCTGCCCAGCCCGGCGCCGTCCACGCCGACGGTGGGACCGGCGGGCCAGCCGCTTCCCCTGCTTCTGCCGGGCAGCATCGTTCCGGCGCTGGTCATCGCCGCGGCGCCGAAGCCCCCGGCTCCGCCCGGTTCGGCTCCGCCCCTGCCCGGCCAGCCCACCGCCACACCGGCGGCCCCCGCTCCGCTCTCCGCCACGGACGGCGGCGGCCAAGCTCCGGCACCGGCCGGCCAGCCCAACGCCGCCCCCGCTCTTCCGCAAGCTCCCCCCACCCCCGCTCCGTCGGGAGCGTCGGCGCCGCCTCCCGGCAAGCCGATGCTCGACGCCACAGTGGAATTGGGCGGTGACGCGGCGCATCCCGGCGGCGACCTCACGGAGCCAACGTCGCCCGCGAAGCCGGCCCCCGCGAAGCCCGCCACGGAACCCGTCCTGACCCAGGGCGGCACCGTCGCGCTGAAGATCCTGACCGTCACCCCGCCGCCGGACCAGCCGCAGACCGCCCCGCCGGACGACGGCTTCCCGCCGGCGGACGATCAGAATCCCGGCACCCCGCCGCGCAAGGACGGCGCGCCGGCTCACCCGGCTTCCGCGCCGCCGGCCGCGCCGCAGCCGCCCACCGGCTCTCCCCGCGCCGCCGCCCCGGCCGCATCGCCGGCGATGCCCGGCGCAGACCCCGGCGCTTCCGCGCCCCGTCCGGAGCCCACAGACGGGGCGGTGCTGAAGGGCACGGTGGCCGGCAGCACGCCGCAGGGCCAGCCGATCCTCGCCACCCCGCAGGGCATGCTGGCGCTGAACGTCCAGGCGAGCCTGCCGCCGGGCAGCGCCGTCACCGCCGTCGTGACTGATCCGGCCAAGGCGCTCCAGACCGCGCCGCCCCCGCTCGCCGCGGAGCCGGGGCCGCTGAGCGACCGCGACTGGCCCGCCATGCGCCAGCTCCTGGCCACCCTGGCCGGGGTCGACCGCTCCGCCGCCCAGGCGCTGATCGGCACGGTCATGCCGCAGCCGAACCGCAAGCTCGGCGCCGCGTTGAGCTTCTTCCTGTCGGCGATCCGCGGCGGCGACGCCCGCGGCTGGCTGGGGGAGGACGCCGCCTCCGCCCTGGAGAAATCCGGGCAGGGAAGCCTGCTGTCCCAGTTGGAGCGCGAGTTCCGCAGCCTTCAGCAGCAGGCCGGCGATCCCCTGCCGGGCGACTGGCGCCCCTACACCCTGCCGATGATGGACGCCAACGGGCTGCTGCCCATGAAGCTGCACGTTCACCCCATCCAGCCCGACGAGGAGGGGAAAACCGGCCGCAAGGCCGGCGACAAGGGCAGCCGTTTCCTGCTCGACCTGGATCTCAGCCGTCTCGGCCCGATGCAACTCGACGGGCTGGTGCAGCCCAACCGGTTCGACCTGATCCTGCGCAGCCACACCCCGCTGGCGCCGGAAATCCGCCTGGACCTGATCCAGATTTTCGCGGACAGCATCCGCGCGGTGGGCTACATCGGCGGCCTGTCTTTCCAGTCCGGCGCCAAATGCTGGGTCAAGCTGACCCGCGTCGGGGCCGGCGGCAGCAGCTACACCGCCTGACGAGCCTGGACGCCATGCACCGCCGCGAGTTTCTGACCACCGCCGCCAACCCGGACGCCCGCCACGATTATCTGGTGGAATTGCATGGGGAACCGGCGCCCGGCACCCTCCTGACCCTGCGCTATGTCCCCGACCGTTCGATCGCCACGCCGGACGGCGTCGCCGCGTATCTCGGCGCCCTGTCCGACACCGCCGTGGCCGCCGGACCGGAGGCGCTGGCCATCGCCGTGCTCGACGACCTGAACAACGAGCTGATTCCCCGCTGGGTCGAGGTCACGGTGGAGCGGGCCCGGCCCGTCCCCCTGCGCGTGGTCGTCGAGGACCGCCAGCCTGGCTGGGACAACCCGCATCTGTTCTCCCGGATGCGGCGCGTCTGATCCTCCCGATCCCGTCCCCATCGTCCGGGCGGCACCGCAACACCGCGCCGATCGGCGGCCCTGATCGCTGGCTTTACTCAACCCGCATGCCTTCGGGGTCGGCAGCGTTCAGGTTTCCAGTTCGCTCTCTTCCCGCTGGCGACGCCGGAAACCGACCAGCGCGGTCTCGTCCAGCATGGTGGCCTCCTTGCGCTTGAGCTTCTCCTTCTCGCGCTTCAGCCTTTCCTCCTCGGCCAGCTCGTAGCGCTTCAGCTCCTGGAAGGCTTCGGCCATCTCGTCGGTGGCGACGGCGATCTGGGCCTCCACCTGTCCCATGGACTGGGTCAGCCGCTTGCCGCGTTCCATCGCCGCCTGGATGTAATTGCTGTAGGTGAAGGCGTATTCGACGTTGCCTCGGGCGGTGTCGCGCTCCGCCGCGATCTCCTCCTTCAGCCGCTCGATCTCCGCCTGGAGCCGGTCGGCGAGGTTCTGCAATTCGGCCAGCGCCCTGCGCTTCTCGTCGAGCTTCCATTTCTGGAGGCGGATGATGGTCTTCAGACTGCTCATTCTTGCGGCGGCCACTGTTCAATGCCGAAGATGGCGGCAAGCTGGGCGTAGCTGTTGTCGAGGTCGGTGGACTCGCGCTTGCCCTGCTTCAAAAACGCCTCCAAGGCCGGCTGGAAATGGATGGCCTCGTCCACCTGCGGGTCGGTGCCCTTGCGGTAGGCGCCGAGGCGGATCATCTCCGCCATGTTGTCGTAGGACGACATCAGCCGCCGCGCGTGGTTGACCAGCTCGTTCTCCATGGGGGAGTTGCAGCCGGGCATGGTGCGCGACACGCTGCGCAGGATGTTGATGGCCGGATAGCGCCCGCGCTCGCCGATTTGGCGCTCCAGGACGATGTGGCCGTCCAGGATGCCGCGCACGGCGTCGGCGATGGGCTCGTTGTGGTCGTCGCCCTCCACCAGCACGGTGAACAGGCCGGTGATGGAGCCCGACCCGCTCACGCCCGGCCCGGCGCGTTCCAGCAGGCGCGGCAACTCGGCGAAGACGGTCGGGGGATAGCCCTTGGTGGTCGGCGGCTCGCCGGCCGACAGGCCGATCTCGCGCTGGGCCATGGCGAAGCGGGTCACGCTGTCCATCATGCACAGCACGTTGCAGCCGGCGTCGCGGAAGGCCTCCGCCACGGCCAGCGTCATGTAGGCGGCCTGGCGGCGCATCAGCGGCGCCTCGTCGGAGGTGGCGCAGACCACGACGCTGCGCGCCAGCCCCTCCTCCCCCAGATCCTCGGTGATGAATTCCTGAAGCTCGCGCCCGCGTTCGCCGATCAGCCCGATCACCGCGACCTCCGCTCCGGAGAAGCGGGCGAGCATCGACATCACCGACGACTTGCCGACGCCGGAGCCGGCGAAGATGCCCATGCGCTGGCCGCGGCAACAGGTGAGGAAGGCGTTGATGGCGCGGATGCCCAGGTCCAGCTTCTCGCCCACCCGGGCACGGGAATGGGCGGGCGGCGGGTTGTTGCGGATGGGAACGCCGTGCGTCCCCTTGGGCAGCGGCCCCTTGCCGTCCACCGGCTCGCCCAGCGCGTTGATGACGCGGCCGAGCCACGCCTCCGTCGGGAAGACCATGGGCTGGCTGTCCGACACCAGCGCGCGGCAGCCCAGCCCCACCCCGTCGATGGAGCCGAAGGGCATCAGCAGCGCGCGGCCCTGGCGGAAGCCGACCACCTCGCAGGGGACCTGCCGGCCGTCGCGGGATTCGACGATGCAGCGGCCGCCGACCGACAATTCCTTTTCGATCCCCCCGACCTCGACCAGCAGGCCGAGCACGGCGGTCACCCGCCCGAACCGGCTGCAGCCGGAGACGGACTCGATTTCCTGGAGGATGCGGGCGACGTCGGCGGGCACGGTCTTGCGGGTTCGCGAACGGGAATGGGACGGGTGAGCCGGGCGCGGGCGGCGCAATTCGCGGTGGGCACGGGGTCCGCCGCCATGCCGCCCGCGTCATGCTCGTCCAAAAACATTAACGTTAAATGAAGTGCTATGCCTCTGGCGTTAAGCTGAATCGTCTGTTAACTTGTGTAAACGGACGCGCCGATCTGTTAAGGGAATTGGTTAAGGAACTGCGGGAAAGCAACGCCGCATCGGAAGCCAGAAACGCGCCA
The DNA here is from genome assembly GCF_040500525.1 of Azospirillum formosense. Taxonomy (NCBI): domain Bacteria; kingdom Pseudomonadati; phylum Pseudomonadota; class Alphaproteobacteria; order Rhodospirillales; family Azospirillaceae; genus Azospirillum; species Azospirillum formosense. Next base: position 307,029 of record NZ_CP159403.1, on the reverse strand, counting down.
TCTAACATCGGGATATCGCCATGAGGGTTCTGCTGGTCGAAGACGACTCCTCCACGGCCAAGAGCATCGAACTGATGCTCCAGTCGGAAGGCTACATCGTCGACTCTACCGACCTCGGTGAGGATGGGCTCGAAATCGGCAAGCTGTACGATTACGACATCATCATCCTCGATCTGATGCTGCCGGACATCGACGGATACGAGGTGCTGCGCCGTCTGCGCGCCGCCCGTGTGACCACGCCGATCCTCATTCTTTCCGGCCTGTCGGAGCTGGACCACAAGATCAAGGGCCTGGGTTTCGGTGCCGACGACTACCTGACCAAGCCCTTCGACAAGCGCGAGCTGATCGCCCGCATCCAGGCCATCGTCCGCCGCTCCAAAGGCCATTCCGACAGCATCATCCGCACCGGCCGCCTGACCGTGAACCTGGACACCCGCACGGTGGAGGTGGACAACCAGCCGCTCCACCTGACCGGCAAGGAATACGGCATCCTGGAGCTGCTGTCGCTGCGCAAGGGCACGACCCTGACCAAGGAGATGTTCCTGAACCATCTCTACGGCGGCATGGACGAGCCGGAACTGAAGATCATCGACGTCTTCGTCTGCAAGCTGCGCAAGAAGCTGGCCGCGGCGACCCAGGGCGACAATTACATCGAGACGGTGTGGGGCCGCGGCTATGTGCTGCGCGACCCGCACGAGGACGCGTCCCCGATCCCGCGCGTCCCCCACCAGCAGGCGCAGGCGGCCGGCTGACCGCCGACCGCCCGTCACCGTCAACGTTCGTTCATCCCGGTAAACGGCGGGCTCGGGCCCGCCGCCATCCGCGCTCACCCCTGCCAGAACGCCTTGTCGGTTTCACGGCGGGCGTCCGCACGGCTCAACCCGACATCACGCAGCAGATGGTCGTCCAGCGCCGCCAGGGAGCGGCGCTGCCGGTGGCGCTCGATCATTCCCAGCACCTCGCCGAACGCCCGCTCGGCAAACCGCCGTGCGCCGCCGAGAGACACCATGCCCCGGTCTGTGGAAACGGCGCCCAGCGCTCTCCTGCTCATGATCCGACACTCCGCTTGATGGCTTCCCTCCCCTAGGAATGCACCCGGATGCGGCTTGTCCGCAAAGGATGCTTTCTCTAACCTGCATGAGAGAATTTCATGCGGCCGGGCAACAATCCGGCGGATGCGGACCCATGCAGATCCCTCCCCTCAACGGCCTGCGCGCCTTCGAAGCGGCGGCGCGCCATCTCAGCTTCACCCGTGCGGCGGAGGAGCTGAACGTCACCCAGAGCGCGATCAGCCACCAGATCCGCACGCTGGAGGACCGCCTGGGCATCCGGCTGTTCCGCCGGCTGAATCAAGCTCTGGTCCTGACCGACGCCGGCCAGCTTCTGCTGCCCAGCGTGCGCGACGCCTTCGCGCGGCTGGCGACCGGGCTGGAGCGGGTGATGGAGCATGAGCGCTCCGGCGTGCTGACGATGAGCGTCTCGCCCTCCTTCGCCAGCCGCTGGCTGATGAGCCGCATCGGACGCTTCCGCGCCCGCCACCCGGAAATCCATCTGCGCATCAGCGTCAGCCAGCACGAGATCGATTTCGAGCGCGAGGCCGACATCGACATCGGGCTTCGCCATGGCCTGGGAGTGTGGGAAGGGTTGCGGGCCGACCGTTTCCTCGACGACGCGGTGTTCCCCGTGTGCAGCCCGGCCCTGCTGCAGGGGCCGACGCCGCTGCGGCAGCCGGCCGACCTGCGCCATCATGTGCTGGTCGAGGAAACCGGCCACAGCTATTGGGCGACGTGGCTGGCCATGGCCGGGCTCGGCGACCTGAAGCCAAGCTCCGAAATGGTCTTCGACGAGATCGGCATCGCCATCGAAGCCGCGGAGAACGGCCAGGGCATCGCGATGGCCCGCGGCACCCTGGTCCAGGAGGAGCTGGCGAGCGGGCGGCTGACCCGGCTGTTCGACCTCGCCCTGCCGGGGGACTTCGGCTACTACCTCGTCTGCCCGGAGGTCACCGCCGACCGGCCGAAGATCGCCGCCTTCCGCCGCTGGATCATGGAGGAAGGCGCCGCCGACCGTCTCACCGTCACGCCGCCCTGATCAGACTGCCTTGATCAGGTTGCCCTGATCAGACTGCCGTGAGTCACACGGCCGCCTTGAGTCCGCCCGGCACCTGGAAGCCGCCCAGGCTGTAGAGGCCGCGCTGCCCATCCACCGGCTTGAAGCGGTCGGTGATGCCCAGCACGGTTTCCGCACCGCCCAGATAAAGCACGCCATCCTGCGGCATCTGGCGGGCGATCGCCTCCAGCACCTTGGTCTTGGTCGGCTGGTCGAAATAGATCAGCACGTTCCGGCAGAACACGATGTCGAACTGCCCCAGGCCGGACAGGTCGCCCAGCAGGTTGAACTCGCGGAACGAGACCATCTGGCGAAGCTGCTGGCTGATCTGCCACTTGTCGCCCTGCTGCTTGAAATGCTTCACCAGCATCTGGATCGGCAGGCCGCGCTGCACCTCGAACTGGGTGTAGATGCCCGACTTGGAGCGCTCCACCATCTCCGCCGAAATGTCGGTGCCGACGATCTCGATCCGCCAGCCGGCGAGTTTCGCCGCGTCGTCGTTCAGCAGCATGGCCAGCGAGTAGGCCTCCTGCCCGGACGAGCAGGCCGCCGACCAGATGCGGATCGACCGCTTGGCGGACCGCGCCTCCAGCAGCCTCGGCAGGACGATCTGTTTGAACTGGTCGAAGGGCTTCTGGTCGCGGAAGAAGGACGACTCGTTGGTCGTCATCGCCTCCGTGATGTCGCGCAGCAGCGCTTCGTCCTTGCGCGTCCGCACGGTGGAGGCCAGCTCCTCCAGCCCCTTCATGTTCCACTTGCGCGCCACCGGCATCAGCCGGGATTCGAGCAGGTAGGCCTTGTCCCGGGTCAGGACCAGACCGGAACGCTGCTTGAGCAGCGTGGAGAACATGTCGAAATCTTCGACTCTCATGCTGCCCTCGATGCGAACTTGCGGATGTAGGGACCGATTTCCTTGAGCGGCAGCACCGCGGAGCAGATGCCCGCCTGCGCGACGGCGCCCGGCATGCCCCACACGACGCTGGACGCCTCGTCCTGCGCGATCAGGGTGCCGCCGGCGTTCACCACCTCGGTGCAGCCCTTCAGCCCGTCCTGCCCCATGCCGGTCAGGATGCAGGCCAGGACCTTGCGTCCGCCGAAGGCGCGCAGGATGGACCGCATCATCGGGTCCACCGCCGGACGGCAGAAGTTCTCGGGTGGGTCCTTGGTCAGCGAAATCACGTTGGCGCCCGCGCGCTGGGTCACCAGCATGTGGAAGTCGCCCGGCGCGATGTAGCAACGTCCCGGCACGACCGGCTCGCCGTCCTTCGCCTCCTGGGCGTTCAGCCCGCACTGGCGGGTGATGTGTTCGGCCAGGATGGTGGTGAAGGTCGCCGGCATGTGCTGGGTGATCAGGATCGGCTGGGTGACGCCGGTCTTCAGATGGGCGAGCACCTCGAACAGCGCCTGCGGGCCGCCCGTGGAGCTGCCGATGGCGATCACGTCCGGCTTCACCTGGCCGGCGGAGCCGACGGCGGGGGCTGGGCGCAGCGTGACGGGCGGCGGCTCGCGCTTCAGGAAGGCGGCGGGCACCGGGGTCAGCGGGCGCAGCTCGCCGCGGGTGCGCGAACCGGCGCGGCGCGCGGCGGCGCCCAGCGCCTTGACCTTCGACACCAGCTCGCGCTTGAAGGCGTCCGCCCCGCCGATCTCGCGGGTGGAGGTCGGCTTGGGGATGTAGTCGGCCGCCCCCGCGGACAGGCAGCGCATGGAGATGTCGGCCCCGCGCAACGTCAGCGTGGAGGCCATGATGATCTTCACCTGCGGCGCCACCGCCAGCAGCTTCGGGATGGCGGTCAGGCCGTCCATCACCGGCATCTCGATGTCGAGGACGATGACGTCGAGCGAATTGCGCTGCAGGGCGTTGACCGCCATCTGGCCGTCGCCGACCGACGCGACCACGCGGATTTCGGAATCGCCTTCCAGAGCGCGGGTCAAAAGGCCGCGGATCACGGCGGAATCGTCGACCACCATCACCCGGACGGGGTCGCCGCCGGCCGCACCGGCCGGATGCCCCGCCGGTGCGGGGGGAGGAGGTCTGCCGAAACGATCGGACATAACGCAATCAGCCTTTCAGGGTCGGAACGGTGCGCGGTGCGGTGGCCCCGCCCCTCACAGCAGCCCGACCTGCTGGAACTTGGTCTGGATGATGTCGCTGTCGAACGGTTTCATGATGTACTCGTTCGCCCCGGCGGACAGCGCCTCCTGGATGTGGGCGAGGTCGTTCTCCGTGGTGCAGAACACGACCTTGGGAAGATCCCCCCCGCTCATCTTGCGCAGGCGGCGCAGGAACTCGATTCCGGTCATCACCGGCATGTTCCAGTCCAGCAGGATGGCGTCCGGCATCTTCTGCGCGCAGGCCTCCATGGCCTGCTTGCCGTCCTCCGCCTCGGTGCAGGCGAAGTGCAGCTCTTCCAGGATCTTCCGCGCGACCTTGCGGACCACGCGGCTGTCGTCGACGACCAAGCAAACTTTCATGGTGAACGGGCCTCAGGCTTCGCTTTGCACACCGACCGGGGTTTCGCCTCAGGCCGCTTCCATCGTGGTGAAGTTCAGCAGACGCGGCACGTCCAGAACCACCATGAGCTGGCCGTTCAGGCGATAGATGCCCGTGGACACCTCGCGCCAGCGCGGGTCGAGGGTGGCCGGGTTGCGCTCGAAGTCATCGTTGGAGAGGCTCAGCACCTCCCCCACCGAGTCGACCATCAGGCTGTAGAGTTCGCCGCGCAGGTCCACCACGATGGACATGCCCGGCTTGTCCTTCGGGCGCGAGGTCAGGCCGAGCCGCAGGCGCACGTCGATGGCGGTGACGATGCGCCCGCGCAGGTTCAGCGATCCGGCGACCTCCGGCGGGGCCAGCGGGATGCGGGTGATCCGCTGGTGCCCCAGAACGTCCTGGACCTGCAGGACCGGAATGCCGAACAGCTGGTCGGCAATCGTCATGGTCACATAGTCCTGGCTGCCACCGGAGGTGATCTCGTCGCCCTTGGACTTCTTGGTGGTGGCGGGCAGCTTGGCGTTGCTCATGCGGCACCTTTCTGCTCGGACAGGGTCTGCTGCAGCGCGTACAGCAGAGCGTCACGGTCGAATTTGGCGACATAGTCGGTGAACCCGGCCTGACGGCCGCGGTCGAGGTCGCGCGGGGAGGCGTGGCTGGACAGGGCGACCATCGGCGTGCCGCTCCAGCGGGTGCCGCCCTGGCGGACCGCCTCGGCGAAGTCGAAGCCGCTCATCCCCGGCATCTCGATGTCGGAGACGATGACGTCGAAGTCCTCGCCCGCCTCGCAGAGCGCCAGCGCCTCGTTGGCGTTCTCCACGGCGGTGACGTCGTAGCCGGCGACCGACAGCAGCGGGGTCAGCAGGTTGCGGAAGAAGGGGCTGTCGTCGACCAGCAGCACGCGCTGGAGCGTCCTCTCCTCCTCGTAGCCGTCGGTCGAGGACGAGCCGAACCAATCCTTGTACGCCTGGGTCAGGAAGAAGCCCGCGTCGATCACGTCCGTCGCCTTGCCGGCGATGATCGCAGAGCCCATCAGGCCCGGACGGTCGGCGGTGAGCTGCACCACCAGACGCTCCTCGACGATGTCGACGATCTCGTCGACGATCAGGCCCATCGACCGGTCGCCGTCGGCGAAGACCAGCACCGGCTGGCGGCCTTCCTGGCCCATCAGGAAGCCCGGATCGATCGGCACCAGCGGCATCAGCTTGCCGCGGTACTGGACCACCGGCATGCCGTTGGACGATTCGACGCTGGCGAGGTCCACATCCTCCAGGCGGGCCACCAGCGACAGCGGCACCGCCTTCGGCGCGCCGGCCCCGGCGCGGAACAGCAGGAGGGCCATCTTGTCCTCCTGGCGGGTTGCCTGGACGGAGGTCGTCTCCTTCGACATGGTCTCGCCCATGGCCATCTCGCCGGTCGCCGACGCGATGCCGTTGGGGTCGAGGATCATGATGACCGAGCCGTCGCCGAGGATGGTGTTGCCCGAGAACATCTCGATGTGGCGCAGGATCGGCGCCACCGGCTTCACCACGATTTCCTCGGTGTCGAACACGCGGTCGACCATGATGCCGAAGGTGTAGGTGCCGACCTGCGTGACCACGATGAAGGTCTCGTCGGTCTTCTTCTCGCCGCCCTCCTGGTCGTCCAGCCGCAGCAGCTCCTGCAGCGAGACCAGCGGCAGCAGGCGGTTGCGCAGGCGCAGGACCGGCGTGCCCTTCAGCCGCTCGATGGTGTGCTCGCTGTCGGCGGCGGCGCGCACCAGCTCGACCACGCTGATCTGCGGGATGGCGAAGCGCTCGCCGGCGCACTCCACGATCAGGGCGGAGACGATGGCCAGCGTCAGCGGGATCTTGATGACGAAGGTCGAGCCCTTGCCCTGCTGGGACTTGATCTCGATCGTGCCGCCGATCTTCTCGATGTTGGTCTTGACCACGTCCATGCCGACGCCGCGGCCCGACACGTTGGTGACCTTCGCCGCGGTCGAGAAGCCGGGCTTCATGATGAACTGGATGATCTGCTGGTCGGACATCGCCGCCAGCTCGCCTTCCGAGGCCATCCCGTTCTGGATCGCCTTCTGCTTGATCCGGTCGATCGCCAGGCCCTTACCGTCGTCCTGGATCTCGATGATGATGTGACCGCCTTCATGATAGGCGTTCAGCGTGATGCGGCCGGTCTCCGACTTGCCCGCGCGCAGACGGTCGGCGGGCACCTCCAGGCCGTGGTCGGCGGAGTTGCGCACCATGTGCGTCAGCGGGTCCTTGATCAGCTCCAGCACCTGGCGGTCCAGCTCGGTGTCGGCGCCGAGCATCTGGAGGTCGATCTTCTTGCCCAGTTCGTGCGACAGGTCGCGCACCAGACGCGGCAGCTTGGCCCAGGCGTTGCCGATGGGCTGCATGCGCGTCTTCATGACGCCTTCCTGCAGCTCCGACGTCACGTGGTTAAGGCGCTGCAGCGGGGCGGCGAACTCGCTCTCCTTCTGCGACCGCAGGATCTGGAGCAGCTGGTTGCGGGTCAGCACCAGCTCCGACACCATGGTCATCAGGTTCTCGAGCAGGTCCACGTTGACGCGGATGGTCTGCGCGGCGACCGCCGATTCCTTGGTCGCGGCCTCGCCGCCCGCACCGGCGCCGGACGCGGCGTCCGCGGCGGGAGCGGGCATCTTGGCGGCGGGGACCGGATCGGGGTCCGGGACGACCAGATCGTGCGAAGGCGCCGGCTCGTCCGCCGGCTCCGCGGCGACCGGGGCCAGTGCGGTGCTGGTCGGGCCGGGGGTGGCGTTCCAGATCGCCTCGAGCTCGTCCAGGGTGAGGTTGCCCGAGGAGGAGGCCGGGGCTTCCTCCGCCGCCGCGACCGCGGGGGCCGGCGGGGGTTCCGGGGCCGGGGCGGTCTTGGCCGGCGCGGCACCGGCGCCCAGCTTGCCTTCGGCGCACAGGTTCAGCCGCTCGATCAGCGGCAGGTCGTCGCCCGGCGGCTCCGCCTCCGTCGCCTCCAGCACCGCCAGCAGGCTCTTGATGGTGTCCAACGCCTGGAGGATCAGCGAGACCGCCTCAGGGTTGATGGTCAGTTCCCCGTCGCGGAACTTGCCCAGCACGTTTTCCGAGGCGTGCGCGACCTTCTCCAGGCGCGGCAGGCCGAGGAAGCCACAAGTGCCCTTGATGGTGTGCACCAGACGGAAAATGTTCGAGAGAAGTTCCGGATTGTTGGGATTCTGCTCCAGACGGACCAGTTCCACGTCGAGAACCGACAGGTTCTCGTTGGTTTCCGTCAGGAATTCGGAGAGCAGATCATCCATGTCGCGATCCCCACGCCCGCAATTGTATCCGTTTCCGGCCGGCCGTCCGGAGGGCGGCGTGCGCGACGCCGCCGGTACGGGCCTTTCCAGCTACGGTGGGAGCCTGTCAAACACTGATTAAGAGAACCTTACCTCCTTCGATACCACTCTTGGGCTCCGCCGTCATGCCGAGCCACCCGGCCCGAAGTCACAGCCCGCAAGGCCGCCACACCCCGGCCCGTCGCCGCCGGGGACGCTCCGGACCGGCGGCGCGCGGCCATGGCGAAGCGCCGCGCGCCGGAACGGCGGCGGTTCGGATCACGTCATCGCTGCGCGGGTCACGCCCCCGACGGGGGCCGCGTCACCATTCGACGGTGAAGACCAGCCGGTCCGGCCCGGCCGGGGTGGCGGCGACGCGGTAGCCGTCGTCCTCGGCGAAGCGCCCGGTCATGTAGGCGTGGATGCTGCGCGGGGTCAGGTCGGCGGCGGCCACCGTCCCGGCGAGAGCCGCCGCGGACTCGTCCTTCAGGGCGCCCGGGCGCCCGGCGGCGGTGACGGTGAAGCGCCCCGCCTGCTCGTCCCCCTCCGCGGCGACGGTGATCGTGCCGCCGTGGGTCAGCGCCTCGTCGGCCAGGATGATGACGTTGAGCAGCACCTTCGCCGCCCCGCGCTTGAAGGCAAGCTGGTCGTTCGGCACCCCGGCCGGCCAGTCCAGCGTGGTGCGCCCGCCCTCGAGCAGCCCCTGGGCGGAGGAGCGGGTGTCGCCGAAGCCCTTCTGCTCCCGCCCGGCAAGGCCGTAGGCCAGCCGGAAGACGCGCAGCCGGCGGTCGGCCTGCCCGGAGGAATGCTCGATCAGCTTCACCGCCTCGCCCAGGAAGCCGCCGGCGGGCTCATCCTCCATCTCCTCGATCAGCTCCAGCCCGTTGCGGATCGCTCCCACCGGGCTCACGAGGTCGTGGCAGATGCGGGAAGCGACAAGCTCGATCACACGGATGTCAAGCGGCACGGGTGGTCTCCAGATCGTTGACGGCCGGCCTCCGGCGGACCGGAGGGCGGCCATGGCCGCGGCCCAGGGAACGTCGTCCAGGAACTTCCCCCGGCCGGGCGGCATTCTGTTGCATGCCGGAGCCCCATGGGGATGGCCGGCGGCGACGTTCGTTTGTATCATTCCAGGTGCGCGGATGCCGCCGCTTTTCCACGGTCATCCCGCGAAAGCGATAACCAATTCCGGCGGAAGCAGGAGGCGCGGCATGGACGATTCACTGGTTCCCGGCGCCTGGGTGCGCCACCCCGCCCGGCCCGACTGGGGTCTGGGGCAGGTGCAGTCGGCCATCGGCGACCGCGTCACCGTGAATTTCGAGAACGCCGGGAAGCTGCTCATCAACACGTCCGTGGTCGCGCTGACCGTCACCGATCCAGACGACGCGCCATGAGCGGGAAACTGCCGCTGGCCGCCCTGCTCCTGCTGGCCGCCGGCGGTCCCGCGCTGGGCGGCGACGCGCCCAATGCGGCGCCCGACGCGGCGCGCGGCAAGACGCTGTTCCGCGCCTGCGCCTTCTGCCACACCCTGACTCCGGACGGCGGCAACCGCGCGGGACCGACGCTGTGGGGCCTGTTCGGGCGGCCCGCCGGGGCGGTGGCGGGCTACCCCTACTCCCCGGCGCTGAAGGGCAGCGGCATCGTCTGGGACGAGGCGGCGGTGGCCCGCCTGTTCGAGATCGGCCCCGACGTGATGACCCCCGGCAGCAAGATGCCCATGCAGACCATCGCCAGCGCGTCCGACCGCCGCGATCTGGTCGAATACCTGAAGGAAGCCACGGCGCCGTAGGCCCGGGTTGCGAGGCCCGCAAGCGGAATTGAGGAGCATGGCCCCGGACGGGCCCCATCCCCATCTCTGTCTGTCGAACCGCCTTTCCGAGCCCCCTGTCCGAGCTGTGGTCCCCCGATGATTCCCCGCGCCGTCCGCAAGCCCCTGGCCATCCTGGTCGCCGTTCTCGCCCTGGTGGTCCTGGTGCCGGTGCTGGGGGCGGGGGGATTCCTGCTGTGGCTTCGCCAGGAGACCCCGGCCTACGAGGGCGCCGCCACCGTCCCGGGGCTGGAAGGCCCGGTCGAGATCCTGCGCGACCGCAACGCCATCCCGCACATCTTCGCCGCCACCGAGCGGGACGCCTATTTCGCGCTCGGCTACGTCCACGCGCAGGACCGGCTGTGGCAGATGGAGACGATGCGGCGCGGCGGCGCCGGGCGTCTGGCCGAACTGGTCGGCACGCGCTTCGGCGACTGGGCGCTGCGGCTCGACCGCTCCATGCGCACGCTGGGCGTCTACCGCCGGGCCGAGGAGGCCTATGAGGAGCTGTCGCCGGAAGCCCGCACGGCCTTCGACGCCTACGCCGCCGGGGTCAACGCCTGGATGGACACGCGGCGCGAGGCGCTGCCCATCGAATTCCAGCTCCTGCGCCACACGCCGGAGCCCTGGCGGCCCGCCGACAGCCTCGTCTGGGGGAAGCTGATGGCGCTCCAGCTCTCCGGCGATTCGCGGGACGAGCTGTTCCGCGCCAGCGCCCTGAAAAGCCTGACGCCGGACCAGATGCGCGACCTGTTCCCGGACTCCGACCCCACCGCCCCGGTGACCCTGGCGGCGGCGCTCGACGGCCTGGATTTGCAGGGGGCGCTGGCCGCCTTGCCCGACCTCGGCTTCGACACCGCCTCCAACGAATGGGCGCTGACCGGGGCGCGCAGCGCGACCGGCAAGCCGATCATCGCCAACGACCCCCATCTCGGGCTGGAGGCGCCGATCCTGTGGTATCTGGCGCGCATCGTGACTCCGGAACACCGCATCGCCGGGGCGACGATCCCCGGCGTTCCGCTCCACATCCTGGGGCACAACGGGCGCGTCGCCTGGGGCTTCACCACCACCCACAGCGACACCCAGGACCTGTTCATCGAGAGGCTCGACCCGCAGGACCCCGGCCGCTACCTGACGCCGGACGGCAGCGCCGCCTTCGAGACGCGCCAGGAGACGATCCGCGTCGCCGGCCAGCCGGACGAGACGCTGACGGTGCGGGAGACGCGGCACGGCCCGGTGCTGACCACGCCGGACGCCGCCGAGGCGGCGCCGGAGGGCCATGTGCTGGCGCTGGCCTTCCCCGGCCTGAGCGCCGCCGATACCACGGCGGAGGCGCTGTACCGCCTCAACCACGCCGCCGACGCCGCGGCGGTGCGCGAGGCGCTGTTCCTCCATGTGGCGCCGCAGCAGAACGTCGTCTACGCCGACACGGCGGGAACGCTGGGCTTCCTGTCGCCGGCGCTGGTCCCGGTGCGGCGTGGCGGCGACGGGCGCGTTCCGGTGCCGGGCTGGACCGGCGAGCACGACTGGATCGGCTACATCCCCTTCGACGCGCTGCCCCAGGCGGTCGATCCGCCGTCGGGCCAGTTCGTCAACGCCAACAACGCGGTGGTCGGCCCCGGCTACCCCTACGCCCTGGCGACCGAATGGCCGGACCCCGCCCGCGCCGAGCGGATCGTGCAGATGCTCGGCGACGGCCCGCACACGGTGGAGGAGGTCGCCGCCCAGCAGATGGACGAACTGTCCCTGCCGGCGCGCGACCTGCTGCCGCTGATGCTGGAACCGCTGCGCAACGTGCCCGATCTCAATGGACAGGCCCGCGCCGCGCTGGACCGTCTGGCCGGCTGGGACGGGCGGATGGACCGCGACCGGGCCGAGCCGCTGATCTTCTCCTGGTGGGAGCGGGAGCTGGTGCGCAGCGTCTTCGCCGACGAGTTGGGGCCGCTGTTCCAGAGCTACTGGGATCTGCGCCCGCGCGCCCTGCACCGCGTGCTGACCCAGGCGCCGCAGTGGTGCGACGACCGGACGACGCCGGCCCGCGAGGACTGCGCCACCATGCTCGCCGGCTCCCTGAAAACGGCGCTGGCGGAGATCGAGCGGCGCCACGGCGCGGACATGAACGGCTGGCGCTGGGGGGCGGAGCACAAGGCCGCCCTGACCCACCGGCTGCTGGGCCGGGTGCCGCTGCTCGGTTCGATGTTCGACCTGTCGATCCCGACCGGCGGCGGCGCCTTCACCGTCAACCGCGGCACCACCCGCGTCCGCGACCCGCAGGACCCCTTCTCCCATGTCCATGGTCCGGGGCTGCGCGCGGTCTATGATCTGGCCGACCTCGGCAACTCCCGCTTCTCCATCGCCACCGGCCAGTCGGGCAACCCGCTGTCGCCCCATTGGGGGGATCTGGTGCAGGGCTGGCGCGACGGGGTGGGGCTGCGGCTGGCCGGAGACCGCGGCACGCTGGCCCGCGACGGCGCCACGCTGCTGACGCTTTCCCCCACCCGTCCAGGGAGTTCGCCATGACCGAGCCGACCCCGAGTTCAACCGTCACCCTGGACGACGTCCGCGCCGCCGCCGCGCGGATCGCCGGCCACCTCCCCGTCACCCCCACCGAAGCCTCGCCCCGCCTGTCGGAGATCACCGGCTGCTCGGTGGTGCTGAAGCTGGAGAACCAGCATCTCACCGGCTCCTTCAAGGAGCGCGGAGCGCTCAACAAGCTGCTGTCCTTGGGCGAGGCGGAGCGGAGCGCCGGGGTGATCGCCATGTCGGCGGGCAACCACGCCCAGGCGGTGGCCTGCCACGCCACGCGGCTGGGCATCCGCTCGGTCATCGTCATGCCCTCCTTCACCCCCTTCACCAAGGTGGAGCGCACGGAAAGCCTCGGCGCGCGGGTCGAACTGCACGGCGAGACGCTGAGCGACGCCGCGGCCCACGCGCAGGAACTGGCGGCCCGCGAGGGGCTCACCTTCGTGCACCCCTACGACGACCCGCTGATCGCCGCCGGCCAGGGCACCGCCGCCCTGGAGCTTCTCGACGCCGCGCCGGACTTGGAGGTGCTGGTGGTGCCGGTGGGCGGCGGCGGGCTGATCGGCGGCATGGCGGTGGCGGCCAAGGCGCTGAAGCCGGACATCGCGGTGGTCGGGGTGGAATGCGCCATGTTCCCGTCGATGCGCCAAGCGCTGGCCGGGCAGCCCATCACCTGCGGCGGCGCCACCATCGCCGACGGCATCGCGGTCAAGGCCCCCGGCGCCGTCACCCTGCCGCTGGTCCGGCGGCATGTGGACGCGGTGGTCGAAGTGGGCGAGCCGCGGCTGGAGGAGGCCGTCTACCGGCTCGCCACCGTGCAGAAGCTGGTCGCCGAGGGGGCCGGGGCGGCGGGGCTGGCCGCGGTGCTGGACGATCCGGAGCGGTTCCGCGGCAAGCGGGTGGGCATCGTGGTGTCCGGCGGCAACATCGACGCCCGCATCCTGGCGCAGGTGCTGACGCGCGGGCTGGTCTACGAGGGGCGCATGGTGCGGCTGCGCATCGGCATCACCGACGCCCCCGGCGCGCTCGCCCGCGTCGCCCGCCTGCTCGGCGAGGCCGGGGCCAACATCGTGGAGGTACACCACCAGCGCCTGTTCCACGATGTGCCGGTGCGCATGGCCGAGATCGACGTGGTGCTCGAAACCCGCGGGCGCAGCCACGTCCAGCGCCTCGTCGCCCACATGGAGGAGGCAGGCTTCCCGACGGAGCTGATGACGGATATCTCCTGACCGGCGCCGGCTCAGGGAAGCTGCGAGTAAGCGCCGCGGAAGTAGAGCAGCGGCTTCCCGTCCTCGCTGCCCGACAGGCGGCGGACGCGGCCCACGATGATGACGTGGTCGCCGCCGTCATAGACATGCTCACGGTCGCATTCCAGGGTGGCAAGGCAGCCGGTGAGGATCGGCACGCCGCTGTCCCAGCGCTCCACTCCCACCCCGTCCCAGCGCTCCTGCAAGTCGCGGCGCGAGAAGCGGTTGGACAGCTCCGCCTGGTCTTCGGCCAGGATGTTCACCGCGAAGGAGGGCGCGGCGGTGAAGGCCTCGAACGACATGGCCGCTCGGCCCAGGCAGAACTGCACCAGCGGCGGGTCGAGCGACACCGACGAGAAGGAGTTCACGGTCACGCCGATCGGCTCGCCGTCCGGGGCAACGGTGGTGACCACGGCGATGCCGGTGGCGAAGCATCCGAGGGCGTTGCGGAAAGCCCGAGAATCGAAGGTCATGGCGGCCTGTATGGGCTCGTCGGTTATTGGGGCGAGGGCGCGGCGGCGAAACAGCGGGATTAACCCAGCCGGACCGTCGGCGCAAGCCGCATCTGCCCAGACACCTCCGGAAGCGGCCGGAAGTCGCCCTCCGCCACATTAAAGGGATCTTAAGGATAACGCCCCACCCTTCGGGTGTCCGCACGGACCGCGAATGCCCGACCACAAGGCCCACTCAGCAAGGCTTCATGTCAGCGAACCCGTCCGGCGGCGAACAGCCGATCATCATCAAGAAGAAGAAGGGTGGCCATGGCGGCCACCATGGCGGCGCCTGGAAAGTCGCCTACGCCGACTTCGTGACGGCGATGATGGCCTTCTTCCTGCTGCTGTGGCTGCTCAACGTCACCACGTCGGACCAGCGCAAGGGCATCGCCGACTATTTCTCGCCCACATCGGTCAGCCGCGAAAGCTCGGGGTCCGGCGGCATGCTGGGCGGGCGCACCATCACCGCGCCGGGCGCCCAGATCTCCCCCTCCTCCCCGATGTCCGCCGATGTTCCGGTCTCCGGCCCTCCGGGCCATTCGACCCAGGAGGACGACGAGGCGAACGATCCCACCGACGCCGCCCCGCCACCGCCCGTCTCGACCGCCGAGCAGAAATCCAACGAGTCGCGGCTCGACTATCAGAAGCGGCTCGAGGAACAGGCCAAGCAGCTCGGCATCCCCGGCCAGAAGCCGGGCGAGCGGCTGTCCGACTTCGCGGAGCGTGTGAAGGAAGGCGGCGAGAAGCTGCAGGACGCCCAGAAGGAGGCCCGCCAGTTCCAGCAGGCCGCCACCGAGATCCGGCAGGCCATCCAATCGGTGCCGGAGTTGGAGCCGCTGGCCCAGAACCTGATGATCGACCAGACGCCGGAAGGACTGCGAATCCAGATCGTCGACCAGGACCGCGTCTCGATGTTCCCCGGCGGGTCGGGCCAGATGTACCCGCAGACCCGCCAGCTCGTCATGCAGGTGGCCAAGGCGCTCGCCAAGCTGCCCAACAAGCTGTCGATCAGCGGCCACACCGACGGCGTTCCCTTCACCAGCGGGGCCGGGCGCGACAACTGGGACCTCTCCACCGAACGCGCCAACGCCACCCGCCGCGCCCTGATCGCCGGCGGCATTCCGGAGGAGCGCGTCCAGGACGTGATCGGCCGCGCCGACCGCGACCTGCTGGTGCCCGACCAGCCGGGCAGCCCGCGCAACCGCCGCATCAGCATGGTGCTGCTGCGCGAAAGCAAGACCGCACCCCCGCCCGCCGCGACGAACTGATACCAAAGCCGATGCGGCGCTGGTACCAAGGCGTTAGTTCCTTGCCTTTGAACGTACCCCTTATTGTTTTGTCGATGCGCCGCACAACGCGGGGAATGTTTGCCCTGTTCAAATGGCGAAGCGATGGTTCATACTTCGCGGCAGACACCATTGCCACTCGGCATCGGTCAATCAAGGGCGTTAGCTGCGGGGGAGTCTGTGAGCGTACCCGAAGGCAAGGCGACTGACCTTTTGACGAACTACGATCCCGGCCTTTACTACGACGAATTGTTCGGAGGCCGTGATTATCCAGCCGAGCACTCGGCGCTGATCCGGCAGAGACTGGCCGGTCTGAACTTCGGGGATCTGTTGCGGCGGTCGCAGGACGCCGAGCGTGAACTGTACAATCTGGGCATCACCTTCCTCGTCTACTCGAACAAGGACGCGGTGGACCGCATCCTTCCCTTCGACATCATTCCCCGGGTCATCTCGGCCAAGGAATGGGCGCATCTGGAGGCGGGAATCACCCAGCGCGTCACGGCGCTGAACCTGTTCCTCCACGACATCTACCACGACCAGAAGATCCTGAAGGACGGGGTGATCCCCGCCGACCTCGTGCTGGGCAACGGCTGCTTCCGGCCGCAGATGGTCGGGCTGGACGTGCCGTTCGACACCTACATCCACATCATGGGCACGGACTTGGTCCGCGACCGCGAGGGGACCTTCCGCGTGCTGGAGGACAACGGGCGCGTGCCGTCCGGCGTGTCCTACGTGGTCGAGAACCGCCACATGATGCAGCGCGTGTTCCCCGACCTGATGCAGGACATCGGCATCCGCCCGGTGGACAATTACGGGCACAAGCTGCTCGACGCGATGATGGAGATCGCGCCGCAGGACGTGGCCGACCCGCAGGTCGTGCTGCTGTCGCCCGGCTCCTACAACTCCGCCTATTTCGAGCACATCTTTCTGGCGCGCGAGATGGGCGTGCCGCTGGTCGAGGGCCGCGATCTGGTGGTGGAGAACGACCGCGTCTACATGAAGACCACCAACGGTCTGGCGCGCGTCGATTCGATCTACCGCCGCATCGACGACGCCTTCCTCGACCCCAAGGCCTTCAACCCGGACAGCATGCTGGGCGTGCCGGGCATCATGGAGGCCTACCGCAAGGGCAACGTGGCGCTGGCCAACGCCGTCGGCACCGGCGTGGCGGACGACAAGGCGATCTACTGCTACGTCCCGCGGATGATCAAATACTACCTGGACCAGGAAGCGATCATCCCCAACGTGGACACGCGCATCTGCCGCGAGGCCGACGCGCTGCAATACACGCTGGACAACCTGGACAAGCTGGTGGTGAAGCCGGTCGGCGAGGCCGGCGGCTACGGCATCACCATCGGCCCGCGCGCCAGCAGGGAGGAGTTGGCGGAGTGCCGGGCCAAGCTGCTGGCCGATCCGTCCAACTACATCAGCCAGCCGGTGGTCGACCTGTCGGTCTGCCCCACCGTCACCGACGACGGCATCGATCCCCGCCACGTCGATCTGCGCCCCTTCGCCATCACGGGAAAGAACACCTGGGTGCTGCCCGGCGGCCTGACCCGCGTGGCGCTGAAGAAGGGCACGCTGATCGTCAACTCGTCGCAGGGCGGCGGGTCCAAGGACACCTGGGTTCTCCAGGATGGCGGTCTCCAGGATGGGGCACAGGAAGGGAGCGCGTCGTGAATCTGCTGGCCCGTTACGCCGAATGCATTTTCTGGATGGCGCGCTACATGGAGCGCGCCGAGAATCTCGCCCGCATCCTGGACGTGCATGAGACCTTCGCGCGCGACACGCGGGGGATGACCAACTGGTTCTCCATCGTCCAGCTCAACGCCGACGAGAAGGATTTCTTCAGCCGCCACGACCGTCCGACGGCGGAGGCGGTGGTCCATTACTACATGTTCGACACCCAGAATACGAACTCGCTGGTCTCCATGCTGCGCATGGCGCGGGAGAACGCCCGCGTCCTGCGCCCCTGGATCTCCACCGAGATGTGGACGCAGATCAACGTGTTCCACAACAAGCTGGTGGAGATGAACGGCAAGGGCGTGGCGCTGCCCAACCTCTCCAAGGTCTGCACCTGGATCAAGGAGGAATGCCAGACCCACACGGGCATCACCGAGGGCACCTTCTACCGCGATCAGGGCTGGTACTTCTACCAGCTCGGCAAATACATCGAGCGGGCGGACCAGACCACCCGCCTGCTCGACATCAAGTACCACACGCTGCTGCCCTCCCCCGTCGCGGTCGGCTCCACGCTGGACATGAGCCAGTGGACGACGGTGTTGCGCTCCGCCGCCGGGTACCACGCCTTCCGGCGCGTCTACCCGCGCGGCATGTCGCCGACCACGGTCGCCGGCTTCATGATGTTCAACGAGGGGTTCCCGCGCTCCGTTGTGATGTGTGTGCGACAGATCGACGGCCTCTTGACCCGCCTGAAGTCCCGTTACACCCTGCGCAACGGCAGTGAGGCGATGGAGAAGGTGGACGAGCTGCTCGGCGCGCTGTTGGCCCGCCCGATCGAAGAGGTGATCCAGCTCGGCCTGCACGAGTATCTCGACGGCGTGCAGGCCCAGCTCTGCGGAATCACCAACGAGATCGGACGCGCCTTCTTCGGCCAGGACACCGTCCCGATGACCCAGAGCCAGTCCCAGTAAGCTCCGTTACCGTCACCTCCGTTCAGCACCCTCTGCAGCCGCCGAACCCCAACAGCCGGCCCCTGGGCCGGTGATCCAGAAGTCAGCCAGCCCGATGTCGGTCATCCAGCCGCAACTCCGCCCGCTCCAGCAGTTCTTCCGGTCCGGGCCGATGCCCTGCCCCTATCTGCCGGGTCGGGTGGAGCGCAAGCTGTTCACCCGGCTGTTGGGTCCCTACTCGGCGGAGGTCAATTCCACCCTGTCGCGCGCCGGCTTCCGGCGCAGCCACGACATCGTCTACCGGCCGGTCTGCCCGAACTGTCAGGCCTGCGTCCCGGTCCGCATCCCGGTGGCCGCCTTCGTCCCCACACGGTCGCAGAAGCGCGTCCGCCGGGCCAACGGCGACCTGACCCTGGCGGAGGCGCCGGCCGCCGCCACGACGGAGCAGTACCGGCTGTTCTCGCTCTACCAGAACTCCCGCCACGGCGAATCGGACATGGCGCGCATGGCCATGGCCGACTTCGCGGCCATGATCGACGAGGGCCGCGCCGACACCAGCCTGTTCGAGGCCCGCGACGCCGAAGGGCGGCTGGTCGGCTGCATGCTGACCGACCGGCTGACCGACGGCTATTCCGCGGTCTACAGCTTCTACGATCCCCGCCAGGACCGCCGCAGCCTGGGCAGCTTCATGATCCTCAGCCTGCTGGAGCGCGCCCGGACGGACGGCCTGCCCTACGTCTATCTCGGCTATTGGATCGCCCAGAGCCGCAAGATGGCCTACAAGGCCAAGTTCCGCCCCCTGGAGGCGCTGGGCCGCGACGGCTGGTTCCGCCTGCCGAACGATCCGGAAGACTGACCGACCGACCGCCGGATTGCCGTTGATCGAAGACTATTGGGGCAATCACGTATAAAGGCTTTCAAGCTCTTGCGCTGCCGGGGCCTCCTGCGGAATATTGCCGCAGCAAACACCCCATGGTGTTACCATAAAAGATTGAACCGGCGCCCAGCGCCACCGTTCACAGGGCAACAAAAGGAACGGACGGGGATACACCCGTTCCAAACCAACAGGGAGGCTCTCCGTTGAGGTTCCTGCTCCGAATCAGCGGGCTGATCGATGCTGTCAACGACGGTATCGGCAAGCTCGTCTATTGGCTGGTGCTGGTCGCCGTGATTGTCAGCGCCGGCAACGCCGTCATCCGTTACAGCCTCCATTACAGCTCCAACGCCTGGCTTGAGCTGCAATGGTATTTGTTTTCCGCGATTTTCCTGTTGTGCTCGGGCTACACGTTTCTGCGCAACGAGCACATCCGCATCGACATCGTGCTGGGCCGTTTCTCGCGGCGCGTCCAGTGCATGGTGGACATCTTCGGGATCCTCTTCTTCCTGTTCCCGATGGCCATCCTGATCATGTGGCTCTCCTGGCCGATGTTCTGGGACAGCTTCATCACCAAGGAAATGTCGAGCGACGCCGGCGGCCTGATCCGCTGGCCGGCCAAGATCCTGGTTCCCGCCGGTTTCTTCCTGCTGACCATGCAGGCGGTGTCCGAGCTGATCAAACGCATCGCCTTCCTGGCCGGTCTCATTGACCAGCCCGGCGAGAAGATGCACAGCCACTCCTAAGAGACCGGGGACCACACACGATGGCCGCCTTCCTCATTGAGAACATGGCGCCGCTGATGTTCGCGGCGCTTGTTCTTTTCCTTTTGATGGGTTTCCCGGTCGCTTTCGCGCTCGCCGCGAACGGCCTCCTCTTCGGTCTGATCGGCATCGAGCTGGGTCTGCTGACCCCGGCGCTGTTCCAGGCGCTGCCGGAGCGCGTCTTCGGCATCATGCGCAACGACACGCTGCTGGCCATTCCCTTCTTCACCTTCATGGGCCTGATCCTCGAACGATCCGGCATGGCCGAAGACTTGCTCGACACGGTCGGGCAGCTCTTCGGCCCGCTGCGCGGCGGTCTGGCCTACGCGGTGATCTTCGTCGGCGCGCTGCTCGCCGCGACGACCGGCGTGGTGGCCGCGTCGGTGATCTCCATGGGCCTGATCTCGCTGCCGATCATGCTGCGCTACGGTTACGACCGCCGCTTGGCGTCGGGCGTCATCGCGGCGTCGGGCACGCTGGCCCAGATCATCCCGCCGTCGCTGGTGCTGATCATCCTGGCCGACCAGCTCGGCCGCTCGGTCGGCGACATGTACGCCGGCGCCCTGGTCCCCGGCCTGGTGCTGACCGGCCTCTACGCCGGCTACATCCTGGTCACCAGCATCGTCCGCCCCGAGTTCGCTCCGGCCCTGCCGCCCGAGGCGCGCAGCCTGCGCGGCTTCCAGCTGCTGTTCCGGGTGCTGACCTCGCTGGTGCCGCCGCTGGTGCTGATCTTCCTGGTGCTCGGCACCATCTTCCTCGGCATCGCGACGCCGACGGAAGGCGGCGCCATGGGTGCCGCGGGCGCCATGATCCTGGCGCTCATGAAGCGGCAGCTGAGCTGGTCGCTGATGCGTCAGGCGATGGACACGACGGCGAAGCTGTCCTCCTTCGTCATCTTCATCCTGATCGGCTCGACGGTCTTCGGTCTGGTGTTCCGCGCCGTGAACGGCGACCTGTGGGTGGAGCATCTGCTGACCAGCCTGCCGGGCGGCGAACTGGGCTTCCTGATCGTCGTCAACATCATGGTCTTCCTGCTCGCCTTCTTCCTCGACTTCTTCGAGCTGGCCTTCATCATCGTGCCGCTGCTCGCCCCGGTCGCGGAAAAGCTGGGCATCGACCTGATCTGGTTCGGCGTCCTGCTGGGCGTCAACATGCAGACCTCCTTCATGCACCCGCCCTTCGGTTTCGCCCTGTTCTTCCTGCGAAGCGTCGCTCCACGGGAGGATTACAAGGACAAGATCACCGGGAAGATCATCAAGAAGATCACCACCGGCCAGATCTACTGGGGCGCCGTGCCGTTCGTCTGCATCCAGCTGATCATGGTGGCCTTGGTCATCATATTCCCGGAGATGGTCTTCTCCGGCCTGGACCGCGGCGAGCCGATCGATCTGGACAATGTGAAGATCGAGATCCCGGCCTTCGATTCGGGCGAGCCGCCGCCGCCCTTCGGCGCGCCGGAACAGCCCGCCGAGGACCCCAACGCCGACCTCATGAAGCAGTTGCAGGGCAAGTAGCCGGTTCCTCCGCTCCCTCCTCCCCCGCCCGCCGGGGGAGGAGCCGGAACCGGAAAGCCTGCCCCTCTGCGGCGACGGCCTCATCGGCAACAAAAAAGCCCCGCTTCCGCGGGGCTTTTTCGTGTCCGGCCTCTCGCTCCCTACGATTTCTTCTTCGGCGTCGGGGCCGAGTAGACGAAGTTGTCGAAGGTGTTCTCGGCGACGCGGAACCACAGGTACTCCTCGTCGCGGAACTTGCGCCACTGCTCGTAGACCTTGCGGAACTTCTCGTTCTTCGCGGCCTCCTCCTCATAGACGTCGAAGGTCGCCTGGTAGCAGGCCTGCAGGATGTCGCGCGGGTAGGGCTTCAGAACCGTGCCGGCGCCGACCAGACGCTTCAGCGCGTGCATGTTCACCACATCGTACTTGCCGACCATGTCGGCGGTCGCGTCGGCGCAGGCCGCCTCCAGGATCGCCTGGTAATGCTTGGGAAGCTGCTCCCACTGCGGCAGGCTGACGAGGAAGGACACCTGCGGTCCGCCCTCCCACCAGCCGGGGTAGTAGTAGTATTTGGCGACCTTGTTGAAGCCGAGCTTCTCGTCGTCGTAGGGGCCGACCCACTCTGCCGCGTCGATGGTGCCCTTCTCCAGCGCCGGGTAGATGTCGCCGCCGGCGATCTGCTGCGGCACGACGCCCAGACGCTGCAGGATGGTGCCGGCGTAGCCGCCGATGCGGAACTTCAGTCCCTTGAGGTCCTCGACGGACTTCAGCTCGTTGCGGAACCAGCCGCCCATCTGGGTTCCGGTGTTGCCCGCCGCGAACTGGACGATGTTGTAGCCCTTGAAGAACTCGCGCATCAGCTCCATGCCGCCGCCGTGGGTCATCCAGGCGTTCTGCTGGCGGGCGTTCAGGCCGAAGGGCATCGCCGCGTCGAAGGCGAAGGTCGGGTCCTTGCCGACGTAATAGTAGGAGACGGTGTGGCCGCACTCCACCGTGCCGTCCTTCACGGCGTCCAGCACCTGCAGGCCGGGGACGATTTCGCCGCTCGCGAAGGTGCGGATCTGGAACTTGCCCTCGGACATCTCGGCAACGCGCTTGGCCACCCGCTCGGCGCCGCCGTAGATGGTGTCCAGGCTCTTGGGAAAGCTCGACGCGCAGCGCCACTTGATCTCGGGGTTGCTCTGCGCGATGGCGGGAGCGGCGAGGGCGCTGGCGGCGACACCGACACCGGCGCTGGTGATGAAGGTACGGCGTTTCATGGCGGTCTCCTAGGGTCCTCTCGTCCCGGCGTGGGCGCACACCGCCGTTCCGGCCCCCGCAATGGGAGCGCGGCGTGCGAACCGAAAGGCTGTTGTTTTTAAGAAAGTCGTGTTTTTGAGAAAGTTGTCTGGCAACGCCGGATCGACGTCACCGTGCGGCTCACGGACCGGGACTGCCGGGGCCGATGGGACCCCCTGCCGCCGCTGTGCCTTCACACGGATCTGTGGTGACCATGCGCGTGCCTCCCTGTCGCCCGGCGTTCCTCCGGCCCCTGATGCCCCATACGGGGCACTCCTTCGGTCGGTGGCACCGAGTTCGTTTTGATAGGATCACTATGCCGGAATCGCGGGTCAGAGTTCAAGTCCGAGCATGGCTGAACCCTACCAATTCGGGAACTTTCCGTCGGAAATTCCGCCAAAAGTGAAACGGGGAGCCGAAAGCCCCCCGTTTGCGCGCAACGTTAGGTGTATGGGTCCGCCAATCCGACGGATCAGGTGAAGCGGTTGACCTTGGGGAAGCCGTTGGGCGGCATCTTGCCCACGCCGGCGCGGTTGCCCAGCCAGCCGGTCAGGTTGGTGACGTTGAACTGCCGCTCGCCGTGCTTCCAGCTCAGCCCCTCGGCGATGGTGAAGACCTTCAGATCGGACAGGCTGCCGTCCTTGTACTTCTGGAGCTGCACGCCCTTGCCGCGGGCCATCACTGGCACCTGCTCCAGCGGGAAGACCAGCAGCAGGCGGTTGTTGCCGATGACGGCGACATGGTCGCCCTCCGCCGGGATGCAGATCTTGGCATCCTTGTTGTCGTCCGGGTTGAGGATCTGCTTGCCGGAGCGGGTGTGGGCGACGACCTCGTTCTCCTCGACCTGGAAGCCGCGCCCGTCCTCCGAGGCGACCAGCAGGCGGCGATCGGGCTGGTGCTTGAACAGGGTGATGATGTCCGCCTCGTTGCCGAGGTCGATCATCAGCCGCACCGGCTCGCCGAATCCGCGCCCGCGCGGCAGCTTGTCGGCGGACAGCGTGTAGAATTTGCCGTTGGTGCCGAAGACCAGGAGCTTGTCGGTGGTCTCGCAGTGGACCCAGAAGCCTTCCTTGTCGCCTTCCTTGTACTTCACGTCGAGGCGCTCGGCGTCGGTCAGATGGCCGCGCACCGCGCGGATCCAGCCCTTCTGCGAGCACAGCACGGTCAAAGGCTCGCGCTCCACCATGGCGTCGACGGGGATGTCGATGACGGCCGTGGCCTCGGCGACCTGGGTCCGGCGGTCCTCGCCGAAGCGCTTGCGCGTCTCCTCCGTCTCCTTGCCGATGGTTTTCCAGCGCAGGCTCTCGTCCGCCAGCAACTCGCTCAGGCCGGCCCGCTCGGCGGTCAGCGCGTCGTTCTCGCGCTGGATCTCCATCTCCTCCAGCTTGCGCAGGTTGCGCAGCCGCATGTTGAGGATAGCCTCGGCCTGGACCTCGCTCAGCGAGAAGGCGCGCATCAGCTCCTGCTTGGGCTCGTCCTCCTCGCGGATGATGCGGATCACCTCGTCCAGGTTCAGATAGGCGATCAGGTAGCCGCCCAGAACCTCCAGCCGGTGGTCGATCTTGGCCAGCCGGTGGCGGGACCGCCGCTCCAGAACCTCCATACGATGGTCGAGGAAGGCGTCCAGCACCTCGAACAGGTTCATGACGCGCGGGACGTTGTCCTTGTCCAGCACGTTCATGTTCATGGCGAAGCGGATTTCCAGATCGGTCGTCTGGAACAGCGAGGCCATCAGGACCTCGGGATCGACGTTGCGGCTCTTCGGCACCAGGACGAGGCGGACGTCCTCCGCCGACTCGTCGCGCACGTCCTCCAGCAGCAACAGCTTCCGGTTGGTCAGAAGCTCGGCGATCTTCTCGACCAGCCGGGCCTTCTGCACCTGATAGGGCATCTCGGTGACGACGACCTGCCAGGTGCCCTGCCCCAGCTTTTCCACCTCCCACCTGGCGCGCAGGCGGAAGGAGCCGCGGCCGGTGCGGTAGGCCTCGACGACGTTGGCCCGCGGCTCGACCAGCACACCGCCGGTCGGGAAGTCGGGGCCGGAGATCAGGGTGACCAGATCCTCAATCTTCGTCGGGGCCGGCTTCTCCTTGCCGGCCAGCGCCGCCTTCACACAGTCCTGCTTGTGCTTCAGCACCAGCCGCAGGGCGGAGCAGAGCTGGGCGGCGTTGTGCGGCGGGATGTTGGTCGCCATGCCGACGGCGATGCCGCTGGAGCCGTTGGCCAGCAGGTTGGGGAAGTTGGCGGGCAGGACCGCCGGCTCGTCCCCGTCGCCGTCGTAGGTCGGGCGGAAGTCGACCGCGTCCTCGTCGATGCCCTCCAGCAGGGCCTTGGCGACGTCGGTCAGGCGCGCCTCGGTGTAGCGCATGGCCGCGGCGTTGTCGCCGTCGATGTTGCCGAAGTTGCCCTGCCCGTCCACCAGCGGGTAGCGCACCGCGAAGTCCTGCGCCAGACGGACCAGCGCGTCGTAGACGGAGGTGTCGCCGTGCGGGTGGAACTTGCCGATCACGTCGCCGACCACGCGGGCCGACTTCTTCGGCGGAGTCGAGGGGTCGAGCCGCAGCTGGCTCATGGCGTAGAGCAGCCGCCGGTGCACCGGCTTCAGCCCATCGCGCACGTCGGGCAGCGACCGCGCCATGATGGTGGACAGCGCGTAGCTCAGATACCGCTCGCTCAGCGCGTCGCGGAGCGGCTTCTCCTGGATGTCGAGGACGGGGTCTTGGGACGTCATGGCGTGTGGATACCAAATCTAGCGGCCACGCGCCACCGTGTTCTCGTAACGTTCTCTTAATCGCAGCCGTGCCGGCGGCAGCGGGCCGTTGAGCAGATGGCGCTCCAGGAAATGGCCGGTCAGGCGCAGCCCCTCCGCCACCGCCTGCGGCCCGCCGCCGCCCAGGCCGATCAGGAATCCGGGCAGCGGCAGCAGCCGGTCGCGGTAGGGCTCCCCGGCCGAGGCCGACACCGCGCGCCCGGTGCGCGGGCTGACATAGGCGAGGTAGTCGTTCGCCCCGGTGACGGCGCAGCGGTCGAGGTCGAGGCCGAATCCAAGCTCGGCGAGCAGCCCGACCTCCCACCGCACGTAGGACTCGGCCCAGGCGTCGCCGCCCAGCAGGCCGAACAGCGCCAGCAGCCCGTCGAACAGCGCCGGGTGCGGCTGGTGCTCCGGCAGGGCCGCCTCGGCCAGCGCGCAGGCGGCGGTCAAGGTCGCGAGTCGCAACGGATCATCGAGAAAGGCGGCGGAATAGCCCTGCACCACCTCCAGCGTCAGGGTGCCGAGATGCTCGGGCAGGCGCGCGCGCCAGCGCGCCGACACCAGCGTGCCGGGCTCCAGCGCCGCCCGGGTCCGGCCGGACCGCCCGCCCATCACCATGCCGGCGTGCCGCCCGTGGTCCCGCGTCAGCAGGGTGACGACCGCCGAGGTCTCGCCATGCGGCCGCGCCGACAGCACGACGCCCTGATCGGACCATTCCATGCTTCCGCCTCCTCACAGTGACGGCCGGCGCCCGACTCGCCGATGACGCCAGGGGACGCCTCGGGGCTCCCGCGATGCGGGTCCACTCCCACAATTCACCAGCATGGCGCAAATCCTTCGCAACAGGGCTTCATTTCTCATTCACCATTCGGGCACTATGTTGCGAGTAGGGGAATGCGGGTGCGCCGCGGCGGTGAGGGGGCCTTGAACAGCACGATCGAGCGATATCTGCTGGCCGAGAAAGCCGGCTCCGAAGGCGTCTGGGACTGGGACCTTCGCAACGATACGATGTTCCTGTCTCCCCGCTTCAAGGAGTTTCTCGACCTGCCGCCGGGCGACGTCAATCGCCCGGAAGATTGGCTCGACCGCGTCCACCCCGACGACATCGACTGGCTCTACGCCTCCTTCGAAGGCCAGATGGTCGGCGTCTCGCTGCCTTTCCAGATCGAACACCGCGTCCGCCGCGGCGGATTCGGTCCGTCTTCGGCCGCCGGCTTGCCGTCGCCGGACGACGGCGACTCCGGCTGGCGCTGGCTGGTTTGCCGTGGCATGGCGGTCCCCGACGAGTCGGGCGACCCGGTCCGCCTCGTCGGGTCGGTCGCCGACATCACCGACCGCAAGCACGCCGAACGCCAGCTGCGCAAGAGCGAGGAGCGCTACGCGCTCGCCGCCGCGGCCAGCAACGACGGCCTGTGGGACTGGGACCTCGAAACCGGGACCGTCTACTACTCGCCGCGCTGGCTGTCGCTCCTCGGGCTGGAGGAAGGCAGCGTCGGCACCGGCCCCGACGAATGGATGGAGCGCGTCCATCCCGACGACCGCCGGTCGTTGCGCGAAACGCTGGACGCCCTGGGCGGCGACGGCACCGTGTTCCAGATCGAATACCGCGTGCGCCACGCCGACGGCGGCACCCGCTGGATGGCCTGCCGCGGCATCGCCGTCCTTGACGCCCAGGGCCGCCCGGTGCGGCTGGTCGGCAGCCAGGCCGACGTCACCGACCGCAAAACCGCCGAGCAGCGCCTGCTGCAGAGCGAGGAGCGCTACGCGCTGGCCGCCGCCGGCGCCAACGACGGGCTGTGGGACTGGCGGCTGGACACGGACGAGGTCTACTACTCCCCGCGCTGGGCGGCCATGCTCGGCTTCGCCGCGGACAGCCTGTCCAACCGGATCGGCGAATGGTTCGACCGCGTGCATCCCGACGATCTTGCCGGGCTGCGCACCGCCATCGACCTGCATCTGAGCGGTGAGCGGGAGCATCTCCAGCATGTCTTCCGCATCCGCGCCGCCGACGGTGACGAGCTGTGGATGCTGGTCCGCGGCCTCGCCGTGCGCGACGGGTCGGGCCGTTCGGTGCGGATCGCCGGCTCGATGACCGACATCACCGCCCAGAAGCGGGCGGAGCAGCAGCTGCTGTTCGATGCCTTCCACGACGGCATGACCGGGCTGCCCAACCGCACCCTGCTGCTGGACCGCATCGGGCAGGCGCTGGACCGCAACCGGCGGGCCGGCGGCAAGGCCTTCGCCGTCATCTTCGTCGATCTCGACCGTTTCAAGTCGATCAACGACGCGCTGGGCTCCAGCGTCGGCGACCGGCTGCTGAAGACCATCGCGGAGCGGCTGGACGAGACCCGCCGCATGGGCGACACGCTGGCCCGGCTGTCCGCGGACGAGTTCGCCGTTCTGCTGGACGGCATCGACGACGTCGGCGACGCCCTGTCCGCGGCGGAGCGCATGGGCGAGGCCGTCGCGCGGCCGCTGGCGCTGGACGGCCACGAGCTGGTGCTGTCCGCCTCCATCGGCATCGCGCTCAGCGTCTCCGGCTACGACCGGGCGGAGGAGATGCTGCGCGACGCCAGCCTCGCCATGTACCGGGCCAAGTCGGGCGGGCGGGCGCGCATCGACGTGTTCGACAGCAACCTGCGCCGCCAAGCGATGGCCCAGATGCGCACGGAAACCGATCTGCGCATGGCGCTGGAGCAGAACCAGCTCGTCCTCTACTACCAGCCGATCGTCGCCCTGTCCTCGGGCCACATCGCCGGCTTCGAGGCGCTGATGCGCTGGAAGCATCCCGAGCGCGGGCTGGTTCCGCCCGGCGAGTTCATCCCGCTGGCCGAGGAATCGGGCCTGATCGTCCCGATGGGCCGCTGGGCGCTGCGCGAGGCGGCGCGCCAGCTCGCCCGGTGGCAGGCCCGCTTCCCCCGCCCCACCCCGCTGTTCATGAGCGTGAACGTCTCCTCCCGCCAGTTCAGCGACGACGACCTGATCGGTCTGGTCAGCGAGGTGCTGCAGGAAAGCGGGGTGCCGCCCTCCAGCCTGAAGCTGGAGATCACGGAAAGCCTGCTGATGAAGGACCCCGCCAAGTGCCGGGTGCTGATGCAGGGCATCCGCGACATGGACGTGCGCCTGTCCATCGACGATTTCGGAACCGGCTATTCGTCGCTGTCCTACCTGCACAAGTTCCCGGCGGACACGCTGAAAATCGACCGCAGCTTCGTCCAGGCCATCTCGTCGGGCGAGGGCAACGCCGCCATCGTGCAGGTGATCGCCACCCTGGCCGCCATCCTGGGCATGGAGGCGGTGGCCGAAGGCGTGGAGACCGAGATGGAGTCGGAATTCCTGCGCGACATCCTGTGCAAGTACGCGCAGGGCTACCTCTACGCCCGCCCGGCCCCCGCCGACGCCATCGAGGCGCTGCTGGTCCGCGAGGCGGAGGAACCGCTGGTCCTTCCCAGCCTGGCGTAGGGCGTCCCCTCTCCCCATCCGTCCCCATCCAACGGACACTTTCCCCGGGACCGCCCTTTGTGCGACTGTCCGCGCTCTTTCACCGGGACAGATCAGGATTTTGCGTTATGGCCGACCGCAACTGCGGAGAATGCACGCTGTGCTGCAAGCTGATGGGCGTGCCCGAACTGAAGAAGCCGTCGGCGAAGTGGTGCGTGTCCTGCGACCAGGGCAAGGGCTGCACCGTCTATGAGGAGCGCCCGCCGTCCTGCCGGAACTTCCAGTGCTTCTGGCTGATGGACGAAAATTTCCCCGACGAGTTCCGGCCCGACCGCATCCACGCCCTGGCCGCCTTCAACGACGTTAAGGACAGCTGCGTCCTCCACATCGATCCGGCCAAGCCGCGCGCCATGTCCAGCCCGCAGGTCAACGCCCTGATCGACGCGCTTCTCAAGAGCTACGCCAAGGTGTTCGTGCTGTCCGGCAAGGAAAGCGCGCTGATCCAGCGCTGAGGCCGGTTACGCCCCGCCACCGCCGCGGAAGTTCAGCAGGCTCGGGGCCTTGTCGATGATCTCCTCCAGGATCAGGGAGGCGGTCTCCAGATCGCGCTCCAGGTCCGCGCCGAGCTTGCCGGCGTAGGTGGGGCGCTTCAGCTTCTCGTGGGCGTCGTGCAGGCTGCGCAACTCCGCCACGAAGATCTCGCGGGCGCCCATCGGCAGGATCGGGTTGGCCGACAGCACGAAGAAGAAGCGCATGCTGGCCCGCACCAGAAGGGCCAGCATCACCGTGTCCAGCCGCTCGAACTGGTCGCGCAGATCGTCGGAGCGGGTGTCCACGAGGTTGCGCAGCCGCTGCTCGATCAGGATGACCAGCGCCTGGAACTCGCCCACCTTGTCGCGGAACTCGCGGTAGGCGCCGAAGCTGTGCTTGCTCGCCTCATGCTCGGCCAGCTGGGCGAGCTTCGACGCCTCCCGGCACTGGCGCTCCAGCGCGGACAGCAGTTCCTTGACCTCGGCGCGGGTGTATTGGCGCTTGCTCATGACGGCGGAGAGACCCTTCGACGCGACGGCCAGCCCTATAGCACGAAGACGGCCGCCGGTCACCGGGACGCTTCACCGCCGAGACGCAACGGCGGCGGGTCAGTGGTCCGCCGCCGCCGGCTTGCCGCCCGGACGCCGCACCAGCGGCATCAGCAGAAGCCCGGCGAAGAACACGCCGGCCATCAGCAGCAGGCAGTCGTTGAAGGTCAGCACCATCGCCTCGCGCTCGACCATGCGGGCCAGCGTCTTGACGGCGGCGGCCTGCGGGTCGGCGACCAGACCGTCGAACCGGGACGCCAGCCCGTCCAGCGTCTCCTGCACCAGCGGGCGGGCGAGGTTCAGGTTGTCGCCCAGCCGGTTCATGTGCAGGGCCGACCGCTCCAGCAGCACGGTGTTGATCGCCGCCAGACCGATGGCGCCGCCCAGGTTGCGCATCAGGTTGTAGAGGCCCGACGCGTTCTTGAGCTGCTCCGGCGGCAAGGTGCCGAGCGCGATGGTGTTCACCGGGATGAAGCAGAGCATCAGCGACAGGCCGCGCACCGCCTGCGGTAGGAACAGCTCCCAGAAGCCGGACTGGTTGGTCAGGTGGGCGTTCAGCCAGACGCCCGTCCCGAACAGGCACAGCCCCATCGCCAGCATCACCCGCAGGTCGAGCTTCTTCGACAGCGCGCCGGCGATCGGCGCGGACATGAACTGGAAGGCGCCGGTCACGAACATGATCATGCCGATCTGCAGGCTGTTCAGCCCGCGCACCCGCGCCAGGAACAGCGGCTGCAGATAGACCGCCCCGTAGAGCCCGATGCCGATGATGAAGCTGTAGAGCGAGCCGATGGCGAAGTTGCGGTCCAGGAAGGCGCGCAGCTCGACGATCGGGTTGCGGTAGGTCAGCACCCGCCAGAAGAAGCCGACGGCGGCCACCGCGGCGACCACGGCGAAGATCGCCACATACTCGTCCTGGAACCAGTCCTGGCGCGGGCCCTCCTCGACCACGAACTCCAGGCTGCCGAGGAAGGCGGCCATCAGCCCCAGGCCGATGAAGTCGAAGCCCTTGCGCAGCGCCGGGTTGGGCTTGTCCACGTCGACCAGCGTCCAGACCAGCGAGGTCACGGCGATGCCCGGCAGCACGTTGGCCAGGAACAGCCAGTGCCAGGAGAAGCTCTGGGTCAGCCAGCCGCCCAAGGTCGGGCCGAGCGTCGGCGCCATGGTGGCGACCAGACCGATCATCACCGACACGCCGGCCCGCTTTTCCGGCGGGAACAGGGAGAAGCTGGTGGCGAAGACGGTGGGGATCATCGCGCCGCCGATGAAGCCCTGCAGCGCCCGCCACACGATCATCGATTCGATGCTGGAAGTGAAGGCGCAGGCGACGCTGGTCAGGGTGAAGCCGGCGGCGGCGATGGTGAACAGGACGCGGGTGGAGAGGATCCGCGCCAGCATGCCGGACAGCGGGATCATCACCACCTCGGCGATGAGGTAGGAGGTCTGCACCCACGAGATCTCGTCGGCGCTGGCCGCGAGGCCCGCCTGGATCTCCGACAGGGAGCTGGAGACGATCTGGATGTCCAGGATCGCCATGAACATGCCGACGACCATGGACAGGAAGCCCAGCCAGTCGCGCGTGGTCACCGGGCGCGGCCCGGCGCCGGGCCCTGCGTTGGGCCCTGCGTTGGAAGGGGAAGGGGCCGCCGCGCCCCGGCCCGCGGGGGGCGGGGGAGCGTGGAGCCGGGACGCGGCGGTCTCGCCACCCGCGCCCGCCGGGGGATTGGCGGCGCGGGCGGTGGGCGTGTCGTCGTTGGTGATGGCGGTCATGGTCGCCCTCTCCAGGACGAAAAAGATTGGAAGGACGGGGACTGCCGGAGGGCGCGGTTACTTCGACGCGACCGCCCGCCCCGGAACCAGCGCGCCCATGACGGTGCCCGCGTTGTGCGGCTGCTCCTCGGCGCCGCGGGTGTCCACCTCGGCGACCACCGACAGGCCGGGGCGCAGCAGGCCGGACAGCGCGCTGTCGCGCGGCAGGGCGATGCGCACGGGGACGCGCTGGACGATCTTGGTGAAGTTGCCGGTCGCGTTCTCCGGCGGCAGCAGGCTGAACTGCGAGCCCGACGCCGGGGCGAAGCTCTCCACCCGGCCGAGCAGGTGCTTGTCCGGATAGGCGTCCACCTCCACCGTCACCGGCTGGCCGGGGCGCATGCGGGCAAGCTGCGTCTCCTTGAAGTTGGCGACCACATAGACGTCGGGCAGCGGCACCAGCGACAGAAGCTGCACGCCGGGACGCGCGTACTGGCCGACCTGGACGCCGCGGTTGCCGACCACCCCGTCCACCGGGGCACGGATGACCGTGTTGTTCAGATCGTTGCGCGCGGTCTGCAGGGCGGCTTCCGCTTGGCGCAGCCGGGCGTCGGTCTCGCTGCGGCTGGCGTTCAGCACGCCGACCTGATCCTGCTCCGCGACCAGCGCGGCGCGGGTGCGGGCGGTCTCCGCCGTCGCCTTGCGCAGGTCGGCGTCGGCCGTCTCGAACTTCTGGCGGCTGGCCCAACTGTCGCTGGCCAGCGCGCGGGTGCGGTCGAAATCCTGCTGGGCGCGGCGCTGCTCGGCCTCGGCGCTGGCGACCGAGGCGGCGGCTTGGTCGATGATCGCCTTCTGGAGCTGCAGCTTGCTGTCGATGGTGCCGAGCGCCGCCTTCTGCGCGGCGACGTTGGCCTCCGCCTCCGCGACCTTGGCGCGGAAATCCTGGTCGTCGAGAACGGCGAGCACGTCGCCTTCGGTCACCTGCTGGTTCTCCGCCACCCGGACGTCGCGCACATAGGCGGACACCTTGGGGCTCACCACCGTGATGTCGCTGTGGACATAGGCGTTGTCGGTCGACTCGAAGAAGCGGCCTTCGGTCCACCACTCCCAGCCGGCGTAGCCGCCACCGGCCAGCGCCGCCACCGCCACACCCGACAGAACGATCTTCCGCACGGCCTTGACCATCGTCTTGCAACCCACCCGTTTCGGTTCGTCCCTGGTCTGGACCGGCCTGCCCGCCGCGCCGGAACTGAACCGTTCAGTTTAGTCTTGCGAAAACATGATCGCGGGCCTACCTGTTGTCAAGAGTGAACTGAACGGTCTAGTTTTAACGTTTGGGATTGTGGTTGAATGCGGAACACGCTACGGCAGCGGGGACTCGGCGCACGAAGTCCCGCAAGCACCGTCGGCACCGTGGTAAAACAGGGCGCAGGGCCGGTTGCCGGACACCCGGCTTCAGGAGCACCGGTTTCAGGATACGAGGAACGCATGAGCACGCTGGTCGCCCCCACCCCGGAGGCAGGATCGAAGCCCGCGCAGATCCTGGAGGCCGCCGGAAAGCTGTTCCTGGACCATGGCTACGGCGCCGTCAGCATGGACGCCATCGCCAAGACGGCCAACGTGTCCAAGGCGACCCTCTACGCCCATTTCGGCAGCAAGGACGAGCTGTTCCGCGTCATGGTCGCCCGCGAATGCAAGGGGCACGCGATGGCCGCCGTCTGCGAGGAGGCCCGCGCGCTCGACATGGCCGACGGGCTGCGCCTGATCGCCCGCCAATTCGTGACGATGATCCTGTCGCCGCAGGCGCTGGCCGGCTACCGCGTGGTGGTCGGCGAGGCGCACCGCTTCCCCGAGCTGGCGAGCGCCTTCTACGAGGCCGGCCCGGCCCGCACCATGGAACACATCAGCGCCTTCATGACCGACCTCGACCGCCGCGGCCTGCTGCGCATCCCCGACCCGCAGCTCGCGGCGGAGCAGTTCGTCGGCCTCGTCAAGTCGCACACGCACCTGCGCTTCATGCTGTGCCTGTCGGAACGCCCGACCGAGGAGCAGCTGACCCGGATCGTCGACGGCGCGGTGTCCCTGATCATCCGGGGCTACGCGCCATAACGGGCCTGCGCTCGGCTCCCTCCTCAGTGACCGCCGTCGAAGGTGATCATGACCTCCTGCACCCCGGCGGCGTCCGCCTGGACATCGCGGAAGGTGGCGATCTCACCGGGAAGGATCTGCGGCGGCACCGGTTCGACGGTCCAGTTCCGCAACGGCTGACGGTCGGCGCCCAGCGCGGTGACCCGCAGCGCCGGCACCGTGCGCAGCGTCTCGGAGACGTTGACGATCTGCCCCTCCACCAGCAAAGCGGCCTTGCCGTCCTCGGCCTTCTGTTCCGAGCGTACGTTCTGAAGCTGGAGGCCGTTGCCCGGCGGTTCCACCGGCAGGCCGACCGTCTCGTAGAACAGCGCGGCCGGAGGCCACAACCGCACCACGGTGGCGCGGCCGAAATAGCCGGCGGCGCCGATGGCCAGCAGAACCGCCAGGAAGCTCCCCCAACCGACCAGCGCCCGGCGCCGCGCGCCGGGGTCCGCCGGGGTCTTGGCCGGTGCCTTCGCCTTGGAGGACGGCGTCTTGGAGGATGGCGGCGGGACCGGGTGGAATTCGGTCACCGCGTCGGGATGGAAGACGGGATCGTCCTGCGGCGATTGCCACCACATGTGGCCGCATTGGGCGCAACGCACCTTCCGGCCCTGCGGACCAACCGCCGAATCGGCAAGAGTGTACCGTGTGTCGCAGGCCGGGCAGGTGATGATCATTGATGCCGATCGTTGTCACCGAATTTGCAGACTGTCCTTATAGGTAGTCATGGAGTGTGAAGCAAGGAACGCACGGGCGCCGCGCGCGGCCGCTCCAACCAGGGCAATGGGCGCGGCAAGGCGGACAGCGGTGGACGCGCCGGCCCCTGCCGGTGCATTGTCCATCCGCGCACCCGGCGGGACGCCGCCGGGGCCTTCCGTTGCGCCTTTGGTGGGACCGTGATCCGTTTCGAGAATGTGGGACTGCGCTATGGCACCGGGCCGGAGGTGCTGCGCGACATCAGCTTCACCCTGCCGCCCGGCTCGTTCCACTTCATGACGGGGGCGAGCGGGGCCGGCAAGTCGTCGCTGCTCAAGCTGATGTATCTGGCGCTCCGCCCGTCGCGCGGGCTGGTCACCCTGTTCGGCAAGGACATGGCGCGGGTCAAGCGCGCCGACCTGCCGGCGCTGCGCCGCCAGATCGGCGTGGTGTTCCAGGACTTCGCCCTGCTCGACCATCTCTCGGCGCTCGACAACGTGGCCCTGCCGCTGCGCATGGGCGGCGCGCGCGAAGCGGACGTGGTGGAGCACTGCACGGAGATCCTGCGCTGGGTGGGCTTGGGCAACCACCTGAACTCCCTGCCCTCCACCCTGTCGGGCGGGCAGCAGCAGCGCGTCGCCATCGCCCGCGCGGTCATCAACCGCCCCCGCCTCCTGCTGGCCGACGAGCCGACCGGCAACGTGGACGACGGCATCGGCATGCGCCTGCTCTATCTGTTCGAGGAGCTTCACAAGCTGGGCACCACCGTGGTCATCGCCTCGCACAACGAGGCGCTGATCCGCCGCTTCGAGCACCCGCGCCTGATGCTGGAGAACGGGCGCCTGCACGTCCTGCCGGCGCATGCCTCGCGCTGGGCCTGAGACGGGTGCCTGAAAAGATGGGGGAAGGAGACACGCCATGGCCCTGCCGCCGCTGACCCGCCGCAACTCCGACCTGCCGCTGGCGAAGGACCCGACCTCGCGCTTCCTCATGGGGTTGACCGCGCTGATGGTCTATCTGGCGGCGCTGGCGCTCGCCGGAGCCCTGCTCGTCTCCGACATGACCCGGCGCTGGGACAGCGGCCTGGCCGGCGGGCTGACCGTGCAGGTCATGCCGCTGCCCGACAGCGCCCACGCCGCCCCGCTGGAGGAGCGGACGGAGGCGGCGCTGACCGTCCTGCGCTCCACCCCCGGCGTCGCGACCGCCAGCCTGCTGTCCAGCGGCGACGTCGGCCGGCTTCTCGAACCCTGGCTGGGCAAGGAGGCCGCCGATCCGCTGCTGCCGATGCCGCGGCTGATCGACGTGATGACCAACGGGCCGGTGGACACGGCGGCGCTGTCCGCGCGCCTGACCTCCGCCGCGCCCGGCGCCACGCTGGACGACCACGCGGTGTGGCTGGCCGATCTGCGCCGCTTCGCCGGGGCGATGCATCTGGCGGCGCTGGGCATCGTCGCGCTGATCGGCGGGGCGGGCGTGATGGCGGTGGTCTTCGCCGTGCGCTCCGGCCTTGCCATCCACCGCCATGTGGTGGAGCTGCTGCACCTGATGGGGGCCACCGACCGCTACGTGGCGCGGCAGTTCGAATCGCACGTCATTGGCCTGACCCTGCGCGGCGGGCTGACCGGACTGCTGCTGGCCGCCGGCACGCTGGGCGGGATCGGCCACGCCGCCGCCGGGCTCCACGCCAGCCTGCTGCCCGACCTCGCCACCTCGCCCTGGTGGGCCGTCGCCGCTCTGGCCGCCGTGCCGCTGGCCGCCTGCCTGCTGGCCGCGCTGACCGCCCGCTGGACGGTGCTGCGCACGCTGGAGTCGATGCCGTGACCGCGTGCCCGACCCGTCCGTCTGGAGGCTGAGGGATGGCCCACTCGCGGCGCGCCCGGGTCCTGCGGGCTTTCCGACGCCTCCTGCTGCTGGCGATGCTGGGCGGGCTGGCCTGGCTTGGCGGGCTGTTCTGGTTCGCCGCGTCGATCCCCCGCACCCCGCCGCCGCCCGGCAGCGCCGAGGCCACCCGAAGCACCGACGCCATCGTCGTGCTGACCGGCGGCAGCGGCCGGCTGAGCACCGGGCTGGAGCTGCTGGCCGACGGGCGGGCGCAGCGCCTGTTCGTCTCCGGCGTCTACGAAGGGCTGGAGGTGCAGGAGCTGCTGAAGCGCTCCCGCCAGTTCCCCGGCGAGATGGAATGCTGCATCACGCTCGGCTATTCGGCGGACAGCACGATCGGCAACGCCTACGAGACGGCGGACTGGCTGCGCGCCCAGGGCTACGGCTCGATGCGGCTGGTCACCGCCAATTACCACATGATGCGCAGCCTGCTGGAGTTCCGCATGGTGATCCCGGAGGTCGAGGTGGTTCCCCACCCCGTCGCCTCCCCCAACGTCCATCTCAACGACTGGTGGCTGTGGCCGGGCACGGCGAATCTGCTGATGACCGAGTACAACAAGTACATTGTGACGCGGCTTCGCTACACGCTTGAGAAGCTGATCGAATCCTGACAAGTTCCCGGCCATGATCTTCCTGCGCTCCCTCGCCTTCAACGTCGCCTTCTATGTGTGGACGGCGGTCATCTGCGTCGGCATCCTGTGGACGCTGCTGCTGCCGCGGCAGAGCATGATCCGCGTGGTCACGTGGTATTTCGGCACCGTCGCGTGGCTGGAGCGCACGATCGTCGGCATCCGCTACGAGGTGCGCGGCCGCGAGCATGTTCCCCGGAGCGGCTCCTTCCTGCTGGCCGCCAAGCACCAGTCGGCCTGGGAGACGATGAAGCTGCACTTCCTCGTCAACGACCCGGCGATCATCCTGAAGCGGGAGCTTCTGTGGATTCCCATCTGGGGCTGGTACGCCGCCAAGGCCAAGATGATCGCCGTGGACCGCGGCGCCAAGGGCCGCGCCGTCGCCTCGATGGTCCGCAACGCCCGTCCGGTGCGCGACGAGGGCCGGCCCATCGTGATCTTCCCGCAGGGGACGCGGGTCGCCGTCGGCGCCTACCGGCCCTACCGGATCGGCGTCGGCGTGCTCTACGACAACCTCGGCATTCCCATCGTGCCGATGGCGCTGAACGCCGGCCTCTATTGGGCGCGCAACAGCTTCATCAAGCGGCCCGGCACCGTGATCGTCGAATTCCTGCCCCCCATCCCGCCCGGCCTGGGCCGCGCCAAGGCCATGAAGGAGCTGGAGGAGCGGCTAGAGACGGCCACCGACCGTCTGGTCGTCGCCGCGGGCGGCCCGGCCACCGTGCGGCCCAAGGCGACGGACGCGGCCGCCGCCCCGGTCAGGGAAACCGCCACCTGATGCGCCGCGGCGCGGCCGTCGTCATCCTCGCGGGGTTCGCCCTGTCGATGCCGATGGCAACGGCCGCACAGGCCCAGTCGCAGCCGAGCGCGGAACGTTTCTCCAACGCCGCGGTGGCCGAGGGCGTCACCATCGCCCGCGGGGACTGCGCCGCGCTGGAGGCCCAGGAAACCGCCGCCTGGGTCGAGGTGGACGGGCGCGGGGAATGCCTGCGCTACTACGCGGCAGGCCTGCGTCCCGCCCCAGGCCCCAACCCCATCGCCGCGGCCTGGATGCATGGCGACATCATGGGGACCAAGCCGACCTCCGTCGGCCACCAGGAGGGGCTGGGCGTCGCCGCCATGATCGACCAGGAACGCGCCCTGGCGGAGCGGTTCGGCATCCCCTTCCTGTTCCTCGCCCGGCCGGGCGCCTATGGCAGCTCCGGCCGTTTCTGGACGACGCGACACACGCCGCGCGAGGCGGCCCTGATGAACGCTCTGCTCGACGTCCTGAAGGCCCGCTACGGAGTGGCGGCATGGGCGCTGGGCGGGCACAGCGCGGGCGGCACGCTGACCGCGGAGTTCCTGGCCCGCCGCCACGATCTGCGCTGCGCGGTCATTTCCTCCGGCGCGCCGGCCTACCGGGCCTATCTGGAGGCGCGCGGGCTGCGGACGGCGCTGGCCCGCCCGCAGGGTTGGTTCGACCCCGCCGACTCCCTCGACCGCATCCCGCGCGATCCCAAACGCCGCGTCTTCGTCATCGGCGACCCGCGCGAGACCAACATCCCGTTCGACACCCAGCGCGGCTATTTCGAGGCACTGGCGGCGCGCGGGCATGCGGCGTGGCTGGTCCCGCTGGAGCGGGCGCCCGCCCCGCGCCGTCACAGCCTCGTGGACTTCGGCGAAACCGCGCTCGGGCTTTGCGGGTCCGGCACCGACACCGGGCGGATCCTGGCGACTCTCAAGGCCATGCCGGACCAG
Organism: Azospirillum formosense; assembly: GCF_040500525.1. Taxonomy (NCBI): domain Bacteria; kingdom Pseudomonadati; phylum Pseudomonadota; class Alphaproteobacteria; order Rhodospirillales; family Azospirillaceae; genus Azospirillum; species Azospirillum formosense. Next base: position 268,623 of record NZ_CP159403.1, on the reverse strand, counting down.
CGGGACCGCATCAGCAACTGACCGGCGGAACGCAAGAAGAACAGCCGGGTTGACCCCAGGAAGGGTGGCTCCTACTCTTCGGACAGTGCTGTCGGCGGGCCGGCGCCATGGACCGGCCGGCCGCGTGGAGGGAGGATGCATGACGGGGATCGCCGCCATTTCCCAGCGGATCTGGGACATGAAGTACCGCTTCAAGTCCGCCGCCGGCGATCCCATCGACGACACCATTGCCGACACCTGGCGGCGCGTCGCCACGGCGCTCGCCGCGCCCGAGGCCGATCCGGCGGTGTGGGCGCCGCGCTTCGAACGGGCGCTGTCCCGCTTCGAGTTCCTGCCCGCCGGGCGGATCCTGGCCGGGGCCGGCACGGGCCGGGCGGTGACGCTGTTCAACTGCTTCGTCATGGGGCGGATCGAGGACGATCTCGGCGCCATCTTCGCCCACCTGCGCGAAGCGGCGCTGACCATGCAGCAGGGCGGCGGGATCGGCTACGACTTCTCCACGCTGCGGCCCAAGGGCGCCTTCGTGAAGGGCGTCGGCGCCGACGCCTCCGGCCCGCTGTCCTTCATGGACGTGTGGGACAGCATGTGCCGCACCATCATGTCGGCGGGCGCCCGGCGCGGCGCGATGATGGCGACCCTGCGCTGCGACCATCCCGACATCGAGGATTTCATCGACGCCAAGCGCGAGCCGGGCCGGCTGCGCATGTTCAACCTGTCGGTCCTGGTCACCGACGCCTTCATGGACGCCGTGCGGGAGGACCGGCCCTGGCCGCTGGTCTTCGACGGCCGGGTCCACCGCGAGGTGCGGGCCCGCGGCCTGTGGGACCGCATCATGCAGGCCACCTACGCCTACGCGGAACCGGGCGTCATCTTCATCGACCGGGTGAACGGGCAGAACAACCTGGGCTATTGCGAATCCATCTCCGCCACCAACCCCTGCGGGGAGCAGCCGCTGCCCCCCTACGGCGCCTGCCTGCTCGGCTCGATCAACCTCGCCGCCCTGGTGATCGACCCGTTCGAGGAGACGGCCCGGCTCGACACCGACCGGCTGAAGGAGCTGACGGCGCTCGCCGTGCGGATGATGGACAATGTGGTCGACGCGTCGCGCTTCCCACTGGAGGCACAGGCGCGGGAGGCCCACACCAAGCGCCGCATCGGGCTGGGCGTCACCGGGCTGGCCGACGCGCTGATCCTCTGCCGTGCCCGTTATGGCGGCGAGGCGGCGGTGGCGCTGACCGAATCCTGGCTGAAGACCATCCGCAACGAGGCTTACCGGGCCTCCGCCCGGCTGGCCGCCGAGAAGGGGGCCTTCCCGCTCTATGACCGCGACGCCTATCTGGACGCCCCGATGGTGCGCGGATTGGACGAGGACGTGCGCGCCCTGATCGCGGAGCACGGCATCCGCAACGCGCTTCTGACCTCGATCGCGCCGACCGGCACGATTTCGCTGTTCGCCGACAACGTGTCGTCGGGGATCGAACCGGTCTTTTCCTACAGCTACGAGCGCACCGTCCTGATGCCCGACGGCACCCGCCGGACGGAGGAGGTGAGCGACCACGCCCACCGCCTGTTCCGCGCGCGGTTCGGAGCCGACGCTCCCCTGCCCGACTATTTCGTCGACGCCCAGTCCCTGGCCCCGGCGGAGCATGTGGTGATGCAGGCGGCGGCCCAGCGCCACATCGACAGCTCCATCTCCAAGACCATCAACTGCCCGGAGGACCTGCCCTTCGACGCCTTCAAGGACGTCTACTGGCAGGCCTATGAGCTGGGCTGCAAGGGCTGCACGACCTACCGCCCGAACGCGGTCACCGGCTCCGTCCTGTCGGTGAAGAAGGAGGCCGCCACTCCGCCCGCAACCCCATCCGCAACCCGGCCCCCCGATTCCGTCCCGACCCCGGGCGCCATGGCGGCCAAGCCGCCCGACCGTCCGGAGACCCTGCCGGGCGAGACCTACAAGGTGCGCTGGCCGGACAGCGACCACGCCATGTACATCACCATCAACGACATCGTGGAGAACGGGCGCCGCCGGCCCTTCGAGGTCTTCATCAACTCCAAGAACATGGAGCATTACGCCTGGACCGTGGCGCTGACGCGGATGATCTCCGCGGTGTTCCGCCGCGGCGGCGAGGTCGGCTTCGTGGTGGAGGAGTTGAAGGCGGTCTTCGACCCGCGCGGCGGCGCCTGGATGCAGGGCCGCTACGTGCCGTCCCTTCTGGCGGCCATCGGGGACGTGATCGAACGGCACCTCAAGGCGATCGGCATGCTGCCGGGCGACAGGGCCGCCGACGGGGCGTTGACCGCCTCGCAGCCCGCCGATTTGGGCACGGACGCCGTGGCCGCAGCCGGCGGAGGCGAGCCGGCCAACCTCCGGCAATGCCCGAAATGCGGCCAGCCCGGCCTGATCCGCCAGGAGGGCTGCGACGCCTGCCTCAATTGCGGCTACTCCAAATGCGGCGCGTGAGGGCGCTCAGCACCGCGACGGTTCGCCGGAAATCGGCGGCGCCGGCACGCAGGGCGCGTCGCCCCCGTTCCGGGTGACGGCCGGCGGCGCCGCGGCGCCGGACAGGAGGTCTTCGATGCCGACGCCCTTTGCGATGGCGATGCCGGGCGCCATCATCAGGGGCACCCAGATCACCGCGGACAGCAGGTTGGCGGTCTGGAAGCTGTGGTGCGGCATCGCCATCATCCCGGCGGTGATCGGCACCACCGGCCGCAGCGGCCCGAGGAAGCGGGCAAAGAAGACGCTCTTGCCGCCGTGGCGCAGGAAGAATCGGCTGCCCCGCTCCAGAAGCTCAGGCCGTTGGCGGAACGGCCAGACGACCGGGACCCGATCGCCGAACACCCGGCCGAGCCAGTAGGACACGGCGTCGCCCAGCACCGCGCCCAGCGCGAGGGCGACGTAGACCTGCCAGAAGCCGAGGGCGCCGGAGGCGACGAGCGCGCCTCCCGCGGCGATCAGCACCACGCCCGGCACCACGAACCCGACGAAGGCCAGGGACTCCGCGAACGCGCACAGGAAGAAGATCACCTCCGCCCAGGATGCGTTCGCCTCGATGAAGGCGCTCCAACGCTCCATGCCGTCGATCAGAACGTTTCTTGCTGCGTCGTTCATTCAGGTTCCCTGTGAGGCGGCTCGTCGGAGCGGACTGTGCCACAGATCGGCAGCGCCGTGCAGATCGATGGAAACCCCATTCCGCCTCACCGCACAGGAATCAGGGCGCGGCCTGAAGCCACTCGGCCAGCATCTTTTGCCCGGCCTCGCGCAATTCCGGGCCGATCCGCGCCGCTTGACCGCGCAGCACGCGCGGGTCGATGCCGGCCCCGGCCAGTTCGGCGGCATGGCCCGTCAGCCATCGCTCGATGCCGGCGGTCGCATCGACCTCCGGATGGAATTGCAGGGCCAGCGCGTGCCGGCCGACCGCGAATCCCTGGGTTGCGCAGAGTGGCGTCATCGCCAGGCTTTCCGCCCCGTCGGGAATCTGGAAGGCGTCCCCATGCCAGTGGAGCACCGAAACGCCCTCCAGATGGCGAAGCGGCCCGGCCCGTCCGGCATCGGTCAGGGTGAGCGGCCCGAAGCCGATTTCCTTGTGGCCCATGGGACGCACCGCCGCGCCGAGCGCCTTGGCGATCTGCTGCGCCCCGAGGCAGATGCCGAGCGTCGGGCGCCGCGCGGCCAGCCTTGCCGCCAGGAGCGCGGATTCCTCGGCGAGATACGGATAGGCGTCGCTGTCGTAGACCCCGACGGGACCGCCGAGGACGATCAGCAAATCCGGCTCCAGCGGATCGAGCGTCGCGAACGGCGCCGCGTCGAGATCATGATAGCGGACCGCGTAGCCGGCATCCGACAGCACCGCGCCGAAGATGCCAAGGTCTTCAAAATGGACATGCCGGATCGCCAGCGCCGATTTGTGCATGGGTCGCCTCCCGCTCCCGCACCGGGAACGTCGTGGATTGGTCGGCTCTCGGATACCAGACGAATGGCTCGCTGCGCCCAGCCATTTTCCAGCAACGGTCCAGACCAATTCTCCTTGTTCCGGAGGCCCGCCGACTTTACCGCTTCGTCGCCGCGCGGAACGCCTTCTCCAGCTTTCTGACCGCCGTCTCGATCTCAAAGGGCGTGTAAGCCGCGAAGCCCATCAGGAATCCGGCCCTACCGTCACCGGCGGCGTGCAGCGCCGACAGGCCGAGCAGTTCAATTCCGGCCCGCCGCGCCGCGTCGACGGCGGTGCGCTCGGCAAGGCCGCCGGTCAGCAGGCAGGGCATCTGCAGCCCGCCGATGGGCACCTGCGGCTCGACGAAGTCCGACAGGTGCTTGGCGACGAGACCCGCCAGTACGTCGAGCCGCTCGGCATAGACGCCGCGCATGGTTCGGACGTGCGCCCCGAAATGCCCGCCCTCCATGAAGCGGGCCAGCGTGAGCTGGGCCATCGGCGCCGTATGGCCGTCCAGCAGGGTGCGCGCCACCGTCATCGGCTTCACGAGCTGGGGCGGCAGCACGGCGTAGCCGATCCGCAGCCCGGGAAAGAGCGATTTGGTGAAAGTGCCGATGTAGATGGTGCGGCCATGCGGATCGAGCCCCTGGACGCAGGCCGTCGGCTTGCCCGCGTAGCGGAACTCGCTGTCATAGTCGTCCTCGATGATCCAGGCCTGATGCCGCGCCGCCCACTCGATCAGGGCGAGGCGGCGGTCCAGCGTCAGCGTCGCGCCGGTCGGGAACTGGTGGGACGGCGTCAGGAACACCGCCTTCGCCCGCTGCGGCGCGGCCAGGATCTGATCGACGACGATGCCCTGCCGGTCGACGCGGATCGGAACGCAGTCCAGCCCCGCCGCCTCGAACGCCTTGCGCGCGCCGTAATAGGCCGGGTCCTCCAGGAAAATCCCGTCGCCGGGGTCGAGCAGCATGCTCGCGCAGAGCGCCATCGCCTGTTGCGAACTGGTCAGCACCAGGACGCGGTCGGCGGTGGCGCGCGCGCCGCGTTCGAGGTTCACATAATCGGCAATGGCGCGGCGAAGCGGCTCCGTCCCCTGCGGGTCGCCGTGGAACAGGCTTTGCGCGCCGACCTCCTTGCGCACCTGCCGCTCCAGACGCTCCCAGAGCGCGAGCGGAAAGGTCCGGGTTTCCGGAACGCCATGGGCGAAGGGGCGCGGCGCCGGCATCTCGCGCACGCCGCCACCGTCGAACACCGCGGCCCCGCGCCGGCTGAGCGCCGGTGCCTGATCGCTCGCGAGCGTGTCGCGCCGGGACCGGCGGCCGGGGGCGAACTCGGTGATCTCCGCGACGAAGCTGCCGCTGCCGACGCGCCGGTCGATAAAACCTTCGGCGTGAAGCTGGGTGTATGCCGCCTCGATCGTGTCGCGCGACACCCCCAGCGAGGCGGCGAGCGCGCGCGAGGCGGGCAGCGGCTTGCCCGGCCCGAGCGCGCCGTCGACGATCAGTTGCCGGACGGCCCGCTGAATCCGCGCGTGGAGCGGCATCGCGGCGTGGGCGGGGTTGGCGATCCACGCCTTCACGGACTCGAGCTGGGAATGCCGGAACAAATGGTCTGGCCTTCTTCGGAAAAGCGGATGGGTACATCAGGCCATTGGCCGGGTAGTTGTCAAGGCCGCCCATCGCCCTTGCGGCTCGAACCGTCCGGAGGTCCCGCGCAGCCATGCCACCCAAGCCGAACCCCATCCGCCTCAACGATCTCACCCACCCCGTCGTGGCGGGGCTGATTTCCGTCATCGTCAACTACGGCGGCACCTTCATCCTGGTCTTCCAGGCGGCGAAGGTCGCGGGCCTCGGCCCCGACCTCACCGCCTCCTGGGTCTGGTCGGTCTCCATCGGCGTCGGGTTGACCGGGCTGTTCCTCAGCTGGCGCCATCGCGAGCCGATCATCACCGCCTGGTCCACCCCGGCCGCGGCGTTCCTCGTCACCGCGCTGGCGACGACGCCCCACGCCGAGGCGGTCGGCGCCTACATGATCTCGGCGGCAGCCTTCGTCGCGCTTGGCCTGTCGGGCTGCTTCGAGAAGGTCATCCGGCTGATCCCGCCCGGCATCGCCTCCGGCCTTCTCGCCGGCATCCTGCTCCCCTTCGGCATCGGGGCGTTCGGCGGCGCCAGCGTCGATCCGCTGCTGGTCGGCCTGCTGATCGTCGCCTACGTCGCGCTGAAGCGGTTCTCCGCCCGCTACGCCGTGGTCGGCATCCTGATCCTCGGGCTCGCCTTCCTGCTGACGCAGGGCCGCGTCGACCTGTCGGGGCTGTCGCTGGAGTTCGCCGCCCCGGTCTTCACCGCGCCGGCCTTCTCGCTGAACGCCCTGCTGTCGGTCGCGCTGCCGCTGTTCCTGATCACGCTGTCCGGCCAGTACATGCCGGGAATGCTGGTCCTGCGGAACGACGGCTTCACGACCAGCGCCAACCCCATCGTGACGGTGACCGGCCTCGGCTCGCTGCTCATGGCCCCGTTCGGCTCCCACGCCTTCAACATCGCCGCCATCACCGCCGCCATCGCGACCGGCAAGGAGGCGCATGAGGACCCGTCCAAGCGGTGGATCGCCGGGATCGCGGCGGGCGTCTTCTACGTGCTCGTCGGGGTGTTCGGGGTGACGCTGGCCGCCGTCTTCATGGCCTTTCCCGCGACCTTCATCACCGCGCTCGCCGGTCTGGCGCTGCTTGGGACCATCGGCGGCAGCCTGGCCGGGGCGATGGCCAACCCGGCGTCCCGCGAGGCGGCGCTGATCACCTTCCTGGCGTCCGCCGCGAACATCAAGCTGCTCGGCATCGGCGGAGCGTTCTGGGGCCTGCTGATCGGCCTCCTCGCCCACCTCGTCCTCAACGGACGCCTGCGCCTGCCCCGGCGCGCGCGCCGCGACGTGGCGGTGAGCGAAGGGGCGGCCACGTAACCGACCGTCAAGGCCCTCTGATCGGCTATCCCCGGGGCGACCGCTCGATCCCGGGGATGGTCGCGACCGCCTCCGCCAGGAACTCCACCAGCAGCCGGACCCGCGCGATGCCGGCCCGTTCCGGGACGATCAGCAGGTTGAGCGGCACGGCGGGCGGCGCGTGGTCCGGCAGGAGAACCTCCAGGCGACCGTCGGCGAGCAGGTCGTCCACCAGCCAGACATGGGCCGGGCCGATGCCGCGGCCGGCGAGGTAGGCCTCCCGCGCGGCGAGCCCGTGATCGACCCGCAGCCGTCCCCCCAGGGACACGGCGTGAAACGCGCCGTTCGGCCCTTCCAGAGTCAGCCGGTCGCTCCCCGCGATGTTCGACATGCGGACTCCGTCGAACCCAGCGAGGTCGGCCGGCGTCGTCGGCCGGCCGTGCCGCTCAAGACAGGCCGGCGACCCGACGAGCACACGCCGGCTCAGCCCGAGCGCCCGCCGCTTCAGGGAGCTGTCGGTGAGCGGTCCGAGGCGGATGGCGATGTCCACCCCGTCGCGCACGAGGTCGACGCGCTCGTCGGTCAGGCGGAGATCGACGGCAATGTCCGGATGGCGGTCCTGGAAGGCGAAGATCAGCCGGCTGATGTGCCGGACACCGAGCGCCGCCGTGCAGGACACGCGCACCGTTCCGGCCGAGGCGCGGCCGGTGTCGCGCGCCTCGTCGCCCGCCTGTTCGACGAGGCGCAAAATCTGGACGGCGTTGGCGTAGTAGCGCTCGCCCTCCGTGGTCAGCGTGACGCGCCGCGTGGTCCGGCTGAACAGGGCGACGCCCAACGCCTCCTCCAGCTCGCGGATGTGCCGGGTGACGCTGGACTGGCCGATGGCCATCTCGCGCGCCACCGCCGACAGGCTTCCCCGTTCGGCGACGCGGACGAAGGTCCGCATGCGGTCCAGCGTGACGTTCGATTGATCCATTTTACGGCAGAGTTCTATCCATTCACCTTGTCTACCGGATCAATTGCCGTCCGCATAGCTTGGAGCGCACATGCTTCGAGCGAACAGGTGCCTGTGATGAACGTGTTGATCGTCTTCGCCCATCCCGACCCCCGCTCCCTCAACGCCGCCCTGCGCGATGCCGCCGTCGCGGAACTGGAGGCGCAGGGGCACGCGGTGCGGGTGTCCGACCTCTACGCCATGAACTGGAAGGCGGCTGTGGATCGCGCCGACTTCCCCACGCTCGGCGAGGGGGAGCGCCTGAAGGTGGCCGCCGCCTCCGGCGCCGCCTTCGCCGCCGACGCGCTGACCGACGACGTGAAGGCCGAGCATGAGAAGCTGCTGTGGGCCGACGCGCTGATCCTGCAGTTCCCGCTCTGGTGGTTCACCATGCCGGCGATCCTCAAGGGCTGGGTCGACCGCGTCTACGCCTACGGTCTCGCCTATGGCGTCGGCGAGCACAGCGACCGCCGCTGGGGCGACCGCTACGGCGAGGGCCGCTTCGCCGGGAAGCGCGCCATGCTGGTTGTGACGACGGGCGGCTGGGCCGAGCATTACGCGCCGCGCGGCATCAACGGCCCGATCGACGACCTGCTGTTCCCGATCAACCACGGCATCCTGCATTACCCCGGCTACGACGTTCTGCCGCCCTTCGTCGCCTACCGGGTGGACCGCTTCGATGAGACTGGCTTCGCGCGGGCGGCGGAGCAATTGCGGGAGCGGATGCGCACGCTGGAGACGACGGCGCCGATCCCCTTCCGCCGTCAGAACGGCGGCGACTATGCGATCCCCAGCCTTGAACTCCGCCCCGATCTGGAAGCCCCCGGCGCGTCGGGCTTCGCCCTGCACCGCACCGCCTGAGAGCGCTTACAGCCGGATCAGGACGACACCAAGGACCAGGGAGGCGGCACCGGCCAGCCGGGTCGGGCTGATCGGCTGCTGCGGCAGGCCGAGCAGGCCGACATGGTCGAAGGCGAGCGAGCCGAGCATCTGGCCGACCACGATCAAAGCCAGCACCGTCGCCGCCCCCAGGCGGGGCACCATCAGGATGGCCGTCCCGATGAACAGCGCGCCGAACAGCCCGCCGGTCCAGGTGACCCACGACCCCACCCCGCCCACCGCTTCGGCGAGGCGGGGGCCGGGCGCGAGGAGTGCCACCGCCAGCATCGCCAGCATGCCGACGACGTAGCTGACGAAGCCCGCCCACCAGGGCGAGCCGAGGTCGGCCCTGAGGTTGGCGTTGAGGACCTGCTGCAACGCGACGCTGACCCCGGCGCCGATGACCAGGAGGTACGAGACGGCGGACACTGCGATGGACATGCCATGCTCCCAAGATTGCCTGTGGGCGATTACCTGTGGATGCGCCGCCGGACCCTTGTCCGTGCGGCGCTCTCGGGCGGATGGGTAGCAGGCGGAGCGGCGGCGGTCTGGTACAGATGTGACCTACCCGGCCCGGTAGCGGCCCGGCGTCACGCCGAAGGCGCGGCGGAAGCAGCGGCCGAGATGGCTCTGGTCGGTGAAGCCGGTGTCCGCCGCGACCGCCGCGATGGACTCTCCGGCGCGGAGCAGCAACCGCGCCTCGTTCAGCCGCTCCTGAAGCGCGAAGGCGTGCGGTGGAACGCCGTGGTGCTTGCGGAATCGGCGGGAATAGCCTTCGCGGCTCATCCCGGCGCGGCGGGCGGCCGCGCCGACGCTGTCCCACGCCTCGCCCCCCGTGGACGTGGGTGCGGCCCCCGGCCCGGTGCCCAAGGACCGGCAATGGTCCCCGGCGATCCGCGTCAGGTCGGTCCAGCCCAGTCCGCCCGTCCGCCGCCAGTGCCGGGCCAGCCCGGCGATCACGTCCGCCGCGGCGTGCAGGCCGGGCGGCGTGTAGAGGTTGACGCAGACGACCCCGTCCGCCCCGCCCAGCGAGCGATGGGGAAGGCCCGCCGGGATGTGCAGCCCCTCGCCGGGACCGGCTTCGCACGGTTCCCCCGCGATGACGAAGCGCCGCCGCCCCGCCAGGACGAAGGTCAGCTGATCCTCGCGGTGGAAATGCACCGGCAGGGCCACGTCGAGCCCGCGCACCGTCCCCAGCTCGACGATGCCGCCGCCGGCCGGACGCCAGTAGTCCCAGACAGGGTGGGAACGCCCGGCTGGGGTCTGCGTCACCGGAAGCGGCAGCGGCGTCATGACGGTGGCCCTTCCCATCGATCGGTTTCCGGACGGGGATTTTCGCATGGCGCCGATCTGGACTCCATTGCACCGCACATCCTGTGGCATAAGAGCCCCCGCCACGCCATGGGAACAACGCCGCAGGAACGCAGCCGCACATGATCCGCTTCGACAACGTCAGCAAGCAGAATGGTCACCGAATCCTCTTTCTCGAAGCATCGGCGGCATTGAACCGTGGTGAAAAGATCGGGCTCGTCGGTCCCAACGGGGCGGGCAAGACGACGCTGTTCCGCATGATCACCGGCGAGGATTTGCCGGACACGGGTCAGGTGGCGATCGAGAAGCAGGTGACCATCGGCTACTTCAACCAGGACGTCGGCGAGATGTCCGGCCGCTCCGCCGTCGCCGAGGTGATGGACGGCGCCGGCCCGGTCAGCACCGTCGCCGCGGAGCTGGCCGAGCTGGAGGCCGCCATGGCCGACCCCGACCGCGCCGACGAGATGGACGCCATCATCGAGCGCTACGGCGAGGTCCAGGCCCGCTTCGACGAGCTGGGCGGCTACGAGCTGGAGGGCAAGGCGCGCGAGGTGCTCGCCGGTCTCAGCTTCAGCCAGGAAATGATGGACATGGACGTCGGCAAGCTGTCCGGCGGCTGGAAGATGCGCGTGGCGCTGGCCCGCATCCTGCTGATGCGGCCCGAGGTCATGCTGCTCGACGAGCCGAGCAACCACCTGGACATCGAAAGCCTGATCTGGCTGGAAGGCTTCCTGAAGGGCTTCGAGGGCGCCCTGCTGATGACCTCGCACGACCGCGAGTTCATGAACCGCATCGTCAACAAGATCATCGAGATCGACAGCGGGTCGCTGACCAGCTACTCCGGCGACTACGGCTTCTACGAGCGCCAGCGGGCGCTGCGCGAGAAGCAGCAGGAGGCGCAGTTCGAGCGCCAGCAGGCCATGCTGGCCAAGGAGCTGAAGTTCATCGAGCGCTTCAAGGCCCGCGCCTCACACGCCAGCCAGGTCCAGAGCCGGGTGAAGAAGCTCGACAAGATCGAACGCTTCGAGCCGCCCAAGCGCCGCCAGATCGTGACCTTCGACTTCCCGCCGGCCCCGCGCTCGGGCGACGACGTCGCGGTGCTGAAGAACGTGCACAAGGGCTACGGCAGCCGGACCATCTACGAGGGGCTGGACCTGACGATCCGCCGCAAGGAGCGCTGGTGCGTCATGGGCGTCAACGGCGCCGGCAAATCGACGCTGCTGAAGCTGGTGGCCGGCGCGACCGAGCCGGACAGCGGCACCGTCACGGTCGGCGGCAGCGTGCGCATGGGCTATTTCTCCCAGCACGCCATGGATTTGCTGGACGGCGACAAGACCATCTTCGACTCGCTGGAGACCTCCTTCCCGCAGGCGAGCCAGGGAGCGCTGCGCGCTCTGGCCGGCTGCTTCGGCTTCTCCGGCGACGATGTGGAGAAGAAGTGCCGCGTCCTGTCCGGCGGCGAGAAGGCCCGGCTGGTCATGGCGATCATGCTGTTCAACCCGCCCAACTTCCTGGTGCTGGACGAGCCGACCAACCACCTCGACCTCGACACCAAGCAGATGCTGATCGCGGCGCTGGGCGCCTACGAGGGCACCATGCTGTTCGTCTCGCACGACCGCCATTTCCTGGCCGCCCTGTCGAACCGGGTGCTGGAGCTGACTCCGGAAGGCATCCACCAGTATGGCGGCGGCTACACCGAGTATGTGGCGAGCACCGGGCACGAGGCGCCGGGCATCCACTGACGCCGGCGCGTCCCGGCGGGAACGCGTGCGCCGCAACAAGCGGCTTGCGCGTTCCACCCCCTCCATGGACACTCGTTCCCGTGTCGTTCGGGCTGGTCTGCGCAACCATGGAGATTTTGGAATGGCAGGGTACGACAACGCCGACGGCCCCGCGGGGCTGGTCATCCGCCTGATCGACACCGCGGTGAAGGCCCTGGACGAGATGTCCGACGCCGCGGGCGAGATCGCCCCGGACGTCGGCAATCTGACGGACACGCTGGTCGCCGCCCAGCGCATCGCGGACCGCGCGTCGCAGGATTTGCAACGCCTGTCGCAGAAGCTGGCCGCTCGGTAGCGGCCGAGACGGTGCGGCGCCGCGACGCGCCGCACCGGTCCCCCCTTACCGGCGCTGACCGGCGGTGAAGGTGAAGTTGTCGAAGCTGTTCTCGGCGACGCGGAACCACAGGAATTCCTCGTCGCGGAACTTCTTCCACGGCTCGTAGATCTTGGCGAACTTCGGGTTGTTCTTGGCCGTCTCGTCGTACAGCTCGAAGGCCGCCTTGTAGCACGCCTCCATCACCTCGCGCGGGAAGGGACGGAGCTGGGCGCCGCCGGCCACCAGACGCTTCAGGGCGGCGGGGTTGTCGGCGTCATACTTGGCGTTCATGATCGCCAGCGCCTCGAAGCAGGCCGCCTCCAGGGCCGCCTGATAAGGCTTCGGCAGCTCTTCCCACTTCTGCTGGTTGACCAGAAGCGAGACGTTCAGGCCGCCTTCCCACCAGCCGGGATAATAGTAGTACTTGGCGACCTTGTTGAAGCCGAGCTTCTCGTCGTCGTAGGGGCCGATCCACTCGGCGGCGTCGATGGTGCCCTTTTCCAGCGACGGGTAGATGTCGCCACCGGCGATCTGCTGCGGCACGACGCCCAGCTTGGTCAGAACCTGGCCGGCGAAGCCGCCGATGCGGAACTTCAGGCCGCTCAGGTCCTGGACCGTCTTGATCTCCTTGCGGAACCAGCCGCCCATCTGGGTGCCGGTGTTGCCCGCCGGGAAGTTGACGACGTTGTAGCCCTTGAAGAACTCGCGCAGCAGCTCCATGCCGCCGCCCTGGAGAATCCAGGCGTTCTGCTGGCGGGCGTTCAGGCCGAACGGCACCGTCGAATCGAAGGTGAAGGTCGGGTCCTTGCCGACATAGTAATAGCTGGCGGTGTGGCCGCACTCGACCGTGCCGTTCTGCACGGCGTCGAGCACCTGGAGGCCGGGAACGATCTCACCCGAGGCGAAGGGACGGATCGTGAACTTGTTGTCGGTGATGGCGGCGACGCGGCGCGAAATCACGTCGGCGGCGCCGTAAATGGTGTCCAGGCTCTTCGGGAAGCTGGAGGCGAGGCGCCAATGCACCTCCGGCGTGCTCTGCGCGATGGCCGGAGCCGCCAGGGTGCTGGCCGCGACGCCGACACCGGCGCTGGCAAGGAATGAACGGCGTTTCATACGGGAAGTCCCCTCCTGTTCTTTTGTTCAGGAACGAACTTATCAGCGCCTTTCGAGCCCCCGCAAAAGGTTAGCCGTGCAATGGGCGAATAGCTTCCCCGACGAAATATATCGTGACAAATGGTTTGCGGTTGAAACCGTTGATTATGGCACCGCCAACCGGTGGTCGCGGAAGCGCCCATACGTGTAATGGGCGGCGCAGCCCCCCTCCGCCGACACCATGCAGGAGCCCATTGGGTTCTCCGGCGTGCAGACGGTGCCGAACAGCCGGCAATCGCTGGGCTTCTTCACCCCGCGCAGGATATCGCCGCACTCGCAGCCCTTGTGGTCGGGCACCGCGCGGCCCGGCACGGCGAAGCGCCGCTCCGCGTCGAAGGCGGCAAAACCCTCCTTCAGCCGCAAGCCGCTGTCGAGAAGCGCACCGAGGCCCCGCCATTCGAAGCTGGACCGCACGTCGAAGGTCTCCGCGACGAGCCGTTGGGCCTTGCGGTTGCCGTCCGGAGTGACCGCGCGGGTGAACTGGTTCTCCACCGCCGCCCGCCCTTCGTTGACCTGCCGGATCAGCATCAGGATGGCCTGGAGCACGTCCAGCGGCTCGAACCCGGCGATCACCACCGGCTTGCCGTAGGACTCCGCGACGAACTCATAAGGGCGGCTGCCGATGACCACCGAGACGTGGGCCGGCCCGACGACGCCGTCGAGCGGCAGCGTGCCCATCTCCCGCACCTCCGGGCTGTCCATGATGCCCCGGATGGCCGCCGGGGTCAGGACGTGGTTGCAGAAGACGCTGAAATTCCGCAGCCCCCTGGCCCGGGCGGCGTGGACGGCCACCGCGGTCGGCGGCGTGGTCGTCTCGAAGCCGATGGCGAGGAAGACGACCTCGCGGTCCGGGTTCTCCTCGGCGATCCGCAGGGCGTCCATGGTGGACAGCACCATCCGCACGTCCGCCCCCTCGGCCTTGGCCTTCAGCAGGCTGACCCGCCCCGACCCCGGAACGCGCAGCACGTCGCCGTAGGTGCACAGGATCACGCCGGGCTGGCGCGCGATGGCGATGGCGTCGTCGATCCGCCCCACCGGCAGGACGCAGACCGGACAGCCCGGCCCATGGATCATCCGCACATTGTCCGGCAGCAGGTCGGGGATGCCGTAGCGGGACACCGCGTGGGTGTGGCCGCCGCAGAACTCCATCAGGTGAAAGGTCCGCCCGGTCGCCGCCTCGCGCGCGATGGCGGCGGCGATGCCGCGGGCCAGTTCCGCGTCCCGGAATTCATCGACATACTTCATCGCCCCCGCCCCTTCGGCCTGCCGTGGCGGCATTTGGACAGCGGCGGGGAGGGCTGGCGTTGATGCGGATCAAGAATGGGGCGCGGCGGGGCGGCCCCGTGCCGTCCCCGCCGCGGAGCGCCCGTGCGCCGGCGCCCTTACTTGGAAGCGCCCATCATCGGCAGCGACAGCTCCGGCCCCCGCCCCGAATCCTCGATGGCGATGGCGGAGGAGCCGGGGGAGCCCAGAGCCACGCTCACCGGACGCCCGTTGTTGTGGTTCTTCCACATCTCGTAGAGCGCCAGCGCCGCGTAGATCTTGGCCTCGCGGCTGGTGTTGTAGAGCCATTCCTGGGTGGGGATGACGCGCAGCGCGCCGTTGCCCGATTGCTCCACCTTCTCCGCGAAGCGGTAGCCGAGCTGGTTGTTGATGCCGGCCAGCAGCCCGTCGAAGCCCGAGGAGATCCGTCCGAACCCGGCGTCCGACGCCGCGGACGACGCGCCGCCGAGCGTGCTGGGCGTCTGCCGCTTCACGAGGTCGCCGAAGACCCAGCCCTCCTCGCCGGTGCGCATCGAGCGCACGCCGATCCAGTTGCCCTCCTGCTTCAGCTCGATCACCTCGTCGCCGCGAGTGACCGTGGAGCGGACCGAGGCGTTGTCGGACGGGGCCGCGCGCAGGTTGACCTTCTCGCCGGTCACCGTGTGGATGTCGCCGGGGGCCGCCGCCGCGGGCAGGGCCAGCGCCGCCGCCACGCCGAGGCCGGCCAGGGTTCCGAGCAAACTCGTCGTCATCCGAGACATGTGCATTCTCCCGCAGAACGCGCGCATCGCGCGCCGTTTTCCCTACAACAGGCAAAGGCGGGGTATGCTCCATGGACAGAGGACGGGCGGGCGGAACTACTCGAAAGACACACGCAGGGGGCTGTCCCCGGCGGACCAGACGCCGCGGTCGACGGCACGGGGGCCCTCGAAGACCAGCCAGCTCTGCCGCCCGTAATGGGGCAGCGGACGCAGCAGCGCCTGAAGCGCCGTCGCGTCGTCCGCCGCCACCGCCAGCAGCGGGCGGCCTTGCGCGGTTCGCGCGGTCCACACCCGCGCGGTGCCGCGCCCCTTCAGGCCGTCCGGAACCGGCGGCAGGCCGAGCCGGGCCAGCAGCCGCTCGACCTCCCCCGCCGTCCCGATCACGGCGAGCGGTGCGGCGGGATCGGCGCGGTCGGCCGTGGCGATGCGCGGTTTGCCATCGGCCAGACGCTCGGCCAGCGCGCGGGCGGCCTCGGCGGCCGGACCGTCGGCGGCGATGACCGTGGCGGCGGCATGGTCCAAGGTCACGTCGCGCAGGATCGGCGGCGCCTCCCCCGCCGCCAGACGGCGGAACAGGCCGAAGCCGGGATCGACCGCGAGCGCCCGCGGCGGCGGCGCGGTCCGGATCGTCGCCGTCGTTTCGCGCCCATCGAGGCGGACGTCGTGGCGTTCCGTCCCCGCCGCGGTCCGCACCTCCACGGGCACGGTCAGGCCATAGGCCGGCTCGCCCTGGCGCAGGGTCAGCGTCACGCCGCCGCCATCACCTTTCGCTTCCACCAGCTCCAGCGTCGGCGCCCCCACGCGGGTCAGCCATTGCGCGAAGAAAGGGCCAAGCTCCCGTCCCGACGCCGCCGCGAAGGCCCGGCGCAGGTCGTCCCACCCCGCATCCTGGAAGCGCTTTTCCTCCCAGAAGCGGCGGATTCCCGCATCGAAGGCGTCCGCCCCGATCTCGGCGCGCAGCATGTGGAACAGCATCGCCGCCTTGCCGTACCCGACGATCTGGGCGGCGTCGTGGACCTTGGCGCGGAAGTCGGTCAGGGCGGAATCGCGCTCCGCCGGCAGGGCGGCGTAGTCGCGCAGCCAGTCCAGCCGCATCGCCCGCGCCGCGTCCTCCCCGCGCGCCTCCGCCGCCGCGTAGTCGGCCATGAAGGTGGTCAGCCCCTCCGACCAGTTGCCGGGCCATGTGCCGCCCTCGCCCGCGCGCACCCCGTTGCCCCACCAGTTGTGCAGGATCTCGTGGGGCAGCGACTGGGCGCGGATGAAGGGCAGCGGCATCACCTGACGCCCGATGTAGGTCAGCCCCGGAAAACCCAGCCCGACCGGCAGCGGCGCCGACAGGATGGCGAAGCCGGCGAAGGGGTAGGCGCCGATCCGCGCCGCCTGGGCGTCGATGGTCCGGGCGCTGAGGTCCAGATACTCGTCCGCCAGCGCGGCCTGCTCCGGATGGAAGTAGGTGCGCAGGCGCAAATCCCCGTGCATCCGCTCCGTCACCTGCCACGCCCCGGCGAAGAGCGACGGCTCCTCGACGCTGCGCTCCTCCGTGAAGGTCGCGGCGTAGCCGGAGCCGTCGCGCGTCTCCTCCACCAGCCGCCCCGTCGCCACCGCGACGAAGGGCGCCGGCACCCGGACCGACAGGCGCCAGGACGGCGGTTCCGTCCCAGCGTCACCCTCGGGGGTCGGAATCCAGCCCGTGCCGGCGGGCAGATAGGCGCCCTCCGCCCCACCGCCGCCGCCGCGCGACTCCGGCGTCAGGGGCGGCAGGGTTCCGGCGTAGCGCAGGCGAAGCTCGCCGCCGCCTGCCGGAACGGTCACCGGCAGGGCGTTGCCGCGCACCGCGACCGGCTTGCCGTCCAGCCGGGCCTCGCCGACCGCCAGCCCGGGCGCCAGCAGCAGCCGGTGCGCCCCGGCGGGCAGGCGCAGCCGGTCCTCGACCTCCAGCCGCCGTGCGGCGGGGTCGAGCGTGACGGTCAGGTCATGGTGCAGGCCGGCGGCCCAACCGGGCGCGGCGGCAAGGACGCCCAGAAGGGCGAGGAGGAGGGTGCGCATCGCTCAGCAATATATGCCTTGGGCTGCGCCGCGCCAGCGCTGGCCCCGGTCACCCCACCCGCGCGCGCACCGCGGTCAGCAGGCTGCACAGCCCGCGGTCGTGGATGCCGATGGCCTCCAGATGAGCGACCGTGTTGGCGAGATAATCCAGGTTCGGACCGCGCTCGCCACGGCAGCAGGCGATGCGCTCGGCCATCGCGGTCTCGTCCATGCAGCCGCAATATTGCCGGTGGCGGCGGTCCACCACGAAGGTGCAGGCGGAGACCGGCGCCCCGCCGTCGCGCGGGCGCACCGGCAGCAGCTTGGGCCGGTAGACGCGGTTCAGCATCTCGCGGTCCCACAGGTAATCGAGGGTCTCCGGCACCCGCTCCGCCGCCACGCGGAAGACGATGCCCCGGCAGGAGCCGCCGCGGTCCAGCCCGAGCACCAGCCCCGGCCGCTCCGGCGTGCCGCGGTAGCGGTGGGAGGACACGCAGAAGCGGCGGTGATAGCCGCCCAGCACCGCCGGGTGGCGCTCCAGGAAGGGGAATTCCGGGTTCCACATCAGCGAGCCGTAGGCGAAGACCCAAAGGTCGGCGCCAGGCGTCACGGCGATGTCGGCGGACCAGGAAGAGGCGGAGGATGCCGGACGCTGCACCGGTTCGGTGACCGGAAGCTCGGCAACAGGCGATTGCGTATAGAGCAGCATGACCCTTAAGTAATGCAGCGTGCGCCGACTGGTGGCGACACGGTGAATGCTAGCACGGCCCCGGACCGCCCGCTATAAGGTGGGTGCCACAAAACGGAAATGCCACAGATGCGCGTTCGGAAGATCTTGGGCTTCGCCGTTCTCACCCTGGCCCTGCTGTCCGGCGCCTATTCGGTGTGGTGGTGGCAGGCCGCCGCGGCGGTGGAGCGCGGCGTGCTCGCCTGGATGGAGGAGCAGCGGGCGGCGGGCGCCGTGGTGGCCCATGGCGGGCTGAGCGTCGGCGGCTATCCCTTCACCATCCGCGCCGCGCTGGAGGCGCCGCACCTCGCCACCCGCGACGTGGAATGGCGGGGCGCCCGGCTGGTGGCGGAAGCGCCGCCGTGGAACCACACGCGCATCGCCCTGTCGCTGCCCGGCGAGCAGCGGGTGACGGTGGTGCAGGCGAACCAACCCCCCTTCACGCTCGTCGCCCGCGACGGCGGCCGGGGCCATGTCGCCCTTACCCTGACCGGCCAGCCGGTGGAGGCGCGGCTGGCCTTCACCAACCTCGTGGCGCAGCCCGACGCCCTGCCCGTTCCCATCGCCGCGCTGGACCTGACCGCCAGCCAACCGGCCGAGCCGCCGGCCAGCCACAGCGACACCGGCCTGTCGGTCACGCTGGAAGCGCGCGGCGCCACCCTGCCCGACGGCGCGCCGGACTCGCTTGGCCGCGAGGTTCAACGGCTCCTGCTGACCGCGCGCATCCTCGGCCAGCCGCCGAAGCCGGAGCCGGTCAGCCTGTCGGCCTGGAGCCGCGACGGCGGCACGCTCCAGCTCGACGGGCTGAATGTGGATTGGGGACCGCTGAAGCTGGCGATGAACGGCACGCTGGCGCTGGATGCCGCCTTGCAGCCGCAGGCTGCGCTGACCGCGGAGGTGCGCGGGTACCAGGCGGTGCTGGACGCGCTCCAGGGGATGTTCCGGCCCAAGGAGCTGGCGATGGCCCGCACCATGCTGGGCCTGCTGGCCCGCCCCACCGGGCCGAACGGCGAGCCGGTGCTGACCGCCCCGGTCACCGTGCAGAACCGCGGGCTGTTCCTGGGGCCGCTGAAGGTCGCGGCGCTGCCGGCGGTGGTCTGGTAGAGCAACCTCTTGCCCCCACCCCGGCCCTCCCCCGCTTCGCAGGAGAGGGAGAACCAAGTCCCCTCCCCTACGAAGCGGGGGAGGGTTAGGGAGGGGGCAACACGTCGCTGCAGAACACCCTCACGCCGCCTTCAGCATCCCCTGCATGTCCTCGTAGGAGGGCAGATGGTCCAGCTTGCCGACCGCGGACACCGCCATCGGGCCGGCGAAGACGCGGTTGGCCGCCGCCGCCACATTCTCCGGCGTCACGGCGTCGATGCGCTCGAAGATCTGCTCGATGGTCCGCACCTCGCCGGTGCGCAGCAGGGTGCGGGCGAAGCGGTCGGCGCGGCGCATGGTCGACTCCAGCGACTTGCCCACCGAGAAGCGCATCTGCTCCTTCGACCGCTCCAGTTCCACCGCGGTCACGCCGTCGCGGGCCTTGCGAAGCTCCTCGAAGAAGACCGGCACCAGCTCCGCCACCTCCTCCGGCCCGGTCCCGGCGTAGAAGCTCAGCGCGCCGCCGTCCGAGTATTGGATGGGCGCCGCGTAGACCGAATAGACCAGCCCGCGCTTCTCGCGGATCTCCTGGAACAGGCGCGAGGTCATGCCACCGCCCAGGATGTTGGCGAGATGGCGCAACGCGTAGCTCGCCGAATCCTCGGTGCCGACGCCGGGGAAGGCCGCCATGAAATGCACCTGCTCGGCGTCGCGCTTCAGCAGCGCCGCCCCGCCCTTGTTGACGACCGTCTCGTGGAACGGGTCGTCCTTGGCGGTCAGATGGCCGAACAGCGCCTCCGCCCGGCGCACCACGGTGCCGTGATCGACGTTGCCGGACACCACATAGACCATGCGGCGCGGGTCGTAATGGGACACATAGTCGAACAGATGCTCCCGCCCGAAGCCCGCGACGTTCTCCTTCGGGCCGAGGATCGGGCGGCCCAGCGCCTGCCCGTCGAAGGCGGTGCGGCGCAGCGCCTCGTAGACCACGTCCTCCGGCTCGTCGGCGTAGCGGCCGATCTCCTGGATGACCACGCCGCGCTCCTTCTCCACCTCCTCCTCCGGGAAGACGGAGTTGAGGACGATGTCGCCGATGATCTCGCAGGAGACGTCGACGTGCTTGGCCGCCATCTGCGTGTAATAGGCGGTGACGTCGTAGTCGGTGTAGGCGTTGAACTCGCCGCCGCGGTTCTCGATCTCCAGCGCGATGCCCAGCGCGTCACGGCTTTCCGTTCCCTTGAAGATCATGTGTTCCAGGAAATGGGCGATGCCGTTCACCGCGGGCCGTTCGTTGCGCGCCCCGACGCCGACCCAGACGCCGCTGGTCACCGTGCCGAGATGCGGCAGATGGTCCGTCAGCACGCGGAATCCGTTGGCGAGGGTGGTCAGTTGGATCGTCACACAGGGTCTCCTGGTAGGGCACGGGATCGCCCGGAACATCGGGGGCGTTGCATTGACGTGGGGCGCCGTCCACGCAGGAACAACGCCCCACGGTTTGGGGTCAAAGTCGGGGTTGCGGGCGCGCCGTCAACCGCGCGGCGGCGTCAGGGCGGCGCTGAGGGCGCGGCGGTTGCGATGGGCGCGCATCAGCAGCGGCGCCGGAACGTCGCCCGGCACCAGCAGGCGTCCGCCCGGCAGCAGCCGCACGCCGTGCCGTTCCAGTTCGTTCAACAGCTCCGCCATAGACCGGCGCATGGCTTCCTCCAGCGAGCAGATCTTCACTGCTCGCATCATGGCGGAGAAATTTCATAGGATCGATAAGGCTCATCCTATCTCAACGATAGGATGAGCCTATCCATCCCGCCGCTCAGTGCCGGCTTTTCAGGGAGGCCAGACGATCGGTCAGGGTGCTGGGCGCCGGCTTCGCCCCCGTGGCGGCATCCAGCGCCGCCTTGATGTTGGGATCGTCCTCCTCCGGCTTGGACGGCTTCAGCAGGCGGGCCTTGGCGCTGGACGCCTCCGCCTGGGCAAGGTCGCGGGCCGCCGCGTCCTGCATCGCCTTCAGCGCCGTGCCAAGGCTGGAGGTGGCGCCGCTCAGCCCCGCCGCCTGCCGGGCCGCCTCCGCCCGCTGCTCGGCCATGTCACGCTGCTGGGCGGCGCGGCCCATGTCCCGTTCGGCCCGCTCCAACGCGCTGCGGGCGGCCTTCAGCTTGCCGCCGGCCTCGGCGTAGGTCTTTTCCAGCATGGCCAGGAAATCGCGGGCGTCCGCGGCGTCCTGCTCCTCCCGGTCGATGTCCAGAGCCATCTGCTCCAGCATCCCCACCAGCGTCTCCAGGCTCTTTTCGAGCTGGGCCTTGCGGCCGGCGTCGGCCTCCGACTCCATCTGCCGCTGCAGATGCTCGGCGGCGGCCATGCGCTGGCGGGACAGCTGGAGGATGGCCTCGGCCTCCTTCTGCTCCTTCTCATAGGCGGCGCGCGCCTGCGCGACCTGGAGCCCGAGGCTGTCCAGATGCTCTTCCATCGTGCGCAGTTCGGCCTCCGTCGCGGCCTTCGGGTCCCAGCGGACCAGGGCTTCCACCGCGGACTGGACGGCCTGATCGGTCTTCACCCCGACGAGGTTGCGGATGAACGAGATCATGGTTGCGGTTCCTCTCTGTTTCGGCGGGTCCGTTTGGGTGGGGCTTCAGCCCGCCATGGCTCCGGCGTTCAGCAGCGCGACGGCGATCTGGAGACCGGCCAGCGCCGTGCCCGCCGCGACGTTGCCGGATTCGATCATCCTGCGCAGGTCGCGGAACAGCCAGATGGCGATCAGGAAGGTAATCAATTGCAGGACCAGCGCAACGGCTCCCCAGATCAGGATATCCACCAGGACGAGGCTGGTCGCCAGCGTCGCCGCCAGCGGGATCGCCAGCGCCACCATCGTGCCGCCCAGCACCACGCCGGCGGCCTGGTTGCCGCTCGCCAGCAGTTCGCGCTCGTGCAGCGGCGTGACCGCGACGTAGACGGCCACCCCGATCAGGAACAGGGCCAGGGTCGCTCCGAAATGCAGAAGCAGCAGCGGCAGGCCGGATTCGAGGCCCTGCAGGATTTGCGCGACGCTGGTGTCCATGGTGCCTTCCATAGGGGCTGACGGGATTGGGCAGGGAACTCAGGAGAGGGCGAGCGAGGCGGGGTTGACGTCGATGCCGGCGCGAACCTCCACCCACGCCTCGCCGCCGTCCTCCACCGCGGCGACCAGCACATACTCGGTGCGGGGCGCGGGGTCGGCGGCGCCGGTGGGGGCCGCGTAGAGCATGGCGGTCACGCGGCGGGTGCGGCTGCCGCGGTGGTCGGTCAGCGTCTCGTCGAAGGTGACGGGGGCGATGCGGGATGCGCCGGGCGACCACTGCCGCCCGTACAGCTTGCCGTCCTTGGTCTGGAACTGCGGATAGCCGATCATCCCGTCGCCGGGGTCCAGCCAGAAGCCCCACTCGTCGTTGTCGGTGGGGTGCACCTCGTCCAGCACGGAGAACCAGCGGCATTCGTCCGGCGCCCCCCCGGCCCCCAGGTGAAGCTGGTAGAAGCCGTTCCCGCCCGGAAGATGGAGCCGGTGCAGCGTCACGCCGCCGCCCGTCAGCGTGCCGACGGCCGCGACGCTGACCATCGTGCCGGCGCCCTCCGGCGCCGTGGCCTTGATCGCGCCGCCGCCCAGCAGGAAGGGCGTGGGATCGGGCGTCAGCGTCATGCCGACGCGGAACAGCAACGGTTCGTAGGACGCGCCGGTGGCCTTGGCCTTGATGATGCCGGCGGCGGTGTTGGCGGCGGTGCTCCAGGGCGAACGGGTCATGGCGGAACCTCCGGATCGGGAACCCGACGAGCGGCGGCGCAGGACGGTCACGGCCACCACCATCCCCCCGACGAGGACAATCAAAAGGATCAGGGTGCCCCAACCACCCCCGCCGCCCCCGGAGGACTCCCCCGGGGCGGCCGGCGTCTCCGGCGCGGCCTGCGCGACGTCGCGCGGGATGTCGGGGGGCAGGTAGCCGGGGTCGCGCGGCCGGTCCTCCTGCGCGCGCAGGCGGGTGTCGAGATCGTCCAGGCGCCGGCGCAGGTCGGGGTCGTCCTGCGCGCGCCGCTCCGCCTCCGCGCGCCATTCCGCGTAGCCGGGGTCGCCCTGGTGGTTGTGGAACCAGTCGGCGTAGCCGGGGCGCGACAGGTTATCGAGCAGGAACCACAAAAACAGCCCGTTCCACAGCCCGAAGCTGGGACGGCCGCCATAGGCCCAGCCCGGCGGGCGCCAGCCGCCGTACCAGCCGCCCGGCCCATAGCCGCCGGTGCGCCGCTGCCCCCAGCCCGAGCCGGAGCTTGAGCCCCAGCCGCCACCCCAACCGGACCCGGAAGCGGACCCGGACCCGGACCCGGAACGGGGCGGCGGGGCGGCGACCGGCGGGGTACGCTCCCGCTGTTGCTGCTGTTGCTGTTGGGCGCGGTAGCGGTCCAGCGCCTCGCCGCTCGAACGCCGGGACACCCCCACATCGCCGCCGCCGGACGGCGCCCCGCCGGGAAAGCCGACGGACGGTCCGCCCTGGGGACGGCTGTAGCCGCCGCTGCCGGTGGACGGCGCGCGCGAGGGCGCGGAGCGGGTGGAGAAGGACGGGGTGCGCACCGACGGGCGGCTGTATCCCCCGCTTGAGCTTCGGCCCCCGCCGGCCCGCGCCTCCGCCGCCTGCGGCCAAAGCAGCGCGGCGGTGGCCGCGGCCAGCCCGGCGGGCACCGCCGCGGGTGCGGCGGCGGGCAGCGGGTGGAGCGGCGCCAGCGCCAGAAGAACGCAGAGGAGCCGGGCGGCGATGCGGTTCCGAAGGGGCATGGGGCCAGAAGACATGGAACCAGAAGGTGGGGAGCCGGAGGGCATGAGGCCTGCGCGATGCCGTTGATGGCGGCCAGAACACCCTACATGCCCAATTGTTCACCATCAACCTCTTCGCCGGCCAACCTCTTCACGGCGGGTTAGACGCGGCGGGTCAGACATGGTGATGCGGTGGCCCGCGCAGAAACCCCGCCGGGGCGTTCATTGCAAAGACCATGAGGAATTCAGGAAATCGCCGCCCATCCACAGGGCCGACGGGAGCAAGTTGTAATACCACTTCTATGGCCGGCGCCTGAAAACGTGTCGCAGGCGGAGCGTTGACTTGACGACTCCCAAGGCCGCGACGTAAGACATCTCCGTTCCGCGGAAGTTCCTTCCGGAATGGTAGGACCAGTGGCGTGGCAAGACGCCGCAAGGGCAAAAAGCCGGGTCCGCGAGCGCGCCCCCGGGTCGGGGAATCGGACGACTGTTGAGCAACCTTGGATGAGAGGACCGCACCGTGCTTGAAGCTTACCGCCAGCATGTCGCTGAGCGTGCCGCGCTCGGAATTCCCCCGCTGCCGCTTTCGGCCAAGCAGACCGAGGAGCTGGTCGACCTTCTCCTGACCCCGCCGCAGGGCGAGGAAGCCTTCCTCGTCGATCTCATCACGCACCGCGTCCCGGCGGGCGTGGACGACGCCGCCAAGGTCAAGGCCGCCTTCCTGGCCTCGCTCGCCAAGGGCAACGAGACCTCGCCGCTGATCTCCAAGGTCAAGGCGACCGAACTGCTGGGCACGATGCTCGGCGGCTTCAACATCAAGCCGCTGATCGACCTGCTGGGCGACGCCGAGTGCGGCGAGGCCGCCGCCGCGGGTCTGAAGACCACGCTGCTGATGTTCGACTACTTCCACGACGTCAAGGAACTGGCCGACAAGGGCAACGCCAACGCCAAGGCGGTGATCCAGTCCTGGGCCGACGCCGAGTGGTTCACCTCGCGCCCCGAGGTCCCGGCCAGCCTGACGCTGACCATCTTCAAGGTGTCGGGCGAGACCAACACCGACGACCTGTCCCCGGCCCCGGACGCCTGGTCGCGCCCGGACATCCCGCTGCACGCCCTGGCCATGCTGAAGAACCCGCGCCCCGGCATCGTGCCGGAGGAAGCGGGCGTCCGCGGCCCGATCAAGCAGCTTGAGGATCTGAAGGCCAAGGGCAACCTCGTCGCCTATGTCGGCGACGTGGTCGGCACCGGCTCCTCGCGCAAGTCGGCCACCAACTCCGTGCTGTGGTGGACGGGCGAGGACATCCCCTACGTCCCGAACAAGCGCTTCGGCGGCGTCTGCCTGGGCTCCAAGATCGCCCCGATCTTCTACAACACGATGGAAGACGCCGGCGCCCTGCCGATTGAACTCGACGTCTCGCAGATGGAGACGGGCGACACGGTCGAGCTGCGCCCCTACGAGGGCAAGGCGCTGAAGAACGGCGCGGTGATCGCCGAGTTCACCGTCAAGTCCGACGTGATCTTCGACGAGGTGCGCGCCGGCGGCCGCATTCCGCTGATCATCGGCCGCGGCCTGACCGCCCGTGCCCGCGAGGCGCTGGGCCTCGCCCCGTCGACCCTGTTCCGCCTGCCGTCCTCCCCGGTCGACAGCGGCAAGGGCTTCACGCTCGCCCAGAAGATGGTCGGCCGCGCGGTCGGCCTGCCGGAAGGCCAGGGCGTGCGTCCGGGCACCTATTGCGAGCCGAAGATGACCACGGTCGGCTCGCAGGACACCACCGGCCCGATGACCCGCGACGAGCTGAAGGATCTGGCCTGCCTCGGCTTCTCCGCCGATCTGGTCATGCAGTCCTTCTGCCACACCGCCGCCTATCCGAAGCTGGTGGACGTCAAGACCCACCGCGAGCTGCCGACCTTCATCTCGACCCGCGGCGGCGTCGCGCTGCGTCCGGGCGACGGCGTGATCCATTCCTGGCTGAACCGCCTGCTGATGCCCGACACCGTCGGCACCGGCGGCGACAGCCACACCCGCTTCCCCATCGGCATCAGCTTCCCCGCCGGCTCGGGCCTCGTCGCCTTCGCCGCGGCCACCGGCGTCATGCCGCTGGACATGCCGGAGTCGGTTCTGGTCCGCTTCAAAGGCACGCTGCAGCCGGGCGTCACGCTGCGTGACCTCGTCAACGCGATCCCGCTCTACGCCATCCGCCAGGGCCTGCTGACGGTGGAGAAGAAGGGCAAGAAGAACATCTTCTCCGGCCGCATCCTGGAGATCGAGGGTCTGCCCGAGCTGAAGGTGGAGCAGGCGTTCGAGCTGTCCGACGCCTCGGCCGAGCGCTCCGCCGCCGCCTGCACCGTCCGGCTCAACAAGGAGCCGATCATCGAGTACATGCGCTCCAACATCACCCTGATGAAGTGGATGATCGCCAACGGGTACGAGGACGCCCGGACGCTCGGCCGCCGCATCAAGGCGATGGAGGACTGGATCGCCAACCCGTCGCTGCTGGAGCCGGACGCCGACGCCGAGTACGCCGCGGTGATCGAGATCGATCTGGCCGACATCAAGGAGCCGATCGTCGCCTGCCCGAACGATCCGGACGACGTGAAGCTGCTGTCGGAGGTTGCCGGCGATAAGATCGATGAGGTCTTCATCGGCTCCTGCATGACCAACATCGGCCACTTCCGAGCCGCCGGCAAGATCCTGGACGGGAAGACCGACATCCCGACCCGCCTGTGGATCGCCCCGCCGACCAAGATGGACGCCCAGATCCTGACCGAGGAAGGCTATTACGGCGTTCTCGGCAAGTCGGGTGCGCGCATGGAGATGCCCGGCTGTTCGCTGTGCATGGGCAACCAGGCGCAGATCCGCAAGGGCTCGACGGCCATCTCGACCTCGACCCGCAACTTCCCGAACCGCCTGGGCATCGACACCCGCGTCTATCTCGGCTCCGCCGAGCTGTCGGCCGTCGCCGCCCTGCTGGGCAAGCTGCCGACCCCGGCCGAGTATCTGGAGCAGGTGAGCGTCATCAACCAGAAGGCCGGCGACATCTACCGCTACATGAACTTCGACCAGATCAAGGAGTTCCAGGACGTGGCCGACACGGTCGCCGCCTGATCCACTCTTCCCCTCCCCCCGCCCAGCGGGGGGAGGCCGGGAGGGGGGCCAAGCACGAGAATTTTTGCGCTAATGAAAAGCCCCACCGGATCGCTCCGGCGGGGCTTTTCATCTTTGACATCGGCATTTGAACCGCAGAAACACAGAGAGCCTCAGGCCGAACGATCCGCGCCATGAGCACCAGCCTGCGCCAGATACGCGCGCGGTGACGCCCCCAGCGTCCGCTTGAACATCGTCGTGAAGGCCGCCGGGTTGTCGTAGCCGAGGTCCAGCGCCACCGTCGTCACCGGCACCCCGGCGACCAGCCGCGGCAGGGCGGACACCAGACAGGCCTGCTGGCGCCACTCCACGAAGCTCAGCCCCGTCTCGCGCCGGAACAGCCGGGTGAAGTTGCGGCGGCTCATGCCCAGCCCGTCGCTCCACGCCTCGATCGTCGCCTGGATCGTCGGCTCCTGCAGGAACCGCCGGCAGCGCTCCGCCAGGGCGGCGTGGGCGGGAAAGGGCAGCGACAGCGGTTCCACCGGAAGCCGCCGCATCTCGTGCAGAAGCAACGCCATCACCGCGCCGTCGTGGCTCTCCGGGTCGTAGTCCACCGGCACGTCGATCGCCCGCCCGATCAGGCTACGGAAGAAGGGAGACAGCGCCACCACCTCGCAGCGGCCCGGCATGGTGTCGGCCAACGCGGGGGCCAGATAAAGGCTCCGCGTCATGACCATCCCGATCATGCGGACCTCGTGCGGGACGCCCGGCGGAATCCACAGCCCGCAATGGGGCGGCATCACCCAGCGCCCCTGGGCGGTGGACAGCAGCAGCGTCCCCGTCGCCCCGGACAGCAATTGCCCGCGCCGGTGCGTGTGGGCGGCCAGCAAGGTGCCGTCCGCATGGTCCTGCCCCAGGGCGATCAGCGGGCTGGGCGAGTCCTCGACCGTGTCGATGCGCAGGTTCCGGACCATGGCCCAGTCTCGTAAGAAATCGGCCTGACCGCGGTGGCAGGCCGCCACGGCTCACCATAGTCTGATGCCATACACCAAGCAACGCGCAGCCCGCCCGCAGGCCAAGCGCCAAACCCGGCCAAGCGCCAAAAAAGGCTTCCTTTCGTGACCGACACCACCTTGTCCCGGCCCAAGGCCGGGGGGACGGCCCTGCCCGTCCTGGGGACGATCAGCGTGTGCCATCTGCTGAACGACCTGATCCAGTCCCTGCTGCCCGCGATCTACCCGATCCTGAAGGGCGGATTCGACCTCAGCTTCGCCCAGATCGGCCTGCTCACGCTGACCTACCAGATCACCGCCTCGCTGCTTCAGCCGATCATCGGGCTCGCCACCGACCGGCGGCCGGCGCCCTATTCCCTGACCATCGGCATGGGCGCGTCGCTGGTCGGGCTGGTCACGCTGGCCTTCGCGCCGAATTACGCGGCGCTGCTGGTCGGGGCGACCCTGCTGGGCTTCGGCTCCTCCGTCTTCCACCCCGAGGCGTCGCGGATCGCCCGTCTGGCCTCCGGCGGGGCGCACGGGCTGGCGCAGTCGCTGTTCCAGGTGGGCGGCAACGCCGGCTCGGCGCTGGGGCCGCTGCTGGCCGCCTACATCATCCTGCCGCGCGGGCAGGAGAGCCTGTCCTGGTTCGCCCTGGCCGCCCTGGGCGGCATGGCGCTGTTGACCGGCATCGGGCGCTGGTACGCGCGCAGCGACCACGCCCGCCCGGCCCGCCGCGGCGCCGCGGTCCGTCACCCCAGCCTGTCCCGCGGGCAGGTGAACCGGGCGCTGGCCGTGCTGATGGTGCTGATCCTGTCCAAGTACGTCTATCTGGCCAGCCTCACCAGCTATTACACCTTCTTCCTGATGGAGCGCTTCGCCCTGGAGCCGGACGCGGCGCAGCTCTGCCTGTTCGTCTTCCTGGCGGCGGTGGCGACGGGGACGATCATCGGCGGGCCGGTCGGCGACCGGATCGGGCGCAAGACGGTCATCTGGGTGTCCATCCTCGGCATCCTGCCCTTCACGCTGCTGCTGCCCCACGTCGGGCTGACGGCGACGATCGCGCTCAGCGCGGTGATCGGGCTGGCCCTGGCCTCGGCCTTCCCCGCCATCATCGTCTACGCGCAGGAGCTGATGCCGGGGCGCGTCGGCATGGTCTCCGGCCTGTTCTTCGGGCTGGCCTTCGGGATCGGTGGCATGGCCGCCGCCGGGCTCGGCGTCCTGGCCGACTGGAAGGGCATCGGCTTCGTCTTCCAGGCCTGCTCGGCCGTGCCCCTGCTCGGCCTGGCCGCCGCGCTGCTGCCCAACGTTTCCCCGCACAAGGGGCCCTGAACCACCCGCGCGCCGACGGGGCTCCGCCGGACGGGCCTTTACTCCACCATCCGGAAAAGGTCGTTTCGGCCTCGACAGGCCGGGCCGCCGTCGTTCAGACTGCCTCCCCAAATAGAATGACAACAACCAAAGGGAGGCAGGGATGGCGGCGGCTCCGTCCGGGATGGTGTTCGAGAATCCCATGAATGGCCAGCGGGAGGCGGTGACCAACCGCGAGATCCTCTGGGCCTTTCTGCTCGGCCCGGTCTATTTCGCGAAAAAGGCCGAGTGGCTGCACGCCGCGATTCACGCGGCGCTGATCCTGATCTCCATCCCGCTGTGGCCGGTCGGCGCCCTGATGACCCTGGGCGTCTGGGTCGGCTACGCCTGCGCGGCGCCGACGATCCTGGAATACCGGTACCAGAAGATGGGGTGGGAAAAGGTTGCTGCCTGACGGGGCCGTTCCGTTGATCCCCCCCGCCGTCCGCCGGGACCGGGGAAGGCCGTCCAACGCCGGGCTCAGCCGGCCGCGCCGAACTCCTCGGGAGCCAGCACCAGCACGCCGTCCTCGTCGGCGAAGACCCGATCGCCGGGGTTGATGCGGATGCCGGCCAGAGTCACCGGCAGGCCCGTCTGCCCTTCGCCGTTGCGGACGGTCTTGCGCGGAATCGCCGCCAGCGCCTTGATGCCCAGGTCCAGCGTGGCGAGCACCGCGGCGTCGCGGACGCAGCCGTGGATGACCACGCCTTCCCAGCCGTTCTTCACCGCGTCCTTGGCGATCAGGTCGCCCATCAGGGCGGCGCGCAGGCTGCCGCCGCCGTCCACCACCAGCACCTTGCCCCGCCCCGGCGTGCCCAGCGTCTCCTTGACGCGGGAGTTGTCCTCGAAGCACTTCACGGTCACCGCGGCGCCGCTGAATTTGCAACGCCCGCCGAAGTCGCGGAAGACGGGGTCGGCGACGCGGGCGGTCTTCTCGAACCGGTCGTAGAGGTCGCAGGTGCTGTCGAAATCGGTCATGCGCTTTCGCTCCCCTTCTTTGGCTTCGACGGCAGGATACCCCCAATGGCGGGATGGTCAATCCTCCGGGGCGGCGATGGCCCCCGTGCTGGTGCGCTCCAGGATGGCGCTGCGGCGGAAGCGGTAGAGTTCGGCGGGGCGCCCGCCAGTCTGGCTCTCATACCGGCCGGTCGGCTCCACCAGCCCGCCGGAGATCATCAGGCGCCGGAAATTCTGCTTGTGCAGCCGTTCGCCGGACAGCGCCTCGACCACCTGCTGAAGCTGGTGCAGGGTGAAGGTCGGGGGCAGCAGTTCGAACACGATGGGTCGGTATTTCAGCTTGCCGCGCAACCGCTCCAGCGCCGTCGCCAGGACGCGGCGCCCGTCGCGCGCCATCGGACGGCCCAGCGCGCGCGGCATCTCCAGCCGCACCGTGCGCTCCTCCACCCCCGCCCGACGGGCGAGGTCGTGGTCGCGGAACGCCTCCACCACCAGCCCGGCCTCGTAGAGCAGCTCGTAGCGCTCCAGCACCCGTTCGGAATCCCACTCCCCACCGTCCAAGGCGAAGGCCATGCGGGCGCGCTCGCCCCGGCGGGCGCGGGCGGGCTCGTCCGGCGCCGCGGCGACCCAGCGGGCCAGGGCCGGGCGGATCACCGAATCGAGCAGCGCCGGCGGCGAATCGCGCCAATCCTCCCAGGGAAAGAACTCGTAGAGGCCGCGCCACTCCGCCCCGTCGATGCGCAGCGGCGCCTCGCGCAGCAGCGCGAGGTAGCCGACCACCAGCGAGCGCGGGCCGCCGAACAGCTCGTGCGGATCGCGGTAGCGGTCACCGAAGCTGTAGAGCTGCTCCACATAGCGCAGGGTCAGCCCGGCCGCGTCCTCCGCCACCGCGCGCAGGCCGTCCTGAAGCGTGCGGAAGCGCTCGGGATCGAAGGGCGCGCCCGGCAGCGCGTCGCGGTGGGGCGGCGGCTCGTCGCCGCGGCGGTGCGATTCGGGGATCTCGAAGCCGCTGCGCACGGTCACCACGCGCGGCTCGGCGCCGTTCGCGGACACGCCCACCGATACGATGGCCGCCGTCAGGCCGATCTGTGTTTCCAAGCCGTTCCGTGTTTCCAGACCGATCCGTGTTTCCCCTGCCACGCGCCACCCCGTTGCCAAACCGTCGGCAGCAGGATAAGCGGCCCGCCGCGGCAAATCACCGGTCTTTCCGCCGGGCACCCCCGTGAAATCTCGCCGCAAGGCGGCCCGGCATGACACTTTTGTGACTCCCCACGGGCGCCGGGGATGTTACACCAGCCGCGACGCTGAGGCTCGCGCGCGTCCGTGCGGGTCCCCAGCACTGCAGGCCGGCGTAAGTTGGAGAACCACGCATGCTGAATTTGTTCCGGGCCCTGATGCCGCGCGAAGAACGGTTTTTCGACCTGTTCGCCGACCATGCCCGGACCGTCGCCACGGGCGCCGAAGCGCTGCGGGCGATGATGGCCAGCGGCCAGGACCTGGAGGAGCGGTTCCAGACCATCCGCCGGGTCGAGAGCGAGGCCGACGCCATCGAGAAGGAGATCCAGCTCGCCGTCCACCGCACCTTCATCGTGCCCTTCGACCGTTCGGACATCCAGGAACTCGGCAAGCGGATGGACGACGTTCTCAACCTCATCGAGGAGACCGCGCGTCACCTCGTGGAGGCGGGCTTCACCGACTACACGCCGGAAATGCACGCCCAGGCCGACGCCATCGTGCGCTGCACCGCCCGGCTGAGCGCGGGCATCCCCCTGCTCCGCGACATCCCCAAGCACGTCGAGCAACTCCACGCGATGACCGCCGAGGTCTCGCGGATCGAGAGCGAAGGCGACCGGCTCCTGCGCGAGGCCAAGCACCGGCTGCGCGACGAGAGCGGCGGGCTCGACGCCCCCATCACCCATCGCCACGCCCTTCAAC
This sequence comes from Azospirillum formosense, assembly GCF_040500525.1. NCBI lineage: Bacteria > Pseudomonadati > Pseudomonadota > Alphaproteobacteria > Rhodospirillales > Azospirillaceae > Azospirillum > Azospirillum formosense. The sequence continues at coordinate 236,384 of NZ_CP159403.1, read as the reverse complement.
GCGAGATCATCGAGCTGCTGGAACGCGTGCTCGATGCCTGCGAGGACGTGGCCGACACCATCGACGGCATCATCGTCGAACAGGTCTGATCCCATGGAAGCCGCTTCCCTCGCCCTGCCCATCCTCATCGGGCTGATCGGCGTCGCCCTCCTCTTCGATTTCCTCAACGGGCTGCACGACGCGGCCAACTCCATCGCGACGGTCGTCTCCACCCGCGTCCTGACGCCGCGGACCGCCGTCGCGATGGCCGCCTTCTTCAACTTCATCGCCTTCCTGTTCTTCGGGCTGCATGTGGCGACCACCATCGGCACCGGCATCGTCGGGGCGGGGTGGTCGACCCGCACGTCATCTTCGGCGCGCTGATGGGCGCCATCGTCTGGAACGTCTTCACCTGGTGGCTGGGCATTCCCTCCAGCTCCTCCCACGCGCTGATCGGCGGCCTCGTCGGGGCCGGCGTGGCGAAGGCCGGGCTGGACGCCGTGGTGGTGTCCGGTCTGGCCAAGACCGCCGCGGCCATCGTGGTCTCGCCGGTGGTCGGCTTCCTGCTGGCCAGCGTGATGATCGTGGCGGTGTCCTGGATGTTCCGGCGCACCACGCCCTTCGCGGTCGACCGGCTGTTCCGCCACATCCAGATCGGCTCCGCCGCGCTCTACAGCCTGGGGCACGGCGGCAACGACGCGCAGAAGACCATGGGCATCATCGCCGTCCTGCTCTATTCGCAGGGCCTGTTGGGGGAGACCTTCCACGTGCCCTTCTGGGTGGTCATCACCTGCCAGGCCGCGATGGGGCTGGGGACGCTGTTCGGCGGCTGGCGCATCGTCAAGACGATGGGCTCCAAGCTGACCGACCTGAAGCCGGTCCAGGGCTCCTGCGCGGAGACCGGCGGGGCCATCACCCTGTTCGTCGCGACGTGGCTCGGCGTGCCGGTCAGCACCACCCACACCATCACGGGCGCCATCATCGGCGTCGGCGCCGCCCGCCGCACCAGCGCCGTGCGCTGGGGGCTGGCGCAGGGCATCGTCATGGCCTGGGTCATCACCCTGCCGGCGACCGCCATCGTCGGCGCGATCTTCTACGAGCTGTCGCTGGCCCTGTGGTGACACCGGCGGGCCGGACCCGGCACGGCGGGCCGAAGGGCCCGCCACCGGCCTGCCTCGCGACCGACTCTGGAAAGACCAACTCTGGAAACGCGAAAAGGGCGGCCCGCAAGGCCGCCCTTTTTCGTACCGTCGCGCTGTGATCTGGAGCGGGCGAAGGGATTCGAACCCTCGACCCCAACCTTGGCAAGGTTGTGCTCTACCCCTGAGCTACGCCCGCGCCGCTCCAGCGGAGGAGCGCCCGTATACGCCCCGGAGGCGACCAAGGCAAGCCTATTTTTTCACGCGACACCATTCCTTGCGGTGGAAACGCCTCGACACGGCCGGAATGCAGGGTGGGACGGGCCGCCGCTTGCGGATTGCATAAGAAAGCATACCAACATATGTTACGCTGCCTCGTTCAGAACAAAAATGCCAATCCGTTGTTTTGAATGTCTGCGCATTTGAATTTCTTTCCTCTAACATGCCGATGACGCTCCGCAGGGGGGCTTCGATGGCCGGAACGGACATGGACTTGGGCGGACCGCAACCGATGCCCATGGCGGCGCCTCGGGAGGCGTCCTGCGGCCCCATGCCCGCAGCCGGCGCCGCCCGCCCGGCCGAAGCGCCGGATGGCGGGGCGGCCCGGCGCAACAGCGCGGAACGCAAGGTCGTCACCGTCCTGTTCGCCGACATCGTCGAATCCTCGAGCATGGTGTCGGGCCGCGACCCGGAAGAGGCCGACCAGACCCTTCTCACCATCCTGCAGGTCCTGACCGACGCGGTGGAGCGCTACGGCGGCACGGTGGCCCAGGTGCTGGGCGACGGCATCATGGCGGTGTTCGGCGCCCCCTCGGCGCTGGAGGACCACGCGTTGCGCGCCTGCCTCGCCGCGCAGGACATCGCCCGCTCGGCCATCGATTCGGACGAGTTCAAGATGCGGATCGGCATCAGCTCGGGCGAGGTGGTGGCCCAGATCATCGAGACGGGCGTGTGGACCGACTACCGCACGGTGGGCGAGACCGTGCATGTCGCGGCCAAGCTGCAGCAGCGGGCGCACCCCAACAGCGTGCTGCTGAGCCGCGAGACGCTGGATCTCGTGCCCACGGGCCTGACCGTCCGCCCGGCGGGCACGCTGCGCCTCTCCGCCGCGGCGGAGCCGGTGACCGCCTTCGCGCTGGAGGCGGCGCGGGCGATGCGGCGCACGGCGATGGACCTGCTGTCCGCCGAAGGCACCCTGTTCGTCGGGCGCCAGCCGGAGCTGGCGGTGCTGACCGGCGCGCTGCGACAGGCCGAACAGGGCCGCGGCGCCTGCGCGATCCTGATCGGGGAGGCCGGCATCGGCAAATCCCGGCTGACCGGAGAGCTGATGCGCAGCCCGGAGGCGGCGGCCTTCACCACAACCATCTGGCCGCAGTTCCCGATTCGCCGCCTGGGCGACCCCGACGACCTGGAGGCGGCGGCCCGCTGCCTTGCCCTCTCGGTCTGCGGAGCGGCGGACGGCCCGGCGGAAGGCATGCTGAAGGAGGGCTCGGCGGTGGCGCGCCTGACCGCCGCCGCCGCGCGCAACGGCGGCGAGTTGGCCGGCGAGGCGATGCGGGAGCTGCTCGGCCAGCCCTCCGTCCATCCGCTGTGGCAGGGGCTCGATCCCGCCCAGAAAGCCGATTTCAGCGTCGAGGGGCTGGTCGCGGCGATCCGCGAGCTGTCCATGGAGCGCCCGCTGCTGATCCTCGTCGAGGACGCGCACTGGACGCGCGGGCTGACCAACCGGTTGCTGGATGCCCTGGCCGAAGGGACGGAGGACGCCCGGGTCTTCGTCCTGGTCACTTCGCGGCCCGACGCGCCCGGCGGCTGGTCCGCGCCGGACTCCGTCCGCGCCATCACGCTCGAACCGCTGGAGCCGCTGCAGGCCGACGAGTTCCTCGACCATTGGCTCGGCCACAGCCCGTCGCTGGCCGACCTGAAGGCGCGCGTGGCGACGCAGAGCCAGGGCGTGCCGCTCTATCTGGAGGAATCGCTGCGCACGCTGGAGACCACCGGGGTCATCGTCGGCAGTCCGGGACGCTACCGGCTGGGCAAGACCGACGCCCGGATGGTCCTGCCGGCCACGGTGCACGGCTTGCTGGCCTCGCGGATCGACGCTCTCGAACCCGACCCGCGGCGGGTCCTGATGCACGCCGCGGTGATCGGCACCTCGGTCGATCTGGGCCTGCTGCGCGCGGTGTCCCCCATTCCCGCCGCCGACCTCCCGGCGGCCCTCGCCCGGCTGGAGCAGAGCGGCTTCTTCGCGCGCTCCCGCCTGCTGCCGAACCTGGAACTGACCTTCCGTCACGCGCTGGTCCAGGAGGTCGCCTACGCCACCCTGACCAAGCGGGAACGCCAGCCGCTGCACGGGCGGGTCCTGCACGCCTTGCGGCGGCGATCCGACCGCAACCTGCCGAACCGGGCGGAGCTGATCGCCCATCACGCCTTCTACGCCGAGGATTGGCCGCTCGCCTGCGCCTACGGCCGCCGGGCCGGGCGCCGCGCGGAAATGCGCTGCAAGCATTTCGACGCCGGACGCTTCTACGAGCAGGCGCTGAAGGCGCTGGACCATCTGCCGGACACCCGTCGCAACACCCAGCGGCGGATCGACCTGTGGATCAACATTCCCCTCGTCCTGCTGCCGCAGGGGCGCCAGCTGGCCGGCGACCCGCTGGAGGAGGCGCGGGACATGGCGCTGGGCATCGGCGACCGCATCCGCTACGCCCGCGCGACCTCGCTCAAGGCGTCCTTCCAATGGGTCTACGGCGTGCTCGACGGGGCCATCGCGCTCAGCCGCAGCGCGCTCGAGCATCTGGGCAACCGGGGGACGATGGAGCTGCGCATCCAGGGGCTGATGCGTCTGGGTGGCATGCTGGTGGACAAGGGTTATTTCCCGGAGGCCCAGGAGAAGCTGGAGCAGGCGCGCAGTTTGGCGTTGGCTCACGCTCCCCGCGCGCGGTTCGGCCTGACCGCGGTGGCGGTCGCGATCACCGCCGCCTACCAGGGCCGCTGCCTCGCCGAGCTGGGGCGCGACGACGAGGCCGTCCGGGTGATGCTCCACGCGCTCGACATCGCGGAGGAGGTCGGGCACGCCTTCTCCGTGTCGTCGGTGAAGGTCCATCTGGCGCTGGTCCACATCATCGGCGAGCGCTTCGCCGAAGCGCTGCCGCTGTTGAAGGACGCCATCACAATCACCGAGGCGACGCGCCTGCACATCTTCCAGCCGATCACGCTGGGCGCGCTGGGCTACGCCATCGCCCGCACCGGCGGTGCCGCGGAGGGCGCGCGGCTGCTCAACGCCAGCCTGGAGCAGGCGCACATCCTGAATCACTCGCTGCCCAGGCCGCGCATTCTGAACTGGATGTCCGATCTCGCCCTGGAAACGGCGCAGCACGAGACCGCGATCGGCTGCGCCGCCCAGGCGCTGGGCATCGCGACGGACGCCGGCCAGCTGTCCGAGCAGGGCTGGTCGCACTTCGCCCTGGCCCAGGCCTTCACCGCCGTCGGCCAGCATCGCGAGGCCATGGAGCATCTGGCGGCTGCCGAGACGATGAGCCGCCAGCTGTCCATGTTGCCGCTCGCCGACCGCTGCCGGGCCTTCCGCCGCTGCCTCGCGGCGTCCAGCCCGGTGACGTGAGGCAGCTTGACGTGAGGCAGCTTGACCCGATCCGGTAACGCCCCGGCGGAGCGTCAGGCCACGAGCGTGGTGGTGCCTGCGGCGGTGCTGCGGAAATGGTTCAGCACATAGACCCGGACGCTGGTGGCGAAGGGAATGCCCTCCGTCCGGCTGTCGTGGATGTCGGCGCACAGCGCCTCAAGCGACTTGCCCTGGGACTTGGCGATGTCCTTCAGCCCGTCCCAGATCGTCGCCTCCAGCCGCAGGCTGGCGCGGCGCCCCCGATCGTCAGCGAGCGCGTCACCACGGCGGGCGGCGCCGCGAGCGAGCTGAGGTCGGCCATCTCGTCGAGGCTGCGGGGAATGCGGCGGTCCAACTTCATCGGTACGCTCCTGTCTCGGCTGGCCGCTTCTCGGCCTGGCGAATTTTTCCCGGGTCGCCGGAATTTTTCCGGGACTGAACATGCGTGTGTGCGCGTGTAGGCGATTTTTACCCAGGCAAGGGGCGTCCGGCATGTGAAGTTCTTCACAGTCCGGACGGGTCATCGCGGCCAAGGTTTCGACATACCGCAGTATTCCGCGGTTCCTCGAAACCCCACGCCCAGGAGCTGTTCCCATGACCGCCATCATCGACCAGACCGCCCTCATCCGTGGTGCCGACGGCCGTCTCTTCGCCGTGACCGCCCAGGGCGTGACCGAGGTTGCCGAGCCGGCCGCCGCGCTGACCGCCACCGCCCGCATCGGCGACCGCCGCGCCTTCAACAGCGACGACCACGAGGCCGCCCGCCACGCGATCACCCCGGGCCTCTGACCGGCGGGCAAACCGCCTGGGCCCGTCCGTCGGGCCTGTTCTTCGGGCCGTGGCGGCCGGTGGTTATCCTGACCGGCCTGCCACGGTCCCCGCCCGGCCCTCCTGCTTCGCCGGCGTTCCTTCCGCTTCACCACGGGCATCCCGTGGCGGCGCACCCTGGCGGAGATCCACCCCCATGCCCCTCGATTTCGTCCGCGGCATCGCCCGGGACCCGGCCATGTCCGACCAGCCGCTGAAGGTCCACACCACCGGAACCCACCGGATCGCCACGCCGGAGCAGACTCTGGCCCGCGCCGCCCCCTTCCTTCCCGTCATGGGCATCACGCGGGTGGCGAACGTCACGGGGCTGGACCGCGTCGGCATCCCGGTCGTCATGGTGACCCGGCCGAACGCGCGCTCCGTCTCCGTCGCCCAGGGCAAGGGCGTGACTCTGGCCGCCGCCAAGGCGTCGGGCGTCATGGAGTCGATCGAGAGCTACCACGCCGAACGCATCACCCTGCCCCTGAAATACGCCAGCTACGACGAGTTGCGCTGGACCCACCGGGTGGTTGACGTGGCCCGCCTGCCGCGGCTGTCGACCAGCGCCTTCACCCCCCACACCCCGATGCTGTGGATCGAGGGCGACGATCTGCTGGGCGGCGGGCGGACGTGGGTGCCCTTCGAGACGGTCCATCTGAACTTCACGCTGCCGATGCCGCCGGGGTCCGGCTGCTTCCTCGCCGGGTCGAACGGGCTGGCCTCGGGCAACAGCCTCGCCGAGGCGACCGCGCACGCCATGACCGAACTGGTCGAGCGCGACGCCGCCACCCTGTGGCGCCTCGCCTCTCCGGAGGCCCAGGCCGCCACCCGGATCGATCCGGCCAGCGTCGCCGATCCGGTCTGCCGCTCGCTGCTCGACCGCTTCGACGACGCGGGGGTCGCGGTCGGCCTGTGGGACATCACCAGCGACATCGGCCTGCCGGCCATCCTCTGCCGCATCGCGACGCGGGAGGACGCGCCGCAGCACAGCGTCCGCCCCGCCATGGGCATGGGCTGCCACGCCGCGCCGGAGATCGCGCTGTCCCGCGCCCTGACCGAGGCGGCGCAGAGCCGGCTGACCTTCATCGCCGGGGCCCGCGACGACATGCCCCGCTCCGAATACGAACGCCACCTCGACCCGGCGCAGCACGCGCGCTGGACGGCGCTGATCACCGAGGGCGTCGGGTGCCGCGACTTCGCCGCGATCCCCAGCCTCGCCGGCCCCACCGTCGAGGAGGATCTGGCCTGCCAGCTCGACCGGCTGCGCGCCGCCGGCATCGAGGAGGCGGTGGCGGTGGACCTGACCAAGCCGGAGTTCGGCATCGCCGTGGTCCGTCTGGTCATTCCCGGCCTGGAGGGGCTGGACTCCTCGCCGGACTACGCGATGGGCGCAAGGGCGCGCGCCGTGGCCGGCGTCTGAAGCCGGCCGGACAATACAAAGTGCAATGAGAGCGAAGGCGGAGACCCCCATGCAGACGTCGGACGGCCTTTACGTCTTCCTCGGCCCCACCCTGCCCCGCGCCGAGGCCGCCCGGCGCCTCGACGCCACCTATCTGCCGCCGGTCGCCCAGGGCGACATCATCCGGCTGTGCGCGCGCAAGCCGCGGGCCATCGGCATCGTCGACGGCTACTTCGAGAACATCCCGTCCGTCTGGCACAAGGAGATCCTGCACGCCATCCAGCAGGGCGTGGCGGTGTTCGGAGCGTCGAGCATGGGCGCCCTGCGCGCCGCGGAACTGCACCCCTTCGGGATGATCGGTGTCGGCGCCGTCTTCGAAGCCTTCCGGGACGGGCGGCTGGAGGACGACGACGAGGTGGCGGTGATCCACGGCCCGGCGGAACTCGGCTATCCCAGCCTGTCCGAAGCGATGGTCAACATCCGCCGCACGCTGGCGGACGCGGCGCAGGAGGGCATCGTTCCCACCGCCACGGCGCGGCGGCTGGAGGCCATCGCCAAGGCCCTGCCCTACCGCGAACGCGGCTATGGCCGGGTGTTCCGCCTCGCCGCCGCCGAGGGCCTGCCGGAGGAGGAACTCGCCGACCTGCGCCACTGGCTGCCCAACGGGCGGTGCGACCAGAAGCGCGAGGACGCGCTCGACCTGCTCCGAACCATGCGCCGCTGGGCGTCGGACGGCGGGCGGGCGCCCGAGGCGCGCTTCCATTTCGAGCACACCGCGCTGTGGGACCGCGCCCTGCGCGACGGCGCGCACGACCGGATGGGGAATCCGCTGGACTGATCGTCCGCCGGGTGCCATCAACGGTCCGACGGCACTCAACCGGGACCGCGAACGCCATGGCCTTACTGAAGGACGTCGCCGGCATCCTGCGGCGCAACCGAATGTTTGGCATCCTCGACGACGACCGGATGCAGGAGCTGGTCGCGCTCGGCCGGGTCTCGCGGTTCCACGAAAACCAGACCGTGTTCAGCAAGGGCGATCCCGGCGATTGCCTGTACGCCATCATGAAGGGGCAGATCGCCGTCTCGACCTCGTCGGAGGACGGCAAGACGATGCTGCTCAACATCCTGAACCCCGGCGACGTGCTGGGGGAAATCGCGTTGATCGACGGCAAGGACCGCACCGCCGGAGCCACCGCGCTGCGCCCGGCGGAGCTGTTCCGCATCGACCGCCCGGAATTCATCGCCTTCCTGGAACGGCATCCTTCCCTGTGCATCCGCATGATGGGTGTGCTGTGCGAACGGTTGCGCTGGGTGTCGGAAAACATCGAGGATGCGGTTTTCCACGACGTGCCGCGCCGGCTGGCCCGGCGCATCCTGTTGCTGGCGGACACCTATGGGCAGAAGACGCCCGCCGGGCTGCGCATCAACCAGCCGGTGTCCCAGGAGGCGCTGGCGTCGATGCTGGGTGTCACACGCGAGATGGTGAACAAAAGCCTGCGTGCATTGCGCAGCGCCGGAGCGATTACCTATAACAAAGGTTTTATCATCATCACCAATCTATACATGCTTAAGGACATGGCAGGAGAGTCGGGCGACGTGCCATAAGGCCACCGCGCACATCCGCCGAGTTTTATCGTCGCAAATTTTTTCAATCACGCTATATTGGCTGAACGACATGAAACACGGCTGACAGTCAAGGAATACAGGGCTATGTCGGGTCAGGATTCACAGGCGTCCAACGCGCCATCGCCGCTGAACGCCATCCCTCTGGTGGCACGCACCGTCAAGCTGTTCGGCAACCCGACGCAGCTTCGGCTGGAGCCGTCCTACTGGGAAGCGCTGGACGACATCTGCCACCGGGAAGACCTGACCGTGGACGAGCTGTGCAGCGATCTCAAGGACCGCCTGGATTCGCAGTCCCGCCGGTCGCGCGGCAACGCCGTGTCGCTGGCCAACGCGGTCCGCGTGTTCATCGTCGGCTACTACCGCAAGGCGGCGACCGAGAAAGGTCACGACCGGGCCGGCCATGGCCGCGGCGACCCCTTCGTCAGCACGCCCTTCGACCTGCCTCCGGCCCAGCCCGCCAAGGAAGGCTGATTGTCAGGCGGTGTTCCCGCTGAACGGCGCATGTCCCGAGAACAGGACGGCGGCCACCGCTCTCCTGTGAGGAAATGTCGCGACCGGTGACGGTGCTCAACGTCCGGCTTGCGCCGCGACGGGATTTGGTGTGTTGATCGGTCCAGCGGCGTGCGCGGTCGTCCGACCGGGCCATCCGTGGGCCGCCCCTCCCGTCCACCGCGGAGCCGACCGTTATGAGCGGGACCCAGCCGTCCGCCATCCGACCGATGCTTGCCCGATGGCTCGGGGACCGTTCCTTCCTGTCCGGCCTGGCCGCCCTGCTGATCCTCACCGCGGTTCTGGCGGCGCTGGTCCGTCACAACTACCTGCTGTTCCATCTCTGCGCCGAGCTGTTCGCCGTGGCCATCTCCATGACGATCTTCACGATCGCCTGGAACACGCGCGATACGAACCAGTCGCCGTTCCTTGCCTTCGTCGGCCTGTCCATGCCGGGCATCGCGTTGCTGGACCTGCTCCACGCCATCGCCTTTCCCGGCATGAACGTCATCGGCGAGGCCGGCGCCAACCAGTCCACCCAGCTCTGGATCGCCGCCCGCGCCCTCCAGGCCGCGGTTTTCCTGGCCGCCCCGCTGTTGACCGAAACGCGGCTGCGCGCCGGCGACGTGCTGCTGATCCAGGCCACCGTCGTCGCCTGCAGCCTGCTGTCGATCTTCACCTTCGGCATCATGCCGGACGCCTTCGTTCCCGGCGTCGGCCTGACGCCCTTCAAGATCGGAGCCGAATACGCGTTCAGCGCCGCGGCGGTCGTCGCCTGCCTGCTGCTGTGCGGCCGGCGACGGCAGTTCGAGCCCCGGGTGTTCGGCCTGACCTTCGCCGGCATCGCGCTGCTGGCCCCGCAGGAGCTGATCTTCACGCTCTACGACCGTCCGCACGGGGTGGTGAACGCGCTGGGGCATTTCATCAAGATCCTGTCCTTCTACCTCCTTTACCGGGCGATCATCGTCACCGCGCTGCGCAATCCCTACGACCTCGCCTTCTACCGGATGCGCCGCAGCGAGGAGGCCCTGCGCGACCATCTGAGCGGCCTGGAGGCGCTGATCGCCACCCGCACCGCCGAACTGCGCGAGAGCGAGGCGCGCTGGCGGGCGCTTCTGGAATGCTCCAACGACTGGTTCTGGGAAACCGACGAGCGCGGGCGCTTCACCGCCCTGTCGCCGCGCGCCCAGGAGTCCACCGGGCGGGGCGGGGCGGAGCTTCTCGGTTTCACCCACGCCGATCTCCTGGACCGCAACCGTCCGGAGGAGGATTTCCCCATCCTGATCGAGGCGCTGCACCGGCGGGAGCCCTTCCGCCGCCTCTCCTTCCCGCTCGCCTCGCCGGGAGGGGCGGCGCGCTGGGTGATGGTCAGCGGCACGCCGCGCTATGACGGCAACGGCACCTTTCTCGGCTACCGCGGCACGACCAGCGACATCAGCGCGCGGCGCCAGTCGGCGGAAGCGGCGCGGCAGAAGCAGACCATGGCGGCGCTCGGCAGCCTCGTCGGCGGCCTCGCCCACGAGATCAACAACCTGCTGCAGCCGGTCATCAGCCTGTCCGATCTGGCCCGCGCCCGCGCCGGCGAGGATCGCAAGCTCCAGGCCTACCTGAACGCCGTCCACGACAGCGGGGTGAAAGCCCGCACGATCATGCGCGACGTCCTCCAGTTCGCCCGCGTCGAGGTGGCGGACTCGCCGCCGGGCAACCTCGAGGACGCCGTTCATTCGGCCCTGGAGCTTGCCGCCCCGTCGATGCCGCCCTCCATCGGGACGCGCACGCGTCTTGAGCCCGGCCTGGACGCGGTGACGATCACCGCGACCGAACTGACCCAGGTCCTCCTCAACCTGATTCAGAACGCCCGCGATGCCATGCCGCAGGGCGGCACCCTGACCATCGACGCCCGTTCCCTGACCATCAAGGAACGGGACACGCCCCTCCGCCAACTCGGCGAAGGCCGGTATGTGCGGCTGACCGTGACCGACACCGGCACGGGGATGGACGAGGGGACACGCCAGCGTGTGTTCGACCCCTTCTTCACCACCAAACCGGTCGGGAAAGGGACGGGGCTTGGGCTTTCGGTGGTATATGGTATCGTGCGGAACGGGGGCGGCGACGTCTGGGTCGAGAGCACCCTCGGACGCGGAACGTCCTTCATCATCGACCTGCCCACCGCCCCGCCCGGCGGACCGGGCCAAACGACACATGGGATGCTGGTTCATGGCGAAGGTGCTGGTCGTTGAGGATTCGGCCGCCGTGCGGCTGGCGGTCACCGAAGTGATCGAACAGGCGGGCCATGAGGTCGTGGAGGCGGAAAACGGCCGCGTCGCCATCGCCCTGCTCGACGGCGGCGCGCTCTTCGACCTGATCGTCACCGACGTGCTGATGCCGGAGGCCGACGGGGTGGAGGTCATCAAGGCCGCGCGCACCCGCAACCCCGGCGCGCAGGTGCTCGCCATGTCGGGCGGGGCGCCGAACCTTCCCGCCGGCTACGCCCTGAAGATGGCCGAGATGTTCGCGGCGGACGCGGTGCTCTACAAGCCCTTCCTCAATGAGGAACTGCGCAAGGCGGTGGCCCGCCTGCTGTCCGCGGCACCGCACTCCGAGCCCGGCTGACGGCCGCCGACCAACGGCAAGCCATCGAGCGGCGGGCCAAAAGGACGGCGGGCCTGCATTATCCCGCTGTGTCTTCCGGCACACAATGTGTCCGGGAGGCATCATGACGGCCACCGGCCCTCTTGACCGAAGTTATCCACAAAAAAGTGCATAAGACGGTGGATAAGGCTGTTGAACCCTCGGTCCCGCCTGCCCGCCGCGAGGGTGTCGGAAAACGCCCCCGATACGCCGCCGATTCGGGGTGCCGCACCCCGAACGGCCAGAACCGGCGCACCCCATGCGCCATCCCCTACCCCTAAGATGGTCTGGTCGGTCCAGCCCCCCCTCGCCACTATGAAGCCATGCTTAGCGATGGTGGAAAGGACGGCGGATGGCCCATTTTCTCGTGACCGGCGGCTGCGGCTTCATCGGATCGCATCTGGCTGACCGGCTGATCGGCGACGGGCACCGGGTCACCATCCTGGACGACATGAGCACCGGCCGCCTGGAGAACAAGCCGCTGCTGGCGAAGCTGGTGGTCGGCGACGTCGCCGATCCGGACGCCGTCCATCAGGCGATCCAGGGGGTGGACGGCGTGTTCCATCTGGCCGCCGTCGCGTCGGTCCAGCGCTCGCGCGAGTTGTGGGCGGAGACCCACCGCACCAACCTGTCGGGCACCGTCACCGTCTTCGAGGCGGCGCGCAGCGCCCGCAACGGCAACCCGGTGCCGGTGGTCTACGCCTCCTCCGCCGCGGTCTACGGCGACAACACGGCCACCCCGCTGCGCGAGGACGCCGCAACCCGCCCGCTGTCCGCCTACGGCGTGGACAAGCTGGGCTGCGAGCTGCACGCCAACGTCGCCTGGGCCATCCACGGGGTGCCGACGACGGGCTTCCGCTTCTTCAACATCTACGGGCCGCGGCAGGACCCCTCCTCGCCCTATTCCGGGGTGATCTCGATCTTCGCCCGCCGGGTGGCGCAGGGCGAGGACGTGACGATCTTCGGCGACGGCGAACAGGTCCGCGACTTCGTGTTCGTCGGCGACGTGGTGAATGTCCTCGTCAAGGCGATGGAGCGCCACCCCCAGGGGGCGGAGGTCTTCAACCTGTGCACCGGCCGCCCGACCTCGCTGCTGATGCTGCTGGAGGTGCTGCAGGAGCTGTGCGCCAGCCGGGTGCGCCGCCAGCACCAGCCGGCGCGGGCCGGCGACATCCGCGTGTCGATCGGCGACCCGGCGCGGCTGCGCGCCACCTTCGGCGAGGGGTGCCGCTTCGGCCTGCTGCAGGGGTTGAGCGCCACCCTGACCGGGGAGATGCCGCAGTAACCCCGCGGCCTTCCGCCCCTACACGTCGCGGCTTTCCAGCCGGGGCAGCCCGACCACCTTCAGGCGGCTCTCGCTGAGTTCCCCCACTTGATCGAGGATCGGCAGGGCGACCGCGGCGACATGGGCGTTGATGCGCTTCAGGTCGCGCAGGATGTCCAGCACCAGGGCGCTGGTCTCGATGCTCGCGGCATCGCCGCGGCGCACGCGGTCGAGATGGCGGGCGGTGGCGGTGCGCTCCAGCGCCCGCACCGCGTCCTTGCCGGCGACGAGCTGGCGGGCCAGCCGCCGGTCCTCCCCGATCAGGATGCCCAGCGCCGTGCGCAGGTTCTCCACCGTGCGGCGGTGCAGCTCCTCGACCTCGCGGAAATCCTCCGGCGCGAAATGCAGGTGGTGGCGGATGCGCTTGGCGGCGAGTTCCATCAGGCTCTTGTCGATGATGTCGCCGATGTGCTCCAGGTTGATGGCGAAGGCCATCAGGTCGTCGACCCGCCGGGTCTCCTCCACATCCAGGTGACGGCGCCCGAGCTTGGCGAGGTAGAGCTTGATGGCGGTGTGCAGCCGGTCCACCCGGTCGTCGGCGCGGCTGACCTCGGCGATCGGGCGCTCGTCGTTCTGGCGCAGAGCGGTCAGGCTGCGGCACAGCATATCCTCCACCAGATCGCCCAGCCGCAGCGTCTCGCGCACCGCGCCGGCGATGGCGACGGAGGGCGTCTCCAGCGCCGACTCGTCGAGATGCCGGGGCGTCGCCGCGTCCTCGCCCGCGTCCTCCGGCTGGGGCAGCAGCCCTTCGGTCAGCCGGGCGAGCGGAGTCACCAGCGGCAGGAAGAGCAGCGCCAGCGCGGCGTTGAAGGCGACGTGCGCGCTGACCACCGCCGTCAGCGGGGCCATGCCGGCCAGGAACGACGACGCCATGGGCACCAGCGGCAGGGCCAGAAGCGACCCGGTCACCCGCACCAGCAGGTTGCCCAGCGGCACCCGCCGCGCCGGCGCGCCGTCGGCCGCCGTGGCCAGCACCGCCGGCACGGCGCCGCCCAGATTGGCGCCCAGGACCAGCGCCACCGCCGTCTCGGTCCCGATCACCCCCGCTCCGGCCAGCGACCCCGCCAGCATCACCGTGGCGAGGCTGGAATGCACCGCCGCGGTCAGCGCCGCGGCGACGATCAGCGCGAACAGCGGCTCGCCGCCCAACGCCTCCAGCATCGCCTGGACCAGCGCCGACTCCCGGACCGGCAGGGTGGCCGCGCCGAGCAGCTTCAGGGCGAGCAGCATCAGCCCGATGCCGACCAGGATGCGGGCCAGCGCCCGCCGCCCGCGATGCTCGCCGCCCAGCGCGTGCAGCGCCCCGCCGAGCAGCAGCAGGCTGGGCGACAGCCAATGCAGATCGATGGCGAGCAACCGGGCGACGAGGCTGGTCCCGACGTCGGCGCCCAGCATCACCGCCAGCGCCATGGGGGTGGTCATGAAGCCCTGCCCGGCCATGGAGGCGGTCATCAGCGCGGTGGCCGTGCTGCTCTGCACCGCGATGGTCGCGGCGACCCCGGCCAGGAAGGCGGCCAGACGGTTGCGCGTGCCGTAGCCGACCCAGCGGCGAACCGCCGCCCCGCCCCACCGGAAGACGCCCGTCCGCACCAGCCGCAGCGCCCACAGCAGCAGCGCCACGGCGCCGAGGATGTCGATCAGGACCAGGGTGGGCGAGACGGCGGCGGTCGAGATGGCGGGCCTCCCGGCGTGTGGGCCTCAACAACAGGACGATGGAGAGTGGGACGTCATGAAAACGTAACAATCGCAGGGCGCAACCTGATCCCCCGCGAAAGGCGTATCCCTTTTGCCAGGATACGCTCCTTACCCCCGCGTCACCAGCCGGATGCCCAGCGCAACCGGCAGGATGCCCAGCAGGTCCCAGGGCTGCACCGTCTCGCCCAGCAGCGCCCAGCCGAACAGCATGCCCAGGGGCGGCATCAGGAAGTGATAGGCGCTGGCCTCCGTGGCGCTCGTCCGCTGCAGCAGGCGGAACCACAGCAGGTAGCCGCCGATCGACACCACCAAAGCCTGATAGACCAGCGACCCGGCGAAGCCGGCGGTCAGCCGGATCGACCCGGCGTCCTCCAGCAGCAGCCCGAGGGGCAACAGCGCCAGCCCCGCCGCCAGCACCTGCACCCCGGTGCCGGCGAGCAGCCCGGTCCGCGGCGCCAGCCGCTTGAACAGCAAGGTCCCCGCCGACAGCGCCACCAGAGCGCCGACCGCAAGCGCGATGCCCAGCGGCGCGTCGGTCCCGCTGCCCAGCCGTCCGCGCACCACCAGCGCCACCCCGGCCACCCCCAGCGCCAGCCCCACCGCCTTGCGCCGGGTCATCGCCTCGCCCAGCAGCAGGGCGGCCAGCGCCGCGGTCAGCACCGGGTTGGCGCTGACGATCAGTGCCGTGAGGCCGGACGACACGTGGGTCATGCCGCTGTAGCTCAGCCCCAGATAGAGCGCGTGGTTGAGCAGGCCGAGCAGCGCCAGCAGGCCAAGCGTCCGTCCGGCCATCCCCCGGTACTCGCCCTGCCACGCCGCGACCGCGGCCAGCAGCACCCCGGCGATCAGGAAGCGGAAGGCCAGCAGCAGCAGCGGCGGGCAGTCGGCCAGCCCGACCTTTCCGGCGGCGAAGGCCGAACTCCACGCGAGGCAGAAGGGCACGACCAGGGCGAGCGGCGCCGCCCGCGGGTCGGTCAGGGGTAAGGGGTGCGTGGCAGCGTGCGTCATGGCCGGTCCTCTCCCATGCGGAATGGTGCGCGTCGGAGAGAGGATGGCGCGGGACCTTTTCATTTGGAAATTGGATGATATCATTCATTGCATTCGAAACGTGAATGGTCGATCCGATGCGCGAGATGGATCTGGGCCTGCTGCGCACCTTCGTCTCGGTGGTGGACGCCGGCGGCTTCACGCGGGCCGGCGAGCGGGTGCACAAGACGCAATCGACGGTCAGCCAGCAGATCCGCCGGCTGGAGGAGCAGGTCGGCCTGCCGCTTCTTGACCGCAACAGCCGCGCCGTCGTGCTGACCGACGACGGGGAACGGCTGCTCGGCTACGCCCGCCGGCTGCTGGCGCTGAACGACGAGGCGAACGCCGTCCTCTCCGGGCGCCCGGCGGCGGAGGTGGTGCGGCTGGGCGTGCCGGAGGATTACGCGGTGGAGCGGCTGCCCCTGCTGCTCGCCGACTTCGCGCGGGCGAACCGGCGGCTGCGGCTGGACGTGCGCTGCGCCCTGTCGGTGCGGCTGCGCGCCGACGTGGAGTGCGGCGACCTCGACATCGCCCTGGTCAAGCAGGAACCCGGCCGCCCCGGCGCGCTGCGCGCGTGGCGGGAGCCGCTCTGCTGGGTCGGCCCGGCGGCGGAGGACCTGCACCGCGAGGACCCGCTGCCGCTGGTGCTGTTCCCGCAGGGCTGCGTCTACCGCAACCGCGCGGTGCACGAGCTGGAGCGCGCCGGACGGCGCTGGCGGGTCGCCTATTCCAGCCCCAACCACGCCGGGGTGCGCGCCGCGGTGTCCGGCGGGCTGGGCGTCAGCGTGCTCCCCCACAGCGCCCTGCCGCCCGGCGCCCGCTTCCTCGGCGTGGCGGACGGCCTGCCGGCGCTGCCGGAAACCGAATTGGCGCTGCTGACCGGAAGCGCGGCGCGGAGCGCGGGGGTGGAGATGGTCACGGCCCTGCTGACGGAGAGCCTTCCCGAACCGGTGTGGGCGTGAGGGGCACGGCGGAGCAAGCCAAGGACGGGCTACCCCTTTCGCGCACCCCAAAAAGATCACGCCCCTTGGAGCGGTCGGATGGATGAAGACTCGACCCCCGGATGTTCATCCGGATGAGACGTATCCTGGAGCCATCATGACGCACATCCGCTTCACCCCCAAATCCATCGCCATCGCGCTGCTTGCCGGTGTGGCGGCCTTGGGCGCTGGAGCGTCCCCGGTCCTCGCCGATCCTCCCGATTGGGCGCCGGCCCACGGCTGGCGCGCCAAGCAGGAGCGCCACCACGAGCGCGAGCGCCATGACCGCGAGCGGGCCCGCTACTACGATCACGGCTACATCGACGGCGGCTATGGCGACGGGCGCGTGGTGATCGTCCGCCGTCCCCCGCCGGTGGTGGTCTACGAGGAGCCGCCGGTCGTGCATTACGCCCCGGCCCCCGTCTACATCGAGGAACCGCCGCCGGTGATCGTCCAGCAGCGCCCGCGCGCGGTCCGCGCGGCGCCGCCGATGGTGGAATGCGGCCCGCTCGACGGCGACCTGATCGGCGTGCTGGGCGGAGCGGCCGTCGGCGGGCTGGTCGGCTCGCAGTTCGGGCGCGGCGACGGCAAGCTGGCGGCGACCGCCGCCGGCACGCTGGGCGGCGCCATGCTGGGCGGCGCGATGACGCGCGGCGGCGGTTGCTAAGCCCCGACCGAGGTCAACCGACTCCCCAGCCGCCGGTGTCCGGGAAAGGGACCGGCGGAGGGGGAGCCATGGCGACGGTGGATGGCGCCGTCAATCCCGTGGGCAGCGGCGGCGCGTCCGCCGGAGTTGGCAGCAGCCGGGCGGCCCTCGTCCACCAGCGCGGCTGCGCCGCCTGGATCGAGCGGGCCGCAGCGGCTGCACGCTCCGCATCGGCGTAGAGGCCGAAGCAGGTCGCCCCGCTGCCCGACAGGCGGGCCAGCAGGCAGCCGTCCGTGCCGTCCAGCGCCGCCAGCACCGCGGCGATCACCGGAGCGACGGTCAGCGCCGGTTCGGTCAGGTCGTTGCGCCGCTCGCTGAGCAGCGCGGCCAGCGCCGCGGCGTCGGCCGGCGCCTCGGCGAAGCGGGCCGGGGCGGAGAAGCCCCCCCGGCGCGCCTTGAACACGGCGGGGGTCGGCACCGGCACGCCGGGGTTGACCAGCACCGCGTAGGTCTCCGGCAGGGCCGGCGCCTCCTCCAGCACCTCCCCAACGCCGCTGAAATAGCAGCTCCGCCCGGCGACGCAGACCGGCACGTCGGCGCCCAGCGACGCCGCGACCTCGTAGAGGCGCGGGTCGGCCACCGCCACGCCCCACAGCCGGGCCAGGGCGCGCAGCGTCGCGGCGGCGTCCGCCGAACCGCCACCGATCCCGGAGGCGACGGGCAGCGCCTTCTCCAACGCGATCATCGCGTCGGCCTCCCGCCCCAGCCGGGCGGCCAGCGCGTGGGCGGCGCGGATGACGAGGTTCTGGGCCGGGCTCTCGCCCATCAGCGCCGGGCCGAAGGGTCCGGAGATGGCCAGCCGCGGCCCGACCGGCGGCAGGTCGGCCCCGCGCAGAGCGATCCGCGCCACGCCCGGCTGCACCGTCACCCGGTCCGCCACGTCGGCGAAGGCGACGAGGCTGTCCAACTCGTGATAGCCGTCGTCCCGGCGGCCGACCACATGCAGATAGAGGTTCAGCTTGGCCGGCGCGGCTTCGGCGATGGCGCTCATGATCGGGTCCCCGCAAACGAAAAACCCTTCCTCCCGACAGGGGGAAGACGGGGTTTATGCGGCATGGGTGCGGCGAGCGCCAGACCCCACATGCCCGGCCGTCGGACAAACGGGTTGGGCCGGACGCGTCTTCCGTCCTTGACGCCTCGGCCCGGCGCGCCTAGCTTTCCGGCCATGACGACGCGCACGCACCACTTCGGCCGCTATTATCCGCTGCTCCCATAGGGCGGCGCGTTCGGTCTTGACCATAGGAACCATGCCGCCGCGGACCGGCGGCATGTGCTTCGACAGATGATCTCCGGGACGCGGCCCTTCCCTTCCGGAGATCAGCACCATGGCGACACCCGCCGCTTCCAGCCCCTTCCAGTCCGACTTCCTGCGCGTGCTCGACGAGCGCGGCTTCCTGCACCAGGGCAGCGACCTGTCGGGCCTCGACGCCCTGCTGCGCCGGGGGCCGGTCGGCGCCTACATCGGCTTCGACGCCACGGCGGACAGCCTGCATGTCGGGCACCTCGTGTCGATCATGGTGCTGCGCTGGTTCCAGAAGACCGGCAACCGGCCCGTCGTGCTGATCGGTGGCGGCACCACGCGCATCGGCGACCCCAGCTTCCGCGACACCAGCCGCCCGATGCTGGACGACGCGCAGATCGCCGCCAACATGGCCGGCATCGGCCGGGCCTTCGCCCAGTACCTGTCCTTCGGCAGCGAACAGCCGAACGGCGCGGTGATGGTCGACAACGCCGACTGGCTGGACGAGCTGCGCTACATCCCGATGCTGCGCGACATCGGGCGCCACTTCACCGTCAACCGGATGCTGAGCTTCGATTCCGTCAAGCTGCGGCTCGACCGCGAGCAGCCGCTGACCTTCCTGGAATTCAACTACATGATCCTCCAGGCCTTCGACTTCCTGGAGCTGTCGCGCCGCCACGGCTGCCGGCTGCAGATGGGCGGGTCGGACCAATGGGGCAACATCATCAACGGGATCGAGCTGGCCCGCCGCGTCGACGGAACGGAGCTGTTCGGCCTGACCACGCCGCTGCTGACCACCGCGTCGGGCGCCAAGATGGGCAAGACGGCGGCGGGGGCGGTGTGGCTGAACGCCGACCGGCGCAGCCCGCACGATTTCTGGCAGTTCTGGCGCAACACGGAGGACGCGGACGTCGGCCGCTTCCTGCGCCTGTTCACCGAGCTGCCGCTGGACGAGATCGCCCGGCTGGAGGCGCTCCGGGGATCGGAGATCAACGAGGCCAAGAAGATCCTCGCCCATGAGGCCACATCCCTCTGCCACGGCGCGGCGGCGGCGGCCGAGGCCGGGGAGACCGCCCGCCGGGTCTTCGAGGAGGCCGCAGCCGGCGACGGCCTGCCGACGGTGGAGGCCGCCCGCGCCGACCTCGCCGCCGGCGTCCGGCTGGCCGACCTGCTGGCCGCCGCCGGGCTCGCCGAGTCCAAGGGGGCCGCAAGGCGGCTGATCCGCGACGGCGGGGCGCGGGTGAACGGCTCCCCCGTCACCGACGAGGCGGCGCTTCTGACCCTGGGAGACCTCGACGGCGACGGGCAGGTCCGCCTGTCCGCCGGGCGCAAGCGCCACGCGCTCCTGCGGGTCCGGTGAGCGGAACCGGAGCCGGGGCGCCCTCAGCGGCCCCCGGCTTCGGCCACCACCTGCTTCAGGTGATGGGACGACACCGGCTTGTGCAGGATGGCGAAGCCGCTGCGCTGGGCCTCGACGATGCGTTCGGGGGCGGTGTCGCCGGTCAGGATGATGCTGGGGATCGACGCCCGGCAATGGGCGTGGATGGCGCGCAGGGCCTCCGGCCCGGTCTTGCCGTTGCGCAGCCGGTAGTCGGCCAGGATCACGTCCGGCCGCCGCCCGGCCTCGTCGAGCAGGCGGATCGCCTCGTCCCCGGCGGTGGCGGCGATGACCTCATAGCCCCAGCCCTCCAACATGGCGCGCAGCCCCATCAGGATGATCACCTCGTCGTCGATGATCAGGACGAGCCGGCACCCGCCGCCCTCCGTCCGCCCGACCGCCGGAACCGTCGTCACCGCCGGGCGCAGCGGTTCGGCGGCGGGGACGGTGACCAGGAAGGTCGATCCGCTGCCCGGCCGCGACCGCAGGGCCACGGAATGGCCGAGCAGGGCGCACAGCCGCCGCACGATGGCGAGGCCAAGACCAAGCCCCTTCTCGCGATCGCGCTCCGGGTTGCCGAGCTGGGTGAATTCCTCAAAGATGTCCTCCTGGCGGTCCGGCGGAATGCCGGCGCCGCTGTCGCACACGGCGATGTGGAAGCGGCGGCGCGACCGCCGCACGCCCAGCAGCACCCCGCCCCGCCCGGTGTAGCGCAGCGCGTTGTCGAGCAGGTTGCGGATGATCCGCTCCAGCAGCATGGGGTCGCTGCGCGCGTGCAGCGTGGTCGGCACGACGCGCAGGGTCAGGCCGCGCCGCGCCGCCTCCGGCGCGTATTCGGCGGCAAGGCGTTCGAAGAGGGGCTGGATCGCCACGGTGGTCGTCACCGGCTCGACCACCCCGGCGTCGAGCTTGGAGATGTCCAGCAGGCCGTCGAGCAGGCGCTTCAGCGCCTCCAACGCCTGCTGCATGGTCTTCAGCGTGCCGTGGCCCGGGGTGCCCTGCGTCTGCTCGCCCAGCGCCGAGGTGAGGAAGAACAGCGACTGCACCGGCTGGCGCAGGTCGTGGCTGGCCGCGGCGAGGAAGCGCGACTTCGCGCGGTTGGCCCGCTCCGCCTGATCCTTGGCGCGGCGCAGCGCCGATTCGGTGCGCTTGCGCTCGGTGATGTCGCGCAGGATGGCGGTGAAGAAGCGGTCGCCGCCGTCGCTCCAGGCCGAGAGCGACAGCTCCAGCGGCACCGCCAGCCCGTCGCGGCGGCGGCCCTCGACCTCGCGGGCGACGCCGTCGGCCAGCCGGTCCGCGCTGAGGGGCTCCGTGATCAGGCCGCCGGGGATCAGGCGGCGCACGTCCGTCCCGACCGCGTCGGCCGGGGAATGGCCGAAGACGCGCTCCGCGCCGCGGTTGTAGGTGTGCACCGTGCCGTTGGCGTCCACCAGAAGAATCGCGTCGGCGGCGGTCTCCAGCAGGGAGCGGTGGCGCTCCACCGCCCGACGGATGGCCCGTTCGTCCTCCTTGCGGCGCGTCACGTCCTGGGCGTAGACGGCCAGCCGGTCGCCGGTGGCGAACAGGCGCAGGGCGTACCAGTCGCCACCGCCCCGATTCCCCTCACCGACCAGCCGGATCTCGAATTCCTCCGGCTCCCCGCGGTCCAGCGCGTCGCGCAGGCGCGCGGCGAAGGTCTCGGCCACTCCGGGCGGCAGCAGAGCCACGAAGACATGGCCCACGAGGTCCCCGCCGTCGCCGAACAGGCGCGCCGCCTTGTCGTTGGCGAGCGTCACGCGGCCCTCGTGGTCCAGCTCGACCACCGCGTCGGTGGAGGCGGCGAGGATCGCGGCCATGCGGTGTTCGGCGGCGTGGGCGGCGTCGCGGGCCCGTTCCCGCGCCTGGAGTTCCTGCGCCATGGAGTCGAAGGCGAGGCCCAGGGCACCGATCTCCGATGTGTCGCCCGGCCGTCCGATCCGCGCGTCCCGGTCCCCGGCGCTCCACCGCTCGACCACCCGCTTCAGCCGGGCCACCGGGCGCAGCACGAACAGCCGCGCGCCGATCCAGGCGGCGGCCAGGGACAGCGCCGCGGCCAGCGCCAGCAGGAAGGCGCTGCGCTCCGCCGCGGCGGTGACGGGGCGCAGCGCCTCCGTCCGGTCCAGACCGACCGCCAGGAACAGCTCGCGCACCTTCTGGTCCACCGGCGCGTAGGCCAGGATCCGCGGCTCGCCGTCCAGCCCGGCGACCTCCGCCACGCCGTCGGACGGCGCGCGCAGCAGGGCCATCAGCGGTTCGGGAAGCGGCTTGCCCACCCGCTGCTCGTCCGTTGCGGGGAAGCGGCCCAGCAACGTGCCGTTGCGGTCGGCCAGCACCAGCATGGCGTTCGGCGGCAGCGGCTTCTCCGCCAGATAATCGCGCAGCCATCCGGCGTCGAGCGCGATGGACACCACCCCCGCCATGCGGCCCGCCCCGTCGGTGTAGGGCGCCGCGAAGGGCAGCACGGGCCGCCCGTCCAGCCGCCGCACCGCGTAGTCGCCGACGACGAAGCCCTGCCCGTACAGCGCCATGCGGATGTGCGGCAGCGCCGCCACCATCAGGCCGTTCAACTTCGAATCGCTGGCGCAGCGGACCGAACCGTCGAGATCGGTCAGGGCGATGCCCTTCACCCGCGGCAGCCGGCCGCGCAGGCGGTTCAGGGTGGAGGAGCATTGCTGCGGATCGACGGCGAGCCGCGGCGCCAGCTCGGCCACCGTCACCAGCACGCCGCGCATGCCCTCCACGACCCGCTGCTGCTCGTCCTGGATCAGCGTCAGGAGGCGGCGGGCCTCCGCCTCGGCCTGCCGCTCCCCCGCCTCGATGGCGGTCAGGCTGTTGTGGGCCAGGATGCCGATGGCCGGCAGGCTGGCGAGAAGAACGAGCAGGACAAGGCGTGTGAGAATGCTCATCGGTGGCCCGGGAACAGCTCGGCGGAAGGGAACGGCACAACCCAGCACTTCCCAAGGGACGAACGGCACCCCGGGTCCGATGCACGCCGTCGTATCCGCGGCAGCGGTGTCCCGCTACCTCGCCGGCCACATCCTTACCTTGCGTTTACCAAAAGGAGGGTCCGCGCTCAACCGACTATTTCGCATACGAATTATAGAGGCGCCGGAGGAACGGGTGCCCGATGCCCCGGCGCCACGGCGTTTCCCGCCCGTCCTCAGGCGGATTCGGCGATGGCCTCGACGCTGCCATCGAGCGCCATCAGCAGCAGTTCCACCTCCAGGTCGGGGTGCCGCGCCTTGATCCCGGCGCCCAGCGCGCGGAGCTGTTCGGTGTGGACGGCGGTCTCCCGCTCCGGGTCCGCCGCCAAGTCCCCCGCCAGGTCCCCCGCCGGATCCGTTTTCAGGAAGACGCGGTAGGCGCCGCAGTCGCGGTGGTCCATGATCATCACGCGCTTGATCCGGTGCAGCTGCTTGGCGACCGCCACATGGTCCCAAAAGGCCTCGCCCCATGCCTTCTTCTGGTCGGTCAGGACGCCCAGCGACGCGCCGGCCAGGATCACATGGTCGTAGCGGTTGGTCAGCCCGCGCCGGTCCATGTAGCGGCCGATGTCGTCGATCAGCCGGTAATCCATGCAGGAGAGCAGAAGCGCCTCCACCTCCCCGGCGGGCTGGGCCGCGCCGGCGCTCAGAGGCGCCATCAGCGCGGCCCCGGCGCCCAGCGCGGCGATCTTCAGAAAGGTCCGGCGGGAGTCGTGCCGAAGGCTGCCGCAGCAGGTCGAGCCCAAGTCGATTCCGGAGCTTTTTCGGTACTGCATGAGGTCTCCACGTCGTTGAGGTTTCGTGGGGCCGAACGCCCGTGGAAACCGCAGTACATCACCGCACCGGACGCGGCACCGACTTGGAGAATTTCTTTCGTGGATCAGAAAGCCACAACTTGATGACAGGATTATCCAGGCAATCCGGATGGAAGATCATGGCTTCGCCACCCGTTGGCTTCGTTGGATGGGGGGCCAAAAGAAACGGGCCGCTTCCCGGATGGGAAACGGCCCGTTCTGCATGGTGCTGCCGGTGTTGCGTTGCTGGTATCAGCCGCGGGTGCTGCCCGAAGCCCGGTCGCCGGTGGCGACCGTGTCGCTGGCCGGCTTCTGCGTGCCGGCGCTGGCGCTGTGGCTGGAGGAGCAATCCGCGCTGGCGACCCCCGCCGTCAGGAGGGCGGCGAGACCGAACAGTACGGCTACCGGCTTGGCTCCATGAGACATTGGATCACCTCCTTTCAAAACTGTTGAACACCGCAACAGCATGTGAGGACGATCCGGCGCGAGTCAACGCCCTATACCGCCCGTACAGGGAGCGGCGCGGCGCGGACGCCAGCTCAGGCCGCGGTCTCCAGCGCCTCCCGCATGGTGCGGAACAGCTCCGCCTTGTCCTCGAAGCCGATTCCCGGCAGGTCCGGCAGGCGGACGCGCCCGTCCTCGACGGCGATGCTGTCGGCGAAGCCGCAGAAGGGCTTGAACACGTCCGGGTAGGACTCGTTGCCGCCCAGATGCAGGCCGGCGGCGATGTTCAGCGACATCTGGTGGCCGCCGTGCGGCACGACGCGGCGGCTCGACCAGCCGTTCTCCGCCAGCATGTCCAGCGTGCGCATGTACTCGACGAGGCCGTAGCTGAGCGCGCAGTCGAACTGCAGCCAGTCGCGGTCCGGGCGCATGCCGCCGTGGCGGATCAGGTTGCGGGCGTCCTGGTGGCTGAACAGGTTCTCGCCGGTCGCCATGGGGCGGTCATAGTGGTTCGCCAGCTCGGCCTGGAGCGCGTAGTCGAGCGGGTCGCCCGCCTCCTCGTACCAGAAAAGGTCGTAGGGCTTCAGCGCCTCGGCGTAGGCGATGGCGGTCTTCAGGTCGAAGCGGCCGTTGGCGTCCACGCAGAGGTTCCGCCCGTCGCCGACCACCTCCAGCACCGCCTCGATGCGGCGCAGGTCGTCCTCCAGGGAGGTGGCGCCGATCTTCATCTTCACGACCTTGTAGCCGCGGTCGCGGTAGCTGCGCATCTCGTCCTGGAGCGCCTCTACCCCCTTGCCGGGGTAGTAGTAGCCGCCCGCGGCGTAGACCCAGACCGACTCGTCGGCAACACCGCCGCGGTAGCGGTCGGCGAGCAGGCGGTAGAGCGGCTTGCCGGCGATCTTCGCAACGGCGTCCCACACCGCCATGTCGATGGTGCCCACCGCGACCGAGCGTTCGCCGTGGCCGCCCGGCTTCTCGTTGGTCATCAGCCGCGCCCAGATCTTGAACGGGTCCAGGTTGCCGCTCGCCTCGTCGATCAGGCTGTCGGGAGCGGCCGAGGTCAGGCGGGGGATGAAGCGCTCCCGCATCAGGCCGCCGGCGCCGTAGCGGCCGTTCGAGTTGAAGCCGTAGCCGATCACCGGCTTGCCGTCGCGCACCACGTCGGTGATGACCGCCACGGTGGAGCAGGTCATCTGGCTGAAATCGATGTAGGCGTTGGCGATGTCGGACTTGATGCCGACGGTCTTTTCCCGGATCTCCACGATGCGCATGGCGCTGCTTCCCCTTGGCTTTTCCGATGCCCCGGGCCGCAGGATAGGGATGGACGGGACCGCCGGGCCAATGCCAGTTTCAAATCGCACGATGCGCGTCCGGCATGATGGGCCGATGGAGCGGGGGTTGGCGGAGCGGCGATGGAACTGAACTGGCTTGAGGATTTCCTCGCCCTGGCGGAGTGCGGCAACTTCTCCCGCGCGGCGCAGCGGCGCAACCTGACGCAGCCGGCCTTCAGCCGCCGCATCCGCGCGCTGGAGGACTGGACCGGCACGCCGCTGTTCGACCGCGGCACCCAACCGGTCGGGCTGACCGAGGCCGGGCGCCGCTTCCGCCCCTTCGCCGACGAGACGGTGCGCCGGCTGCTGCAGGGGCGGGAGGAGGCACGGCTGGCCGGCGGGGCGGCGGCCACGGCGCTGCGCTTCGCGGCGACCCACGCGCTGTCGCTGACCTTCTTCCCGACCTGGCTCGGCCGGCTGGAGGGGCAGGCGCGGCTGGGCGCCATCCATCTGCTGTCCGACAGCATGCAGGCCTGCGAGCAGGTGATGACGCAGGGGCAGGCGCAGTTCCTGCTGTGCCACGCCCATGCGGCGGCCCCCTCCCGGCTGGAGGGCGCGGCCTTCCGCTCGGCCGCGGTGGGAAGCGACCGTCTGGTGCCGGTCTGCGCTCCGGACGGGGCGGGCGCGCCGCGGCACGCCCTGACCGGGAACGGGGCCGCCCTGCCCCATCTCGCCTACAGCCCGGAATCCGGCATGGGGCGCATCGTCACGGCGGCGCGCGGCGGCTTCCCGGCCCCGCTGGCGCTCGACACCGTCTTCACCTCGCACCTCGCCGCGGTGCTGCGCACGCTGGCCCGCGACGGGCGCGGCGTGGCGTGGCTGCCGGACAGCCTGATCGGCGAAGACCTGGCGGCGGGACGGCTGGTGCGGGCCGGCGGGGCGGGCTGGGAAATCCCGGTGGAGGTGCGCCTCTATCGCCCGCGCGCGCGCCAGAGCCCGGCGGCGGAGGCCTTCTGGGCTCTGGCCGCGGCCGCGGTGGCGGAAGAGGCGCCGTAACAGCCATCTCAGGATGGGAGGGATGGGGAATGAGCGGAGCGGGCTACAGGCTGTACGGGGCGCCCGGCTGGGGGTCCGTCCTGGCGGAAGCGATGCTGGTCCAGTGCGGCGCGCCCTTCGTCTTCGAGGACGTCGCGGGCTTCGACGCGCCGGGCGAGGCGCGGCAGCGCTTGCTGGCGCTGAATCCGCTGGGGCAGATTCCGACGCTGGTCCTACCGGACGGGACGGTGATGACGGAAAGCGCGGCCATCGCACTGCTGCTGGCCGAACGGCATCCGGACGCCGGACTGGCCCCGCCGCCGGACGCAGCGGAGCGCGCCGCCTTCTTGCGGCTGCTGGTCTGGCTGGTGGCGAACGTCTACCCGACCTTCACCTACGGCGATTACCCGGAGCGCTGGGTGGCGGAGTCCCCGGAGGCCCTCGGCGCGGCGATGGTGGAGCAGCGCAAGACGCTGTGGCTCTGGCTGGAGTCGCAGCTGGGCGACGGTCCATGGGCGCTGGGGGAGCGCTTCAGCGCGCTCGACATCTACATCGGGGCGATGGTGCATTGGCGGCCCCGCCGCGCCTGGTTCGCGGAACACTGCCCGAAGCTGTCGGGTGTGGCGGGGCGGGCGCTGGCCCTGCCGAATCTGGTGCCGGTCTGGAACCGGAATTTCACGCCGGAGTCCTGAACCGGGAAGCACCGGGTTCATACAGCACGGGGGCGACCCCTGGGCCGCCCCCGTTCAACATTCGGCGCTCCGACCGGAGGCTCGCAATCAACGCTCGTTGATGGCGCGGTACACGATGTAGGCCGGGGTCGCGCGCAGCCAGGCGGCGAGGAACTCGCGGACGGCCCGAAGGGCGGAGGACGGGGCGCGGTCGCTGCCGATGTGGGCGTAGGTCGAGCTGTTCATGGTGGTCTCCAATCGTTGGGAGGCGTTATCGGGGGCGTTGTTCGTTGAGACCACTATGCCCTGGTATACCTAATACCACACGCGCGCTTATTGCAGGGCAGACCCCAAAAAACGCAACGCTTTCAATGCTTTAACTTGCTTACATTCCGCTTTGCGAACTGTCCGCCTCTCGGACTTGAAATTCTTGCCGCATCGCGGCAGGCCGCGGCCTAGCCAAGGCCGCCGCACCACCCCACTTCTGGTGTCATGCCGCGCGACGACAGCCAGCCCCGCTTTCCCGCCGTTCCGTCCGACCACTGGGACGGGCGCCGTTTCTTCAACCCCCACGCCGACACCGACAAGGGCCCGCGCGAGCTGTGGCGGCTCTACAAGGCGCGCGGCCCCCGCTGGACACCGCCGGCCCCGGAACCGCCCCGCCCTTTCCGTCCCGTCACTCCGGCGCGCGGCGAGGTCGCGGTCACCTTCATCGGGCAGGCGACCTTTCTGATCCAGATCGGCGGGGCGGCCTTCCTGACCGACCCCGTCTATTCCGACCACGCCGGTCCCTTCGGGCGGCTGGGGCCGAGGCGGGTGCGCCCGCCCGCGGTGCGCATGGAGGATCTGCCGGCCATCGACGCGGTTCTGCTCAGCCACAACCACTACGACCATCTCGACGCCCCGACGCTCCGCCAGCTGGCGCGGCGGCGCGGCGTTCCGCAGGTGATGACGGGGCTCGGCAACGGCCCGATGATGCGCCGTGCCGGCTTCGACGCGGTGCACGAGTTGGACTGGTGGGACAGCCTGCCCGGCCCGCACGGCACCCGAATCACCTTCGTCCCGGCGCAGCACTGGTCCGCCCGCACGCCCTTCGACCGGCGCAAGACCCTGTGGGGCGGTTTCGTGGTCGAGACGCCGGAGGCCGCCGTCTATTTCGCGGGCGACAGCGGCTATTGCCCGCATTTCAAGGAGATCGGGCGGCGGTTCGGCGCCATCGACGTCGCCCTGCTGCCGATCGGCGCCTACGAGCCGCGCTGGTTCATGGCCGCCCAGCACATGAACCCGGCCGACGCCGTTCGGGCGCACCGCGACCTGGGGGCGCGACACAGCGTCGCCATGCATTTCGGCACCTTCCAGCTGACCGCGGAAGGCATCGACGCCCCCATCCGCGCGCTGCACCACGCCCTGGCCGAACAGGCGGTCGATCCCGGCCATTTCGCCGTCCCCGGCTTCGGCGAACCCCTGCGGTTCCGCCGGCCCCCGGCCTAGCGCATAGGAGAATTTGCCCAGCGGCCTATGGCGCAAGCGCGATGGACGAAGCCGCGCGGATCGGAGTAACGCCTTCAGGGACAGCACCCACCACACAGGCGGAGCCGGGCGTAAATGCAGTTGGAAATCAGTGCCTTCGTTAGTTCACTCGGCAGCGAATCGGATTACGGCCCCGACGCGCTTGAGCGGGTGCGGGACAGCATGCGGTCCCTGGCCGACACGCTCGCCGCGCTGAACCTGGGCATTGTTCTGGAGGTGCGCGACGTGCAGCGTCTGCAGACCGTCACCCGCATCGTCCAGGCCAACGCGCCGAACCGCTGACCCCCCGGCTACCGCCGCAGCGGGCAGGCCCGGCGGGCCAGCCGGGCGTTCAGGTCGCCGGTCTCCACCACCGGCTCGCCCTGGCTGCGCATCACGAAACCGAAGGTGTCCATCACGCGGTCCAGCACGATCTCCTGGTCGTCGGGGCGGCGGCTGACCATCACAACGGCGTAGCCGGCGGCGCGGGCCACCGCCGGTTCCCCGCGCAGGCCGCGCACACCCCAGCCGGCCAGCGCGCCCTTGCAGCGGAACAGCTCCACCGCCAGGCCGGCGCCGCCGGTCGCACCGGCCACCACATAGCCGGCGGCCACCGCCAGCGGGGCCAGCAGCCCGTCCCAGTCCAGGCAGTCCTCCCGCGACACCCACATGCCGCCGACCGAACAGGGGGCGGCACCGATGGCCTCGCCCAACCCGGCGCGGAAGGCGCGCAGCACCTCCACCGCCTCCGCCGCGGGCATCGGCTCCACCCGGTGGCCGTCCGGCATCAGCATCAGGCGCCCAGCCCACTCGGTGGAGGGGGGAAGCTGCTCGGTCAGGCGGGCAAGGAGGGCTTCGCGCGCCTGGGCGAAAGGAACGACCTTGGACATGGGGAAAGGGGGACCAGCGGCAGGGGTTTGGGACGGGAACCGGGGCCGGAAGGAAGCGAAAGCGGCGCCCCCTGTCAACCGGTGCGCGAGCGCCTTCGCCACATTTCGGCCCCATTGTCACGGCCCTGCATCGCCGCCGCCGACGCCGGACAGAAAATCCCTCCGCCGGGTCGTTTTCCCCTTGCCAGCCCCCGGAAAGGGGCTTATAAGCCGGCCTCCGTTCCGGATTAGCTCAGTCGGTAGAGCAGCGGACTGTTAATCCGCGTGTCGCTGGTTCGAGTCCAGCATCCGGAGCCATATTGCGGGTGTAGCTCAGTTGGTTAGAGCGCCGGCCTGTCACGCCGGAGGCCGCGGGTTCAAGTCCCGTCACTCGCGCCACCTTCCCTCCTTGGTGGCTTTCTCCTCTTCTCCCCTCATCGCATCACGGTGACCGTGGCGGCCTCCGTCCGGCTGATCACCACCTCGTCGCCGGGCTTCACGGTTTCCAGACCCTGCACGTCCGGCGGGACAGGAACCGTGCGCGTGCGTCCCTGCGGCCCGCGCAGCGTGACCGTCCGCCGGTTGAGGTCGATGGCCTCGACCACCTCCGTCACCTGGGTGGTGGTGATCGCCGAGGCGCGCGGCATCTCGCCGACCGCGGCGCGGTCCGTGCTGCTCCGCTGAACGGCGTCCGGACCGCCGCCCGGCGGCTGGGTGACGATGTTGGTCAGGCGGGCGTATTCGATCCTCACGGTGTCGCCGACCTTGATGCGGTCGAAGTTCCGCACGGCGGTTCCGGCGGTCACCGCCTCCTCCCGCCCGTCCTGGAATTGCAGGATCACCGTGCGGGCCGCCTTGTCGACGCCGCGGACCTTGGCGGTGGAGCGGACGTTCTCGACCATGGACAGCCGTGGCGTCGGCTCGACGCTCGCCGGGGCCAGGGCGACGGAGGGTGGCGCGGTTTCGGACGCCGGCGCGCAGCCGGACAGGACCGCACCGGTCAGGAACACCGCAAGGATGGCACGGACTCGGCGCTTCATGGATCGTCTCCGCCAGTGTTTGGGTCGATTGGTTGTTGGGGCGCTCGGACGGCAACGTTGCACGGGTGCCCGTCGTTCCCAACACGCCCAACACGGAGGCGGACGTAAGTTACCGTATCCCACCGCAACCCTCGCCACGGACGGCGGAGCCCTGCCGGCCGCGGCGTGGCTCAAGGACGGATGCGTTGCCGGAAGGCAAGGAACTCCTGCCGGTCGAGCGTGGAATCGCGGTTGGTGTCGGCGATGAGGAACGCCTCGTCGATGACCGTGATGAACTCCAAACTGTCGATCCGCCCATCCGGCCCGGCGGCGCGGGCGAAGACCTCGGGCCGCAGCGGCGTCTCGTCGGGCGTCAGCACGAGATCCCGGTTCCGGTCCCAGACATAGAAGACCAGAATCTTGTTGTTCTGAAATTCCGCGTTCGAAATCCGCCCGTCGTGATTCTCGTCGAAGAGGTCGAACACGTCGGCCCCCTGCGCCGTCCGATCCGGCATCTCGGCGGCCGTGGCCGGCGCCCGCAATCCAACCGGCGAAGCAAGGGCTGCGAAGAGGAGGAAGACCGGACCGATGCTGCGGAACATGCTGCTGCGCCCCTCTGCATCATGACGTTCGCAACCATGCCGTCAAAGGAGGGGACCGGCACAGGTACCGTACCGAAACATACCGATGCCCCATCAGAAACATACCGATGCCCCATCAGAATTTGAACACCGCCTCCATCCCGACGAAGTGGATCGTCTTTGCGGGGCCGGTGTTCTGAAGGAAGGAGCCGGGCCGGAACAGCGAATAGGACAGCAGCCCCTCGACCGTGCGCCCGGCGGCGTAGGACAGCACAAGCTCCCCCTGCGTGCCGATGTGGCGCGACCGCGACCCGGCGCCGGAGCGGAGCAGGTTCCCGGACAGGTCGTAGACGCCGTCCTCCAGGCTCATCCGCCAATAGGCGATGGCCGAGGCGGACAGGCTGAATTCGTCCGACAGCGCCACATCCACGGAAGGATGCAGGTTCATCAGGTTCAACGGCCCCACCGGGGTCAGCTCCCCGAAATACTTGGCGCGGGGGAAGAGGGGGTTGAAGGTGCCCAGCCGGCCGTCGCCGGGATCGCGGTCGCCGCTGGCGATGTTCGCCTTCAGCCCGAGCCGCGGGCGCAGCGGAACACCGTCCCAGCGGTGGCCGGTGTCGCTGGCGACCGACCAGGCGGCGATGGTTTCCCCGTCAATGCGCCCGGTCTGGAGCATCGCCTCCCAGTTCCAGTCCCAGCCGTCGGCCTTTCCGAACAGGCGGGTGCCCAGCGTGTGCCGCTCCTCCCGCCCCTGCCCGCCCTCGAAGGACGCCGCCCGGTTGCCGTAGCCGATGTAGTAGGCGTCGAGCCCCGTGCCCCAGCCCGCAGCGGCGCCGCGCGTGGCGTACAGCCCCCAGGCGGACCGTCCACCGTCGCGCCGGTCGTCGAACAGGTCGGGCGCCGCGCGAACCGGACGGCCGAGGAAGCCGTCCACCCGCCAGGGGCCGGCCTTCACGATGCCGGTCACCGCGTCGAAGGCGCGCGGCACGTTGGCGCCGTAGCGCAGGCTGATCAGCCGTTCCGACCCGTAGGCGAGCATCTGGCGTCCCGCCCGCAGCGTGCCCTGCGCGTCCCCCAGCGGCACCGACAGGTCGGCGAAACCCTGCAGCAGGTCGGCGCGGTCGACGTCCGGCGCCCCCTCCGGCCCAAGCTTGCCCGCCGAACCGGCCATGATCAGCTGCCCGAAGACGCGGAGGGCCGGGCCGGCGCGCAGATCGGCATAGGGCAGCAGGCGCCATAGGCCGTAGGCGTCGTTCCTCGGCTCGTCCTGCCCCCAGCCGCTGTTGCGCACCGCCTCGCCGCGCAGCCGCGCCTCCAGCCCGGTGGACAGGGACAGGGTGCCGCCGGGGGTGAGCGGGATCGCCTTGAACCGCTCCCAGAAGGCGCCGCTCCCCGCCGCAGGGTCGAGGAGGTAGCGGTAGTCCTCGTCGTAGCGGGTGTTGGTCAGCGGAGGGGTCGGCGTTCCCTCAGGAGTCTCCGCAGGGGCCGGGGCGGACTGGAGCAACAGAGCCGCGACCAGCGCCCCGCGCCACCGCCTCACGACGCCTTTCCCGCGCCTTGCTCCAGCGCCAGGAAATGCGACACCCGCGGCGGACCGTCGCCGTGGTGGAAGGCCAGCGCCTCCTTCTGCACGTCCGCGTCGGCGTTGGACACGCGGCGGTGCTGGCGCTGGTGCTCCGCCCAGGATTCGACGAAGAACCACTCCAGCACCCGTTCCGGATCGCCGGAATCCTGGCTGACGCCCCAGGCGTAGGCGCCGTCCCGCCGCCGCGCCTCCGACAGGCGGCGGAGTGCCGCGTGGAAGGCGTGCTGGTCGGCGGCGGCCACCCGGTACTCGATGGTGATGAGCACCGGGCCGCGGTCGTTGCGCACCGGCTCGGCGGTCAGCGGCTCCGGCCAGTGGTTGGAGGGGGTAAGGTCGGCCTCGCCCTCCGGCAGCGGCACCGCGCGGGACAGCACCGCGACGGCGAGCAGCCCGGCGGCGCTGACCCACAAGGTGGCGGGCACGCCGATGGCGTCGGCCAGCGCGCCCCAGCCGAGGCTGCCCGCCGTCAGGGCGCCGTTGAACACCGTCAGATAGAGCGCAAGCCCGCGCCCGCGGACCCAGTTGGGCAGGATGGCCTGAGTCGTGGCGCTCAGCGTCGTCAGCACGGCGATCCAGGCCGCACCGGCGCCCAGCAGGACCGGCAGGGCCAGCCAGCGCGGCGGCGCCAGGGCCAGGATGCCCATGACGACGGCGGTGACCAGCGCCGCCGCCAGCATCAGGCCGTCCGCCCCCAGACGTTCGCGCAGGCGCGGCAGGACGGTCGCTCCGCCGATGGCCCCCGCCCCCACGGCGCCGAGCAGCAGGCCGTAGAAGCCCGGCCCGCCGCCCAGCATCGGTCCGGCGACGATGGGCAGCAGGGCCCACAGGGCGCTGGCGCAGGCGAAGAACAGGCCGGCGCGCAGGAAGACGCGGTGCAGCTCCTTGCTGGCGCGGGCGTAGCGCAGCCCGGCGCGCAGCGCGCCGCCGAACTGCTCCGACAGCTCGTCGCGGGTGTCGGGGGTGCGCCGCCACCACAGCAGGGCGGCGATGACGATGATGTAGGAGGAGACGTCCACCGCGTAGGTGGCGGCGGCCCCGGCGGCGGCGAGGATCGCGCCGCCCGCCGCCGGGCCGATGGCGCGGGCGATGTTGATGCCCAGGCTGTTCAGCGCCACCGCACCCTTCAGCTCGCCGCGCGGCACCAGCTCCGGCACGATGGACTGCCAGACCGGCGCCATCAGCGCCGCCCCGACCCCGCCGAGGAAGGTCAGACCGGCGATGGAGGCGACGCTGGCGACGCCCAGCGCCGCCTGGATCATCAGCGCGGCGCTGACGCAGGCGAGCAGGCACTGGATGACGATCAGCATCCGCCGCCGGTCCATGATGTCCGACAGCACGCCCGCCGGGATCGCCAGCAGGAAGATGGGCAGCGAGCCCGCCGCCTGGATCAGCGCGACGGTGGACGGCGATCCCGACAGGTCGAGGACCAGCCACGCGCTCGCCACGTCGCGCATGAAGGTGCCGACGTTGCCCAGCACCGCCGCCACCCACAGCACGGCGAACAGCCGGTTGCTCAGCGGCGCGAAGGCCCCGGCGGGCTTTTTCCCGGGGTTCGGGACGGCCTCGGCGGTCATGGGGCCCCTCCCCGGCGGTGGGTGTTGCGATGGGTGAGCACCGCCGCCGCGGCGAAGCCGCCGACGATGGCCAGATGCTCCAGGAAGGTGGCGGTCTGGCGGGCGCGGTCCGGCCCCTCATAGGTCCAGAAGGCGTGGGCGAGCAGCGTGGCGACCACCGTGAAGCCGGCGAGGATCCCGGCGCCGAGCCAGCACCAGCGCCGCGTCAGGAACAGCGCCGACCCGCCGAGCTGGGTGACGATCACCGCCACCGCGACGAGGACCGGCAGGCCCAGCCCCAGCCCCGCCGCCTCGGCCACGGCGCCGTTGAAGTCCGTCAGCTTGACCAGCCCGCTGACGACGAAGGGCGCCGCCAGCGCGAGGCGGGCGAGCCAGGCGGTCCCCGGCCAGTCGAGCAGGGCGGCGACCGGCGCAACGGCGTCCTTGCGCGTGGAGAAGGTGTCGGCCATCGTTGCGCTCCTCCTCAGACCGCCCAGCAGCCGCAGCCGAACACGCCCCAGAAGCTGCGCGCGTCGGACGAGGGCACGTCGGCGCCCAGCGCCGCCGCGTGGTCGTGGCCGTGCACGGCGCAGCCGGAATGGCAACCGCACTCCGCCGCCTGCCGCTGCACCGTCTTGGGATCGCGGTAATAGCCGCCGACCGTGGCGACCGGCGACCAGTCGGGCATCGGCTTGGGCAGCGGCGGGGCGAGCGTGCCGTAATCGCCCTCGCCATGCACCACGGCGCCGCCCAGCAGGGTCAGGACCGAGCGGATGTGGGGGATGCGGTCCTCCGGCACCGCCATGTAGTCGTCGCTGAGCAGCGCCGCGTCGGCGAGTTGCCCGGCCTCGATCCGGCCCTTCTTGCCCTGCTCGTTGGAGAACCAGGTGTTGGCCTCCGTCCACAGGCGCAGCGCCGTTTCGCGGTCCAGCCGGTTGGCCATCGGGTAGAGCGACAGCCCGCCGACCGTCCTGCCGGTGACCAGCCAGGACAGCGAGACCCAGGGGTTGTAGCTGGCGACGCGGGTGGCGTCCGTCCCGGCGCCCACCGGCACACCGGCGGCCATCATCTTGGCGATGGGCGGCGTGGCCTCGGCGGCCTTGGCGCCGTAGCGCTCCACGAAATACTCACCCTGATAGGCCATGCGGTGCTGCACGGCGATGCCGCCGCCAAGCGCCGCGATGCGGTCGATGTTGCGGTCGCTGATCGTCTCGGCGTGGTCGAAGAACCAGTTCAGCCCCTGCAGCGGGATGTCGCGGTTGACCTTCTCGAAGACGTCGAGCGCCCGCCCGATGGTCTCGTCGTAGGTGGCGTGCAGCCGCCACGGCCAGCGCCGCTCGGCGAGCAGGCGGACCACCGGCTCCAGGTCCGTCTCCATGTTGGGCGGCATCTCGGGCCGGGCGACGCGGAAGTCCTCGAAGTCGGCGGCGGAATAGACCAGCATCTCCCCCGCCCCGTTCAGGCGGTAGCGGTCGTCGCCGTCGCCCGGCTTGACCGTGTCCGACCAGGTGGCGAAGTCCTTCAACTCCTCCTTCGGCTTCTGGGTGAACAGGTTGTAGGCGATGCGCAGCGTCATCTCGCCGTCGGCGTGCAGCTTCTCGATGATCGCGTAGTCGTCGGGGTAGTTCTGGAAGCCGCCGCCGGCGTCGATCACGCTGGTCACGCCCAGCCCGTTCAGCTCGCGCATGAAATGGCGGGTCGAGTTGACCTGATACTCCTCCGGCAGCTTCGGCCCCTTGGCGAGGGTCGAATAGAGGATCATCGCGTTGGGCAGGGCGAGCAGCAGGCCGGTCGGGTTGCCCGCGGCGTCGCGCTGGATCTCGCCGCCCGGCGGGTTCGGCGTGTCCTTGCCGTAGCCCACCGCCCGCAGCGCGGCGGCGTTCAGCAGCGCGCGGTCGTAGAGGTGCAGGATGAAGACCGGCGTGTCGGGGGCGGCGGCGTTCAGCTCCTCCAGCGTCGGCAGGCGCTTCTCGGCGAACTGATGTTCGGTGAAGCCGCCGACGACGCGCACCCATTGCGGGGCCGGGGTGCGGGCCACCTGGGCGCGCAGCATCGCCATGGCGTCGGCCAGCGTCGGCACGCCGTCCCAGCGCAGCTCCATGTTGTAGTTCAGGCCGCCGCGGATGACGTGGATGTGGCTGTCGATCAGGCCGGGAATCAGGCGGCGTCCCTTGGCGTCGATCACCGCGGCGTCGGGGGCGGCGGCGGCGCGCACCTCGGCCTCCCGCCCAACGGCGAGGAAGCGCCCGTCGCGGATCGCCACGGCCTCGGCCTGCGGGTTGGCGCGGTCGAGCGTCGTGACGCGGGCGTTGACGATCAGAAGGTCGGAAGAGGGCATGGCGGCATTCCCAAGGCGGGTGAGCAGGGGCGAGGCGAGCAGGGTGGCGGCGGCGGCGCCGGCGATGGCGCCCCGGCGACCGATGCCGGTGCGGCCGGTACCGGTGCGGCCGGTCATGCCCGGCCCCGCGGCGGTGCGTCCGTGGCCGGGACCGGCGGGTTCGCCGCGTCCGGCGCCACGGCGGCGCTGCCGGCCTGCGGCCCCAGGATGTGGCGGGCGCAGTCGTTCTGGATGAAGGCGAGGACCGGCTGCCCGGCGATCAGCCGCTTGACCACCGGCACCGCCTGCTCGCCGACCAGCATGCCGAGCAGGCCGATCAGGGCGATGGTGGGCGGCGCGGGGGAGCGGACCCCGAGCAACGCGTAGAGGACGCCGACCAGGATGCCGGCGCCGAGGGAAAGCAGATAGGGCATCATGGCGTGCCTGTTCTTCGTCCGGATGGGCGGGAAGAGGCGGACCGGCCCCGGGGAGGATCGGGACCGGTCCGCCGCGGCGCGGGGCGTCGCGCGCCGCAAACCGGGCGCCTGAGCCCAAGGCGCCCAATCTGAGCGCCGGGGCTCAGGCGCCGCGATCAGGCGGCGGCGCTGTGGCCGCCTTCCGACGCGCCGAACATCGTCTTGGCGTAGATGATGCCCAGGCCATAGGCGCCGCCGTATTTCTTGGCGATGCCGGTGGTCATCTCGTAGGTCTCGGTGCGCGCCCAGTCGCGCTGCAGCTCCAGCATGTACTGGAGCGAGGTCATCGGACGCACGCCGGCCTGGATCATGCGCTCCATGGCGCGCTGGTGCGCCTCGACCGAGACGTCGCCGCAGGCGTCGGCGATGACGTAGACCTCGAAGCCCTGGTCCAGCGCCGACAGGGTCGGGCCGACGATGCAGACCGAGGTCCAGAGGCCGCAGAAGACCAGCCGGGTCTTGCCCAGGCCGTTCACCCGCTTGATGACGTTCGCGTCCTCCCAGGTGTTCATGGAGGTGCGGTCGGTGACCTCCGCCCCCGGGAAGGCCTCGGTGATCTCGGAGAAGATCGGGCCGGAGAAGCTCTTTTCCGCGACCGTGGTCAGGATGGTCGAGACGCCGAAGCCGGCGGCGGCGTGGGCGACCAGCGCGGTGTTGGTGCGCAGCGTCGTGGCGTCGATCGAATGGGTCGCGAAGGCCATCTGCGACTGATGATCGATCATGATCAGCGCGTGGTCCTTCGGCGATACGAGCAGCTTGCCGGGAGTCGCGGTGGCGGTGATGGTCATGTCTCTATCCCCGTTGTTTTTGGCGCCGGTGCCAATGGCGATGGCCGTGGCGAATCACGTGACGATGTCTGTGGCCCGGCGGTGTGTCGAAGCATCGGTCAGGGACGGAGGGCGGCGACATTGAACTTGCGTTTGCGAGCCCTATACCTTGGTATATCAGGCCAAGGCGCCGCTCGCCGCCGGTGCCGGTCGGGGTAAAGGACAGGGTTGAGGGCGGACGTGACCCGACGGGCGGGCGAGCGACGGTGATGCGCACGAGCGATGACCCCGGAGACCAGCGGTTTCTTCTGGCAACCCTGCCCCCGCGGGCGGGTCAGACCCGGCTGGCCGTCGGCACGGTGGCCGGACTCCTGGCCGCCCTGGCCATTGCCGCCCCCTTCGCCCGCCTGACGACGGAGGGCACGGCGGTCCTGCTGCCCGCCTACGCCACCGCGGTCCTGCTGACCGAGCTGATGACCGCCGTCCTGCTGTTCGCGCTCTACGCCACGCAGCGCACGCCGGCCCTGCTGGCGCTGGCCGCCGGCTACCTGACGACGGCGCTGCTGATCGTCCCCTGGGCGCTGACCTTTCCCGGCGTCTTCGCGCCGACCGGGCTGCTCGGCGCCGGCCTGCAGAGCACGGCCATCGTCGCCGCCGGGCGACGCATCGGGTTGCCGCTGTTCATCCTGGCCTACGCGCTGCTCAAGGCCGCGGAGGCCGGCCCGCGCGACGCGCACCGCCCGGCCCTGCCCGCCATCGCCGGCGGCATGGCCCTGGCGATGGCCCTGGCCGGGGGCCTCACCGCCTTCTCGCTGGCCGACGACGCCCTTCTGCCGCGGCTGATGGTCGACACCATGCGCGAAACGCCGCTGTGGCTGGTCGTGCCGGTGACGGCGCTGGCGCTGTGCGCCGTGGCGCTGGCCGCGCTCGGGCGGCAGCGGCTCTCGGTCCTCGACCTCTGGCTGATGGTCGTGCTCGCCGCCTGGGCCATCGAGACCTGCCTGCTGAGTTTCATCAGCGGCGGGCGCTTCAGCGCCGGCTGGTGGTCGGGGCGGCTGTTCGGCCTCGCCGCCTCCAGCATCGTCCTGCTGGTCCTACTGGCCGAGATGACGACGCTCTACGGGCGGCTGGTCCGCTCGGTGGCGGCGGAGCGGCGGGTGCGCGACGCGCGTCTGGCCAGCCTGGAGGCGCTCTCCGCCTCCATCGCGCACGAAGTCAACCAGCCGCTGGCGAGCATGGTCACCAACGCGGGCGCCGGGCTGCGCTGGCTCGACCGCCCGTCGCCCAATCTGGTGGAGGTGCGGGCGGCGCTGAAGCGGATTTCCGACGACGGGCACCGCGCCGCGCGGGTGATCGCCTGCATCCGCGACTCCTTCCGCAAGACGCCGCCCCAGCGCAGCCGGCTGGACATCAACGGCGTGATCCGCAGCGCGCTGGACCGCACGGAGGGCGAACGCCGCCTGAACCGCATCGCCGTGCGCACCGATCTCCAGCAGCGCCTGCCGACGGTCAACGGCAGCACGGTGCAGCTCGAACAGGTCCTGCTCAATCTGATCGCCAACGCCGACGACGCCATGGCCGCGGTCACCGACCGGCCGCGCGTTCTGAGCATCCGCTCGCGCCGCCGCGGGCTCGCCGACGTGGTCGTGTCGGTGGAGGACACCGGCACCGGCCTCCAGGAGGCCCTGGAGGACCGGCTGTTCGAACCTTTCTTCACCACCAAGGAGCATGGGATCGGCATGGGGCTGACCATCTGCCAGTCGATCATCGAGGCCCATGGCGGCCGGCTGTGGGCGACCGCCAACCAGCCCCACGGCGCCGTCTTCCGCTTCACCCTGCCCGTCGACGACGAGCCGGAGCGGCCGGAGGCCGGGGCGGCGCTGGAGCGGACGCGATGACCGACCGCTCCCTCTCCGACCGGTCCGCCATACCCGTGGAAACGCCCTTCGTCGCCATCATCGACGACGATCCCTCGATCAGGGACTCGCTGGTCAGCCTGCTGCGCTCGGTCGGGCTGACCGCCCTGCCCTTCGCCTCGGCGCAGGAGTTCCTGCAGCAGCGCCTGCCCGACGCGCCGGGCTGCCTCGTGCTCGACGTGCGGCTGCCCGGCCAGAGCGGGCTGGAGTTCCAACGCGAGCTGAGCGGGACGGACAGCCGTCTGCCGGTCGTCTTCATCACCGGCCACGGCGACATTCCCATGTCGGTGACGGCGATGAAGGCGGGGGCCGTGGAGTTCCTCGCCAAGCCGTTCCGCGACCAGGATCTGATCGACGCCGTCCACACCGGCATCGAGCGCGACCGCGACCGCCGCCGCGCCCTGGACGCGCTGTGCGACCTGCGCGAGCGGTTCCGCAGCCTGACCCCGCGCGAGCGGGAGGTGATGCGGCTCGTCGCCGCCGGGCAGCTCAACAAGCAGATCGCCGCCGAGCTGCAGCTCAGCGAGATCACCGTGAAGGTCCACCGCGCCAGCGTGATGCGCAAGATGCAGGCGCGGTCCCTGCCCGATCTGGTGCGCATCGCCGACAAGGTGACCCTCGCCGGCGACGCCTGAGCGGTCCTTGCCTACGCCCCCTTGATGAAGGCCAGCACGTCGGCGTTGAAGCGGTCCTGGTGGGTGGCCGTCAGGCCGTGCGGCGCCCCCTCGTAAACCTTGAGCGTCGCCTGCGGCGCGATCTCCACGGCGCGGCGGGCGGCCGCGTCGATGGGCACGATCTGGTCGTCGTCGCCGTGGATGAGCAGCGTCGGGACCGCCATCTTTTTCAGGTCCTCGGTGAAGTCGGTTTCCGAGAATTGCTGGATGCAGTCGTAGGCGCCCTTGATCCCGGCCATCATGCCCTGGAGCCAGAAGGAGTGCCGCAGCCCCTCCGACACCTTCGCCCCGTCGCGGTTGAAGCCGTAGAAGGGCATGGTCAGGTCGAGGAAGAACTGCGCCCGGTCGTCGTAGGTGCCCTTGCGGATGCCGTCGAAGACCTCCATCGGCAGGCCGCCGGGGTTGGCCGCCGTCTTCAGCATGATCGGCGGCACCGCCCCGACCAGCACGGCCTTGGCGACCCGCCCGGTGCCGTGGCGCCCGATGTAGCGGGCGACCTCGCCGCCGCCGGTCGAATGGCCGATCATCACCGCGTCGCGCACGTCCAGCGCGTCGAGCAGTTCGGCCAGATCGTCGGCGTACTGGTCCATGTGGTTGCCGGTCCAGGTCTGGTCGGACCGGCCGTGGCTGCGCCGGTCGTGGGCGATGACCCGATAGCCCTGCTGGCCGAAGAACAGCATCTGCCCGTCCCAGGCGTCGGCGCTGAGCGGCCATCCGTGCGAGAAGACCACCGGCTGCCCGCTGCCCCAATCCTTGTAGAAGATGCGGGTGCCGTCCTTGGTGGAAATCGTGCTCAAAACCCCCTCCTTTTTTGGACGCGCGAAGGATCCGCGGCGCGAGGGGAAGGCCGACACCGGCCTGTCCGTGGGCGACGCGGGACTCGACTTCGCCACAACAGTGCCGGAGGCGGGCCGGCCTGGGAACTATACGGAGGTATCGGTGGGCTGGGACAGCGTATGGGGGGAGGGCGGCCATCCGTCCGCCAGCACGACGGGAAGGACGCGTTCCAGCGACAGCCGGTCGAACACCCAGTCCCGATGGGCGGCCCGCAGCCGCGCCCGGCGATCCGGGTCGTCCCGCAACGCCGCCAGCCGCTGCACGGCCTCCGCGCCGTCGCCGAAGCTCAGGTCGGCCGCGACGGGGCCGAACAGACGGTCGCTGTCGGCGTGCCGCCAGCTCACCAGCAGGCCGTCGCGTTTCAGGATTTCCAGGGTGCGCGGGAAAATGGCGGTGTCGTAGGCGAGGCTTCCGAAATCCAGGCAGGCCGCGGCCTCGTGATAGAGGGTGCGCGGCTGCGGGGAGACCGGATGCGCCGCGATGCCGTGCCGGTCCCAGCCGTTCCCCCACAGGGCGAAAGCCTCCCCGAAGGCGTCGCGCAGGGCGGCGGCGAAGCGCCGGCGGTTCTCCACCGCGAAGGCCGCGGCGAAGGCCCGGTTGAACGCCAGCGTCCAGGCGGGATCGGCGGACGGCCCGGCCAGACCGCACAGGTCCATGGCCGCCGTCCGGTGCAGCGCCGGCCGGGCGCGCATCGCCTCGGCGACGGTTTCGGCGGCGCGCCGGACCGCGGGCCCAACAGCGGAGTTGCCGGGCTCCGCCGGCGGGCAGCCCTGGCCGAGATAGACGAAGCGCCCGGCGACCAGCGGCGTCTCGTCCCGGTCCCCGGCCTCCCCGGTCATGACGCGGTAGGGGTGGCGGACCAATCCGGGATCGGCCAGGGACATCCAGCGCTTGTAGAGATGCACCGTACCGTCGCCGTCCCGCAGGGCGCAGATCCAGGGATGCACCCCCAGCGGAGCGTGAAACACCCGCGTCAGGCCCAGCCGCCCGCACTGCTCCGCCACGCCGGGGCACATGCACCACATCCGGACGTTCCAGCGCTCCATCCAGCGGTCCGCCTCCGCCACCGCCGCGGGGGTGGCGGCGCCGATCTCCTCCAGCGGATGCTTCAGGCAGATGTGGACGATGGCCGGGCGCGTGCCGAAGGACGCCACATAGGCGCTCAGCATCTCCACCGTGTCGCGCGGGATCTCGAACAGGTTCAGCGCGAGGATGGCGTCGATCGGCCGGTCGATCACCTCCTGCGAGATGTCGGGAAGCGCCAGCACCGACTCATGGCCCAGCGCGACCAGGGCGGCGTGGATGGACCAGAGGATTTCGGACGTTCCCTGCCCGCAGAGAAGCACACGCATCGCCACCTCTCTCACGCCCGCGGCCGGTGCAGGGCCACGGCCTCGTCCAGCAGGGCGGCGAGACGCGCGGCGTCGCCCCCCCCCCCGGACCACCGCGAAGCGGGCGCGGGCGGCGGCCCGGGCCTGCTCCAGCCGCTCCGGAGCGGAGGCCAGCGCCGCCGCCCGCGCGATGAAGGCGTCCTCGTCCGTCACCAGGAAATCCGGCCCGGCGACGCTCGCCACGTCACCGCCGGGAAAGGACAGGATCGGCACGCCCGCCGCCAGGGCCTGCGCCGCGCTCGCCCCGCCGCCGGTGCGGCGCGGGTTCAGGCAGAGGCCGCACAGCCCCAGCAGCCCGTCCATCCGCTCCACCCAGCCCAGGCTGCGCAGCCGTCCGGCGTGGCGGGAGGCGGCGAGCCGTCCGGGCAACGCCCCGGCGTCACCGGCGAACAGCACGACGGCCCGCGGGATGGCGTCGAGAAGCCGCTCCAGAAGGGCGAGGAACTCCGCCCCCACCTCGGCGTCCAGACGGTTGCCGATCACCACGCAGGGAAAGGCGTCCTCGGGAATGCCGAAATCCAGGCGGGCGGCGGGGGACGCGCCGTCGTCCGGGCGCAGCGACAGGCCCAGGCGGAACGGCCGCCACGCCCGGGCGAAGCGGCCCCCTTCGGGCGGCGGGGCGGTGCCGCCGAAATCCAGCGCGATGTCGGCCAGCGAGACGGGCGTGCCGGTGGTCGTCGGGATGCACAGCAGCGGCCGCGCCGCTCCCAGCAGGTCGGCCAGCAGCACGGACCCGCCGAAGCCGATCACCACGTCCGGATCGAACGCCTCGACCGCCGCCAGGAAGCCCTTGAGCTTGCCCGCCGTCAGCCCCGGCTCCACCGAGGAGACCAGGCGGAAGCGCTGGTCCTCGAAGGCGATGAACTGCTCGCCGTCCAACTGCGCCTCGATGGCCGCGGCGAAGGGCGGGACGAAGGAGCTGTGGTAGCGGTCCGGCATCATGTTGGTGTTGAGGATCAGCACCTCCCGCCCGGCGCCCCCCTGCAGAAGGGCCGCCTGCCGCAGAAGGTCGCGGGACGGCTGGTGATACGCGGACAGAAGCTGGTTGGTGACCATCGCCACTCGCCCGGTGGCCGGCGCCCCGGCGGGCCGCGGGGCCGGGCGCAGATCCAGGCGCCGCGCCACCTCGCCCAGGAAGCGTTCGTAGAAGGGGAAGAGCCTGTTGGTGAAGAAGTCGGGCTGGCTCGCCGCGTCCATGCGCGTCAGAAAGATCTGCCGCTGCATCGACCAGTAGATCTGGTTGACGCCCTCCAGCGGCGCCAAATCCAGCACATGCTCGACCATGTCGAGGATGCGGGCGAAGCGCCGCAGGTCGCCGGAGATGTGGGCCAGCGCGGATTCCCGCAGGATCGGATCGGCGCCCGCGACCGCGCTGTCCAGCGCGGCCATCAGCACCGGATCGGCGCCCAGCCCCGCGGCCCGCGCCTCCTCGCAGACGTCGGCGATGGCCTTCAGATCCTCCCCGGTGCCCGCGGGTCCGCACAGGCGTGCCGCAACCGCGGGGAGAAGAGCGGCGGCACGGCTGGAATCGTTCGGCATGTCGGCGCTCCGGATCGGACAGCAAACTCGAAGACAGGAAATGCGAGGACGGGACGGCGGACCGCCGGACAGCGGCGCGTTTCACCGCCTTGTCCGGTTACCTCGTCCGGCCGCCTCGATCAGCCGTGTGCTTTGTTATCACCAACAGGCAAGAGACGCGAGCCGATGTCGGCATTTTTCGCTTAACGGTGGAAATATTACGTTTTTTCAATCAGTTCCAGCGCCTTTGCTTGGGTTTTGGAACCCTTTC
Source organism: Azospirillum formosense (assembly GCF_040500525.1). Classification (NCBI taxonomy): domain Bacteria; kingdom Pseudomonadati; phylum Pseudomonadota; class Alphaproteobacteria; order Rhodospirillales; family Azospirillaceae; genus Azospirillum; species Azospirillum formosense. The sequence goes on along the minus strand of NZ_CP159403.1, from coordinate 191,846 downwards.
GGACTTCCGGACGGGCGCGGCATCGTTTATCTTCGGCTGACGGTGGGCACCAAGCCTATCCATCTGGGAAATAAGAAAACGGTTTCTTGGAGGAGTAGAGCTTGCGGATGCTTGTCGCCGTGGCCGATGAACTGCGCCGGCAGAGCCGCAGCATCATCGTACGTCTTATGCTGTTTGGACTAGCGCTGGTCTTGGTCGGCGCCTGCGCGCGCATCTGGGTCCTGTCCGCTTTCTTGGAAGACAAGATCAACAATCTTACGTCGTCGCAGCAGCAGTCGACGGCCACCTACGTCGCCCACGACATCGACGAGAAGATCAAGGCGCGGCTCGACCTCCTGCGCCGTGCCGCCGGAAGCCTGCCGCCGGCGATGCTCGACGACCCCATGGCCCTGCGGGACTGGCTGAAGCGGCACCAGGAGATCGCGCCCCTGTTCTCGCGCGGGCTGGTGGTCGTCCGGCCGGACGGCCGCAAGGTGATGGCCGATTATCCGGAACGGCTCCGCCCGCCGGATTTCGACGTGTCGGAGCGCGACTGGTTCCGGGCGGCGCTGGCCTCGCGGGAGCCGGTGATCGGGCGGCCCGCCCGCGCCATCATCGACGGGGAGCCGATGGTGGTCATGGCGATGGCGGTCACCGATCCGGCCGGAGTCCCGATCGCGGTTCTGGCCGGCGCCACGGCCCTGTCGTCGCCCGGCTTCCTCAATCTGGTGCAGGGAAACCGCATCGGGCGCAGCGGCGGGTTCCTGCTGGTGTCCCCCTGGGACAAGCTGTTCGTTTCGGCCAGCGATCACGAGATGATCCTGACCGCCACCCCGCCGGACGGCGTGAACCCGCTGCACGACCGCGCCATGGCCGGCTACCGCGGCACCGGGATCACCGTCAACGCGGCGGGGGTGGAGGAGCTGTCCGCCATCGCCTCCGTCCCGACGGCGGGCTGGTTCCTGGTCGCCCGGCTGCCCACGGCGGAAGCCTTCGAAGGGGTGCGGGATCTGCAGACCTTCATCATCACCAACAGCCTGATGATCGCCGCCTTCGCCGTGACCGTTCTGTTCGTCGGCATGCGCCGCTTCTTCCGCCCGCTGACCGAGGCGGCGCGGCGGATGCACCAGATGGCCGACGGGCATGTCGAGCTGGCGCCGCTGCCGGTCCGCCGCATGGACGAGGTCGGGGAACTGGCGCAGGGCTTCAACTACCTGCTGGGCAAGCTGCGGGAGCAGGAGGCCGCGCTGCGGGCCAGCGAGGCGCGGATGGCCCACATGGCCCACCACGACGCGCTCACCGGCCTGCCCAACCGCGCCATGTTCCACGAGCGGCTGCGGCAGGCCATCGACCGCGCGGAGCGCGGCGGCACCCCGTTCGCCCTGCTCTACATCGATCTGGACGGCTTCAAGCCGATCAACGACACCCATGGCCACAGCCGGGGCGACGAGGTTCTGCGCGCGGTCGCGCGCCGCCTCTCCGGCCTGCTGCGCAAGTCCGACCTGATCGCCCGCATCGGCGGCGACGAGTTCGCGATCATCCTGGAGGTGGAGGCGAGCCGCGCCGGGGCGGAGACCGTCGCCGACAAGTGCCGGGCGGCGCTGGAGGAGCCCATCCTGATCGACGGACTTCGGCTGACGCCCACCCTGTCGATCGGCGTCGCGGTCTTCCCGCAGGACGGGCGCGATTCCCAGCAGCTCATCGTCCACGCCGATCAGGCCATGTACGCGGTCAAGAGGGGCGCCGCCCGCGTCCCGGCCCTGTAGACGCCCCCGCTCAATGGCAGCTCGAACCGCCGCCCGCCGGGCCGCAGCCCTTGCACCCGCCGCCGCAACCGGCGCCCTTCGGCGCGGCGCGACCCAGCAGGCGGGCGCGCAGCCCGGCCGGAAGGATCACCCGCCACACCGTCCACGCCGCGGCCAGCGCCACCACCACCGCGACCAGCAGATCCTGCCACATGGCTCTGCCCTCCCCTTCCCTTACAGCAGCGCAGACGCGACGCGGTAGGTGATGAAGCTCGCCCCGTAGGCCAGCGTGATCATGTAGACGAACATCACCGCCGGCCAGAACCAGCCGTTGGTCTCCCGCTTCACCACCGACAGGGTGGCGACGCATTGCGGGGCGAAGACGTACCAGGCGAGCAGCGACAGGGCGGTCGGCAGGCTCCAGGAGGCGGCCAGCGCCCCGGCCAGCGAGGATTGCAGCGCGTCGCCGCTCTCGCTCAGCGCGTAGATGGTGCCCAGCACGCCCACCGCCACCTCGCGCGCCGCGATGCCCGGCACCAGCGCCACGGCGATCTGCCAAGTGAAGCCGATGGGCGCCAGCAGCGGTTCCAGCGCGTGGCCGATCATGCCGGCGATGGAATACTGGATGGCCGGCTCGGTCGCCCCCTCCGGCGCGCCGGGGAAGCTCGCCAGGAACCACATGACGATCATCAGCGCGAAGATCGTCGTGCCGGCCCGCGCCAGGAAGACCTTGGCCCGCTCGAACAGGCCCAGCGCGATGTCGCGCGGGTTGGGCAGGCGGTAGGCCGGCAGCTCCATCAGCAGCGGCTCGCGCGCGCCCTTGAACACGGTTCCCTTCAGCACGAAGGCGACGGCCAGCGCCGACAGGATGCCGGCGGCGTAGAGCGCGAACATCACCAGCCCCGGCAGCCCGACCAGCCCGCCCAGCAGCGGGCGGTCCGGCACGAAGGCCGCGATCAGCAGCGTGTAGACGGGCAGCCGGGCGGAGCAGGTCATCAGCGGGGCGATCATGATGGTCGCCAGCCGGTCGGCCCGGTTCTCGATGGTGCGCGCGGCCATGACGCCGGGCACCGCGCAGGCGAAGCTGGACAGCAGCGGGATGAAGGCCCGCCCGTGCAGCCCCACCCCGCCCATCAGCCGGTCCAGCAGGAAGGCGGCGCGGGCGAGATAGCCGGTCGCCTCCAGCACCAGGATGAAGAAGAACAGCACGAGGATTTGCGGCAGGAAGATGACCACGCTGCCCACCCCGGCGATGATCCCATCGGTCAGCAGGCTGCGCAGCGCCCCGTCCGGCAGGGTGGCGGCCACCCAGTCCTTGAGCCCGCTGACGGCGCCGTCGATCAGGGTCATCGGCGCCTCGGCCCAGGCGAACACCGCCTGGAACATCAGGAACAGCACGAGGAACAGGAAGGCCAGCCCGAACACCGGGTGCAGGAGGACCGCGTCCACCCGCCGGGTCGCCAGCGGCGGCAGGCCGGCGTCGGCCACGCAGCCGGCCAGCAGCCCCTCGACCTCCTGGTGGTAGGCCCGCAGGTCGCGCGAGGAGGGCTCGCTCCAGCCGCAGGGGGCGGCGTTGTCCGCCGCGTCCGCCGCCGCATCGGACGCCATGGCCATGGCGCCGTCGATCTGTTCCAGCAGCGGCTGGACGCCGCCGCGGCGGATGGCGACGGTCGGCACCACCGGCACGCCGAGCGCCGCGGACAGGGCCGCCGCGTCGATGCGGCAGCCGCGCTTCTCCGCCGCGTCCATCATGTTCAGCGCAAGGATGATCGGGCGGCCCAGCCGCTTCAACTCCACCACCAGCCGCAGATTCAGGCGCAGGTTGGTGGCGTCGGCGACGCAGACCAGCAGGTCCGGACTGTCCTCGTGCGAGAAGCGGCCCAGCACGACGTCGCGGGTCACCTCCTCGTCGGGAGAGCGGGCGCGCAGGCTGTAGGTGCCCGGCAGGTCGATCACCTGGACGCGGCGGCCGAGCGGGCTGACGAAATGCCCGATCTTCCGTTCCACGGTGACGCCGGGATAGTTGGCCACCTTCTGGCGGGAGCCGGTGAGCGCGTTGAACAGGGCGGTCTTGCCGCAGTTCGGGTTGCCGACCAGCGCGATGCGCGGCGGCAGGGCGGAGTCCAGGACCGACATGGCCGGATGTCCTTGCAGGGAAGGCTTGGGAACGGGGATCGGCCGCGCGTCAGGCGGCGGGCGCCACCAGCACGGCGCGCGCCTCGGCGCGGCGGAGCGCCAGCGTGTGCTCGTTCACGCGGATGGCGATGGGATCGCGGCCCGGAAAGGCCTCGTGCAGGACCTCGACGTGGGAGCCCTCGACCAGCCCCATCTCGATCATGCGCCGCTCCAGCTCCCCTTCGGGAAGGGTGGTGACGACCGCCCGCTCATCGACGCCGGTCACGCGGGCGCGCTCGCCCTTCTTCAACTCGCCCAAATGCCGTCCGCCGGGGGACTGGCCCGTTTCGGGGGTGGGATGACCGCTCATGGCTGCACCTGATCGCACCGGGAGGTGGGGGGCGCGTCCGTGTCCGCCCCTCTTCGCCGCGAATGATCCTGCGAAGCGTTCGCATCCGTCCAGCCGGCTAATTGTCGCAGGAGCCTTGTGAAATGAGCGTGGCGACCCCAGCCGAGCTAGGGCTTTGCGGGAGCCGCCGCGCCCTTCGCGTCGCCCTTCGCCGCCGGCGCGGGAGCCGGCGCCTTGGCGGAGCGGTCGAGGTTGGCCTGCGCCGTCTTGGCCGCCGCGCTGTTCGGCGTGTTGCGGACGATCTGGCTCCAATCCTCCCGCGCGCCCGGCAGATTGCCGGTCTGCGCCTTGATGGTGGCGCGCAGCAGCAGCGCGTCGGGATCGCCGGGGCGCAGCTCCAGCGCGCGGTCGATGTCGGCGACGGCCTGCCGGTCGTTGGCCAGCGCCTTGTGGGCGGCGGCGCGGTAGAGATAGGCCTCGGGCCGCCGCGGGTCCTTCTTCAGCGCCGCGTCCAGGTCGGCCACGGCGTCCCAGAAGCGCTCCGTCTCGGCCCGCGCGATGGCGCGGTCGATCAGCAGGTCCACGTCGTCCGGCTGGAGCGCCAGCGCGCGGCTGTAGGCCCGCTCCGCCCGCGCGTTGTCGCCGGCGCGCAGCCACGCCCAGCCGGCCCGCCCGAGGATCGAGGCCCCGGCCTTCGGGTCGTCCTTGCCCAGCACCGGGGCCAGCTCCTCCAGCCGCGCGCCGGCGGTGGTGAAGTCGCCCTTGTGGAACAGCGCCAGCGCCTGGCACAGGCGGGCATGGTCGCCGCCGCCGCGGTTCAGCCAGGTCTGCGCGCTCTCCAGCGCTTCGGCCGGGCGCTTCTCGGCCAGGGTCAGGCAGGCCTGGAACTCCCGGTTGTGATCGATGGCGGGAGCGGCCAAGGCCTGAATGGAGAAGGCCGGGCCGGCGGCGAGGAGCGCCAGCGCGGCCGTGATGAGGTAAGCGTTGCGTCGGTTCATGGCGGCCTTACACTCCGTCATTGCCGCTTCCGACGCAAGGACCCCGCAAGACATGGCTTCACCCCGTCTGTTCGTCTTCGGCCTGGGCTTCACCGCCCGCGTGTTCGCCGACCGGCTGAAGGCCGAGGGCTGGCGGATCGCCGCCACCTGCCGCAGCGAGGACAAGCGCGCCGCCCTGGAGGCGCAGGGCATCGAGGCGTTCCTGTTCGACCGGGGCCGCCCGCTGGAGGACGCCCGCGCAGCGCTGGCCGGCACCACCCATCTGCTGGTCAGCGTGCCGCCCGACGAGCGGGGCGACCCGGTGCTCGACCAGCACGCCCTGGATCTGGCGGACCTGCGGACGCTCGACTGGGCCGGCTACCTGTCCACCACCGGGGTCTACGGCGACACCAAGGGGGAATGGGTGGGCGAGGCGGCGTGGCTGCGCCCGACCGGCGAACGGCAGAAGCGCCGCGTCGAGGCGGAGCGCGGCTGGCTGAACCTCTACCGCCAGTACGGCGTGCCGATGCATCTCTTCCGGCTGGCCGGCATCTACGGGCCGGGGCGCAGCGCGCTGGACAACGTGCGCGACGGCACCGCCCGGCGGGTGGACAAGCCCGGGCAGGTGTTCAGCCGCATCCATGTGGAGGACATCGCGGCGACGCTGCGCGCCTCGATGGACAAGCCGACGCTGGGCGCGGTCTACAACGTCGCCGACGACCTGCCCTCCCCTTCGCACGAGGTGGTGAGCTACGCCTGCGGCCTGCTGGGCGTCGAGCCGCCGCCCCTGGTGCCCTTCGAGGAGGCCGGGCTGTCGCCGATGGCCGCCAGCTTCTACGCCGACTGCCGGCGGGTGAAGAACGACCGCATCAAGCGTCAGCTCGGCGTGGCGCTCGCCTACCCGGACTACCGCGCCGGACTGGACGCCCAATTCGCGGCGGAGAACGGGCGGTAGAGTCGCGGCGGCGCGAATCGCGCGCGCTCCCGCTCCGGCGGCATTCCCCCTACGGCGGCACCCCGCGGGGGCGTCACGGGCCTCCGGATGGGCCGGAATCGTCCTTTCCGGCGACCGTCCGGCCGCGCCGAACGAATTTGGTTCGGCAAAACCGACGTTGTGGTATCATGCGCCCCCGTTCCGGCCCGCTGGATTGCGGCCGGACCGGCATGGGTACGCCTGCGAATCGCAAAAAACACGACCTGCCGAGACGACGACCAGCATGAACATCATCATCGAACGCGCCGCCCTTCTCCGGTCCCTTGGTCATGTGCAGAGCGTGGTGGAGCGCAGGAACACCATCCCCATCCTGTCCAACGTGCTGTTGCGGGCGAGCGACGGCGAGCTGTCGCTGGCGGCCACCGACATGGACCTGGAGATCGTCGAGACGGTCCCGGCCACGGTGACCCGCGCGGGCGGCACCACCGCCCCGGCCCACACGCTGTACGACATCGTGCGCAAGCTGCCCGACGGCAGCCAGGTGGAGCTGGACATCGGCGGCGACGGCACGATCCTGACGCTGCGCGCGGGCCGGTCGCAGTTCAAGCTGTCCTGCCTGCCGGTCGACGATTTCCCGCAGCTCTCCGGCGGCGACCTGCCGCACCGCTTCGACCTGACGGCGGGTGACCTGCGGGCGCTGGTCGACCGCACCCGCTTCGCGATCTCGACCGAAGAGACGCGCTACTACCTCAACGGCATCTACCTGCACGCCGCCAAGGCCAAGGCCGGCGGGGCCGAGCTTCCGGTGCTGCGCGCCGTGGCGACCGACGGCCACCGTCTGGCGCGGGTCGAGATGCCTCTGCCGGAGGGGGCCGCCGGCATCCCCGGCGTCATCGTTCCGCGCAAGACGGTGAACGAGATCCGCAAGCTGATCGACGAGGCCGCCGACCGCATCGAGCTGTCGCTGTCGGACAACAAGATCCGCTTCGCCTTCGATTCGGTGGTGGTGACCTCCAAGCTGATCGACGGCACCTTCCCGGATTACGAGCGGGTCATCCCGGTCGGCAACGACAAGACGATGGAGGTGGACGCCAAGCTGTTCGCCGCCGCCGTGGACCGCGTCGCCACCATCTCCACCGAGAAGAGCCGGGCGGTGAAGCTGTCGCTGACCCGCGGCACGCTGACCCTGTCCGCCACCAGCCCCGAGGCGGGCAGCGCGACGGAGGAGCTGGAGGTCAATTACCAGGAAGGTCCCCTGGAAATCGGCTTCAACTCTCGCTATCTGCTCGACATCACGCAGCAGATCGAGGGCGAGGGCGCGCGCTTCTCGCTGGCCGACGCCGCCTCGCCGACCATCGTGCGCGACGTCGCCGACTCCACGGCCCTTTACGTGTTGATGCCGATGCGTGTGTGACCGGTCCGGACGGATCGGCGCTTTTCGGGCCGGTGCGCTCCGGACCCCGTGTCTGACGGGGTGCGGCGGCCCGGCCCCCGCATCCCGGATCGGACGCTTTGCTCGACGCCAGACAGACTTCGCCCTATCCCGCCCCCGTGGCGGACACTCCGGCCGCCTTGGCGGTGACGCGCCTGACCCTGACCCGCTTCCGCGGCTATGACAGCGCGCGCCTGGAGCCCGACCACCGCCCGGTGGTGCTGACCGGGCCGAACGGCGCCGGCAAGACCAACCTGCTCGAAGCGGTCAGCTTCCTCGCCCCCGGACGCGGCCTGCGCGGCGCCAGGCTGGCGGAGGTCGAGCGGATCGGCCCCGGCACCGGCGCCGGCTGGGCGGTCGCCGCCGTCCTGGACACCCCCACCGGCCCGGTGGAGATCGGCACCGGCCGCGAGATCGGCCTCCAGGCGGCGTCCGGAACGGAGCGCGACCGCCGCGTCGTCCGGGTGGACGGCCATCCCGCCAAGGGCCAGACCGTGCTGGCCGAGCATGTGGCCGTCGTCTGGCTGACCCCGCAGATGGACCGGCTGTTCCTGGAGGGTTCCAGCGGGCGCCGCCGCTTCCTCGACCGGCTCGTCTTCGGCTTCGATCCCGCCCACGCCGGCCGCCTCAGCCGCTACGAGCACGCCCTGCGCGAGCGCGCCCGCCTGCTGCGCGAGGGGCACCGCGGCTGGAACGGCGACGAGGGCTGGCTGGGCGGGCTGGAGGACCAGATGGCCACCACCGGAGTCGCCGTGGCCGCCGCCCGGCGGGACGTGGTGCAGCGGCTGCGCGCCGCCTGCGGGCGGGCCGTCGGCCCCTTCCCCGGCGCCGACCTGACGGTCCAGGGCACGGTGGAGCGCTGGCTCGACGAGGGTCCGGCGCTGGCCGCCGAGGACGCGCTGCGCCGCTCGCTGCGCGACAGCCGGCGCGCCGACTCGGACAGCGGCGGCGCCACGCTGGGACCGCACAAGAGCGACCTCGCGGTGCGCCATGCCCAGAAGGACATGCCGGCGGCGCTCTGCTCCACCGGGGAACAGAAGGCGCTGCTGATCGCCATCATGCTGGCCAACGCCCGCCTTCTGGCGGCAGAGCGCGGGGCCGCCCCGCTGCTGCTGCTGGACGAGGTGGCCGCCCATCTCGACCCGCAGCGGCGCGAGGCGCTGTTTGACGAGATCCTGGCGCTGGGCGCCCAGGCCTGGATGACCGGCACCGACGATTCGGTCTTCGCACCGCTCGGCGGTGCCGCCAAACGCTTCCACATCGAGGATGCGACCGTGACCCCGGCCTAGCTCCCGAAAAGACCCGCGAAAAAGGGCCGGAAAGCCCAGAAAATCGCCCGCCGAACAACGGTATTCCGCCGAAACCCAACGCAGTCTGCTATAGTCGAGCCATGGCACAGGAAGCACTGAAGAACGACCTCCCGCAGCAGGATTACGGCGCGGAATCGATCACCGTCTTGCGCGGGCTGGACGCCGTGCGCAAGCGCCCGGGCATGTACATCGGCGACACCGATGACGGCTCCGGACTGCACCACATGGTCTACGAGGTCGTGGACAACGCGATCGACGAGGCGCTGGCCGGCTACTGCGACGCGGTCGTGGTGCAGCTGAACGCCGACGGGTCGGTCACGGTGCGCGACAACGGCCGCGGCATCCCCACCGACATCCACTCCGAAGAGGGCGTGTCGGCGGCGGAGGTCGTGATGACCCAGCTCCACGCCGGCGGCAAGTTCAACCAGAACTCCTACAAGGTGTCGGGCGGCCTGCACGGCGTGGGCGTGTCGGTGGTGAACGCCCTGTCGGAGACGCTGGACCTGCGCATCTGGCGCAACGGCCGCGAATGGTTCATGCGCTTCCGCCACGGCGTGGCCGACGCGCGGCTGGCCGACATCGGCGCGGCGCCGATGGTCGACGACGGCAAGGGTGGGCAGAAGCCGCTCTCCGGCACCGAGGTCACCTTCCTGCCGTCCAAGGAGACCTTCACCAACACCGAGTTCGACTTCGCGACGCTGGAACACCGGCTGCGCGAGTTGGCCTTCTTGAACTCCGGCGTGCGGCTGGTGCTGACCGACGCCCGCGGGGTGGAGCCGAAGGTCCAGGACCTGCACTATGAAGGCGGGCTGGAAGCCTTCGTGAACTGGCTCGACCGTTCCAAGGTGCCGCTCCACAAGCCGGCGATCTCGATCAAGGCGGAGCGCCCGACCGAGCATGGCGGCGTGGTCACCGTGGAATGCTCGCTCCAGTGGAACGACAGCTACCACGAGACGACCCTCTGCTTCACCAACAACATCCCGCAGAAGGACGGCGGCACCCACCTCGCCGGCTTCCGCGCGGCCCTGACGCGGGCGATCAACAACTACGCCAACGAGTCGGGCATCGCGAAGAAGGAGAAGGTCAACCTCTCCGGCGACGACGCGCGCGAGGGGCTGACCTGCGTGCTGTCGGTGAAGGTGCCCGACCCGAAATTCTCCAGCCAGACCAAGGACAAGCTGGTCTCCTCCGAAGTCCGCCCGGTGGTCGAGGCGGTGGTGGGCGAATGCCTCGCCCAGTATTTCGAGGAGCATCCGGCGGACGCCAAGCGCGTCGTCCAGAAGGTGGTCGAGGCCGCCGCCGCCCGTGAGGCCGCCCGCAAGGCGCGCGAGCTGACCCGGCGCAAGGGTGCCTTGGACATCGCGTCCCTGCCCGGCAAGCTGGCCGACTGCCAGGAGCGCGACCCGGCGCTGTCCGAACTCTTCATCGTGGAGGGCGATTCGGCGGGCGGCTCGGCCAAGCAGGGCCGGTCGCGCCAGTTCCAGGCCATCCTGCCGCTGCGCGGCAAGATCCTGAACGTGGAGCGGGCGCGCTTCGACAAGATGCTGTCCTCGGCGGAGATCGGCACGCTGATCGCCGCGCTGGGCACCGGCATCGGGCGCGACGAGTTCAACCCGGACAAGACGCGCTATCACAAGATCATCATCATGACCGACGCGGACGTGGACGGCAGCCACATCCGCACGCTCCTGCTGACCTTCTTCTTCCGGCAGATGCCGGAGCTGATCGAGCGCGGCTATCTCTACATCGCCCAGCCGCCCCTCTACCGCATCAAGCGCGGCAACGCGAAGGAGCGGTACCTGAAGGACGACCGGGCGCTGGAGGAGTATCTGATCGAGGCGGCGCTGGGCGACCTGTCCGTGCGTCCGGCCGACGGCTCGCTGATGACCGGCGAACCGCTGCGCGAGATGGTCGAGCAGGCCCGCGGCGCCCGCCTGCACATCGAGACTCTGGCCCGCAAGGCCGGCAACCTGTCGGTGGTGGAATCGGCGGCGGTGAGCGGCGCCCTGTCGGTCGCCCTGTCGCAGGACACCGCCCAGGCGCAGCAGGCGGCCGAGGCGGTCGCCGCCCGGCTGAACGCGCTGGACGCGGAGGGCGGCTGGCGCGGCGAGAGCCTGCTCCAGGGCGGCTACGCGCTGGTGCGGACGCGCCGCGGCGTGACCCACCGCCACCATCTGGACGCCGACCTGCTGAAGAGCGCCGAGGCCCGCAAGCTGGACGCCATCGCGGCGGACCTGAAGCGCGCCTACGCCGAGCCGGGCCGCGCCTTCGAGAAGCAGAAGGAAAGCCGCAGCCTGACCGGCCCCGTCGCCCTGTTCGACACGGTGATGGAGCTGGGCCGCCGCGGCGTGACGATCCAGCGCTACAAGGGCCTGGGCGAGATGAACCCCGACCAGCTCTGGGAAACCACGCTGGACCCGACCAAGCGCTCGCTGCTGCAGGTGAAGGTCAACCACGCCGATCAGGCGGAAGAGGTCTTCTCCACCCTGATGGGCGACATCGTCGAGCCGCGCCGCGAGTTCATCCAGGAGAACGCGCTCAAGGTCGCCAACCTCGACGTGTAAACGGCTCCCGCAGGATTGCGCAGACCCTGGGCAATCGGCGGGCCATCTGAGACGGGCGGAGTCGAAAGGCTCCGCCCGTTTTGCATGTCGGACCTCCATGTCCTGGGAGTGAGACAGCAATGATCCGCATAAGACCGGCAACCCCGTGCGATGCCCCCGCCCTGCCGGGGATCGAGCGCAGCTCCGGCACGATCTTCCGTCAATGGGCGGGGCTGGAATGGATCGCCGACGACGACGTCCAGTCGGAGGAGCGGCATCACACCCTGATCGCCGACGGCGTCGCGTTCGTCGCCGAGCTGCCAGGGCATGGCCCCGCCGCCTTCCTGAACGGGTCGGTGACGCCCGATGCCCTGCACATCTGGCAGGTGGCGGTCCACCGGGACCGGCAGGGACAGGGCCTCGGCCGGCAATTGATCGACGCGGCCCAGGGCTACGCCGTCGACCACGGCGTTCCCTCGCTGACCTTGACCACCTTCAGGGCCGTGCCGTGGAACGAACCCTATTATCGAAGGCTCGGCTTCGTCACGCTGGACGACGGGCAGCTCGGCCCCCGGCTGCGCGCCGTTCTCGATGCGGAGAAGCAGGCCGGGCTGCCCATCGCCCAACGTTGCGCCATGAGGAAAATGCTCTGACGGCGGCTGGGCGCGACCGTGCGCCAGGGGTCATGGGCACCGGGGTCCCTAGGGGCCGGGGTCCACGACGAGCGCGACAAGATTGACGCGACCAACAATTCGTCGGCCGGATGCTTGACATGGCCGTAATTTTATTGCTTCGCTGCGTTGCGCAGTCTGCGTATCTGGTATTTGGTATACCAGTGTACAGTCATCTCCATCAGACACGAGGGAGATGCACCATGGCTTACACCACCGCTTCGCACACCGATCATGACGGCGCTCTGTCGGGGATCGTCAAGGGCGTCCGTGAGTTCGTGAGCGCCTGGTTTGAAACCTCCGCCGCCTACCTCGTCTACCGTGAGCTGTCGGCCCTGAGCACGGGCGAACTGGCCGCCCGCGATCTGCGCCGCGAGGACATCGGCCGCGTCGCCATGGACCTGCCGACGCTGATGCGCGAGTAAACCGCACACCGCCCGCACTCCCGGATCGGACGTTCGCTTCGCCGCGGCGGCTGCCAAGGGAGAACAGGTCGAGCCGCCGGCGGGAACTCAATTGCCTGCCAGAACCGCCAGACAGGCCGCGGGTGGCTCGGGAACGGTCTTGGGCGGCCGGGGCCCCGGCGCCTCCTTCGGGGGCTCGAACCAGCTCAAAAGCTCCTGGCCGCAGCCGTCGCCCGGCGGGACGGGGGCTTGCGGAACGCAGGCCGTCGATCCGGCGGGGCAATTCATCCGCACATGGAAGTGCGAGTCGTGCCCGGCCCAGGGCCGCACGGCGTTCAGCCAGGAGCGGTCTCCCCGCTCGCTCTCGCACAGCGCCAGCTTGATCGCCGGGTTCACGAACACCCGCGCGACCTTCGGGCTCGTCGCCGCCAGCTGCAGCAGCCGCGCCTGACGGGGACCGAACCGCTCGAGCAGGACGCGCTGGGTCTGCCGGTTCACCATGGTCGGGAAGTCCGTGCGCTCCCGCGCCTCCCGCGGGAGCGGCGGCTGGTCGAGATCGAACCAGACGTCCACGTCGAGCCCGATCTGATGGCTGGCGTGCCCGCTTTCCATGCGGCCGCCATACCGCTTGGAGAGATCGCCGACGGCCAGCCGCCCGAGCCGCTCGGCCTGCGCCCGGCGGGCAAGCTCCTGGACGAAGGCGATGGTGTCGGGGTGGCCGTGGTTCCGGTTCCGCGACAGGTTGACCGCCTGATAGCCAAGCCCTTCCGGAGGCAGCGTCTGCGCGCCGCGAATGCAGCCGTTGGCGTAGCCGCCGATCGGCTGCGCCAAGGGGGGCGTCACCGGCGGCTGCAAGGCCACCGTGCCGAGCCCCGCCGGAACAGCGCCGGAAACCGGCGAGACCGGATCGGCCGCCTCCGCGCCGCCACCCGCGACCCAGACGCCGCACAGGATCGCCAGCACAGCGAAAGACCATCGTTGAGCCATGACCGGCGCCTCCTTCTCCTCCTTGACCGGGCCCGACCTTAGCACGCGGCCTGCGATCCGGGCGTTGCATAGGGCGGGCGGCGCACTGTTTTGCGCCGAACGGTCACGGCGCCGGCGACCGCGAAGCATGCGGATTTGGCGGGGCGGCACGGCGCCGCCTTTTTCTTGTTGCGCGCGTCACGGCGATGCAGAATCCCTCTCAAAACCGAAAAGAATGGGAAGGGAGAGTCCCCCGCCATGAAACGTCGTTCCTTTTTGACCAGCGCCGGGGTCGGGCTGGCCGCCAGCACCGTCGTCGCCGCGCCGGCCATCGCGCAGAGCCAGCCCGAGATCAAGTGGCGCATGGCGTCGAGCTACCCCAAGAGCCTCGACACCATCTTCGGCGGGGCGGAGCTGATCGCCCGCCGGGTCGCCGCCGCCACCGACAACAAGTTCCAGATCCGCACCTTCGCGGCGGGCGAGATCGTTCCGGCGCTCCAGGTGCTGGACGCGGTGCAGAACGGCACGATCGAGTGCGGCCAGTCCGCCGCCTATTTCTACATCGGCAAGGACCCGACCTTCTGCTTCGACACGGCCATGCCCTTCGGCCTCAACACGCGCCAGCACATCTCCTGGATGATGCACGGCGGCGGGCTGGAGCTGATGCGGGAGCTGTTCCGGGAACACAACATCCACAACATCCCCGCCGGCAACACGACGGCCCAGATGGGCGGCTGGTTCCGCAAGGAAATCAAGACGGTGGAGGATCTCAGCGGCCTCAAGATGCGGGTCGGCGGGCTGGCCGGCCAGATCATGGGCAAGCTGGGACTCGTCCCGCAGCAGATCGGCGGCGGCGACATCTACCCGGCGCTGGAGCGCGGCACCATCGACGCGGCGGAGTTCGTCGGCCCCTACGACGACGAGAAGCTCGGCTTCCACAAGGTCGCCAAATACTACTACTCGCCGGGCTGGTGGGAGGGCTCCGCCCAGATCCCGCTGATGATCAACATCACCGCCTGGGAGCAGCTTCCGGAGTCCTACAAGACGATCCTGGAGCAGGCCTGCTGGGAGGCCAACACCTGGATGATCGCCAAGTACGACGCCGTCAACGCCGCGGCGCTGAAGCGTCTGGTGGCTGGCGGCGCCCAGCTCCGCGCCTTCCCGCGCGACGTCATGATGGCCTGCGAGAAGATCGCCAACGAGCTGTATGACGAGCTGTCGGCGAAGAACCCGCGCTTCAAGAAAGTCTACGATGCGTGGAAGCCCTTCCGCGACGAGGAGCGGCTGTGGTTCCGCGTCGCCGAGAACAGCTTCGACTCCTACGTCTATTCCCAGTCGGCGCAGCGCCGCTGAGGAGACAGCGGCCCCTTCCCGTCCAGGTGACGGAGAGGGGCCGCCCTTCCGGTCAGGCGGTCAGTGCGAGACCGCTCCGGCCGCCCCCAGGCCGGTTTCCGACCGGATGTACTGATACTCGTAGGCCTTCGCCTCCGCCGCGGCCCGCGCGCTGCGGTCGGTGACCGAGAAGAGCCAGGTCGTCGCGAAGGCGATGACCATCGAGAACAGCGCCGGATGCTCGTAGGGGAAGATCGGCGCCGGAAACTTGAAGACGCTGACCCACACGGTCGGCCCCAGCACCACGAAGGCGACGCAGCTCACCAGACCGGCGAAGCCGCCGACGAAGGCGCCGCGGGTGGTCAGCCCCTTCCAGAAGATCGACAGGATCAGCACCGGGAAGTTGACCGAGGCCGCCAGACCGAAGGCGAGCCCGACCATGAAGGCGATGTTCTGGTTCTCGAACAGCAGGCCCAGCGTGATGGCGATGACGCCCAGCGCCAGCGTGGCGAGGCGCGACACGCGCATCTCCGACGCCTCGGTGGCGTTGCCCTTCTTGATGACGCGGGCGTAGAGATCGTGGCTGACCGCCGACGCGCCGGCCAGCGTCAGGCCGGCGACCACCGCCAGGATGGTGGCGAAGGCGACCGCCGAGATGAAGCCGAGGAAGATGTTGCCGCCGATGGCCTTGGACAGGTGGATGGCCGCCATGTTGCCGCCGCCCAGGATCTTGCCCGCCGCGTCCAGATAGGCCGGGTTGGTGCCGACGATCACGATGGCGAGGAAGCCGATGGTCACCGTCAGGATGAAGAAATAGCCGATGAAACCGGTGGCGTAGACGACCGACTTGCGCGCCTCCCTGGCGTCCGGGACGGTGAAGAAGCGCATCAGGATGTGCGGCAGCCCCGCCGGCCCGCACATCAGCGCGAGGCTGAGCGACACCGCGGCGATGGGGTCGGCCATGGCGGCGCTGGGGCGCAGGATGGCGGCGTTCGCGGCGTGGGCGGCGACGGCCTGCTGGAGCAGCCGCTCCGGGTTGAAGCCGAACTGCGCCAGCGCCAGCCCGACCAGAACGGTGCAGCCGCCGAGCAGCATCACCGCCTTGATGATCTGCACCCAGGTCGTGGCGAGCATGCCGCCGAAGGTGACGTAGAGGATCATCAGCATGCCGACCATCACGACGGCGTAGGTGTAGTCCAGCCCGAACAGCAGCTGGATCAGCTTGCCCGCCCCGACCATCTGCGCGATCAGGTAGAAGCAGACCACGGTCAGCGACCCGACCGCCGCCAGCGAGCGGATCGGCGTCTGCCCCAGCCGGTAGGACGCCACGTCGGCGAAGGTGAAGCGGCCGAGGTTGCGCAGCCGCTCGGCGATCAGGAACAGCATCAGCGGCCAGCCGACCAGGAAGCCGATGGTGTAGATCACCCCGTCGAAGCCCTTGGCGAAGACCATGCCCGACAGGCCGAGGAAGGCCGCCGCCGACATGTAGTCGCCCGCGATCGCCAGCCCGTTCTGGAAGCCGCTGATGCCGCCGCCCGCGGTGTAGAAGTCCGACGCCGAGCGGGTGCGCTTGGACGCCCAGTAGGTGATGCCCAGCGTGCCGGCGACAAACAGCAGGAACATGGCGATGGCCGTCACGTTGACCGGCTGGCGCTCCACCGCGCCGTCGATGGCGGCGGCGACCGCGGGACCGCCCGCCAGCGCCGGCAGCAGCGCGGCGGAGGCGGAAGCGAGACGACGCGCGGCGCTCATCGGCCCACCTCGTTCAGCAGGTCGCGGTTCATCGCGTCGTAACGGCTGTTGGCGCGCAGCACATAGACGCCGGTCATCAGCGAGCAGAAGACGGTGATGACGATGCCGGCGGCCAGCCCGACCGGGAAGGTCATGCCGTCGGCCAGCGGGCGCGCCATCAGGTCGGGCGCCAGCGCCGAGGCGAACACGAAGGCGTAGTAGACGGCCAGGACGATCAGCGCCAGCCGCCAGCTGAAGCGCGCGCGGCTCGCCGTCATCGCGGCGAACTTCGGGTTGGACAGCACCCGCTCGTAAATCTCGTCGGACATGGTTTTTATCGCTTTTTTCTTGGAACCCAGACATTGCGCATCGCAGCAATACCTTGGGTGCATGGCAGCAAAAAGCGAAATTAAATTTCTACGATGGCGAAACGACGAAATTTTCGCTCAAAACGGCGATCATTTAACCGAAAACCGGTTGATCATCAGCCGGAAGCCGGTTGATTCGGGGGTGAGGAATGCGACAACGGGTCGCGCTGCGTCGCAACATGAGACGACGCTGTTATCCAGCCGTCCGCCCCTTCAGCCGCACATGGATCAGGCCGCTGCCGGTGGGGTCGGAGCGGTCGGGCTTGACCATCGCCTCCAGCAGCTTCTCGTCGCTCGACCAGTAGGGCACGTACCACAGCCGGTCCACGTCCATGACCAGCACCCGATGGGTCTCCGCGTCGTAGGCGCCGAGCGGCGCGATGTGGCCCACCGTGGCGTCGCCGGTCAGCGTGCCCTGGTCGTAGGCCAGCAGGATGATGTCGCTGTCGTCGCGCTCGTTCTCGTCCAGGATGCGGCGCAGTTCGCCCAGCGTCTCCGGCGAGGTGTCCTTCGGCCGGAAGACCTCCACCGTGGCGTCCAGCCCGAAGGCGTCCACCGACTTCTGGACCAGCCCGGCGAAGTCGGCGAAGGACACGCCGTCGCCATTCTCGGCGGTGGCCGCCTTCCACCCGTCGTCATCCACCTCGTTCAGCACCCGCGCCTGGGTCACCAGCCGGTTGGACGAGAGCGGCGGCAGGCCGCGCAGCGCGTTGATCATCATCGCCACGCTGGCGACCGAACAGGCGCTGCCCGTCTGCTGGGCCGTGTAGTAGGGCATCATCGCCCAGAAATCCGGCGCCTCGGCCCGGCGCAGATAGCCGCGGTCCTGGGTCATCGGCACGGCGTCGGGACCGAACTTCGGCTTGGTCTCGCTCTGCGCGTCCTGTGCCGCGGCGGGCGGGACCGCCAGACACGCAAACGCGCACAGCGCCAGCAGGGCCGGGCGGAACGGTGCCTTCATCACCGGCGTCTTCCTCTTTGGTGTCACGGTGGATGCCTCTGCCGGCCCTGTCCTGCCGGCGTTATCCTGAGGGTGTGGGCCTGGGCGGGATGCTCTGCGGCACGAGCGCCATGCAATTCTGCACGACCGCGGCGCAGGCGCCCAGCGACGACGCCCGATAGACGAGCTGCTCGACGGCCCCGTTCCTCAAGGTGAAGGTCGCTTCGCACCGGTTGTCCACCACGTCGCCAGCCCGCGGAGGATAGTAGTCCCACGGGTCGTAGTCGAGCCCGCGATGGCGCCAGCCGGGATAGCCCCACGGATATCCCCACCCGTAGCCCACCGGCGGCGGCGGTGGGGCGTAGTAATCGATGGAGCCCGCACGGTAGGTGAAGAACTCCAGGGCGCCGCTGGCCGCCTGCCGGTGCGGCACCCCGGCGCAGGACAGCAGCGTTCCCTTGGGCATGCCGACCAGCGCGCTCTGGGCGGCCAGCGCGACGTCGGCCCGGGGATCGGCGCAGCCCGCCAGCCCCCCGGCCGCGGCGAGCAGAAGGATGGCGGCGGACCGCCGCAGGGCGTGTGGATGCGGGAGCACGGGCGGAGCCTCCTTCCCCGGGGACTGTCCCGGAAGAACAAGCCTCCGCCCGCTTTTGATCCCGCTCAGGCTACGGCTGGGCCGGGGATCAGGCGTCCCAGAAATGCGGCATGCCGTCCGACGCCGTGTAGCCGCTCTGGCCGATCATCGCCCAGTCCAGGTCATGGATGCCCATGGCCAGCGCCGGGGAGTTCGGCTGCAGCGAGTAGTCGCCCCAATAGGGGTTGTTGAACAACGGCTTGCCCGTCACGTCGTTGTCGCCGTAGCGCGGCACGTTGTGGACCAGGTTGCGGTCGATCACCGGGTTTCCGGCGGTCAGCAGCTCCATGTAGTCGTCCAGCGGCAGGGTCCCGCTGATGACGTTGCCGGTGATGGTGTTGTTGCGCGGCAGGCCGGGATCGCCGTGCTTGGGCGCCCAGCCGACGCGGATGAACTCCTCGACGTTGCTGGCGATGATCGAGAAGTTGTTGGTAACGAGGTTGTTGTCGCCGCCGTGGATGTGCACCCCGGCCAACCCGGTGTCCTTCAGGAAGTTGCCGGTCACCGTGACGCCGCCAGCCATGTCGTCCAGATAGATGCCGAAGCCCTTGTGGTTGGTCAGCCACTGGTCGGTGTTGCTGGTCGCCAGCCCGCCGACATGCTCCACCCAGTTGCCGCGGATGATCGTTCCGGTGTCGACGCTGGACCGGCCCAGCACCTCGATGCCGCCGCCGTCCGCCGTCTCCAGGTTGGTGTTGGTGACGCGGTTGTACTCGATGACGTTGTTGCGGTTGATGTTGGTGGAGTCCCAGTTCTTCAGCGAGATGCCATAGCGCGCGCTGGAGTCCACGTCGTTGTGGGCGATCAGGTTGTTGTCCACCCCGGTGCCCATGATCCCGGCCACGCCCTTGCGCACCTCGCCGACATGGGAGATGTCGTTGGCGTAGATGGTGTTGCCGTTGCTGCGCCCGTCCAGCTCGATGCCGTTGACCGCCAGATGGTCCAGCGTGTTGCCGCCGACGAGGTTGTTGGAGGACGCCGCGGTCAGCTTGATCGCCGTGCCGACGTTGAGGAAGCTGTTGTTGCCGATGCTGTTGCCCGACGCCCCTTTCAACTCCACCGCGTAGCCCCAGGTGGTGGTGTTGGTGAAGCCCAGCCCCTCGATGGTCACGTCGCTGCTGCCGGTCAGGCGGATCAGCGTGCCCAGCCGCGCCACCTCGACGCCGTCCTGCGCCAGGGTGGCCGGGTTCTCCGGCTTGAACACCAGCGACTTGTCCGAGGCGCGCCACGCGAACTCGCCCGCCTGGTCGACGAAGGACGGGTTGTTCAGCAGCTTGTAGGTCGTCCCCTCGGCGAAGGGCAGCGAGGTGCCGTTCTTCAGCGTGATGGTGCGGGTGGCGTCGTTGACGCCGGCGATCTCGGTCAGCGTGTCGGACAGCCGCTCGGCGTCCATCAGCTGGATCTTCATGCCGGGGATGATGTCGCCCGACGACATGTCGCCGGTGTGGTAGCGCACCGACCAGCCGCTGGGGCCGCCGTTGGCCGCGTCGGCGAAGTACCAGCCCGTGGTGGTGGGGTTGTCGGCGTCGACGATTCCCTTGCTGGCCAGCGTCTGGCGCACCCCGCCGATGGTCAGGTCGAGGTCGGTCGCCTGCGACAGCTTCGCGGAATAGATCCCCTTGCCCTCGCTGACGAAGTTGGTGACCTTCTCCGCCCCGTTCAGCACCGGCGTCTCGCCGGGATAGTTGCGGAAGCTGTGGCCGTTGTCGGCGCTGGTCAGTTCCAGCGTCTTGGTCAGGCGGTAGGTGCCCTCGCGCACATAGGTCGTGTCGACGTTGCTGTCGCGCATGGCGTCGCGGGCGCGCTCCAGCGAGGCGAAGGGGCCGTCGGTGCCGTCGGCGTTCGGCGCGGACAGCTTGCCCGACCACGTGTCCTTGCCGTTGGCCGCGACGTAGAAGGCCGGGCCGGTCGGCGCCGCCGGGGGCGGATCGGCCGGGGGTTGGAACAGCGACGCCGGGGCGTCCACGTTCAGGGCGCCGCCCCAGAAAAGCCCTTCCTGGCCCTTGACCACGTCCTTTCCGTCCACCGCGCCCTTGTCGTAGGTGACGATGGGGTCGGTCGCCGCGACGGTGTGGCCGTTGATGGAGACCGACTTGACGAACAGGTTGCGGTCCTGGCCGTTCACCACGGAATCATTGTCGTAGTGGATCTGGATCTTGTGGGCTTCCTTGGCGTCCAGATCGACGGTGAAGCGGAAGGGCTGCGGGTCGCTGGAGGTGGCGCGGCCCTCGCCGACCACCTTGCCGTCGACCAGCAGCTTGAAGTGCGGCGCCACGCCGCCGGCCGACTGGCCCCAGGCGTTGACGACGATGTCCGTCGGCGTCAGCTTGGCCGGCGGCGGCGGGGGCGGCGGCGGGACGTAGGGGCCGTCGAAATACTCCTCCGGCACGCCGAAGGTCAGGGCACCGCCCCAGAACAGCCCCTCCTGGCCCGCAACCACGAACTTGCCGTCCACCGGCCCCTTGTCGTAGGAGGCCATCGGGGAGGTCGATTTGATCTCCTGCCCGTCGATGGTGATGCCCTGGACGAACAGGTTGCGGTCCTGGCCGTTGACGGTGGCGTCGTTGTCGTAATGGATCTGGATCTTGTGGGCCTCGTGGGGGTCCACATCGACCTTGAAGGTGTAGCCGGTCGGGCTGGTCGCGCTGACCCAGGCGTCGCCGACCACCTTGTCGTCCACCAGCAGCTTGAAATGCGGCGGCGTGCCGTTGGCGGCGGCGCCCCAGGCCTTCACGACGATCTCGGTCGTCATGGTGGCCGGCGCCTCGGGCTCCGGCTGCTGGGCGCTGGCGAACATGGTCTTGGGCAGGTCGACGTTCAGCGCGCCGCGCCAGTACATCTCGGTCTGCCCGGCGATGACGTTCTTGCCGTCGATGTCGCCGGTGTCGTAGGTCACCAGCGGGTCGATGCTGAGGATCGGTTTCCCATTCACCTCGAACGACTTGACGAAGAGGTTGCGGTCCTCCCCGTTCACGGAGCCGTCGTTGTCGTACTGAAGCTGAAGCTTGTGGGCCTTGTCGGCCGGAACGCGGGCGTTGAAGGTGTAACGGCCCAGCGACGCCGACGCGACGGTCGCCTGCCCGATCTCAACCCCATCCAGCCGCAGCACGAAATGCGGCCACTTTCCGCCTGCGGGTGCGCCCCAGGCGTTCACCGTGAAGGTGACGTCCATCAGTTCGGTAGTTTCGGCAGCCATCTCGGACCTCATGGAACTCTAGACCAACGTCTTAGCCCAAAGGTTGAGGTCCCCCGCTTAACGGAAAAATAAGAATCTTGGTAAAGATTCTACTAACGACGCGGATTCCTGTGACATAAAGAGGCTTCCAGAGGCCGTCCAAAAATGTTTGCACATTGCCAAGAAAGTCTAGGTATAGACAAAAATACTCGTTCCTGGCCGAGCTTGAGCTTGACCCCACCCTGTCAGCTTCGTCACCTTCGCCGGCCTCTTCCTCTTCATGCTCATCCGCTGTAACAACGGCGGCCTGAACTTCGGCTGAAGGACCCTGCCAAGGACATCCGGCCGATCGGCCAATTGCCGTCCCGCCTCGATCACGGCATAGCCGTGCCGGACGACCTCAGTCGCCGTGCACCGAAACGCGGCCACGCACAATCAGGACGCCATGGCGTGGCCGGCGCCTACTCCGCCACGGCGTCGCCTGCCTCGTTTCCCCCACTCCATTCCCGAACGAGGCCGTACGCCACGGCAAGCAGCGTCGGGCCGAGGAAGATGCCGATCAGGCCGAAAGCGACGAGGCCGCCGACGATGCCCAGGAAAATGATGATGAAGGGAAGATCGCTGCTTCGACCGATCAGGATCGGGCGCAGGATGTTGTCGAGGCTGCCGACCAGCAGGCCGACCCAGGCCACCAAAAAGATTGCCATGCCGGTGCGGCCCTGGCTGGCCAGCCAGATCGCGGCGGGCAGCCAGATCAGCGCCGGCCCCATCGGCACCAGCGTCAGGAAGAAGGTGATGAAGCCGAGGAGCAGGGCGCCGGGAAGCCCCGCGATCCAATAGCCGAGGGTGGCGGCGATGGCTTGCACCAGCGCGGTGCCCAGCACGCCATGGACGACGCCGTTGATCGTCTCGGCGGCAACGTCGAGGGATTGCCGCGCGCGGGCGCCGGCGATCCGCCCGACGATGCTGCGCAGACGGAGCACGGCGGTGCGGCCGTCCCGATAGAGAAAGAAGGCGATCAGGACGCTCAGCGCGATCAGGGACGTTCCCGAGAGAAGATGGCCGCCGCTCGCCAGGACCCAGTCGCGGATCTGGCCGAAATAGGGCTGCAGCGTCATGCGCAGATTGGCTTCGCCGCCCAGCAGCACGCCCCACGTCTCCTGCAGCCGGTCCCCGAGGATCGGGAGGCCGACCACCCAGTCCGGCAGGGGTGGAAGCCCCCGGTCCATGGCCGCGTGAGCCGCTTCGTAGACCCGGAAGACATTTTCCGACAGCTTCATTCCGAGCGCGACGAGAGGCCCGACGAGAATCGCCATGATCATCAGCGTCATGATCGCCGCCGCCAGCGTCGTGCGGCCGCCGAGCGCCCGCTCGATGCGCCGATGCAGCGGCCATGTGCTGAAGGACAGGATGACGGCCCAAAGGATCGCCGCGATGAAGGGGCGCAGCACGACGAAACAGCCGATCAGCAGGACCAGCATCATGGACAGCACGAGCGCCTTGCGGACATAGCTCATCTCGTACCGCTCCGGGACCTCCGAGGCGTCGGCGTGCGGCATGAACCGGTCGTGAATGAAGTCCGCCATGGCTTCTGTCCCCTTCAGCGCGCGATGGTCCGGGCGCCGCCCGACGCGCGTGGCGCGGTGCGGAGCCGCGGGTGGTCACACACCGCTCGTCACTCCCTTGGTCGGCGCCGGGCCCGGCGGGTGCATGGCCCCGTCATACCGCGGCTTGGCGCGTTCCTCCGCCGCCGGCTCCCGGATGCGGAACCAGGCGACGTAGAGCGCCGGCAGGAAGAACAGCGTCAGCAGGGTCGCCACGATCAGTCCGCCGATGATCGCGTAGGCCATGGGACCCCAGAAGACCTCCGGCGCGATGGGGATCATGCCCAGGCTGGCCGCCGCCGCCGTCAGCAGGATCGGCCGCACGCGGTGCATGGTGGCGTTGATGACGGCGTCCCAGGGATGCTCCCCGGCCTCCAGATGCTCGTCGATCTGGGCGATCATGATGACCGAGTTGCGGACGATCATCCCGATCAGCGCGACCACGCCCAGAATGGCGACGAAACCCAGCGGCGTCCCGGTCGGCAGCAGCGCCGCGACGACGCCGATCAGGCCGAGCGGCGCCACGCTGATGACCAGGAACAGCTTCTGGAAGCTTTGCAGCTGGATCATGAGGATGGTCAGCATGACGAAGATCATGATCGGGAAGACGGCGGTGATCGAGGCCATGCCCTTGGCGCTGTTCTCCACCGTGCCGCCCGCTTCGATGGAATAACCGGGCGGCAGGCTGCGCCGCAGCTCGTCCACCGCCGGGGCCAGCTGCTGCACCACCGTCGCGGCCTGCAGCGGGGGGACCAGATCGGCCTGGACGGTGATGGTCGGCAGGCGGGTGCGCCGCCAGACCACCGGCTGCTCCAGGTCGTAGCGCATGGTCGCGACCTCGCCCAGCGGCACGGTGCGGCCGTCCGGAATGGCGATCTGGAGGTTGCGCAGCGTCTCGATGGAGCTGCGCTCCGCGTTGGTCGCCTGGGCGACCACGTCGATCAGGTAGATGTCGTCGCGCACCTGCGTGAAGGCCGCGCCCGACACCGTGGCGTTCAGCGCCTGGTTGAGCGACTTGGAGCTGATCCCCAGCAGGCGGGCCTTGTCCTGGTCCACGTCGACCCGCACCACCTTCGACGGCTCGTTCCAGTCGTAGTTGACCAGCAGCGTGTAGGGGTTGGTGCCGATGGTGTCGGCCATCCGGGCGGCGATGGCGCGCACCTCGCCCACGTCGGGCCCGGAGACGCGGTACTGGATCGGCCAGCCGACCGGCGGCCCCATCTCCAGCGGGCTGACCCGCGTGTTCAGGTCCGAGAAATTCTCGTTCAGCACCTTTTCCAGCCGGGCGCGGACGGACTCGCGGACCTTGTAGCCCTTGGTCACCACCACGGCCTGGGCGAAGTAGTCGTTGGCCAGCTGCACGTCGAGCGGCAGGTAGAAGCGCACGGCGCCCTGGCCGATGTAGAAGCTCCAGTGCTCGACGTCGGGGTCGGCCGCCAGCACCTTTTCGAAGCGGTCCACCACCTCCTCGGTCGCCCGGATCGAGGCCGTCTGCGGCAGGGTCAGGTTGACCAGCAGTTCCGGACGGTCGGAGGCGGGAAAGAACTGCTGCTGGACGAAGCGCAGGCCGAAGACCGACAGGCCGAACAGCAGCAGCGTGGCGAGGATCACCAGATAGCGCGCCCGCATGGCCAGGCGCAGGCTGCCCCGGAACGTCCGCATCAGGCGCCCCGGTTCGCTGCCATGCTTCGCTTTCATGGTCTTGGGCAGCACGTTCACCCCGATGAGGGGAGCGAACAGGACCGCCACGATCCAGGAGAACAGCAGCGCCATCGCCACCACGGCGAACAGCGTGAAGCAGTATTCCGCCGCACCGCCCTGGGCGAAGCCGATGGGGATGAAGCCGGCCACGGTGATCAGCGTGCCGGTCAGCATGGGGAAGGCCGTGGAGGTGTAAGCGAAGGTCGCCGCCTTATCCAGGCTGAAGCCCTCCTCCAGCTTGGTGATCATCATCTCCACCGTGATCATCGCGTCGTCCACCAGCAGGCCGAGAGCGATGATCAGCGCGCCCAGTGAGATGCGCTGGAGCGTGATGTCGAAGAACTCCATGCCGATGAAGGTCATGCCCAGCACCAGCGGGATGGAGGTCGCCACCACCAGCCCGGCGCGCAGGCCCAGGCTGATGAAGCTGACCACCAGCACGATGACGACCGCCTCCTTCAGCGCCTTGGTGAAGCCGGCGACCGACTCTTCGACCACCACCGACTGGTTGGCGACGAGGTGGACGCCGATGCCCACCGGCAGGTTCGCCTCGACCTGCCGCATCCGCTCGCGGATGCCCTCGCCGAAGGTCAGCACGTTGCCGCCGGCCGCCATGGAGATGATCATCCCGATGGCCGGCTGCCCGTTGTAGCGGAACAGCGGCGACGGCGGGTCGGCGTAGCCGCGCCGGATGTCGGCCAGATCGGCCAGCCGGTAGAATTTGTCGTTGGCGCGCAGGCTGATGGCGCGCAGGCTGTCCTCCGACGTGAAGGCGCCGCTGACCCGGACCGAGATCTTCTCGTCGCCGGCCTGGACCACGCCGGCCGGGGCCACGGCGTTCTGCTCCTGAAGCTCGGCGATGACCTGCTCGCGGTCGATCCCCATCGCGGCCAGCTTGCGCGTCGAGAAGTCGAGGTAGATCCGCTCGTTCTGGACACCGACGAACTGGACCTTCCCGACGTCGGGCACGCGCATCAGATCGGCCCGCGCGGTCTCCGCGTAGTCCTTCAGCTCGCGGTAGCTGAAGCCGTCGGCGGTGAAGGCGTAGACCGTGCCGAAGGTGTCGCCGAACTCGTCGTTGAAGGCCGGCCCCTGCACGCCCTGCGGCAGGGTGGCCTTCATGTCGGCGATCTTCTTGCGGACCTGGTACCACAGGTCGGGCACCGCCTCGGCCGGCGTGTAGTCCTTCAGGTTGACGTAGACGACCGAGACGCCGGGCTTGGTGTAGCTCTTGACGTAGTCGAGATAGGGGATCTCCTCCAGCTTCTTCTCGATCGGGTCGGTCACCAGCTTCATGGTGTCCTCAATGGTGGCGCCGGGCCAGTTGGCCTGGACCACCATGGTCTTGATCGTGAAGGCCGGATCCTCCTCGCGGCCGAGGCGCATGTAGGCCATGCCGCCCGCCAACGTCAGCGAGATGATCAGGTACCAGACGAAGGAACGGTGGCGCAGAGCCCACTCGGAGAGATTGAAGCCGGTCATGGTGCCGCCGCCGTTTCGATTTTCTGGTTGAACCGGACCCGCTGGCCTTCGCTCAGGCTGTGCACGCCGGCGGTGACCACGACGTCGCCGCGGGTCAGGCCCTCGGTGACGATGACCGGGCCATCGGTGTCCCCGGCACCATCCCTGGGCCGGATCGCGACCGGCTGGCGCCGGACGGTCTGGGCCTTCGGGTCGACGAGCCAGACGAAGCTCCGCCCCGCCTCCTCGAACAGCGCCGTTCCCGGCAGCTCGACCACCGGGGCGGGCGGCTGCTTCAGGCGCCCAATGACGGTCGCGCCGAGGCGCAGGGCGTCGAGCGGATTGTCCAGAGCGATCCGGACGGTGTGGGTCCGGGTGACGGGATCGGCCTGGGGCGAGATCTCGCGGACGCGGCCCACCGCCACGATGTCCGGCGCGCCGGCCAGAGAAACCTCGATCACCGGGTCCTTCGGCGCCGCCCGGATGCCGGTCTCGGCGACGTTGAAGACGGCTTCGCGCTCCTCCGGCTGGGCGACGCGCACCACCATCTGGCCGGCCTCGACCACCTGTCCGGGCTCGGCCCCGATGGTGGTCACCACGCCGTCCCGGTCCGCCCGCAGTTCCGTGTAGCCGACCCGGTCGCGGGCCGATTGCAGCGCCGCCTGGGTGGCGACGACCTTGGCGTCGGCGGTACGCATCGCCAGCAGCGCCGCGTCGTACTGCGCCTGGGGGGCGTTGCCGTTGGCCAGCAGCTCCCGCTTGCGGGACTCCTCGTTGCGCGCCTGCACCTGATCGGCCTTGGCGGAGGCGAGGTTCGCCTCGGCGGTCCGCAGCGCGTTGCGCTGGTCCTGGTCGTCCAGCCGCGCCAGCACGTCGCCGGCCTTGACCAGACTGCCGGCATCGACCTTGCGCTCGATCAGCTTTCCGGCGATCCGGAAGCCAAGGTCGGCGTCGGCCCGCGCCTCGATGGTTCCGGTGGCGGACCCGCCCATCCGGAAGGTCACCGGCTCCACGGTGACGGTCCGCACCGGGCGGATCACCGGCGCCGCGTCGGCGTGATGGCCGCCCTGCGGCTGGCAGGCCGCCAGCGCCGGGACCAGCGCCAGCAGCGCCACGAGAAGCGGGGTCGCGTGCGGACGCCGCAAGGTTGGGGGCCGCAGGGTCGGAGACCGCGTGGATGGTCGCGCGATGCGGGTCATGCGCCGCTCCCCTGCTTGATGGTGACCTTCTGGTCCGGCCGCAGCTTCTGGACACCGCCGACCACCACCAGATCGCCGTCGTCGAGGCCGCTGGAGACGGTGACCGTGCCGGTGTCGTATTGCAGGACGGAGACGGGGCGCAGGCTCACCGTGTCGGCCGGCCGCGCCACGACCCAGACCGCCGGCTTTCCACTCTCCGTCTGAAACAGGGCCGAGGACGGCAGATTGACCACCGGCCGCGCCGGCAGCTTGGCCCGCCCGACGACGGAGGAACCGAGCAGGAAGGCGTCGGGGGCGTTGGGCAGGGAGACCTTCACGGTGTAGGTCCGGGTCACCGGATCGACCCCCGGAGACACCTCGCGGATCGTGCCCTCGGTGACGGTCTTGGCGTCGTTGACGAGCCGCACCTCGACCGGCGGCAGGCCTTCCCGCCCCTCCAGCCGGATGCTGGCGCCCGGCACCTGGAAGACCGCTTCCCGCTCGTTCGGGTCGGCCAGCCGCAGCACCGTCTGACCGACGGCGACCACCTGGCCGGGCTCCGCCATCTTCGCCGTGATGACCCCGTCGCGGTCGGCGCGCAGTTCGGTGTAGGACAGCGCGTCCCGCGCCGAGCCCAGCTGCGCCTCGGCGGAGTTCAGCTCGGCCTGCGCCTGCTGGAAGCGCTTCTGGGCGTTGTCGTACTGGACCCGGGTGGTGAAGCCGTTGGCGAGCAGGGAGCGCTGGCGCTCCTCCTGCGTCCGGCTCTGCTCGACGGCGGCCTGAGCCGCCGCCACGTCGGATTCGGCGGATCTCACGGCGTTGGTCTGGTCCTGGTTGTCCAGCCGCGCCAGCAGTTGCCCGGACGTGACCGCCTGCCCGACCTCCACCAGCCGCTCGACCACCTTGCCGCTGACGCGGAAGCCGAGGTTGCTTTCGTGGCGGGCCTGGATTTCGCCGGTCAGCGCGGCGGTGCGGTCGAACTGGCTCACCTGCACGGGCAGCGCGCGGATCAGCGTCGCCTCGGCCGGCGGCGGCGCCGGCTGCTCGCAGCCGAGAAGCAGGAGGCCGGCGAGGATCGCCGACCGGGATGTCCCACACCCGGAAGACCCAAACCCGGATAGCCAGCACATGATGCCTCTCTCCTTCTCGGGACCCCGTCACGCGGAGCGGTGGCGGCGGAGGATGGCGCGGGTGTGGAGCGCGATCATCCGTTCCTCGTCGGTCGGGACGACGCAGCCCTTGACCCGGCTGTCCGGCGTCGTGATGCACAGCGCGTTCGCGGCGTTGGCCGCCTCGTCGAGGTCGAAGCCGAGCCAGCGCGCCCGCTCCGCGATGGCCTTGCGGATGGCCGGCGCCCGTTCGCCGATGCCGGCCGTGAACACGAGCCCGTCGATGCCCCCCATGGCGGCGGCCAGCGCCCCGATGGCGAGGCTCGCCCGGTAGACGAAGCAGTCCAGCGCGAGCTTGGCGCGCGGGTCGGTGCTGGCCAGCAGATCGCGCACGTCGTTGCTGACGCCGGACAGTCCCTTCAGGCCGCAGTCGTGGTACAGCAGCCGTTCGATGGCGCGGGCGTCCATGCCCTTGTCCATCAGGTACAGGACCACGCCGGGGTCCAGCTGCCCCGGCCGCGTGCCCATCGGCAGCCCGTCCAGCGCGGTGAATCCCATGGTGCTGTCGACGCTGCGCCCGTCCCGGATGGCGCACATGCTGGCCCCGCTGCCGAGATGCGCGACGACGACCCGCCCGCCGGCGATGCCGGGGACGAGGTCCGGCAGGCGCCCGGCGATGTATTCGTAGCTCAGGCCGTGAAAGCCGTAGCGCCGCACACCCTCCCGGTGGAGGTCGTCCGGGATGGCGTAGCGGTCGGCCGGTTCGGAATGGTGCCGGTGAAAGGCCGTGTCGAAGCAGGCCACCTGAAGCACGTCCGGCAGGAGCGTCCGGATCGCCCGGATCGGCGCCAGATTGTTCGGCTGGTGGAGCGGGGCGAGCGGAACGTAGGTCTCCAGCGTCCCGATCACCGCGTCGTCCACCGCCACATGGCGGTCGTAGGCCGGCCCGCCGTGAACCACCCGATGCCCGACCGCCACCGGCATGGCGCCGCCCAGCCGCTCCCGCAGCCACGCGCCGAGAAAGGCCAGCGCACCGGGAACCCCGTCGCCGGACTCCGCCGACAAGGGAACGCCGCCGTCCCGGCTGCCGCCTTGGACGATTAGCCGAGGCGCCGTGCCGATCCCCTCGATCCGGCCGCGCAGGCGCGCCGGCAGCGTCCCGTCCGCCGCGTCGAACAGCTGGAACTTGATGCTGGAGGAGCCGGCGTTGATGACCAGGATCGTCTCGGGGATGGCCGTCTCGGGAATGGTCGTCTCGGTCATGGCGGCCTCACCCCTTCACCGGCTGCTCGATCCGCTGCCGGTGCGCGTAGAGCGCCGCCACGGCGCAGGAGGCCATGCGCGTCATGACGCTGTCGGCCCGGCTGGTCAGCACGATGGGCACCCGCGCCCCCAGCACGATGCCGGCGGCATCGGCGTTCGCCAGAAAGGTCAGGTTCTTGGCGAGCATGTTGCCCGCCTCCAGATCCGGCACGACGAGAATGTCGGCCTGCCCGGCGACCGGCGACGCGATGCCCTTGATCCTCGCCGCTTCGGGGCTGATGGCGTTGTCGAGCGCCAGCGGCCCGTCCAGCAGGCCGCCGGTGATCTGCCCCCGGTCGGCCATCTTGCACAGCGCGCCGGCCTCGACGGTGGAGGGGATCTTCGGATTGACGGTCTCGACCGCCGACAGGATCGCCACCTTCGGCTGGGGATTCCCCAGCGCCCGCGCCAGATCGATGGCGTTCTGGATGATGTCGCGCTTGTCCTCCAGGGTCGGCGCGATGTTCACCGCGGCGTCGGTGATGAACAGCGGCTTGGGGTAGGTCGGCACGTCCATGATGAAGACGTGGCTGATGCGCCGCTCCGTCCGCAGCCCGCTGTCCTTCCGGGCCACCTCGCGCAGCAGCTCGTCCGTGTGCAGGCTTCCCTTCATGAGGAGCTGGGCCCGCCCCTGGCGCACCAGCTCCACCGCCGTTGCGGCGGCGGCGTGGCTGTGCGGCACGTCCACGATCTCGTACGGGGCGATGTCGAGACCGGACTCGGCGGCCACGGCCCGGATGCGCGCGGCCGGCCCGATCAGGATCGGCGTGATGAAGCCCTGACGGGCCGCGTCGACGGCGCCGCCCAGGGACGAGGCGTCGCAGGGATGCGCCACCGCCGTGGGGATGGGCGAGACCGCGCGGCAGGCGGCGACCAGCCGTTCGTACTTTTCATGCCGATGCGCGGGCGGTGGCGGGCTGCCGGCCATGACGCGCCCCCCTCACCAGCGCAGGTACAGGCCGACGTCCCCCGGCATCCCGCCGGGATAGTCCAGGATCTGCGCCCGCAGCTTGTAGCCCTTGGCCCTCAGGTTCCTGTCGAAGACCTCGTAGGCTTCGCGGGCGTAGCCGGTCAGGGAGTCCGGCCAGTCCGGCTCGAAATTGTTGATCGCCCGGCCGCCGTCGGTGCAGTAGCTGCTCGGGAAGCGCGCCACCTGGATTTCCTTCACCCCGCGCGACGCGGCGTCGCGCACCGCGCGCGTGAAGCGCTCCTTGGCGTCGGGGCGGACATGCTGGTTCATGAAGGCTTCTCGGACGGTGTCCTGTTCCTTCATGTGCTTCTTTTCCCGCTCCAGGGCTTCCTGGAGCAGCGCCATCTCGTGCTCCTCGGTGAGCTTCCGGAGTTCGTCGGGCGAGATCAGGTCGTCACCGATGTCGGGGACGGCCGCGGCCGTCCTGGTCTGGTCCACGTTGCTCATGACGCGTTCCCCTTGTTGTTCGTCAGCCTCTTGTCTCGGCGCCGGGTTCACTTGGCCTTCGCGGTGCCCATCGCCCTGCCCTGCGCGTCCGTCCGGCTGAGGTCGGTGGCGGCCTTGGCCAGCGACGACCCGCCGGACCCGGGCAGCACGCGCAGGGGCGGCTCGCGCTCGGCCTCGATGCGCTTCTCCTTGTGGTGCAGGAGGGCATCCACCTGCCGCAGGCGGGCGCGCTGGTCGGGGGTCAGCGGTCCGGAAGCCTCCAGGACGCGCTCCGCCAGCGCCATCACCTCCTTGCGCTCCTTCTCGCCGGGCAGCAGCGTGGGAAGCGCGCTCATCGCCGCGTCCTCGTCCATCAGCATCAGGAAGACCTGCTCGCGGAAGATCGCGCGGGCCGCGTCCACGGACAGGTGCTGGGCGCCGGGCTGCTCCTCGCGGATTTTCCGCAGCATCTGGAAGGCACGCTCGTCGAGGGCGCCCTCGCCGCGCCGCGCGTGGATCAGGACGCGGAACAGCGCCTCCCGCACCCCGCCCTCCTCCACGCGGGCCATGATCTCGGCCATCCGCTTCTCGACCAGGGCTTCGAACGCCTCGTCGCGGACGCGCGGCGGCCGGGCCTCCTCGCCCGGAGCGGCCAGCCCGACCAGAGCCTGAAGGAGCGGTGCGTTGTAGAGGCCCATGAACAGACGTTCGACGGCGCCGTCCCGCGCGTCCCGCCAGCGGTCGAGCCCCTGCACGATCTCATCCGAGATGCGGTTCTGCGCGCTCAGGTACGGGTTGTCCGGGCTGACCGGGCGGCGGTGTTCGCGCACCCAGTCGGCCATGGGGCCGACCGGCGCCATGAAGGGGTTGAGGTGCGAGAACAGGTAATACTGGCCGCGCGCCGGGTTCATCAACCGCAGCCATTCGGCGAAGGGCTCGTTGACGGCCGCCTGGATGGAGGGCCGGGCGAAGGTGGCGTACAGGCCCTTGTTGATGTCCGAGACGCGCGCCACGGCGGCGAAACGCCGGTCGTCCTCCGGCGTGTTGCCGCCGAGCCCGCGGATGTCGTCGAGCGTGCGCGGCTCGAACCGCGTCACGTAGTCCCCCGCGACCAGATCGGCGCCGGGGACGTTCGGGTCCTTCGGCTGGAGGATCATCTCGTAGAGGCCGGGCGGCAGCAGGTCGATGAAGTCGATGTTCTCGACGAACTCCGACGTCTCCTTGCGGGCGACGCGGCCGGACACGAAGATGCCCAGGTGGCCGATGTCGTGATGCAGGTTGTAGACGATGGTCTGCTCGTGCGCCCGGATGTCCTCGACATCGCTGTACAGATCGAGGATCCAGCCCAGCGCCTGTTGCGGCGGCGTGATGTTGTCGCCGAAGGACGCGAAGACGAGGATCGGCGAGCGGATGTTCCGCAAATCCAGCCGGCGCCCGTTCCGGACGATGCCGCCGCTGGTCATCTTGTTGCCGACGAACAGCTCGTCGGTGATGGCCTCGATCTCCTCCCCGTTCATCAGGAAGAAGCCGCTCCACCACTTTTCGAACTCCAGGTAACGGTCCGCTTCCGTGTCAATATGGGCGTACAGATTGTACGCTTTCTTCCAGTAGGTGTTGGCCGGGTCCAGCTTCTCGAAGTTGCCGACCAGATGCGCCCCGTCGAAGCGCCCGTTGCCGAGATCGCTGGCCAGCGCGGCGAGCCAGGAGCCACCATAGAGCCCGCCGAGGTAGCGCATCGGATTCCGCCCCTTCACGCCGGCCCAATAGGACAGCGGGGAGCCAGCGATGATGATCGGCCCCATCAGGTCGGGCCGGACCGCGCTCAGCGCCATCACCGCCCAGCCCGCCTGGCAATTGCCGATGACGCAGGGTTTTCCGTCCGCGCCGTCGTGCAGTTTTCCGACATGCTCGATGAAGAAGGCCTCGGCCTCGCCCACGTCGGCCAGGGTCTGCCCCGGCTCCGGTTCGGGATGGAAGCCGATGAAATAGCAGGGGTGGCCGGCGCGCAGGGCGGTGCCGATCTGGCTGTCCGGCTTGAAGCCGCCGATCCCGGGGCCGTGACCGGCGCGCGGATCGACGATCACGAACGGGCGCTTGGCCGGGTCCGTGCCGACGGCCGGATCCGGCAGGATGCGAAGCAGCATGTAATTGCAGGGCCGCTTCAGCTTCCGCCCTTCCATCACGACCTCGTACGGGAAGGTCAGGACGGGCGGCTTTCCTTTATCGGCATGGTCCATGAACTGGTCGCCGCGGCGCCGCAGGACATCCAGGAACAGGACCCAGCGCTGCATGGCATCGACGCCATAGTCGAAAGCGTCCTGAAACGGGTTGGGAAGATCGAACGGGTTGGGGAATGCGGGCGTCTGCCAACCATCCGCGCCTTTCCCGGCCGCCGTCTCTTCGACGGGCTTTGCCCCAGCCGGTTTTGCTCCGGTCGGTTTTGCTCCGGTCGTTTTTGCTGCGGTCGTTTTTGCTGGTGGTTCGGTGAAAGGGCCAAGGAAGGGAAATGCCGCGGTCCAGGCGGAAAACCAACTCGCCAGCGGCTGCTGTTCCGTCAGGGGACTCACCCGCCGATTTTTCATTGCATGTCCTCATTGGCTGTACGCTTCTGCGCCGGCGCTGCGGATACCGACCCCTGCGGATACCGACCCATGACGAGAACGTGAGAGGCCAAGGCGCTTTGGCTTTGATGCTCTTTGATGCTGGTTGATGCTGGCTTGGACACGGGAAATACTGCACCGCATCATCCGCCGCGTTGAAGCATGCAACTGTTGGCACTGTTACCGTATCAGGCCACCTTCCCCTGATGGCCCATCCTCAAAACAGTGGGGCGGCACCGGCTCCCGGCGGGGGTTCGGGCTATGGATTTTCCATGAATGAGACTCGGATTTTGCAAACCCGACCCGGCGGGCCTTTTCATGATTTTTATTAATCTAACCACGTAATTTTTCTTTTATTAAAAACCAAAGCCTTCTGCATAGGGGATGAATACCATCCATCTTATTGCCATTTCAAAAACAAAGCCCCTTTTCCAAATGACCGATACGGTGAGCGTTACCGTAGCATGACTGCGCTTTGACTGTGGGGAATGCTACCTTCCAAAGCACAGCGTCTTGCGAGCTGAAGTCCCTCCCCGACCTGTGCACACCGTCCATCCGATCGGCTGCCCATCGATTTCGCATGGGCCGTCCGGTTCGTCGGGGAAAGCGTCTCCTGTCCCGAAAAATCCGCCTGCGTTAAGCCGCCCACAAAAAACGCTGGGAGCAAACCATGAAACACCGAACCAAGGCCGCTCTGGCCGTTGCCCTGACGGCGACGGCGATCACCGCCGCGAACGCGCAGATGGGGGCCACTCCCACGGAAACCAATTTTCAGGTCCGGACCACGGGAGACCTTGTGCGGCTGTGCGAAGCCACACCAAACGACCCGACCGGCATCGCGGCACTCCATTTCTGCCACGGCTTCGCCGTCGGCGCCTACCAGTACCATCAGGTCGTGACGGCCGCCGAAGGCAAGCGCCAGCTGGTGTGCGCGCCGACGCCACCGCCGTCGCGCAACGACGCCGTTGCCGCGTTCGTCACCTGGGCGAAGCAAAATCCCAGGCTGATGGACACGCCGCCGGTGGATGGGCTGTTCCGCTTCCTGTCCCAGCGCTATCCCTGCCGCGCCTGATCCCGCCGGCATCCGCTTCCTCCGCCGCGGTCCACGGCCTTCGATCAAGGGCCAACCAGGATGGAAAAGACCATGAAACCCACGCAGTTCCTCCGCGTCGCCGTCGTCGCGCTTCCCCTTGCGGCGTGCGCCGACATGTCACCGACCCAGCAGCGCGCGCTCACCGGCACGACCGGAGGCGCCGCTGGCGGAGCGCTGATCGGCGCCATCGCCGGCAACGCCGGCATGGGGGCCGCCATTGGCGCCGGCGCCGGTCTGGCCGGTGGTCTGCTCTACGACTATCACAAGCGGACCGAGGCTTCGGCCTACCAGCGCGGCGTCCAGCAGGGTTCGACCCAGCGAAGCGGAACTCAATGACCGATGGCGATGGTGCGCTGACGCGAGCGTTCCCGGCGAAGCCGCCTTGGCCGCGTATCCCTAAGGATCGGCGGTCGCGGGCGGCTTGCGCCCGACCAGCGATCTCGACATCCTCGTCGTCACCGCAAGCATCTGGACGACGCTCATGACCGGCGAAATCCTCCCGAAGGATCAGGCCGCCGATTGGGCGCACGTCCGGGCGGCCTATCGCGGCGAGGAGCGGGAGGATTGGAGCGGTCTCGCGCCGGGGCTGCGGCCGCTCTTGAGCGCGTCATCGCGCGCATCCAGACCCTGATGGACGGCGCAGCACCGGGGTTGGCGGGCCGACAGGGCGGACGCGGACGCGCCGTGATTACGCTCGGTGGCCGGGCTCGGTGGCCGGGCCCGGAGCGCTCAGTAACCGGGAGGCGGGGTGACGGTGACGTAGGTGACGTTCCCGTCCACATAGCTGCGGTTGTACCAGGTGCCGCCGCAGCCGTAGTAGCTGACGCCGCCGTACGGCACGACGGTGGGGGTGCAGGGAAGCACCGTCACGTAATTGGGGGCCGCCGTGGCGGCACCGGCGATGAAGCCGGCGGTCGCTCCCACCGCAGCGCCCGCAAGAGCCCACCCCCAGTCGTCGTCATCGTCGTCATAGTGATGACCGTCCCAGTCGTTGGCGATGTTCTGCGCCGCGTAGGCCCGCGATTCCGTGCGCTCGGTCTGGCCCTGCTGGCGGGCTTCCGTGCGTTCGGTCTGGCCCTGCTGCCGCTGCCCTTGCCGTTCGGTCCGCTCCTGCTGGCCCGAAGCGCGCGTGTCGGCCCGGGCTTCCGTGCGCGTCTGCTGCGTCTCGGCGCGCTGCGCGGAACGCTCCGTAGCGCCGGACTGGCGGGACGCCGTCTGAGCGGAGGCCGCCCGCTCGCTCGACCGCTGGGTGGCGCCGGCCTGACGGGCTCCCACCGCCGCGGTGGATCGCCCCGCGGTGGAGCGTTGGGCCGTGGAACGTTGGGCCGTGGAACGTTGGGCAGAAAAGCCGCCACCCGCCGCCGGACCGGACCGGGCGAAGCCCCCGCCGCCCCCTCGGCCGCCTCCGCGACCGCCGCCGCGGGCATAGGCATCCGCGACCGATCCGGCCACCAGAAGCAGGGATGCGGCGATGGAGAAGGCAATCCGCAAAGACGACCTGTTCATTTCGGCGCTCCTTCCGAACCATCGGCCGATCCGCCGGCCGCGTTGCGGCGGACACGGATCATGACCGGAATGCGCTCCGCGCCGTCTGGAGGATGGAAGGCGAGTTGCGCCGGCTGGACGTCCGGGTCGAGGTTCCACTCGGAGAAGTCGGCCCGGTATTGCGGCTCGCCCTCGTCACCCTTGTAGGTGATGGTCACGCGCTGCGGCAGTGGCGGGCCTTCGGTGGCGATCCAGATCTGGAAGTCGACATCCTCGGTCCGCCCCGCCAGATGATCGGTCGGCACCGCCGTGAGCGTGTCCCGCTCCACGTAGTCGAGCGTTTGGAGGCGTTGCTCCAGCTCATCCGGCAGCGTGCTGACCAGCAGCAGCGCCAGGGGCAGCCGCACCCGAAGATCCTGGACCAGATAGCGCACGGCGTCATCGATGGTGCCGGCCCGTTCGATCTGGGCATAGACGTTCTCGTCCACATCGAGCACCGAAATCGCCTTTCCATCGAACGTCACCAGCGACCGCTTCCCGTCGCTTTCCTGCGCTTCGACCCGCAGCCCGTCGGGACGGTTCAGGATAAGGGCGCGCCGCTCGCCGAACGTGATCTTCTCGCCCGTGTCCTGCACCACGTCGTAACTGGCCCGGATGGTCACGGTGAAGCGCTGGGCCTGGGCGAGCGTGTCGGCCATGCGCGTCAGGGCGGTCATCGCCTCGTCGTCGAACGGCGGGTCTTCCGGCTCGTCCTGCTCGACCGCGTGCGGCGGGCTGTCGGACGGCGGCGCCTCGGCCCCGAAGGCCGGCCAGGCCAGGGCGAGAACGCAGAGGGCCGGGCACAGCGCCGACCGCATCAGCCACCTGAGTCCGTTCATCAGCATCCCTCCTGCCCCGGATGCCGTGCCGGCGGCATCGGTGAAAGGCCAGGGATCATTGAGCCGCATGGAGCGGAGCCATTGAAAGTAGCAGCCACGGTCGATGCGGGCCGCTACGGTATCGCTGCCCCGGGTTCAACGCTGCCCCGGGTTCCCGGTGCATCCCCGGTGCATTCGCGAGCAGGCCGACCGCGCAGAAGGGGCGCAGAAGGGGGCCCGAACCTGGGAAAGGGCGGCCGAACGCCGCCGTTGCGGCAAGTACGCTACCGTAACATCCGTTACGGTAACCGGGATCGCGCAAGCCGTCCGATGCACGCGCCCGTCGCCGTAACCGGCGCGCGCTGAACAGCCGGGCCCAACGGCGGGGATCGGCGACATCAGGCTACCGTAGAATACTCGTCAGAGACGGCGTCTCGGGCTACAGGACTTGGCTGTCTTGGCTGCGGACGGCAGCGCACCACACCGTACGGCCCTATTTCCACGACCCTATTTCCACGACCCCATTTCCATGGCCCCGGATCCGCACCCCCGGTGTCGCGCTTCGAAGGCGGCGCCGGGGCATGCCCCACAAGACAGCCGGACAAAGACAGCCGGGCAAGACAGGAGGACAGCATGAAGCGTCGTGCAACCTTGCCAACGGTCACCGCCGCCGCAGCGGGCATCCTCTGCGGCGTGCTCCTGGTGCCGGGCACCGTTCCGCATCCGGCGGCGGCGCAAGGCAGACCCGTTCTGACGAACGTCATTCCGGAAAGTGCCGCCGTCACGCTCCAGGCGAAAATCACCGGCATCGACGCGGCCAAGCGGAAGGTCACGCTGGCCGGACGGTCGGGCACCCCGATCACCGTCATGGCCGGGCCGGCGGTGCGCCTGGAGATGCTGAAGGTGGGAGACACGGTCGACGCGCAATTCTACCGCTCCGTGGCCTTCATGGTGTCCCAACCCGGCGCGCCCGTGCCCGAGGACGAGGTCCGGCAGGCGGTCGCGCGCTCGGCCGAGGCGCCGGGCGGCATCGGCGTGCAGGTGACACGGCTCAGCGGGCTGGTCGTCGGCATCGACCTCGGCGCGAACAGCATCGACCTCGTGAATCCCGACGGCGGCGAGGTCTACACCGTCAACGTGACGGACCCCGCCCGTCAGGCGAAGCTCCCCTCGCTGAAGGTCGGCGACACGATCACCGCCGTCGTCAGCGAAGCCCTCGCGGTGTCGATCGAGCCGGCGCGCAAGAGCGTGTTCTGAACGGCGGTCCTCGCGGACGCATTCGAAGAGCGTGGGCGGAAAGCACGGGCGGAGAGCATGGAAGTGCACGCAAGCCAGGATGCCCGGCCGGCGACGACGGGCGGCGCAGGAGCCTGCGGGATAAGGCGCCCGCCCCTTCCGAGGGGCTTCGCCGCCGTGCTCCTGCTGGCCTGGACGCTTCTCGCCGGGGGCTGCGCGACGGCGGTCAGCGTCGAACGCGTGGACCATGGCACCGTCCACCAGCAACTCACGCACAACGTCCTGTCGGCGCACGCGCTCAGCGATCCGACCCACAACGTGCTGCGCCGCTGGTCGCTGACGGACCGCTTCCTGGCGCAGCCGGAGAACGCCATGGCCGACCTCCGCGCGCTGGTCACGCAGGGGCATGGCGGCGCCGACGAGATCTTCGCCTTGGCCGAGATGTCGTTCCTCCACGCCGAGGAGCAGGGAGGGCGGCCCTATTATCTGGCCTCCGCCCTCTACGCCTACGCGTTTCTCTTTCCGGGAGGGCTGGACCAGCCGCCCAGCCCCTACGATCCCCGGTTCCGGCTGGCCACCGACCTGTACAACCGTGGCCTGACCTCCGGGCTGGCGACGGAGGACCGAACCGGCATCGCCATTCGGGAGGCCCGCCACCCGCTGCCGTTCGGTGAGCTGGACGTGGCCTTCGATCCTCGGGAGCTGGTGTGGGGCGGGCGCCAGCTGACCGGCTTCTTCCCGGTCGCCGAGCTGCAGATCCACGGCCTCGACGCCCGTTATCGCCAGCCCGGCATCGGCGCCCCCCTGGCGGCGGGAACCACGCAGGGCACCCTGGCGAAAGGCTTCCAGGTCGCCCCGCGCGTCAAGACGCCCGTGACCGCGCTGCTGCGCATTCCCGATCCCCGGCGCCAGATCATGGGCGGGCAGGTGCGCGCGAACCTCGAACTTTATCCCGCGTCCGAAACCGAGGCGGTGCTGATCGACCGCCAACCGGTGCCGCTGGAGGTCGAGCACACCGCCACGCTGGCCTACATGCTGGACGGCATGCCGGTCTGGGAATTCGAGTTCGGCGGCTTCCTGCGCGGCGGCCTGCTGGACAAGATGCCGTCCCGCCTCGTCGCGATGGAGCCGTACCGGTCCGGCCGCATTCCCGTCGTCTTCGTCCACGGGACGGCATCGAGCCCGGTGCGCTGGGCCGAAATGCTGAACGATCTGAGGAGCGACCCGCGCATCCGCGACCGTTTCCAGTTCTGGTTCTTCAGCTACGAGACGGGCAATCCCGTTCCCTACTCCGCGCTTCTGCTGCGCGACGCGCTGCAGGAGGCGGTGTCCACCCTGGACCCGTCCGGACGGGAACCGGCGCTGCACGAGATGGTCGTCATCGGGCACAGCCAGGGTGGCCTGCTGACCAAGATGACGGCGGTGGACACGGGTCCCCGGCTGTGGAACGCGGCGTTCCGCAAGCCGCCGGACCAGCTTCAGCTCGACCCGGAAACGCGCGACCTGCTGACGCACGCCTTGTTCGTGAAGCCGGTTCCGTCGGTCAAGCGCCTCGTCTTCATCGCCACGCCGCACGGCGGCAGCTACGTCGCTGGCAACCGGGTCAGCCAGTTCGTCGCAAGTCTGGTGCGGTTGCCGGGACGCCTCCTGAGGGTGAGTTCGGAAATCGGCAAGCTGGACGACGCCAGCACCACGCTTGCCGGACAGACGGGGTTTGGCAGCGTACACGCCATGACCCCCGGCAGCCTGCTGGTCCAGACCCTGGCGCGCACGCCCATCGCCGCGGGGGTCAAGGCGCATTCGATCATCGCGGTGCGCGGCGACGGACCGGTCGAAACCGGCGACGACGGCGTCGTGGA
Source organism: Azospirillum formosense (assembly GCF_040500525.1). Taxonomy (NCBI): domain Bacteria; kingdom Pseudomonadati; phylum Pseudomonadota; class Alphaproteobacteria; order Rhodospirillales; family Azospirillaceae; genus Azospirillum; species Azospirillum formosense. The sequence goes on along the minus strand of NZ_CP159403.1, from coordinate 151,360 downwards.
GTACAAGAGCGCCCACATCGACGGGGTCGAGTCCGAGTACATCGTGCGTTCCGGCCATTCGACGCAGTCCGACCCGCGCACGATTGAGGAGGTGCGCCGCATCCTTCTTCTCCATTGGGATGAGTCCTGCACGAAACGCACCGCGTGCGGGCCGTTGGGCACCGACGCTCCCCGCGTCGCGAGCCGGACCCGTTGACGGTGGCTCCCATGATGGGCTTGGCATGATGGGCCTGGGACGCGCCCTTTACGCTCTCATCCTGTCCGGCGCCCTGCTGTGCCCCGCGCCTTCGCGGGCGGACCTGCGGGCGGACCCCCAGACGGATCAGGCGCCATGGCTGCCCGTCTCGCAGGTCATGTCCGAGCTGGCCCGGAATCCGGAATTCGTGGAAGCCCTGTACCGGCGCCTGGGGCGCGATCCGAAGGCGGGCGGCATCCTGGGGCCGGACGAGATCAAGCGGCTGCGCGAAATGATCCTCGGCAAGGATTTCGAGGGGCTGGACCGCTTTCCCGGGCTGACGGTGCAGGGAATGGGCCGGTCCGTGCGGCTTGCCGGGGCAATGCTGGGCCGCTCCGGCGACGATGGCCTCCCGCCGGAGCCCGCAGCGGCCAGGGAGACGGCCGAGGAGATGGTCGAGGAGGGGCTGGGCATTCCCGCCGCCGGCACCCCTCCGGCGCCGGATGCCTATCTGCGCCCGCTGGGCTTTGGGCTGGAAGCCGGCGACCGCGTCGACCCCGCGCTGGCCGAGCGCTACGCCGATGGCCTGCGTCTGGCCGACCTGCTCAACCGGCTTTCCCTGAACGCCCCGGATGGCGGAGGGCGTTACCGGGTCGTCCTGGACGGCCAAGCGCTGGACACGCCCCGCGCCCTGATGGACGCCTTGGCGCGGGGCGGCCACGACGTGGAGGTCCGCGATTCGCGGTACTTCGCCAATTTCGGCGACCTGATCTATCAGGACCGCGACGTCCTGACGCCGTTCTGGATCGACACCCGACTGCCGGTCCCCGGAACGGACCGCAACCTTCTGGTTCCGGTCAGCCATTCCCAGCACGAACTCGTCGTCCGCGGCCCGGTGGTCAACGCGGACCTGTCCTTCTATTTCGGAATCGACGGGCAGGCCATGTTCCGCCCGAGCGTGACGCGCGATCAGGCCTGGGTCATGGGCAGGGTGGCGCACCGCTACCGTGGGGAGGAGGCGATGGAGGCGGTCCGCCTCGCCGGCGTCATCGTGCGCGCCTACGACGCGATCAAGCGGCGCCATCCGGAGCTGCCGTTCGGCGGTTACTACGCGCTGGGCGTCTGCAACGACGTGAACGCGATGATCGAACTGCGCATGCGGGGCGAGACGACCCTGTACCCGCTGACTCTCGACCCGCAATTCTTCAGGGACGAGGGCGAGGTCGGGCGGCTTGCCGCGAGCCTGCCGCTGGACAGCCGCTGGCGGGCGGCGGCGGACCCGAAGCGCGTTCTGGGGTCCCTCCCCGTGGAGGACCTCGCCGCGCTCCCCCTCCCCTCGCTGCGGGAGGATCTGGAGAAGGTCCGCGCGGCGTGGCAGGGCGGCCGCCTGCCAGGGTCAGGCGTCGGCGGCCTCGCTCTTCCGGGCGCCGTGGCGGCCGGACTCCTGGCCGCCGGCCTGTGGTCGCTGCGCCTGTGGCTCGTGCGGCGGCGCTGACCGAGGACGACCGGCCGGCCTCACGCCGTGGGCCATCGCAGCTCCGGAATGACCTTCAACGGGTAGTTGGGGGTCTCGTAGCCGTCCGGGTCCTGGCGCTTGGGCAGCTTCACGGTTTCCCTGGGCAGATCCTCGTAGGGGATGTGGTCGAGCATGTGGCGGATGATGTTCAGGCGCGCCCGCCGCTTGTCGTCCGACCGCGCGACGAACCACGGCGCCCAGGAGGTGTCGGTCTCCGCGAACATGTCGTCGCGGGCGCGCGAATAGTCGTACCAGCGGCCGTAGGATTTCAAATCCATCGGCGACAGCTTCCAGACCTTGCGCCCGTCGTTGATCCGAGCCTGCAGACGGCGCGTCTGCTCCTTGGGGCTGACTTCGAGCCAGTATTTCAGCAGAACCACCCCGGACTCGATGATGGCCTTCTCCACGCTCGGGACGGCGTCGAGAAACCGCTTCACCTGCTCTTCCGTGCAAAAGCCCATCACCCGCTCGACCCCGGCGCGGTTGTACCAACTCCGGTCGAAGATGACGATCTCCCCGGCGGCCGGCAGGTGCGGGATGTAGCGCTGGATGTACATTTGCGACTTCTCGCGCTCGGTCGGCGTCGGCAAGGCGACGACGCGGAAGACACGCGGGCTCACGCGCTCCGTGATGGCCTTGATCGTTCCGCCCTTGCCGGCGGTGTCGCGCCCTTCGAAGACGACGCAGACCTTCATGCCTTTCTGGACAACCCACTGCTGCAGCTTCACCAGTTCGACATGAAGCTCCGCAAGCGCGCGCTCGTAGTCCCGCCGCTTGAGCTTTGATTGCGCACACTCCAGGCGATGGGCTGTCTTCAGTTTTTTGGCCATGCTCATCATCCTCGCGGACGGGTGTTCGGTGCGATCCGTGACGGGACCGACGTTTCAGGGAGAGGCTCGTCAAGGAGGGGCTCTTCAATGAGAGGCTCTTCAATGAGAGGCTTGGCGGCAGGCCCGGCGGATGGTCACACACCGTCGATCCGGTTCTGGAGTTCGAGCAGGATTTCCTGTTCGAGGTCGGCGATGAGATCGCGGCACGCACCGGTGCGCTTGAAGCGTCGGCTGCTGTTCGACGCCTCCCATTTCCGCAAAATCTCGACGGCCTCTCCGTAATCCTCACAGAGGCTGCGAAAGAACCGATTGTCGGCGCTGTGCTGTTTGATCATCCCCGCCAGGTCCGGGAAGCGCTCCACGACGTGCCGAAGCCTATCCGACATGGGCTGGCCCCACGGTTCTGGAAGAACGCCGGGCTGCCTGCCTTAACTCCGGGCTTTGCCCCCGAACAACCTGCACCGGGGCGCCCCTCGACGTGAAGGGTGAAACGGTTGGCTTTGATACCGTAACAGGTAAACAGAACGGCTTGCCGTGCCCCACGAAAAGCTAGCCGATTATGATTCCGAACGAAGTAACGTATCCAGAGCGTGGGCGTGAAGCATCTATACCGTCAGTGAGTGTTCCAGGCGCCATTTCTCCGGATTAAAATGCGCCCATACCCTTGTCATGCGCATTTTTCTGCAACAGCCGTGCTCGCCGCCCAAGCGCAAGATTCCTTTTTGCATTCGTAATGAATTTGCCGATGTTGAGCCACGCGGCTCCTGATCATGGCGTCCGCAGCTTCAGGGGCTTGGCCGGTGCCGGCGTTTCAGGCAGGGACCGCATGGTGCAGCAACCGCTTTGCCTTGTCGGCGCGGCTGCCGGATGGACTTAACGGAAGGAGGGCGCTCGTGCTTCACGCCTCCGATGACCCGCAGACCGCCGACTTATCCGCATCCACCATCACGGCACCGCTCATCAATGCGGCGCTGGCGCGCGTCCTGGCCAGCCGCAGCTTGCGTGGTTCCGCACGTGGCCGCCGTTTTCTGCAGTTCATCGTGCAGGAGACCCTGGCCGGGCGCGCCAATCGCATCAAGGCCTACACCATCGCCATGGATGTGTTCGACCGCGACGCCAGCTTCGACCCGCTGCTCGATCCGGTGGTCCGCATCCAGGCCGGCCGCCTTCGCCGCTCCCTGGAGCATTATTATCTGACCGAGGGCGCGGCCGACCCGCTTCGCATCGCCATTCCCAAGGGCGGCTACGTCCCCCGGTTCTCGCCGGCGCCCGTCACGGCCGCCGGGACGGACCTTGCGGACAACGCCTCCGGGAAGGCTTCGGCGCCACCCCCTGAAAGCTTGGCCCCGCTGCGCGCGGCATTGCGTCTTTGGCGCGACATCGACCGTCCGCTCCGCTGGCTGGCCGTCGCGGCCATGGTCACGATTCTGGCTGCGGCCGGGGTGGGGCTTTTCGCCGGCTGGCGCGGCATCGCTCCCGCCGGCTCGACGGTCGCGTCGGAGAGCGCCGCGCCGCCGGCCACGGCACCGCGAGCGGTGCGCGGTCCGGCCCTGTTGGTTCTGCCCTTCACCAACGGGTCCGGCGATCCGGCTCTCGACCTCGTCGCCGACGGCATCACCGAGGACCTCGTCGCGGCGCTCGTCCGCTTCGACGATTTTCTGGTCTTCGGCGCCGACACCAGCTTCCGCTACCCTTCGGCGCCGGCCCTGCGCGAGGCCGTGCCGACCACCCGCGTCGACTACATGCTGAAGGGCAGCGTCGCCCAAACCGGCGATTTCATCCAGGTCACGGCCACGCTGATCGCGGCCAAGGATCATCGCTACCTGTGGTCGGACAGTTTCCGTCGCGCCATCACGCCGACCAAGCTGCTGGATCTGCGCCACGACATCGCCGTTCAGGTCACGCGCACCCTGGCGCAGACGGACGGTGTGATCGAGCGCGAGGAGGCGCGGCTGAACGGCCAGCACGCGCCGCAGGACCTGTCGTCCTACGCCTGCCTTCTGCGCACCCGCCACTATTGGCGCCAGCTCAGCGCCGCCCTGCATGCCGAGGTGCGGGATTGCCTGGAACGGACGACCAGGAACGACCCCGGCTACCCCGAAGCCTGGGCGGCGCTCGCCATGGTCACCATCGACGAGGCCCGGCTCGGCTTCAACCCCCGTCCGGCGCGCCGCAATCCGATCGAGGACGGGCTCCAACTGGCCGAGCGCGCGGTGGCGCTGGCTCCGGACAGCGCGTTGTCCCATCAGGCGCTCGGGCTCGCCTGGTGGATGCGCCGTGAGCCGCAGCTCAGCATCGCCGCGTACGAACGGGCGCTCGCGCTCAACCCGAACGACAGCGCCATCCTCGCCGACCTGGGGCGCTGCTACAGCCTGACCGGTGACTGGGAGCGCGGAATTCCGCTGATCCGCGAAGCCTTCACGCGCAACCCTGCGCAGCCGAGCTGGTACCGCCTCGTGATCGCCACGTATCATTACGTGAACGGCCGCTACGACGACGCGCTGGAGGAGATGCGGCGGGCCAATCTCGGGCGGGAGATCATTCTCGGCCACGTCGCGCTGGCGATGATACACGGCCAGACCGGAAACCGGGGCGAGGCGGCGAAGGCCGTCTCCGAGATCCTGCGGCTCGACCCGAACTTCCCCATCAAGGCGATCTCGGAGTTCGAGCGCCGCAACATCCATCCGAACACCATCGTCCGGATCGTCGATGGCCTGCGCAAGGCCGGCCTTGCCATTCCGCCGTCGCAGCTGGCTGACGGCGAGAAGCTCTGACAGCCCGGTCGGGCGACCGGCTCGCCCCGGTTCCCCCAAAGGGCACCGGCAGGCGCGCCGCTGACGCCGCCGTATCGCTGGCGGGCGCGCCGCCGGGATCGGGGATCGCCCGAAACCGCCGGGCGCACGTCGCGCCCTTGCGGTTTCCGGCTTCCAACCTTGCCCCGGATGGGGCTGGCTGCGCGGCGTTCGGACCGGGGCTCCGGTTACTCCTCGGCGGCGGCGGCAGGGTCGGGCCGGGGAACGACCAGCAGCTTGTCGATCCGGCGGCCGTCCATGTCCACGACCTCGATCCGGACGCCCTCCCATTCGAACGCTTCGCCGGCCACCGGAACGTGGCCCAGGTGATGGAGCACCAGACCGGCCACGGTGTGGAAGTCCCCGTTGCCGCGCACCCCGCGCAGCGCGAGGGTGTCCTCGAACTCGTCCACCGGCATCCAGCCCTCCACCAGCCACGACCCGTCCTCCCGACGCACCGCAGCGGTTTCCATGGCCTCGCCGGCCTCCGGAAGATCGCCGGCGATGGTTTCCAGAATGTCGGTCAGCGTGACGATGCCCTCGATGCTGCCATACTCGTCGACGACCACCGCCAGATGGTGGCCCGAGGTCTTCATCAGCTCCAGCAGCTTCAGGATCGGCGTGCCGTCATGAACGACCAGGGGCCGGACAGCCTGGGTCTCCAGGTCGAACGGCCGGCCCTCGACGAGCGCCTCGACCAGATCGCGGGTGTGGAGGACGCCGACCAGCTCGTCGAGTTCTCCGCGGCACACCGGGTAGCGGGAATGCCCCCCGGCGCGGATCGCCGCCAACTGTTCGGCCTGCGTCTTGCCCAGATCCAGCCACGCGACGTCGGGACGCGGGATCATGATGGTGCGCACCGTCCGGTCGGCCAGCCGCAACACGCCGTCGATCATCTCCTTCTCGGCCGGAGCGAACACGCCGGCCTGCGTGCCTTCGGAGATCATCGAGCGGACCTCCTCCTCGGTGACCGATTCCTCCCGCGCCCCCTGCAGGCCAAGCAGGCGCAGCAGCAGGTCGGTCGACGCCCCGAGCAGCCAGACGAAGGGAGCGGCGATGCGCGACAGCAGGCGCATCGGCGGGGCGATCAGCGAGGCCACGCGCTCCGGGCTCTTCAGCGCGATCCGCTTGGGAATCAGCTCGCCCAGGACGATCGACAGGTAGGTGATGACGACCAGCACGCCGCCGACGCCGAGGAGTTCGCCCCGTCCGGCCAGGGCGGGAAAGCTGTCGAGCCATTGGCCGAGCCGGTCGCCCAGAGTCGCGCCGCCGTACGCGCCGGCGACGACGCCGACCAGCGTGATGCCGATCTGCACCGTGCTGAGGAAGCGGCTCGGGTCATCGATCAGCCGCAGCGCCATCCGGGCGCCGCCGTTGCCCTGATCGGCCATGCTCTGCAGCCGGGCCTTGCGCGACGAGACGACGGCCAGCTCCGACATGGCGAACACCCCGTTCAACAGGGTCAGCGCGACGATGATGGCGATTTCAAAAGACAGCATGGCAGGCGATTCCAGACGTGAGGAGAGACGGCGGGCTCCAACGGCTCAGGGGCGGTTGGGCTGCTGACCACGGGCGCGGGCCGGGCGGGGCGGGGAATGCCCTGGCCTGGGCCCTGCACCGGCTCGACGTCCGGCCTGGCTGCCGGGGCGTCTCCGGCCACGGGTCTGCGTCTTGTGAATCGCCCGAATCGGGCTGCGGGGGAACGCCGCAGGACATCCGGTCGGGCCGGGTGCCCTGCGGCCTACAAGGGCCGCTTGAAACGTTCATAATGTCCCCGGCCGGTCGCCGGGGGCGCTCCGTCTTTGTTGCACCTGCCGCGATCATGTGGTTTCGGCACGCCTTCGCGCAACCGTGAAGTCGGGGCGGCGGCACAAAACCGTTGGCGGTACCGATGAATGGCGGGGGCGCCAACGGCTTTGTGCCGCCCCGTCCCGCTTGGCGAGGCCGTCAGATCCGGATCTGCCCGTCCGCCGGTTTTTCCGCCGGCGCCGGCCCGGCGACGCCGTCCAGGGCCCGCTTCAGCGCCTCCAGGCCGGCCGCCGTCGAGCCCTTCGCCGCTTCGACCGCCCCGGTGATCGCCATGCACAGATCCAGACGCTGCCGCGGGTCCTGCCGGCTCGATTCGAGCAGGCGGCCGATGGCGCTGGTCCCGTCCTCGGCGCCGGGTCGCGAATCCGCCGGATCGATGCCGAGCAGCGGCAGGATGTATTCCCGCCCCTTCTCCTTCGCCAGGGCGACGGCGCGGTCGCCGAACTTGCCGGCGGCCTGCAGCCCCATGTCCCAACTGGTCAGGGCGGCGGACACCGTCGGCGAGCACAGCGGCCCGGTTCCGGGCGCCGGGTCGGCCGCGGCGGCGGGAGTGGCGGCGCACAGGCCGGCGGCGATGACGAGGGCTGCGGTGCGCGCGGTGATCGGCATGGCTTCGGCGGTCCCCAAATGGCGTCCCCAAGTGACGCCCGCCTATTTGGGGGCACGGCCTTTGCGCGTCCAGTCGGCATTGCGTGTCCGGGCGGCATCGCGCCTGTGGTCGGGTTTCCCGCGCCTTGCGGCGGAGCCGCACCCCGGGACGCCCCCAATGCGCATGATGGGAATTTTGTGCGTTGCAGCGGCCCATCTTGGAAACCGGAAGCGCGGGGCCACATGCGGGGCATGCGCAATCATGCCCCCCCGCCGGCAGCCGCTCTCCCGTCCGCAGGCCGCAGGACCTCCCTCCGCTTCCGACGGCCGCCGACCACGCGAACCGCCCGCGGGGCGGTCCGGCGCGTGGGGGTGGAGATCGAGTTCCTGGGCATCAGCGCCCGGACCGCCGCCCAGGCGCTGGCGCGCGCGTTCGGCGGAACCTGCGTCGAGGAGGACCCCCATGCCTTCCATGTTCCGGACACCGCGATCGGACGCCTCGGCGTCGAACTCGACCTGCGCCACGCCCACCCGCGGCGGACGGCGGCCCAGCGCCTTCGCCTGACCCCGGCGCTGGCCGCCTGGATCGGCACGGCTTTGGCGGGCGTCGTGCCGCGTGAACTGATCACCGCGCCGCTCCCCTTCGACGAGCTGCACCGCGTGGACGAGGCCGTGCGGGCGCTGCGCGCCGCGGGCGCCCGCGGCGCCGGGACGACGTGGCTGGGATCGCTCGGGCTGCATTTCAACATCGATCCGCCCGACCTCGACGCCGGCACCATCACCGCCGTGCTGAAGGCGTTCCTCCTGCGAAACGCCCGGCTGCGCCGCGAGACGGCCGGGCGCGGCCTCGCCCCGGCCTTCCTGCCCGCGCCCTATCCGGACGACTATGTCAGCCGCGTCATCGCCCCGGACTACTGGCCGGACCTGCCGACCCTGGCCGAGGACTATCTTGCGGCCAACCCGACGCGCAACCGCGACCTCGACCTGCTGCCCCTGTTCCTGCACCTCTTCCCCGACCGGGTGAGGGCGGCGCTTCCCCACGAGAAGATCGGAAGCCGGGCCGTCTTTCATTACCGCCTGCCGCAGGCCCATGTCAGCGATCCGGCGTGGAGCATCGTCGGCGCCTGGAACGGCTGGGCCGGGGTGGAAGCGCTGGCCGGCGACCGCGACGACCTCTTGCGGCGTTGGCGGTCCCTGCGGGAACGGGCGGCCTGATGCCAGCGAGGACGCGGTGAGACTGCTGCTGGTGGAGGATCATCAGGCCCTGTCGGAGATGGTCGCCGGCCATCTGGCGAGGGTCGGCTTCGTGGTGGATTGCGTCGGTTCCGCCGAAGATGCGATCGCGGCGCTCGGGATCACGCGCTACGACGGCGTCGTGCTCGACCTCGGCCTGCCCGGGGCGAGCGGCATGGCCGTGCTGGAGCATGTCCGGCGGCGGGCTTCGCACGGCGTGCCGGTGCTCATCCTGACGGCCCGCGACGCCCTGGAAAGCCGTCTCGCGGGGTTGAACGCCGGAGCCGACGATTATCTGGTCAAGCCCTTCGACCTCAGGGAGCTTGAGGCCCGGCTGCGCGCCGTCCTCCGCCGGCCGGGGCCGCGCCAGACGGAGTCCTTCACGCTCGGCAACCTCAGCTTCGACGTCTCGTCGCGGGACGTCCGGGTGGATGCGCGGTCGCTCGACCTCGGGCGCAAGGAGTTCGCGCTGCTGGAGGAGCTGATGCGGTCGGCGCCGCGCATCGTCATCAAGGACCGGCTGGATGACAGGCTCTACGCCATCCATGAGGCCGTCACGCCGAACGCGATCGAGGCGATCGTCTCCCGCCTGCGCAAAAAGCTCCTGGCGGCCGGCGCCCGCGTCCAGATCGCGACGGTCCGCGGCGTCGGCTACAGGATGACGGCGGAAGCGCAGGCGCTTGCGGATGAATAGCCTGCGGTCCCGCCTGCTCCTGGTCATGGCGCTCGTCTTCGCGCTGGGGGCGGGCAACGTCGTGATCTACCTTCTCGACCTGGACGAGGACATCCGCGCGCACGTCCTGAACGAGCAGGTGGACACCCTTCTCGCCACGGTGACGCCCGCCCCCGACGGGTCGAACCTCGGCGCGCTGCCCGCGCAGTTCTCCGCCTCGGACTGGCGCTACGCGCTCTACACGCGCTCCGGCGACCTCGTCGCGAGCACGCCGGCGGGCGCCGCACCGCTGCCGTTCCGCGATCCGGAGGCGGTCCCGGAGACCGCGCGGACCGCCATCACGGCGCGCCGGATCGGCGACGACCGCGTGCTCGTCGCGAGCCGCAACGACTGGGAGGATTGCGAGGAGCTGTGCCAGCTGTTCCGCGAGCGCATGGCCGGGTCGTCCGTGGTCATCGCGATCCTGGCGGCCATCTCGCTGGTGTCGATCATCTTCCTGGCGCGCTGGATGCTGGGCTCGGTCCGCCGCGCGGCCGACCTTGCCGCGACCATCGGCGTCGCCCATCCCGACCGGCGCATCCCGCTCCGCGAGCTGCCGGAAGAGATCGTTCCGCTGGCGATCTCCGCCAACCAGGCGCTGGACCGCTTGTCGTCGGCGTACGAAATCGAACGGCGATTCACCGCCGATGCCGCTCATGAGCTGAGGACGCCGCTCGCCGTGCTCGATCTGCGGCTGCAGAAGGCGCGCACGGAGCCAAGCCCCGACTGGAGCGCCATCGCGCAGGACATGGACCAGATGCGCCACCTCATCGACCAGCTCCTGGCCCTGGCCCGCGCCGACCAGGGTGGCGACCGGGGTCTGCATGAGCCGGACGCTCCCGTCGGGCTCGCCAGGATCGTCCGGGAGGCCGTCGCCGACATGCTCCCGGCCTACGAGGCGGCCTCACGAACGATCGATGTCGACGTCGCCGAGGGTCTGGTCGTCGCGGACGCGCACCGGCAGCTTCGCCAGGCCCTGAGGAACCTCCTCGACAACGCCTTCCGCCACGGCAAGGGGCGGGTCTCGGTGTCCCTCGCGAGCCGGGAGGAAGGCACGGCGGTCCTGCGCGTGTCCGACGAAGGGCCGGCGGTCCCCCGGGACGAGGGCGACGTGCTGTTCGAGCGCTTCCACAAGGGCGCGCAGAATTCGCCGGGGTCGGGGCTCGGCCTGGCCATCGTCCGCCGCATCCTGCGCAACCTGGGTGGGGACGCCCGCATCGGAATCGGCCCCACCTTCGCCATCGAGCTGATCGTGCCGCTGGCCCCGCTCGACGCCCGCAGCCCGGCCCCCCTCAGGGCGTGACCACGCCGAGCTGCAGCAGCGCCAGCAGCGCGAGCCCCAGCACCGTGCGGTAGATCACGAACGGCATGAAGGACGCCCGCGAGACCAGCTTCAGGAACGCGACGATCACGATGTAGCCGACGAGGAAGGCGACGGCGGTCGCCACGATCGTCGGGGCGAGGGCGACGTGCTGCGGCTCCCCCCAGGATTTGGCGAGCTGGTAGAAGCCCGACCCGAACACCGCCGGAACGGCGAGGAGGAAGGAATAGCGCGCCGCCGCCTCCCGCGTGAAGCCCAGCATCAGAGCCGCGGTGATGGTGCCCCCCGACCGCGACACGCCGGGAATGAGCGCCATTGCCTGGGCGAAGCCGAGCAGAAGGCCGTCGCGCCACGACAGCTCGGCCAGCACCTTGCGCCGGCGGCCGTACCGGTCCGCGAAGCCCAGGATGATGCCGAACACGATGAGCGTGGAGGCGACGATGTAGAGGCTGCGCAGGCTCGTTTCGATGGCTCCGCTGAACAGCAGGCCGAGGACGACGATGGGCACGCTGCCGACCACGATCAGCCATCCGAGGCGCGCGTCCTCCGGGACATGGCCGCCAATTCCCGATACTTGGCGGATCATCGCCGTCGCGATCCGCATCAGATCCTCCCGGAAATAGATGAGGACGGCCAGTTCGGTGCCGATCTGCGTGATGGCGGTGAAGGCCGCGCCGGGATCGGCGCCGGACGGCAGGAACTCCCCCGCGATCCTCAGATGCGCGCTCGACGAGATCGGCAGGAACTCGGTCAGGCCCTGCAAGAGCCCCAGAACAGCCGCTTCCCATATCGGCATCGTCCCGTCTCCGTTTCTTCTTGGTGTCGTGTGGGACGGCAGCCTGCCGTCGCGAGCTGACACGCACCTGATGCGGACCGGCGATTCCGCGGCGCAAGCGGGAAGCCGTCAGGATCGTGTCAGCCGCCGCGGCTAGGACTGGTTGGGACGGTTGGAGGAGGTCCGCGACGGCGGTGCCGTCTCCCCGCTCCCCTGAAACGGCCGAAGGTGGATCACATCATGGATGCAGCCGTCGAGATGGCCATGCATTTCCTGGAACGCCATCATGACTGGGCCGGCCCGATCGTGGCGGTCGTGGCGTTCTGCGAGTCGGTGGTCCTGGTCGGCCTCGCCGTGCCGGCGACGGCCCTCATGATCATGTTCGGTACGCTTCTGGGGCTGGGCATCATCGACCCGCTCCCGGTGATTGTCGGAGCCGTCCTGGGAGCCGTCGCGGGCGACGCCGTGTCCTACAGCCTGGGACGCTGGCTGGGGCCGGCGGTGGTGTACCGGCGGCCCCTGTCCCGATACCGGGCGAAGGTGGCGAAATCGCGCCTGCTCTTCCGCCGCTACGGCTTCGCCGCGGTGTTCATCGGGCGGTTTCTCGGCCCCCTGCGCTCGATCGTCCCGCTGGTGGCCGGGATGATGAAGATGAAAGGTCGCCGGTTCCAGGTCGCCAACGCTGCGTCCGCCGCCCTGTGGGCGCCCGCCATGCTCGCGCCGGGATGGCTGGCCTCGGCGGGCGTCGGCAGCATCGCCTCCGGCACGGGCGGCTTCGGCGGGCTCATGACGGCCGCCCTCGCCGGCAGCGTCGCGCTGACGGTCCTGATCGCCTGGTTCCTGGGATCGCGGCGGCGACCGAGCCGCCGGTACCGATGACCGTCGCGGGCCGGGACCTGCGGGGCCGCCTCACCCCGGCGTGACGCCGTTGAGAAGGTGATAGCTGCGGATCACCTGGCTGTCGTCCATCGCGCCCTCGCCGCGGCCGGAGGCGGAGAGGAACATCTGGTGGGCGACGGCGGCCAGCGGCAGGGCCGCCTTGGCGCCGCGCCCGGCCTCCAGGACGATGCCGAGGTCCTTGACGAAGATGTCCACCGCGCTGGTGATGCCCGGCTCGCTCTCCAGCATGCGCGGGCCGCGGTCCTTCAGCATCCAGCTCGACGCGGCGGAGCCGCTCATGATCTCCAGCAGGACCGCCAGATCGACGCCGGCCTTGGCGGCCAGCGAGAAGGCTTCCGCCACCACGGCGATGTGGACGCCGCACAGCAGCTGGTTGACCGTCTTGACCGTGGCGCCCTGCCCCGGCGCCTCGCCGACGTGGAAGACCTTGTCGCCCATCGCCGCCAGGACCGGGCGCACCCGCTCCACCGTCGCGGCCGGGGCCGCCGCCATGATCGAGAGCGTTCCGGCCGCCGCTCCGACCGTCCCGCCCGACACCGGGGCGTCCACGAAACGCCGCCCCGCCGCCTCGACCCGCGCGGCGAGCGCGGCGACGGCGTCCGGCGGGCAGGTCGCCATCAGGATCACCGTGGCGCCCTCCGGCAGTTTGTCCAGCGCGCCCTGGCCGAACAGCACGGACTCCGCCTGGGCGGCGTTGACCACCATCAGGACCAGGGCATCGGCCCCTTCGGCAACGGCGGCGGCGCTGGCCACCCCGCGCCCGCCGCGGGCTTCCAGGGCCGCGACGCTCTCGCGCCGCACGTCGAAGCCGCGCAGCGCGAAACCGCGGGCCAGCAGGTTGCACGCCATCGGCATGCCCATGGAACCGAGGCCGACAAAGCCCACCGTCATCATGGCCGTATCACTTTCCTGAGCTGAAAGGGAGAGGACGGCCCGGTCCACCCGCCGGAACATCGGGGAACCGGGCCGCAAGGCGGATCAGAGGAAGCCGATGGAGATCCAGGGCACCGCCGCGACGACGATCAGGCCGATGGTCAGCGCCACCAGATAGCCGATGATCGGCTTCATGCCCTCGTCGGGGTTGATCCGGCTGATGGCACAGGCCGCGTAATAGCCGACGCCGAAGGGCGGGGCGAACAGGCCGATGCCCATGGCGAGGATCACGATCATCGCATAGTGCACCTCATGCACCCCCAACTGGCGGGCGATGGGGAACAGCAGCGGTCCGAACAGCACGATGGCGGGGATGCCCTCCAGCACGCTGCCCAGGATGATGAAGGCGATGATCGACACCACGATGAAGACCGGCACGCCGCCCGGCAGGGCCCGCATCGCCTCGGCCAGCGAGCTGGAGAAGCCGGACTGTGTCAGCGCCCAGGCCATGCCGGTGGCGGCGCCGATGATGAGCAGGATCGCTCCGGACAGCGACGCCGTCTCGACCAGCATCGGGTAGATGCGGCGCCAGTCGAACTGGCGGTAGATCAGCAGGCCGGCCACCACCGCGTAGACGATGCCGATGGTCGAGACCTCGGTCGCGGTCGCGACACCCTCGATCACCGCGGCGCGGATGATGAAGGGCAGCGCGATGGCCGGCAGCGCGATCAGAAAGGCCTTGCCGATCTCCGCCTTGCTGGCGCGGCGGACGTGGGACAGGTCCTCGTGGCGGTAGCGCCACCAGACCAGCGCCGCCAGCGCCGCGCCCAGCACGACGGCGGGCAGCAGGCCGCCGGTGAACAGGGCGGCGATGGACACGCCGGTGACCGAGCCGATGGTGATGAGGACCAGCGACGGCGGGATGGTCTCGGTCTGGGCGCCGGTGGCCGACAGAAGCGCCACGAGGTCGCCGGGCTTGGCGCCGCGCGCCTTCATCTCGGGGAACAGCACCGGGGCGACCGCCGCCATGTCCGCCGCCTTCGACCCGGAAATGCCCGAGACGAGGTACATGGCGCCGATCAGCACGTAGGACAGGCCGCCGCGGACATGGCCGAGCAGGCTGGCCAGGAAGCCGACCATGGCGCGGGCCATGCCGGTCATCTCGATCAGCTGGCCGAGGAAGACGAACAGCGGCACCGACAGCAGGATCAGGTGGCTCATCCCCTCGTCCATGCGGCCGACCATGACGATGGCCGGGGTCGAGGTGGCGAGGGCCAGATAGCCGAAGGTCGCCAGACCGAAGGCGAAGGCGATGGGCAGGCCGAGGAACACCATCGCGCCGACGCCCACCACGAAGAAGAGCAGCAGGTTGTAGTTGCCGAGCCCCGCGAACAGCGGCGCCGCCAGCGCCATGACGCCGACCACCGCCGTGACCGCCGCTACCGCCCGCAGCACGTCGGACGGGCGGCCCAGCCGCGCCAGCCGGAGCAGCGCCACCGCGATCATCAGGACGAAGCCCACCGGCAACGCGCTCGCCCGCCAGGAGTTGGGAATGTCCAGCGCCGGGGTGGTCACCCACACCTCCTCCACCGCGAATTCATAGGCCGGCTCGGCCATCAGCAGCAGGAAGGCCAGCGCCGCGGTGATCGCCACCACGTCGAGGAACGCCTGGGTGCGGGGCTGGAGCATGCCGACGATCGCGGTCATCCGCATGTGCTCGCCCCGGCGCAGCGCCACGACGGAGCCGAACATGGCGAGCCAGAGGAACAGGATGGAGGCCAACTCGTCCGACCAGATGATCGGGCTGTGCAGGAGGTAGCGCCAGATGACGCCGACCAGCAGGACGCCGACCTCGGCGAGCACCAGCAGCGCCGCCGGCGTCTCGACCAGCAGCCCGATGCCGCGGTCCAGCCGGTCGAGCCAGCCAGTGCCGGCGCCCGATGGCCGTCCGGCGCCGTGAACGGCGGCGTCCGCCGTGTTGACGGGAGTGTTCATGGTAACCAGCCCTTCGCATGGACGATCGGTTGTGGGGAGGCGGCCGGCTCCGCAGATCCTTCGGGAACCGGAGGACCGGCCGCGTCGGCGGACCGCGTCAGCCCAGCTTGCCGGTCACCTTCTCAAGCAGGTCCCAGGCGGTGGCCCCGTACTTCTCCTTCCACTCGGCATAGAAGTTCGTCCCGGCGAGCACCTTGCGGAACGGTTCGCGGTCGATGGTGTGGAAGGTCAGCCCCTTGGCGGACAGGTCCTTCTGCAGCGATTCGGTGAGCGCGGCGATGTCGGCCCGCTGGTCGTCCGCCGAACGGTCCAGTTCGCGGGTGACGATGGCCTGGATGTCGGCGGGCAGGCGGGCGAAGGCGCGCTTGTTGCCGAGCACCCAGTAGCCGTCCCAGACATGGCCGGTCAGGCTGCAGGACTTCTGCACCTCGTACAGGCGGGCGGTGGCGATGATCGCCAGCGGGTTCTCCTGCCCCTCCACCACCGTGGTCTGAAGGGCGGAGTAGAGTTCGTTGAAGTTGATCGGCGCGGGCGCGGCGTCGATCGCCTTGAACAGCGAGGTCAGGGCCGGCGCCGGCGGCACCCGCATCTTGAAGCCCCTGATGTCCTCCGGAGTCTTGATGACGCGGGTGGAGGAGGTGACGTGGCGGAAGCCGTTGTCCCAGATCTTGCTGAGCGTCATGATCGGGGTCTTGGCGATCTCCGCCCGGACATGCTTGCCCAGCTCGCCGTCCATCGCCTGCCAGACCGCGTCGTAATCCTTGAAGGCGAAGCCCATGCTGGTGATGCCGGACAGCGGGACGAAGGTGGCGAGGATCAGAGAGGAGAGGTTGAAGATCTCCACGCCGCCGTTGCGCACCTGCCCCAGCAGGTCGGTGTCGCTGCCGAGCTGATTGGCCGGGAACAGCTTGATGTCGAGCCGGCCGGAGGTCGCCTCGCGGATGCGGTCGATGGCCTCCTGCGCGCGGATGTTGACCGGATGGGTCGGGTCCTGGCCGGTGGCGTATTTGAACTGGAACTCGGCGGCGTTGGCCGGGCGCTTGAGGATGGTCACCAGCGGCACGGCGGCGGCGGCGGCCAGAACGGCGCGGCGGCTCGGGCGAAGAAGGCCCAGGGTGGCGTGAGCGGAATTTTGGGGCGGCTTCTTGTCCATTGTTTCCTCTCCTGTGGTCTTTTGTCGTTCAGCGTATCGGGAGCGGGCGCGGCGCGGTTCTTCGGTATCCTCGCTTCTGCGACAGCCGGGGCGGGATGGGCGACGGGGGATTGGGGGGCGGCCTACAGCCACCCCTTGATGCTGGTTACCATGGCGTCGGTGGAAATGCCGTAGAGGTCGTGCAGCGTCGGCAGGGCGCCGGCCTTCAGGAATTCGTCGGGCAGGCCGATCTGGCGGAAGGCGCTGGGGACGACCCCGGCGCGCAGCAGCGTGCCGGCCACCGCCTCGCCCAGGCCGCCGATGACCGTGTGGTTCTCGGCGACCACGACCATGCGGCCGCTGCGCCCGGCCTCGGCCAGGATGGTCTCGGTGTCGAGCGGCTTGATGGTCGGAACGTGCAGCACGGCGACGCCGACCTTGTCGGCCTCCAGGGCCTTCGCCACCTCCAGCGCCCGCATCGTCATGATGCCGGAGGAGATGACCAGCACGTCGGCGCCGTCGCGCAGCCGCTTCGCCTTGCCGAGTTCGAAGGTGTAGTCGTACTCGTCGAGCACCAGCGGAACGTTGCCGCGCAACAGGCGCATGTAGACCGGCCCCTGGTGGGCGGCCATGGCGGGCACCGCCTGCTCGATCTCAAGGGCGTCGCAGGGGTCGATCACCACCATGTTCGGCATGGCGCGCATCAGGGCCAGATCCTCCGCCGCCTGATGGCTGGGGCCGTAGCCCGAGGTCAGGCCCGGCAGGGCGCAGGCGATCTTGACGTTGCGGTTCTCCTCCGCGATCGTCTGGTGCACGAAGTCGTAGGCCCGGCGCGAGGCGAAGACCGCGTAGGTGGTGGCGAAGGGCATGAAGCCCTCGTGCGCCAGCCCCGACGCGGCGCCCATCAGAAGCTGCTCGGCCATGCCCATCTGGTAGAAGCGGTCCGGGTTGGCCTGGGCGAAGATGTGCAGGTCGGTGTATTTCGCCAGATCGGCGGTGAGGCCGACGATCTCCGGACGGGCCTTCGCCAGTTCGACCAGCGCGTGGCCGAAGGGGGCGGGCTTGGTGCGCTGCCCTTCGCCCGCGATCGAGGCGATCATGGCGGAGGTCTTCAGGCGCGGCTTGGCGGCGGCAGAGGTGGTGGCGGCGGCGGTGCTCATGCGGTCCTCCCGGCGTCCAGCGCGTCGAGGGCGAGCTTCCACTCGTGCGCGTCCACGCGGATGAAGTGATTCTTTTCGCGGGCTTCGAGGAAGGGCACGCCCTTGCCCATCCTGGTGTCGCAGACGATCATGCGGGGCTTGGGCTCCGGATGGTCGCGGGCGGCGTCGAAGGCGGCGACCACGGCGTCCATGTCGTTGCCGTCCACCCGCTGGACGAACCAGCCGAAGGCCTCCAGCTTGTCGACCAGCGGCTCGAAGGCCATCACCTGGGTGGAGGGGCCGTCGGCCTGCTGGTTGTTGACGTCGACGATGCCGATCAGGTTGTCGAGCTTGTAATGGGCCGCCGACATGATGGCCTCCCAGACCGAGCCCTCGTCCAGCTCGCCGTCGGAGAAGAGCGTGTAGACGCGGTTGTCCGACGCCTTGCGCTTCAGGCCGAGAGCGATGCCGACCGCGATGCTGAGGCCGAGGCCGAGCGAGCCGCCCGACATCTCCATGCCCGGCGTGTAGGCGGCCATGCCCGACATCGGCAGGCGGCTGTCGTCGCTGCCGTAGGTCTCCAGCTCCTCGGCCGGGACGATGCCGGCCTCGATCAGGGCGGCGTAGAGCGCGATGGCGTAATGGCCGTTGGACAGCAAGAAGCGGTCGCGGCCTTCCCAATGCGGGTCCTCCGGCCGGTAGCGCATGGCGTGGAAGTAGGACACGGCCAGCACGTCGGCGATGTCGAGAGCCTGCCCGATGTAGCCCTGGCCCTGCACCTCGCCCATCAGCACGGCGTTGCGGCGGATGCGGTAGGCGCGTTCGGTCAGGGGAACGTTGTGGCCCAGTTGGGTGGTGTCCACGGGAGTCGTCTCCAGCGTTTCGGGATCAGTGGATGAGCATGCCGCCGTTGACGTCGAGCGTGGCGCCCGTGACGTAGGACGACAGCTCCGATGCCAGGAAGAGGCAGGAGCGCGCCACGTCCTCGGCATCGCCCAGGCGGTTCAGCGGAATGCCCTTCAGGATTTCGGCCCGCAGCTCGGGCGTCAGCTTGCCGCCGGTGATGTCGGTCTGGATCAGGCCGGGGGTGACGGAGTTGACGCGGACGTTGTCCGGCCCCAGCTCCCGCGCCATCGCCTTGGCGAGGCCGAGCACGCCGGCCTTCGCGGCGCTGTAGTGCGGGCCGCCGAAGATGCCGCCGCCGCGCTGCGCCGACACCGAGGAGATGCAGACGATGGAGCCGGACTTCTGCGCGCGCATGTGCGGAACGACCGCCTGGCTCATGTAGAGCGTGCCGCGCAGGCTGACGTCGGTCACCGCCTCGTAGTTCTTCGGCTCGATGTCCATGAGCTTCAGCGGCTGGGTGATGCCGGCGTTGTTGACCAGCACGTCGATGCGGCCGAACTCCTCGACCACGCGGGCGGCGGCGGTGACGCAGGCGGCCTTGTCGGTCACGTCGCAGGCGATGCCGCGGTGCGCCTCGCCCAGCTCGGCGGCGGCTTCGGCGGCCTGGCCGCCGTCGAGGTCCAGGATGATCGCCCGCCCGCCGTGCAGCGCGAACAGCCGCGCCGTGGCCCGGCCGATGCCGCGCCGGGACGCCGCTCCGGTGATCACGCACACCTTGTTGGACAGCAACATGCTCGCTCCCTTTGTTCGAAGCTGGCTCCGCCATGGCGGCCGTGGATGTGACTGCCGTGGGCGTGGCGGCCCTGGAAATGCCGCGGCGGAGCGTCGTTTTCGCTCGGTTTCGATGATTGTTCGGTGCGGTGGGCGGATGGTTCGCGCCCCCGATCGTTGCACCAATCCTATGATCTTGAGATGAATTCGACAAACGAATAAGATTGCCGAAGGCTGAAATGACTTCATCGATATGGTGCGATGCGGAAACGGATTTCCATCAAGGCTTTGCAAGCCTTTGAGGCGGCGGCGCGGCTCGGTTCCTTCGCAACGGCGGCGGAGGATCTCGGCCTGACGCCCTCGGCGATCAGCCATCAGGTGAAGATTCTGGAGGAGCAGCTCGGCCTCCGGCTGTTCCACCGGGTGCACCGGTCGGTCGCGCTGACCGACGAAGGCCGGGCCTACGCCGCGGAGATCATCGCCGCCTTCGCCCGGATCGACACGGCGACCCGCAACGTCACGACGACGGGCAGCGGCACGACGATCCTCACCGTGCGCTCGATGCCCAGCTTCGCCGCGCAATGGCTGATGCCGCGGCTGGGGCGTGTGAAGGAGATCCATCCCGGCATCGACATCCGCCTGCGGGCGTCGGTCTCACCCATCGACCTGACGACGGGGGCGGTCGATGTGGACATCCGCTACAACCCCGGCCCGCCGCCGGCCGGCTGCGTGCTGGAGCTGTTCCCGGACGACGTCATCGTGCCGATGTGCTCCCCGGCACTGGCGCACGGGCTGAACCCGATCCGCAAGCCGTCGGACATCAGCCGGCACATCCTGATCCATTCGGAAATCAACATCGTCGGCTGGCGCGACTGGGCGAACCGGCACCGCGGCGTCGAATTGGACATGGAGCGCGGCCTGCGCTTCGACCGCTCCTTCATGGCGATCAACGCGGCGGCGAACGGCATGGGCGTGTGCCTGGACAGCCTGCTGCTGGCCCGGCAGGAACTGCTGTCCGGCCGGCTCATCATCCCCTTCCCGACCCGCGGCCTGCGGGCGCAGGGGCATGGCTTCGTCACGCTGAAGTCGACCGCCAACCTTCCCAAGATCCGGCTGTTCCGCGAGTGGCTGTTCAGCGAACTGGAAGCGGGGCGTCAGTGGGAGGAAGAGTTCCTGTCCTCCCTGAACAAAAGCGACCGAGGACCGCTCTGACGGCCCCGTGATGGCGGTCATTCCCGTCTTTCTGCCGCCGATCGGCAGACGGGAGGGCGCGCAAGGCGGCGGCCCTTGTGCTCGGCGGGCGCTTACGATCCGCCGGCCTCGCTGTTCTTCTTCGCTTTTTCCTTCTTCGCCTGATCGTGATGCCACTTGATGGCGAAGAACATGCCCGTGCCCAACACGATGATCTTGAACGGGAAGAAGACCAAGGGGAACCAGTCATACATTTTGAACATCTCCAAGCTATGACACTGCCCATCGTCGGGGGAGCCTGACGGCAGTCGGGTCGCGCGCGGGTCGTTGTTTTCGGGCGGGGCCGTCAGCCGGATCGGCGTGGGGGCGGTCCAGACCACAGCCCCCGCAGCGGGCGCCCACGCCGGCCGGTGCCGGGAGAGGGACGAGGCGGCCATTCCTGTCCGGATGACATCGCGTGTTCCTTCGGGAGCAAACGGCAGGCAATGCCTGCATGCAATGCGCAATCGTATGCTCCACTGAGGCCGACATTGTCAATTTGAATGCATCCAATATGCCTTGGGAATTCATACAACCAAGGGAGTTAGGGCGGGTGCCCCGGCCGGAAGGTCGGCCGCTCGCCGCGCTGCCTCGCGCCGCAACCCGGCGGCCCTTCGGAGCGCGGGCGGCACCGGAGGGCGGTTCAATAGGGCAGCCGCTGACCGTCCCAAGCGAACAGGCCGCCGCTGTCCGTCGGCGTCACGCCACCGAGGACGCGGAGCAGATGCGCGGCGGCGACGTCGGGGCTGAACAGCCGGTCCGCAGCCACCCCGGCCTGGAACGGGTGCGACAAGGGGGTGTCGACGGTGCCCGGATGCAGCGCAACGCAAACGGCGTCCGGCCGTGAACGCGCCAGTTCGATGGCCATGGTCCGGACGATCTGGTTGAGCGCCGCCTTGGATGCGCGATAGCCGTACCAGCCGCCGAGCCGGTTGTCGGCGATGCTGCCGACCTTGGCGGAGAGGACCGCGAACACACACCGCCCGCGCCGTGGCATCCGTGGCAGGAAATGCTTGGCGACCAGCGCCGGGCCGGTGGCGTTGACCTGGAACAGCCGCGCCATGGCGGTGGGGTCCAGCGTGCGCCAGCTCTTCTCCGGCTGCACCGCGTCCTGGTGCAGCAGGCCGCTGGCGACGAAGACGAGATCGACCGTCCCCGCCATCGCCGCCGCCGCCGCGATGGATGGTTCGTCGGCGAGGTCGAGGAAGCCGCTGCGCAGCTTGTCCGCCGGCGCGATGGGGCGGCGCGACAGGGCCACGACCTCCGCCACTCCCGGATCGGCCAGCAACCGCTGCGTCACGGCGCCGCCGATGCCGCCGCTCGCCCCGATCACAGCCGCCCGGATCGGCGTGGTGAAACCCGCGATGCCGTTCATGACCCGCCCCTCCCGTGGTGAGGGACAACACCGCGCTCCGCCGATGGTTCACCGGCCTCGGGCGCTGGCGGTTCAACGCGCGCCGCGTTCCAAATCTTGCGTGCGAGCCCGCCCGGAAGGTCGGACGGCGCCTTTGCCGACGCTTCCGCGCACCGAAAATTCGCCCTCTCTGCAAAAAGAGGTTTGTTGGAGCACATATCTCAAGCTATCATATTCCAGTTGATGTAATCGCATATCGATCATTTACTGACTGGATCAAGGAGATCGCGGGTGGACGTGATCGCTGAACTGACGAGCCTGATCGGCGCCGACGCCGTCCTGACCGCCCCCGCCGATCTGGACGCCGTGACCGAGGATTGGCGCGGGCGCTACCGCGGCCCGGCGCTCTGCCTCGCGCGCCCCGCCAACGCCGAACAGGTGGCCGCCGTGGTGCGCTGCTGCGCCAGGCACGGCGTGCCGGTCCTGCCGCAGGGCGGCAACACCAGCCTGTGCGGCGGCGCCGTCCCGTCGGAGACCGGCCCCGCCCCGGTCATCCTGAGCCTGACCCGCATGCGCGCGGTCCGCGCCATCGACCCGGTGAACAACACGATGGAGGTCGAGGCCGGCTGCGTCCTCGCCACCGTGCAGGAGGCCGCCGCGGCCGCCGGGCGGCTCTACCCGGTCAGCCTGGGCGCCGAGGGCTCCTGCCAGATCGGCGGCACCATCGCCACCAACGCCGGCGGCACGTCGGTCCTGCGCTACGGCAACACGCGCGAGAACGTGCTGGGGCTGGAGGTCGTTCTGGCCGACGGCACCGTCTGGTCGGGCCTGTACGGCCTGCGCAAGAACAACACCGGCTACGACCTGAAGCATCTGTTCATCGGCTCGGAAGGCACGCTCGGCATCATCACGGCGGCGACGCTGAAGCTGCACCCGCTGCCGACACGCCACGCGGTGGCCTGGGTCGGGATGGACTCGCCGGAGGACGCGCTGACCCTGCTGACCCGCGTCCAGGCGCGCAGCGCGGCCCGGCTGTCCGCCTTCGAGATGATCAACCGCCTCCAGCTCGACCTTGTGGTCGGCCATGTCCCCGGCCGCCGCAGCCCGATCGAGAGCGAGGCCGACTGGCACGTCCTGATCGAGCTGTCGGACAACGGCTCCGGCGAGGCGCTCGACGCCGAGCTTCAGGCGATCCTGGAGGAGGCCTTCGCCGACGGCCTGCTCAGCGACGCCGCGCTGGCGTCCAGCGAGGCGCAGCGCCACGCCATGTGGGAAGTCCGCCACAGCGTGTCGGAGGCCAACAAGAAGGCCGGCGTCGGCCTGACCACCGACTGCGCGGTGCCGCTGTCGGCGGTGCCCGCCTTCATCGCGGCGGCGACCGCGGCGGTGCGCGCGCTGGTGCCCGACCTGCCGGTGATCGTCGTCGCCCATCTCGGCGACGGCAACGTCCATTTCATCCCCTTCTTCGGCTTCGACGCCTGGGAGGCCGCCGCATCGGGCGACCGCGACGCGCTCGCCGCGGCGCTGCGCCACGCCGTCAACGACGAAGCCGCCCAGCTCAAGGGCACCTTCAGCGCCGAACACGGGGTCGGCCGCGTCCAGCTCGCCGAGATGGCCCGCTACAAGCCGTCGGCCGAGCTGACGCTGATGCGCGCCGTCAAGCGGGCGCTCGACCCGCAGAACATCTTCAATCCCGGACGGCTCCTGCCGCCGGGCTGAGTCCCGCCTTCCTTCCCCGCCTTTCCGCCGTCCCGGCCCATCTTCGAGGAGTTCCGACATGAGCACACGTCAATCCGGCTGGTCCCGCCGCACCCTGCTGAAAGCCGGCGCCGCCGGCACCGCGGCGCTCGCCATGCCGGCGATCTGGAGCCCGGCCCGCGCGCAGAACAAGCGCATCGTCGTGCGCGACGACGGCGGCATCTACACCAAGGCCTATGGCGAGGTCTTCTACAAGCCCTTCACCGCGGCCACCGGCATCGAGGTCGTCGGCGTCCAGGCCAACGCCGAGCCGACCGCGCAGATCCGCTCGATGGTCGAGGCGAAGTCCTACACCTGGGACATGGCCAAGATCAGCGAGCCGGCCATCCTCATGCTGACCAGCGGCGACAAGCCGATGCTGGAGAAGCACGGGCTGGAGAACGATCCGGCGGTCGCCGCCATTCCCAAGCAGTACATGTCGGAATACGGCGTCGGCACCAACGTCTACACCACCGTGCTGGCCTACCGCACCGACGCCTTCAAGGGCCGCAAGGCGCCGGCCTCCTGGAAGGACTTCTACGACGTCGCGGGCGTCCCCGGCCGCCGCGCCCTGCGCAAGCATCCCTTCGACACCATCGAGCAGGCGCTGATGGCCGACGGCGTGCCCACCGGCGAGGTCTATCCCTGCGACTTCGACCGCGCCTTCAAGGCGCTGGACCGCATCAAGAAGGACATCCCGATCTTCTGGACCAGCGGCGCGCAGGTCGAGCAGATGCTCATCTCCGGCGAGGTCGATCTCGTCCCGACCTGGGTGTCGCGCCCGCAGGCGGCGATCGCCGCCGGCGCTCCGGTCGGCATCGTCTGGGACCAGAACATCTGGGGCCTCGACAACTGGGCCATCCTGGCCGGCACCCCGAACGCCGACGCCTGCCGCCAGTTCATCAAGTTCACCTGCGACCCGAAGCGTCAGGCGGAGCTGGTGAAGTACTTCCCGGCCGGCGTCACCATGCCCGACGCCTTCAAGCACATCGATCCGGCGATCGCCCCCAACTGCCCGACCTTCCCGGCGAACATCGAGAAGGGCGTCAAGATCAACGCGCAGTTCTGGCTGGACAACCAGCAGAAGGCGCTCGAGCGCTACAACGCCTGGCTGCTGAGCTGAGGCGACGGGACGTCACGTCCCCAGGGGCCCGTTCCTGAAGCACCGTTTCTGAAGACCCGCGACCGGTCTCCCATCCCTGCATGGCGGGGGCGGTCGCGGGGCTCCCGCATTTTTCCCAATTTCCCTTTCGACGCGAGGAGACCTGCCATGTCGTCGTCCAGCCTAACCGTCCAGGGCCTCGCCAAGCGCTACGGCGATTTCGTGGCGCTCGCCCCCACGGATCTCGTGGTCGCCGACGGTGAATTCCTGACCCTGCTCGGCCCGTCCGGCTCGGGCAAGACGACGCTGCTCAGTCTGCTCGCCGGGCTGGTTCCGCCCGACGAAGGAATCGTGCGCATCGGCGCGCAGGACGTGACCTACGCCCCGCCCTACGAGCGCGACATCGGCGTGGTGTTCCAGAACTACGCCCTGTTCCCGCACATGACGATCGCCGAGAACATCGCCTTCCCGCTGAAGATGCGGAAGATTCCGGAGGCCGAGGCGAAGAAGCGCGCGCGCGAGGCGCTGGAGATGGTCCACCTGCCGCACATCGCCGGACGCTACCCGCGCGAGCTGTCGGGCGGCCAGCAGCAGCGCGTCGCCCTGGCCCGCTGCATGGTCTACAAGCCGTCGATCATCCTGATGGACGAGCCGCTGGGCGCGCTCGACAAGAAGCTGCGCGAGCACATGCAGCTCGAGATCAAGCATCTCCACCGCGAGCTGGGAACGACGGTCGTCTACGTCACCCACGACCAGGAAGAGGCGATGACGATGTCCGATCGCATCTGCCTGATGAACGCCGGCCGCATCGAGCAGCTGGGCACGCCGGCCGACCTCTATTTCCGCCCGCGCACCCTGTTCGTCGCCGACTTCCTCGGCGAGTCCAACCTGCTGCCGGCCTCGCTGGGGCCGCGGCTGGGCGACGAGGCGGAGGTCCGGCTGGGCAGCACCGGCCTTCCGGGCCGCGCGCTCGCCAACGGCCAGGACCTGCCGCCGGGCTCCCCGGTGCGGGTGATGGTGCGGCCGCAGAACCTGACCATCGCCCGTCCTTCGGACGACGGCGCGCCGGGCGTGATGGGCCGGGTGTCCGACGTGATGGTCACCGGCAGCCTGACCAAGGTCTACATGCAGCCGCTCGACGACGCCCTGCCGCCGCTGGTCGCCGCCTTCGCCACCCGCAACGAGGCCGAGGCGATCCGCATCGACGACGTGATGGCGCTGTCCTGGGACAGCCGCGACGCCGTGGTGATCGCCGACCGCGGCCCGGCGGCCATGCCTGCAACCACGGCCAAGGCGGCC
The DNA here is from genome assembly GCF_040500525.1 of Azospirillum formosense. NCBI lineage: Bacteria > Pseudomonadati > Pseudomonadota > Alphaproteobacteria > Rhodospirillales > Azospirillaceae > Azospirillum > Azospirillum formosense. The sequence goes on along the minus strand of NZ_CP159403.1, from coordinate 125,231 downwards.
TGACATGAGCGACCAGATCATGACCATGTCCCACGCCGCTCCACGGCGCGGCGCCCCGCCGGCCTGGCGCAAGCCGGTGCTGATGGGCGCCCCCATCGTCCTGCTTCTCACCGTCTTCCTGGTCTTCCCGGTCGGCCAGCTCCTGGCGCTCAGCGTCTACAACGGGCAGGGCTTCACGCTGGCGCCCTACCAGCAGCTCTTCTCGTCCAGCCTCTACGTCACCGTGCTGTGGATCACGCTGAAGATCTCGCTGGCGACGACGCTGGTCGCGGTGGCCGGGGCCTACCCCATCGCCTATCTGATCTCCGTCACCAAGGGCCCGGCGAAGAGCCGCCTGATCTTCTGGGTGCTGCTGGCCTTCTGGACCAGCTTCCTGGTGCGCGCCTTCGCCTGGGTGATCATCCTCGGCCGCAACGGCGTCATCAACGGCACGCTGATGTCGCTCGGCATCATCGACCGGCCGATCGACCTGCTCTACGGCTTCGGCTCGGTTCTGGTCGGCATGGTGCACGCCATGCTGCCGCTGGCGGTGATGACCATGCTGGCGGTGATGGAGAACATCGACCGCACCCTGCCCCGCGCCGCCAGCACGCTCGGCGCGCGCCCCGGCACCGCCTTCTGGACCGTCTATTTCCCGCTGTCGCTGCCCGGCGTCGCCGCCGCGGCGATCATGGTCTTCGTGACGGCCATCGGCTTCTTCATCGTGCCGGCCCTGCTCGGCGGGCGGCGCGAGACGATGATCACCCAGCTCATCATCGACCAGATCCAGCAGACGCTGAACTGGGGCCTTGCCGGCGCCATCTCGGTTCTGCTGCTGACCGTGGTGCTGGCGGTGTTCGTCCTCTACGACCGCGTCTTCGGCTTCGCCACGCTGACCGGCGAGACCGCGGGGGCCGCGCACAACCGCGACACCGCCATGCGGCGGCTGGGCGGCCGGGTGCTCGGGATGCTGGGTGCGGCGAGCGACGCGCTCATCGGCCTCTTCCCGCGCCGCCGCCCGCGCGGCACCGGCGAGATGCCGTCCGCCGGCCTGCGGACGCTGGTCTGGACCATGCTGGTGCTGATCAGCCTGCCGGCCTTCCTGATGATCCCGCTGTCCTTCGGCGAGGCCGGCCTGGCCTGGCCGCCCACCGGCTTCTCGCTGCAATGGTACGAGCAGCTGTTCCAGTCGCCGCTGTGGATGCAGGCGCTGACCCGCTCGCTGGTGGTGGCCTTCGGCACCGGCCTGCTGTCGATGGCGATCGGCGTGCCGGCGGCCTTCCTGATGGTGCGCAGCCGCATGCGGGGCAAGGGCGCGATGCTGGCCTTCATCCTGTCGCCGGTGATCGTGCCGCGCATGATCATCGCCGTCGGCATGTTCTACCTGTTCGCCCAGATGGGGCTGGTCGGCACCATCCTGGGTCTGGTGATCGGCCACACGGTCGTCGCCGTCCCCTACGTGGTGATGACGATGACGGCGGTGCTGCGCAACTACGACACCCGGCTCGACCTCGCGGCACAGAGCCTGGGCGCCCGTCCGCTGGCCGCGCTGCGCCACGTCACCTTCCCGATCCTGGGCGCCGGCATGCTGTCGTCCTTCCTGTTCGCCTTCGCCACCTCCTTCGACGAGCTGACCATCTCGCTGTTCTCGTCGGGCGGTCTCAGCGCCACCCTGCCCAAGCAGTTCTGGGACGAGGTGACGCTGCAGGTCTCCCCCGTCATCGCGGCCGTGTCGACCGGTCTCCTCGTCTTCGTCGCGGTTCTGATCTACGCCGCGGACCGGCTGCGCCGGCGCAGCCTGGCCTCCTGACCATCGCCAGCGCCGACGCTTCCACCTCTTCGCACTTCCAAGGATACATCATGCTCGATGCCACCAAACTCCGCGGCATTCTGCCCGCCACCCCGACGCCGGTGACCGCCGACGGCACCATCGACGTCGCGGCGTCGAAGGCGCTGTTCTCCTGGCTGAACCGCCAGGGGATCGACGGGGTGGTTCCGCTGGGCGGCACCGGCGAGTACGGCGCGCTGGCGCGCGCCGAGCGCAACCGCTTCGCCGCGCTGACGGTCGAGGCGATGGCCGGCACGAAGCCGGTCATCGCCGGCGTCCTCGACACCGGCTACCACGACGCCCTGGCCGCGGGCCGCGACTTCGCGGCGGCCGGCGTGGACGGCCTGCTGGTCCTGACGCCCTACTACACCAACCCGACCCAGGCCGGCATCCGCGACTACTTCCTGCGCTACGCCGACGAGTCGCCGGTGCCGATCCTGATCTACGAGATCCCCTACCGCACCCGCATCGCCGTCGATCCGGAGGTCCTGCACGAGCTGTCGCGCCACGAGCGGATCGTCGGCATGAAGGCCTGCAACACCGACATGTACCATTTCCTGCGCACGATGGCCGGGCTGGACCCGTCCTTCGCCATACTGAGCGGCGAGGACACGCTGTTCCCGCTGCATGTGGCCGCCGGGGCCAAGGGCGGCATCGTGGTCACGGCCAACCTCCTGCCGCGCGCCTGGCGTCTGGTCTTCGACCTCGCCTCGTCCGGCAAGACCGCCGAGGCGCTGGAGGTGCACCGCACCCTCATCCCGATGATGAACCTCGCCTTCGCCGAGACCAATCCCGGCCCGATGAAGTCGGTGATGAACCTCATCGGCGTGAACGCCCCGGCCATGCTGCCGCCGCTGCGCGAGCCGCGGGCGGAGCTGCGCGAGGCGCTGAAAAGCGAACTGTCGCGCCTTCTGACCACCTACGAAGGGCTGCCGGCCGCCGCGGTGGCCTGACCGGTAGCAACGCTTGCGCGTGGCATCCGGCGCGCCGGATGCTATGCGTAGGCGAACCATGCCGAAGACGCGAGGACGAGCACCGATGAAGGCCGGAAAGACCACCAGGACGGGCGGCATGGCGGGCGAAACGGCGGGCGGCGACGGCCAACCGGCCGGCCCGGCGCCGGCCGTGAAGCCGAAGGCCGATCCGCGCGAGTCCTCGCTGTTCGTCGGTTCGACCGAGAAGACCTTCCAGATCCTGCACGCCTTCGACGGCCCGCACCGGCAGATGCCCCTGTCCGAGATCGCCAAGGCGGCGGGGCTGGACCGCAGCGCCGCCCAGCGGCTGGTCTACACGCTGGAGACACTGGGCTATCTGCGGCGCGTCCACGGCACGCGCAACTACGCGCTCAGCCCGAAGATGCTGCAGTTCTCCTACAATTACCTGCGGGCGAACGAGCTGATCGAGAAGGCGTCGCCCTACCTGCTGGAGATCAGCCGGAGCGTCGGCGAGACCGCCAACCTCCAGGAGCTGGACGGCCACGAGATCGTCTTCGTCGCCCGCTTCCCCGGCCGCCATCTGGTGAACATCGACATCATGGTCGGCAGCCGGCTGCCCGCCTATTTCACCGCGTCGGGCACCGCCATCCTGTCGCGCCTGTCGGAGGAGGAGCGGGAGGACATCCTGGCCCGCACCGACCTCCGCCCGCTCACCCCCTTCACCGTGAACGACCCCGGCCGGCTGCGCGCCCGCGTGCAGGAGGCGGCGGAAAAAGGCTACGCCGTGGTGACCAACGAGACGGTGATGGGCGATATCTCGGTCGCCGCCGCCATCACCGACGAGCATGGGCACGCGGTCGCCGGCCTGAACATCTCCGTCCCCACCACCCGCTGGACGCCGGAGTCGGCCGAGCAGGAACTCGCCCGGCATGTGCTGGTGGCGGCGACCTCGATCTCCGTCAACAAGTTCGCCGGCTACCCGCGCTGACGGCGTCAGGACGGAAGCGTCGGCACGGCGGCGATCAGCCGGCGCGTGTAGGGATGCTCCGGCGCGGCGAACAGGCGCCCGCTCGGGCCTTCCTCGACGATGGCGCCGGCGGCCATCACCACGACCCGGTCGGCGATCGCCTCGACCACGGCGAGGTCGTGGCTGATGAACAGGTAGGTCAGCCCGTGCCGCTCCTTCAGCGCCGCCAGGAGGCGCAGCACCTGCGCCTGCACCGAGACATCCAGGGCGGACACCGCCTCGTCGAGAACGATGATCCTCGCCCCGGCGGCGAGCGCCCGCGCGATGGCGACGCGCTGCGCCTGCCCGCCCGACAGCTCGTGCGGGTAGCGGTCCAGGATGGCCGGATCGAGATCGACCGACCGCATCAGCTCGGCCAGCCGGGCCTCCCGCTCCGCGGCCGGCACCCCGGCCAGGACGCGCAGCGGCGTCGACAGGGTGCGCCGGATCGTCTTGCGCGGGTTGAGCGAGGACAGCGGGTCCTGGAAGACATACTGCACCGTCCGGCCCAGCGCCCGCGGCCCTTCGGCGGCCAACCTCGCGAGGGGGCGCCCGTCGAGCAGGACGGTCCCGCCGGTCGGAGGGCTCAGCCCGACGAGGCAGCGGGCGAGCGTCGACTTGCCGCTGCCCGACTCCCCGACGATCCCCAGCGTCTCCCCCGCCGCAACCCGCAGCGACACCGCCTTTAAGGCGTCGACCGCCGGGCGCGACCGCCCGAACAACGATTGGCCCAACGGGGACCGGCGCGCGGCGTAGGTCTTGACCAGACCGCGGACCTCGACCGCCCAGCCCGCCGCGGATGAGGGCGGCGGCGTCTCCGGGCGTGGAGACCGCCCGAGGACCGGCACGGCGGCGAGCAGGCGCCGGGTGTAGTCGTGGCGCGGCCGGGTGAGGACGCTGCGGGTGTCCCCCTCCTCGACGATGACCCCCCGGTGCATCACGGCCACCCGGTCGCAGAGGCGGGCGATGACCCCGAAATCGTGGCTGATGAAGACGACGGCGAGGCGGCGGCTGCGGCGCAAGTCGTCCAGCAGGTCCAGGATCTCGGCCTGGACGGTGACGTCGAGCGCGGTGGTCGGCTCGTCGGCGATGATCAGCTCCGGATCGTTGGCGAGCGCCATGGCGATGCCGACGCGCTGGCGCTGCCCGCCCGACAGCTCGTGCGGGTGGGCGTGGACGAGGCTGGCCGGGTCGGGCAGCTTCACCGCGGCGAACAGCTCCACAACCCGCCGCTCGGCCTCGGCGCGCGGCACAGGGCGATGGGCGCGCAGCGCCTCGGCCACCTGCGCGCCGACCGGCATCAGCGGATGGAGGGTCGTCAGCGGGTCCTGGAAGACATAGGCGATCCGCCCGCCGCGCAGCCGTTGCAACGCCCCGACCGGCAGCGCCAGCAGATCGTCCCCATCGAACCGCACCGATCCGCCGCGCACCACGCCCGGCGGTGAGGCGACGAGGCGGGCGATGGACAGCGCCGTCACCGACTTGCCGGAGCCCGACTCCCCGATGATGCCCAGGCATTCGCCGGGGGCGACGCGCAGACTGACGCCCTTCACCGCGTCCACCGGGCCGTTCGCCCGATTGCCCGACGTGTCGAAGGCCGTGTCGAAGGCCGTGCGCAGGCCGCTGACGCGGAGCAGCGCGCCGGGGTCCGCCGCCGCGTTCCCCGCATCGCCCCCGGCGGCGCGCGCCACCCGCGTGGCGGCCCCCGGCGCGCCCGGGATGCCGGAGCGCAAACGCGGGTCGAGCGCGTCGCGCAGCCCGTCGCCGATCAGGTTCATGCTCATCACGATCAGGAAGACGACCAGCCCCGGAACCGCCGCGACGTGCGGCGCGGTGATCAGCGCCTTGCGCCCGTCGCTCAGCATCGAGCCGAGATCGGCCTGCGGCGGCTGCGAGCCCAGCCCCAGGAAGGACAGGCCGGCGGTCTCCAGGATCATCCAGCCCACGGTGGTCGAGGCGGTGATGATGATCACCGGCAGGACGTTCGGCAGCACCTCGCCCAGCAGGATGCGCGCCTCGCCCAGGCCGGACAGGCGCGCCGCGTCGACGAACTCCCGGCGGCGCAGGCCGGCGGTGGCGCCACGGACGTTGCGCGCGAAGAAGGGAATGTTGGCGACCACCACGGCGTACAGCGCGTTGAGCAGCCCCGGCCCCAGCGCCGCCACGATGGCGAGCGCCAGCAGCAGGTAGGGAAAGGCCATCAGCACGTCGATGCCGCGCATCAGCACGCCGTCCGTCCGTCCGCCCGCGTAGCCGGCGACGAGGCCGATGGCCGACCCGACCAGCGCCGCGAGGAGGGAGGCCGCGACGCCGATCCCCAGGCTCAGCCGCGTCCCCCAGACCAGCCGGGCCAGCACGTCGCGCCCCAGCGTGTCGGTGCCGAGCCACGCCCCGGCGCTGAAGGGCGGCAGCAGGCGCCGGGCGGGATCGATGGCGTCCGGGTCGGCCAGCGGCAGGACCGGCGCGGCGAGCGCGACCAGGACGATCAGCCCCAGCAGCACGAGCCCCAGCGCCGCCAGCCGGTTGCGCGTCACGCGGCGCAGCAGGGCCAGGCCGTCCCCGATGGCGCCCCTCATGGCGCGATCCTCGGGTCGAGCAGGCGTTGCAGGATGTCGGCCAGCAGGTTGAACAGCACGTAGCTGGCCGCGACCACCAGAACGCCGCCCTGGACCAGCAGCACGTCGCGCGTCGCGATGGCGTTGACCAGCATCCGGCCGACGCCCGGCCATTGGAACACCGTCTCGATGTAGACCGCCCCGCCCAGGACGAAGCCGGCCTGGATGCCGATCACCGGGATGATCGTCACCATGGCGGCGCGCAGCGCGTGGCCGAACACCACGCGGCGCTCCGTCAGCCCCTTGGCGCGGGCGGTGCGGACGAAGTCCTGGCGCAGCACCTCCAGCATGGCCGAGCGGGTCAGCCGGGCGATCACCCCGGCGGCCACGATGGCCAGCGTCGCGGCGGGCAGCGCCAGATGCCACAGCAGGTCCGGCAGGTCCCCGCCGCCGTAGATGGAGACCATGCCGCTCACCGGCAGCAGGCGCCAGCGGACGGCGAAGACCAGGATCAGCAGCAGGCCGAGCCAGAAGGTCGGCATGGAGATCCCGACCAGCACGGCCAGCGTCACCAGCTTGTCGGCGAGGCCGAACTGCCGCACGGCGGACAGGATGCCGGCCAGCAGCCCCAGCAGCGACGCCAGCACGAGCGCGGCGCCGGCCAGCACCAGCGTGGCGGCGAAACGCTCCGTCACCTCGTCGAGGACCGGCCGGTTGAGGCTGGAGGAACGCCCAAGGTCGCCCGTCAGCACGTTGCCCAGCCACGTCGCGTAGCGCACCGGCAGGCTGTGGTCGAGGCCGAGGTCCTGGCGGAGCCGCGCCACATTCTCCGGCGTCGCGTAGGGGCCGAGGATCGCGGTCGCCGGGTCGCCGGGAATCAGCGCCATGATCAGGAAGACGATCACGCTGAGCCCGAACAGCACGGGGACGAGCGCCATGAGGCGGCCGAGGATGTAGGAGCCCATGGGCGCCTCAGTCCTTCGACACGCGGTCGAGCCGCAGGAAGAAGGACGGCTCCAGGGCGAAGCCGCGCACCGCCGCGGTGGTGATGGCGTTCTGCTTCCAGTGGGCCACGAAGGCCCAGGGCGCGTCCTCCACGATGATCCGCTCGGCCCGACGGTAGAGCGCCCCCCGCTCCTCCCGGTCGGCGCTGCGCCGCGCCCGTTCGAGCAGGCGGTCGAGGTCCGGATTCGCGTAATAGCCGGAGTTGAAGCCGCCCGCCTCCGGCAGGGCGCCGGAGCGCAGGGTCAGGTACGGCAGGGTGTCGGGATCGTTGGTCATCCAGGCCATCTCGGCCATGTCCGCCGCCTCGCCCAGCCCGCCGTTCACCCGCGCCAGGAAGCTGTTCCACTCGTAGGTTTCGATGGTGACGGCCAGCCCCACGGCGGCGAGGTTCGCCTGGATCGCCGTTCCCATGGCAACGGGGTCGAGCATGCCGGACCCGCCCTCCGCCACGTAGAAGGTGAGTTCCGCCCCCTCCGCCCCGGCCTCCTTCAGCAGCGCCCGCGCCTTGTCCGGGTCGTAGGGGTAGCCGACGACCGCGGGGTCGGTGGCCCAGGCGAAGGTGGGGGCGATGGGGCCGCGCGCCGGGATCGCCGTGCCCTGCAGGATGCTGTCGGCGATGGCCCGCTTGTCGATGGCGTGGTTCACCGCCTGCCGGACGCGCCGGTCCTTCAGCGGCCCGTGCCGGGTGTTCAGGATCAGGAACCAGAGATGCGGCCCGGCCTGCTCGTGCACCCGGAAGCCGTCGCCGTCGCGGAACTGGGACAGCGCGTCCGCCGGCACCTCCACCATCACGTCGAGGCCGCCGGCCAGCATCTCCATCGCGCGCGTGTTCGGGTCGCTCACCGGGCGGAAGATCACCGCGCGCAGCTTGGCCGGCGCCCCCCAATAGTCCGGGTTGCGCTCGATGGTCAGGCGGCGGCTGCCCTGCCATTCGACGAAACGGAAGGGGCCGGTGCCGACCGGTCGCCGGCCGAATCCCCGGCCTTCCGCCATCACGGCGGCGGGCGAGACGATCAGGCCGGTCGGGTAGGCGAGGTTGGAGAGGAAGGGCGCGAAGGGCTCCTTCAGCGTGAAGCGAACGGTGAGCGGGTCCGGCGCCTCGACCCGGTCGATGGCCGCGAAGAAGAAGGCCAGCGGAAAGGGGCCGGTGTCGGCGGCGGGGTGCGTCCGGTCGAGCATGCGGTCGAAGTTGAACTTAACCGCCTGCGCGTCGCAGGGCGTGCCGTCGTGGAAGGTGACTCCCGGCCGCAGCGTGAAGCGGTAGCTCAGCCCGTCGTCGGAGACGGTCCAGCGCTCGGCCAGAGCGGGCTCGACGTCCAGTGTTCCCGGACGGTAGCGGACCAGCCCCTCATACAGGTTGACCAGGATGCGGAAATCGTTGGTGGCGGTGCTGACCGCCGGGTCCAGCGACGCCGGCTCGGCGATCTGGCCGACGACCAGAACGTCGTTCGGCACCGACGCCGCCCGGAGAGGCGCGCCCGGCAAGGCGAGGAGGGCGCCGAGGAGCAAGCCCGCGAGCGCGCGTCGGAATCCGGTCATTGCGTCCCAGCCGTCGAAGTCGATCCGACCTTATCAATGCCGGGAGGGAGAGGTTGTTGCGCCGCTTCCGCTCCGCCGAGGGTGCGTTGCGGGTCAGTCCGGGTCGCGGCAGGCGGCGAGAATCCGCCCGCGCAGCCAGCGGTGGGCCGGGTCGGCGTCCTGCCGGGGATGCCACATCTGCGTCACCACGACCTCGTCCAAAGCCGCCGCCAGACCGGCGGGAAGCGGCAGGCCGCACACACCGGCCACCCCGGCGGCGAGCTGGCGCCCGGACACCAGCGCGGTCAGGTCGGAAGCGCGGACGATGGCCAGGGCCGCGGGAAAGCTCGGCACCACCGCCGCCACCCTGCGCGCGAGGCCGAGGGCGGCCAGCGCCTCGTCCATCCGGTCCCGCGCCAGCCCGCGCCGCGCGGTCAGCACATGGCCGCAGGCGGCGTACTGGTCCGGCGTCACCGTCTCCAGGCGGGTCAGCGGATGATCCTTCCGCACGGCGGCGACCAGGCGGTCGCGGAGCAGGCTCTGCACCTTCAGCTCCGGCGTGGTTTCCGAATGCACCCCGATGTCGAGGTCGATCAGCCCGTCGCGCAAGGCCTGCGCGTCGCGGTTGCCCCGGGGCGCGAAGCGCAGAAGGACGCCGGGCGCCTCGGCGGCGACGCGGTTCACCAGCCGGGCGGCGTAGACCTCGATGAAGCTCTCGCTGGCGCGCAGGGTGAAGCTTCGCTCCAGCCGGGCGATGTCGATGGTCTCCGCCGGACGCAGCACCGCGCGGACCTCCTCGGCGAGGCCGGGCACCCGCTCCCGCAACCGGATGGCCCGCGGCGTCGGGACGAGACCGCGACCGGCCCGGACGAGCAGCGGGTCCCCGGTGACCGCGCGCAGGCGCGCCAGGGTGCGGCTCATCGCGGACTCGCTGAGGCCGAGCCGCCGCGCCGCCTTGACGACGCTGCCCTCCGAGAGCAGCGCGTCGAGCGCGAGAAGCAGGTTGAGATCGGGATCGGCCATGAGGGCGAGGCTAACACAGGGCGTTCCATGCAGGAATAACCTGCACAGGCGGCGTCTTCCGCCATGCCCCGCGACGGGCGACCTTGTTTCCAACCGCTGTTGGAGACACCGATGCCCCGTTCCGCCCTCGCCCGACCGCCCGAAACTCCGCATCTGGAACGCCCGTCATCGGATGGGCTGCCCATGCCCCGCCGCGCCGTGGCCGCGGCGTCCGTCATCGCCGCGATCGTTCTCGTCGTGCTCGACGCCGCCATCGCCAACATCGCCCTGCCGACGATGGCCGACAACCTCGGCGTCGCGCCCGCCGAGGCCGTCTGGATCATCACCGCCTACCAGCTGGCGCTGGTCATCGCGCTCCTGCCCATCGGCGCCCTCGGCGAGAGCGTCGGTCACCGGAAGGTGTTCGTCGGCGGGGTGCTGCTGTTCACCGCCGCCTCCGCCGGCTGCGCCCTAGCGCCGACGCTGCCCTGGCTCATCGCCGCGCGCTTCGTGCAGGGGCTGGGCGGTGCGGCGGTGATGGCGCTGGGCGTCGCGCTGCTGCGCTTCGTCTATCCGCAGCGGCTGCTCGGCGCCGCCATCGGCTGGAACGCCCTGGCCATCGCGCTCGCCTCGGCGGCGGGACCGACGATCGGGGCCGGCATCCTCGCCGTCGCCCCCTGGCCGTTCCTGTTCGCGGTCAACATCCCGGTCGGGGTCGTGGTCCTGGCGACCGCCCGCGCGCTGCCCGCCGTCGCGGGCACCAGACGCCGCCTCGATCCCGTCAGCGTCGCCCTCAACGCCGGCGTCTTCGCCGCCCTGGTGACGGGGGCGGAGTCCCTGGCGGCGCAGCCGGTGCGCGGTGCCGCGCTGCTGCTGGCCGCCGCGCTCTGCCTCGCCGGCCTTGTCCGGCGGGAGAGCGGGCGCGAGGCGCCGCTGGTCCCGCTCGACCTGCTGCGGGTGCGCTCCTTCCGCCTGTCGGTGGTCGCCTCCGTCCTCTGCTTCACCGGCCAGATGGCCGGCGCCGTGGCCCTGCCCTTCTACCTGCAGCACGGGCTGGGCCAGGACACCGTCACGGCGGGGCTGTTCCTGGTGCCGTGGCCGCTGGCGACCGCCGTCGCCGCCCCCATCGCGGGCCGGCTGTCCGACCGCGTGGGAACGGGCTGGCTGTGCGCCGTGGGCGGCCTGCTGCTCGCCGCCGGCCTCGCCCTGGCGGCGGCCTGGCCGCTCGGGCAGGACGCGCGGCCGCTGCTGGCCTTCATGGTGATGTGCGGGTTCGGCTTCGGGCTGTTCCAGACGCCCAACAACCGCAACATGCTGCTGACCGTGCCCAAGGCGCGCAGCGGCGCTGCCGGCGGGATGCAGGGCACCGCGCGTCTGGTCGGGCAGACCGCCGGGGCGGTGACCATGACGCTGCTGTTCGCGCTGCTGTCCGGCCCCGACGCCGCGCCGCGCCTCGGGCTCGCCGTGGCCGCCACCCTCGCCCTGGCGGGCGGCCTGACCAGCCTGCTGCGCGTCCCCGCGGGCGGCGTGACGGAGGCCGTGGAGGCGCCGGCCCCCGGCCGATAAGCCCGGCCCTCCGGGGATTGTCAGCCGCGCCTTGCGGCCTCGATGGCGGCGACGTCGATCTTGGTCATGCCCATCATCGCCGCGAAGGCGCGCCGGGCTTCGTCGCCGCCGGCCGCCAGCGCCTCGGTCAGCACGCGCGGCGTGATCTGCCAGGAGACGCCCCAGCGGTCCTTGCACCAGCCGCAGGCGCTTTCCTGCCCGCCGTTGCCGACGATGGCGTTCCAGTAGCGGTCGGTCTCCTCCTGATCGTCGGTGGCGATCTGGAACGAGAAGGCTTCGTTGTGCGTGAACGTCGGCCCGCCGTTGAGGCCGAGGCAGGGGATGCCGGCGACCGTGAATTCGACGGTCAGCACGTCGCCCGCCTTGCCGGACGGGTAATCGCCGGGCGCGCGGTGAACGGCCCGCACCGCGCTGTCGGGAAAGACCGTGGCGTAGAAGCGGGCCGCGGCCTCCGCGTCCGTGTCGTACCAGAGGCAGATCGTGTTCTTGGCGGTCGTCATGGCGTGTTCCTCCCTGTCGGCGCCGTGCCGGAATGCGCGGACGCATGGTAAAGCAACGCCGCCCGCACCGGAACGCGTGAGGATGCTCCGCCGCCCTTGTTGACGGGAAGGTTGCAATCCCATTCCCAGAGGTGGCGCATGAACGACCCGAAGAAGCCGGACGACACCGGCGTCCATCCTCCGCGCAGCTATGATCCCGACAGCCAGAAGCCAATGAGCGACCGGGACGAGGCCGCGCCCGGCACGCCGGGAACCGGCGAGGACATCGACCCCAGGACCGGCGAGACCTTCACCGAGGGCATCGGCGGAGCCTGACCGCCCTCGCTTACCCGCCCTCGCCGCCCGCCCGATCAGCGTCCAGCGGTTAAAGCCTGCATGGTCACGCGGGCGGCGCTGGCGATGTGCTCGTCGTAGAGCTGGCGCGTGCGGACGGTGTCGCGGGCGGTCATCGCCTCGAAGATCTCGCGGATTTCGCGGATCGTGTTGGGCAGCCTCCCCGGCTCGGCCAGCGACACCCCGCGCAGCAGCTGGATGCGGTTGTGCAGCGCCTTGAGGATCTGCGCCATCGTCGGGTTGCCGCAGCCGGCGATCAGCGTGTCGTAAAACATCGTCTTCGCCGTGCGGATGCGCGACGGCACGCCCTCGGCCGCCGCCGCCTCGAAGGCCGCCATGGCGTCGGCGAGGATCGCCCACAGTTCCGGGCTGGCGTGGGCGATGAACTCCGCCGCCGCCAGGCTCTCCAGCGCCCCACGCACCTGATAGATCTGCCGGACATCCTCCGCCGTCAGGGTCACTACCTCCAGCCCGCGCTGGGGCACGTTGTGGACCAGCCCCTCCGCCTCCAGCTGGCGCAGGGCCTCCCGCAGGATCGGACGGCTGACCTGCAACGTCTCGCACAGCTCCCGCTCGACCAGCCGGTCGCCGGGGGAATAGCGCCCGTCGGCGATGGCCGCGCGCAACAGGTCGATCACCTGCTGGCGCAGGGGAGCGGCGACGCGGACAATATTTATCGGCAAATTTGACATAAAGTTTCTCTTCTTGTCAGACAGTATGACGATCTGCTTGCGCCACACTACCACCTTCGATTAGCATACGTATCAACGGCGGCCCAGTGAGGCGAACGCCACACCCACCACACCATACCATCACCTCGCACACAGGAGGCAGGCGTGCAGCGGAGTGCACAAGCGAGCGCCGTTTCAAAAAGCGCCGAGGAGCCTGCGGCGTCCGACCCCAACCGGCAGAGGCGCCGCGAACGGCTGCTTCAACTCGGCACGCTGGTCCTGCTGCTCGCCGTCTGGGAATTCGCGGCGCGCGACGCGAACAAGCTACTGGTCGCCGTGCCCAGCGACATCGCCGTGGCGACCTGGGAGCTGCTGCTGAACGGCGAACTGCTGTCGGCGACGCTGGACAGCATGTCGACCTTCGTCCTGGGCTTCGTCATCGCCTCGGCCATCGGCATCGTGGTCGGCTTCGCGATGGGCACGAACCGCACGGTGGAGGTGATCCTCGATCCCTACATCAACGCGCTCTACGCGATGCCGCTGGTGGCGCTGATCCCCATCCTGATGCTGTGGGTGGGCATCGGCTTCCTCGCCAAGATCACGATCATCATCCTGTTCGCGGTCTTCCCGGTGATCATCAACACGGTCACCGGCGTGAAGAACGTGGACCGGCACTATCTGGACATCGGCAAGGCCTTCATGGCCTCGCGGTTCATGGTCTACCGCCAGATCATCGCCCCCTACGCCCTGCCCTACGTGGCGAGCGGCCTGCGCATCGCGCTCGGCCGCGGCATCATCGCGATGATCGTGGCGGAGTTCCTGACCTCCATCTCCGGCCTCGGCGGCCTGATCATCAACTACACCAACGCGTTCGAGACGGCCAAGGCCTTCGCCCCGGTCCTGGTGGTGGCCCTGCTCGCCAACGCGCTGACGGTTCTCGTTCAAAAGGTCGAAGAGCGCTTCGGCCGCTGGCGCCGCCGCTGACCGGCCCGCCTCCCGCGCACCCACACCACACCGGATTGAGGAAGGAAGAGGGATCATGAGCATGATGTCCCGTTCGCTGAAGGCTGCCCTGCTGGCGGGTGCCTTCTCCGTGGCGATGAGCACCGCCGCGCTCGCCGCCGACGCTCTGAAGATCGGCATGCCGGCCAAGATGTTCCTGAACCTCGTCGAGTTCGTCGCGCAGGACCAGGGCTTCTACGAGAAGAACGGCCTGACGGTGGAGCTGGTGCACATCGCCGACAGCTCCATCCCCGTGCGCTCGCTGATCGCCGGGGAGCTGGACGTCAGCCAGGCCGGCATGTCGGAGACGCTGGCCGCGGCCGACAAGGGCGGCACGCTGAAGACCATCGGCGGCGTCCACACCGGCCTGCACTACGCCTTCTACGCCAACGCCGCGTCGGGCGTGAAGGACGTCACCGACCTGCCGGGCAAGAAGGTCGGCATCTCCTCCCCCGGCTCGCTGCCGCACGTCGTCATCACCGCCCTGATGCGTCAGGCCGGCATGAGCGAGGACCAGATCAAGTCGGTCCAGTGGGTCTCGCTGAAGGGCTCCTCGGCCCGCATCAACGGCATCCTGACCGGCACCATCGACGCGACCGTCTCCAACTACGACCCGAAGGCCGCGCACGACAAGAACGCCAAGGTGCTGTTCGTCGTCTCCAAGAAGCTGCCCAACTACGTGATGACCCCCTGGGACGTCAACGACGCGACCATCACCAAGAAGCGCGACGTGCTGAAGCGCTTCGTCAAGGCGGAGCTGGAGGCGACCCGCTGGATCTTCGACAACGAGAAGGGCGCGCTGGACGTCGCGAAGAAGCACTTCGACTACAACGACGAGCAGCTCGCCGAGTTCTACGAGTTCTACAAGATCGGCGGCATCTGGAACCCGAACGGCACCGTCACCGCCGAACAGGCCAAGTACATGCAGGAGCTGAACGTCGAAGGCGGCCTGCAGAAGGCCGTCCACCCGGCCGAGAAGGTGCTCGACACCAGCATCGTCCAGGAAGTGCTGGCGGAGATCGGCACCTACAAGCAGCCGTAATCCCGTCGGGGCCGGCGTCGCACTGCCGGCCCCCTCCCCCGCTTTGCCCCATTCCGCCCGCCGTCCCGCTTCAAGACCCGGTGCCGTCCCATGCCCAAGCTGTCCGTCCGCAACCTGACCAAGCGTTTCCCGGTGTCCGGAGGGCCGTCGATGACGGCGCTCGACGGCGTTGACCTGGACGTGGAGGAGGGTGAGTTCATCGCCTTCGTCGGGCCCAGCGGCTGCGGCAAGACCACGCTGCTGCGCATCATCCAGGGGCTGGAGACGGCGACCAGCGGCGAGATCCGCATTGACGGAAAGCCGGTCACCGGCCCCGGCCACGACCGCGGCTTCGTCTTCCAGCAGTACGGCCTGCTGCCCTGGCTGACCGCCGCCCAGAACATCGGCTTCGCGCTGGAGGCCAAGGGCATCCCCGCCGCCCGCCACGGCGAGACGACCGAGCGCGTGCTCGCCACCGTCGGGCTGAAGGGCTTCGGCGACCGCTTCCCGCACCAGCTGTCCGGCGGCATGCAGCAGCGCGTCGGCATCGCCCGCGCCCTGGCGATCGAGCCGGAGATCATGCTGCTCGACGAGCCGTTCGGCGCGCTCGACGCGCTGACCCGCGAAATTTTGCAGAACGAGATGCTCGGCCTGACCGAGCGCATGGGCAAGACGATCCTCTTCGTCACCCACAGCGTGGACGAGGCCGTCTGCCTCGCCGACCGGGTGGTGGTCATGTCGCCCCGCCCCGGCCGCATCCGCGAGATCGTGCCCATCGACATTCCGCGCCCGCGCGCCAGCCTGGGCGAGGCGCTGCGCGACACGCCGGAATACGTCGCCAAGCGGCACCAGCTGTGGAACCAGCTCATGGACCTGGTCTGAGACCCCCCTTTCTCCGGTACCCAGGAGGTCCCATCGTGTCGGTCACCCCTGACGATCACGAGTGGCAGTACAACCCCCGCCATTCCGTCCCCGACTTCGCGCGCCACGCCGAGCGCGCCGCCGCGCTGAGCCGCGCCACCCGCGAGCGCCGCGCCGCGCGCTACGACATCGCCTACGGCGACAGCCCGCTGTCGACGCTCGACGTGTTCCCGGCGGAAGCCCGCGGCGCCCCGCTGCACGTCTTCCTGCACGGCGGCTACTGGCGCGGACGGGACAAGGCCGACTACAGCTACGTCGCCGACGCGCTGGTGCCGAGCGGCGTCACGACCGTGGTCATGAACTACGACCTGTGCCCGGCGGCCACCCTGCCGGAGATCGCGCGGCGCACCCGCGAGGGGCTGCGCTGGATCCACCGCAACGCCGCCGCGCTGGGCGGCGATCCCGACCGCCTCACCGTGTCGGGCCATTCCGCCGGGGCGCATCTGATCGCCATGGCTCTGGCCGACGACGCCGGGGCGGACCGGCTGGAGGACGGCGCCATCAAGGCCGCCACCCTGATCAGCGGCATCTACGAACTGGCGCCGGTGCTCGACATCACCGTCAACGAGACCATCGGGCTGCGCCCGGAGATGGTCGACGGGGTCAGCCCGATGCGCCACCCGCCCGCCACCGCAACGGCCCTGACGGTCGTCGTCGGCTCGGCGGAAACGCCGGCCTGGATCGCCCAGTCGCGCGATTTCGCCACCCTGTGCCGGGGTCGTGGGGGGCGCGTCGCCTACCACACGCTGGCCGGGGAGGATCACTTCTCGATCATGGCGCGGATGGAGAGGCCGGACGACGCGCTGTCGCGGCTGGTGCTCGACGCCGCAGGAGCAAAAGAATGATCGTCATCGACGAGAACGCCGCCCGCCGCCTGGTGTCCCCCGCCGACGCCATCGACGCCATGGAGATGGCCTTCCGCGAGGTCTCGCGCGGACAGGCGCGCAACTTCCCGGTGGTCCGCGAGCGGCTGCTGCCGGGGCCGGACGTCTACGGCATCAAGGCCGGCGGCGACCTCGCCATCGGGCTGCTCGGGCTGAAGATCGGCGGCTACTGGACGGGCAACCGCGCCCGCGGCCTGACCAACCACCAGTCCACCACCGTGCTGACCGACCCGGAGACCGGCTGCCCGACGGCGCTGGTCAGCTCCAACCACCTGACCGGGCTGCGCACCGCCGCCGCCTGCGCCATCGGCATCCGCGAGCTGGCCCGCCCCGACTCGCGGGTGCTCGCCCTGATCGGCACCGGCGGTCAGGCGGCGCACCATCTGGAGGCGGCGCTGCTCGTGCGCCGTTTCGACCGCGTCCTGGTGGCCAACCGCGACCGCGCGCGCGCCGAGGAGCTGGCGGCCTCCTTCGCCGGGCCGCTGCCCGTCGAGGTCGTGGACGCCGAAACCGCGGCGCGCAGCGCCGACGTGCTGATCACCCTGACCACGGCGCGCGAGCCGGTGGTCCGGGCGGGCTGGGTCCGCCCCGGCACGCACGTCTGCGCCATGGGCGCCGACACCGCCGGCAAGCAGGAGCTGGACCCGGCGATCCTGCTCGGCGCGTCCGTCTGGGTGGACGACTGGGCGCAGGCCTCCGCGCTCGGCGAATGCCAGCACGCGCTGGCGCTCGGCCTGACCCGCGAGTCCATCCGCGGCACGCTGTGCGACGTGCTGGAGGGCAAGGCGCCCCGCCGCGCCGCCGCGGACGAGATCACCGTCTTCGATTCCACCGGCATGGGCATCCAGGATCTGGCGATCGCCGCCTGGGCCGTCCGCGCCGCAAACTCCGACGCCGGCACCGCCGGCTTACCCATCCACCGCATCGATTT
This sequence comes from Azospirillum formosense, assembly GCF_040500525.1. Lineage (NCBI taxonomy): Bacteria > Pseudomonadati > Pseudomonadota > Alphaproteobacteria > Rhodospirillales > Azospirillaceae > Azospirillum > Azospirillum formosense. Next base: position 107,574 of record NZ_CP159403.1, on the reverse strand, counting down.
AGCGCGCTGACCCTCAAGAGGGCGCGATCGAGGCCGACATGCAGTTGAAGCCAACATGCAGCTGAAGAATGTGCGCATCGCCGGGAAGATTCTCGGCATCGTCGTGGTGCTGGGCACCGTTTCGGTGTTCACCGCCCTGGTCAGCGGCTACGGCCTCGCCACGCTCGGCGGGGAGCTGAACCGGGTCGAGGAGGCGGGGCGCGAGACGACTCAGGGCGCCCGGCTGAACCGCTATCTGGTCGAGCTGAGCCGCGCCGAGTACCAGATGGGCGCCAACCCGGCCAGCGTCGCCACCATCGAGGCGGTCGTCGCCGACCGCAAGGCCGAGATCCGCGCCCATCTGGAGCACGCCCGCGTCGCCGCCGACGCGCAGCAGCGTCCGCTTCTGGACGGCATCGAGACCCAGTACGCCGCCTATGTCCACAGCCTGGACGCCACGGTGGAGGCGGCCAAGAAGCACGCCGACCTCGGCATCACCTACGCCCGGCGCGAGGTGCTGAACAACGTCTCCGGCAGCCAGGAGCAGGTGGAGGCGCTGATCCGCGCCGTCCAGGACTACAACGGCCTCACCGTCGCCAAGACGGCGCGGATCTCCGAGGAGGCGGAAGCGCTGGCCGACCGCACCACCTGGCTGATCGCCGCCGTCGCCCTGCTCGGCATCCTCGCCAGCGGGCTGATCGGGCGCTGGCTGTCGGCGCGCGGCATCGTCGGTCCCATCGTCGAGGCGGTGTCCTGCCTGCGCCGTCTGTCCGGCGGCGACCTGACGGTGATCATCAGCGGCGCCGACCGCCGCGACGAGGTCGGCGACATCGCGCGGGCGCTCGCCGTCTTCAAGGACAACGCGCTCGACCGCCAGCGCATCCAGGCGGAGCAGGAGGCGGAGGCCCGGCACAAGCTGGACCGCGCCGAGGCCGTCGGCGCGACGATCCTGCGCTTCGACCGCGAGGTCGGCGAGGCCCTGCACGTCATGAAGGACGCCGCCGCCGCGCTGGAGGCCACCGCCAACTCCCTGTCCGCCGGGGCGGAGCAGGCGTCGGAGCGCATGACCGTCGTCGGCGCGGCCGCCGAGCAGACCGCCGCCAACGTGCAGACGGTCGCCGCCGCGACGGAGGAGATGACCGCCACCGTGCAGGAGGTGTCGCGCCAGATGAACGAGGCGCGCGGCTTCGCCGACGAGGCGACGCGGCAGGCCCAGCAGGCCCAGGAGCGGGTCGGCGCCCTGACCGAGTCCGGCCAGCGCATCAACGAGGTGATCGACCTCATCCAGGGCATCGCCAGCCAGACCAACCTGCTGGCGCTGAACGCGACCATCGAGGCCGCCCGCGCCGGCGAGGCCGGCAAGGGCTTCGCCGTGGTGGCGAGCGAGGTCAAGCAGCTCGCCAACCAGACGGCGCAGGCGACCGACGAGATCCGCGGTCAGGTCGGGGCGATGCAGGAGACGATCGGCGGCGCGGTGTCCGCGATCCAGACGATCGCCACGGTCATCTACCGCCTGAACGAGATGGCCACCACCGTCGCCGCCGCCGTCGAGCAGCAGGGTGCCGCCACCGCCGAAATCGGCCGCAACGCCGTCCAGGCGGCCCAGGGCACGGCGGAGGTGACCGGGACCATCGGCACGCTGCGCGTCGCCTCCGAATCGACGGCCGCCGGATCGGCACAGGTCCTGCAGTCCGCCCGCGAGGTGGCCGGCCGCGCCGTGGCCCTCAAGGGCAGCGTCGACGCCTTCATCGCCGAGGTGAAGACGGCCTGATCCTTCCTCCACTCCGCCGGCCCTGATCGATGGCTCCTGATCAATGGGTTGAGCGGCGCGCCGGCAACCGCCAGAATGCGGCGGGCGAGACGACCGGCGGCCTCCGCCGGTTTCCCTCCTGTGCGCTTTGCCACGGGACCGGTTGGAGAGGATCACGATGACGGTTGACGGCGCGGCTCGGACCCTGAGCTTTGGATCACTCTATCGCCATGGGATGGCCCGGGTCGCCGCCTGCACCACGCCCTGCACCATCGCCGACCCGATGGCGAACGCCGCGGCGGTGCTGGACAGCGTGCGGGAGTGCGACGACCAGGCGGTGGCGGTCGCTCTGTTCCCCGAGCTGGCACTGTCCGGCTACGCCATCGACGACCTGTTCCTTCAGGACTGCCTGCTCGACGCCGTGGAGAAGGCCATCGTCCATCTGGTCGAGCGGTCGCGCGACCTGATGCCGCTGATCCTCGTCGGCGCGCCGCTGCGCCACGCCGGCCGGGTCTACAACACGGCGGTCGCCGTGCATCGCGGCCGGCTGCTGGGCGTGGTGCCCAAGGTCCATCTTCCCAATTACCGGGAATTCTACGAGCGCCGCCATTTCGCCTCCGGCGCCGGCACCGAGGGCGGCACGATCCGCATCGGCGTCCACGACGACGCCCTCGACGCCCCCTTCGGCCCCGACCTGCTGTTCGCGGCGGAGGACATCGACGGTCTGGTGGTCCACGCCGAGGTCTGCGAGGACCTCTGGGTCGCCGTCCCGCCCAGCTCCGAGGCGGCTCTGGCCGGGGCGACGGTGCTGGCCAACCTGTCGGCCAGCAACATCACCATCGGCAAGGCGGAAACCCGCCGCCTGCTCTGCAAGTCGCAGTCGGCGCGCTGCATCGCCGCCTATCTCTACTCCTCCGCCGGCGCCGGGGAATCGACCACCGATCTGGCCTGGGACGGGCAGGCGTCGATCTTCGAGAACGGCGAGACGCTGGTCGAGACCGAGCGTTTTCCCAAGGGCGCGCAGATGGCCGTCGCCGACGTCGACCTCGACGTGCTGCGCCAGGAACGGCTGCGCATGGGCACCTTCGACGACAACCGCCGCCTGCATGGGACGGCCTTCCGCCGGGTCGCCTTCCGCGTCAATCCCCCCGGCGGGGACCTGGGGCTGCGCCGCAACGTTCCCCGCTTCCCCTTCGTCCCGGCGGCGCGGGAGCGGCTGGAGCTCGACTGCTACGAGGCTTACAACATCCAGGTCGCCGGGCTGGTCCAGCGGCTGCGGGCGACCGGCATGCCGCGCATCGTGATCGGCGTGTCGGGCGGGCTGGATTCCACCCACGCCCTGATCGTCGCCGCCCGCGCCATGGACCTGCTCGACCGGCCGCGCACCGACATCCTCGCCTTCACGATGCCGGGCTTCGGCACCAGCGACAAGACCAAGGGCAACGCGGTGCGCCTGATGAGCGCGCTCGGCGTCACGCACCACGAACTCGACATCCGCCCCGCCGCCAACCAGATGCTCAAGGACATGGACCACCCCTTCGCCCGCGGCGAGGCGGTGTACGACGTGACCTTCGAGAACGTCCAGGCGGGTCTGCGCACCGACTATCTGTTCCGGCTCGCCAACCAGCGGGGCGGCATCGTGCTGGGCACCGGCGACCTGTCCGAGCTGGCGCTGGGCTGGTGCACCTACGGCGTCGGCGACCAGATGGCCCACTACAACGTCAATTCGGGCGTCCCGAAGTCGCTGATCCAGCATCTGATCCGCTGGGTCATCGGCTCCCGCCAGTTTCCGGACGAGGTTCTGCACACGCTGGGCGACATCCTGGCGACCGAGATCTCGCCGGAGCTGGTCCCCGCCGGAAGCGACCGCGCCCTGCAAAGCTCGGAGGCCGTCGTCGGCCCCTACGAGCTTCAGGACTTCCACCTGTTCCACACGCTGCGCTACGGCCTGCGCCCGTCGAAGATCGCCTTCCTCGCCCTGCACGCCTGGTCCGATCCGGCGCGCGGCGACTGGCCGGCGGGCTATCCGGTGGAGAAGCGCAGCGCCTACACGCTTGCGGAGATCCATTCCTGGCTGCGCGTCTTCATCCAGCGCTTCTTCGGCTTCAGCCAGTTCAAGCGCTCGGCCATGCCCAACGGGCCGAAGGTGACGGCGGGCGGCTCCCTGTCGCCGCGCGGCGACTGGCGCGCGCCCTCCGACGGCAACGCCCGCATCTGGCTGGAGGAACTGGAGCGCGAGGTGCCCAAGGAATAGCCGCGCCCTACCCCGCGGCCCCCTTACCCCGCGGCGGTTGTCCGTTCGTTCATCACCAGGCGCCCGGCGGACCAGGAGCGGACCAGACCGGCCGCGCGCAGCTCCGGCAGGGCGCGGGCCACCGCGTCGTGCGACAGGCCCGTCGCCTCGACCAGCGCCGGTCCCGATTTCGCCCCGTCCGCCAAGGCGCGCAATACCGCCGCGGTCGGCGTTCCGGTCTGGGCGAGCGCCGCCGCGCCGCGGGCGGGCCGATTTGCCCGGCCGGCGGCGACCATCGCGGCGATGGCGCGGAGCTGCCCCAGCCGGTGCATCGCCTCCGGGGCGCGGTCTTCGCGCAGCGCCAGCGCCGTGTGGCAGCGCGCGACCTCCCGCGCCAGCTCGGCAAGGTCGGCGGCGCGGTCCTGCACGAGGCACAGGGCGGCCTCCTCCGCCAGGGTGTCCAGGTCCGCGTCGGCTTCGTCCCAGCGTCCGGCCTCGACGCCCTCCCGGATGTCGTCGGCCAGTGCCCGATACGCCTCCCCGCTCATGGACAGCCCCCCGTCTTCAGCTCCGGCCAGCGTTGCGGTTCCCAGCGCGCCGCGACGCAGCCGGGGTCCGGCGCGTCGATGGGAAGCGACAGCCGGCGGATGCGCGAGGATTGCGCCGGGTCGGCGCGCGGCTGGAAGAACAGAGCCACCCCGCAATCGGTGATGCGCTTGTCCTCCTCCCCATCGGCGTCGCAGACGCGGTTGAAGCGGTGCGAGAAAGACATGCTGTTCGCCACCACCACCCGGCACGATCCGGCGCGGGAGGACTCGTCGCCGGCGTGGGCCTGCCACCGCTCCTCCGTCAGGCCGGCGTCCATCACCGGGGTGACGATCCAGTCCAGCAGCTTGGCCCGGCACAGCCACGCCGCCGGCTGTTCGCGCCCCAGATCCTCGCAGATCATCACCGCCAGCCGGCCCATGTTGGGCAGCTCGACGATGGTAACGCCGTCCCCCGGCGCGATGAACTCCTTCGCCTCGTCGAGCAGCCGCCCATCCGGGCCGCGCACGTCGTAGGAGCGGCACTGGTCGGCGTCGAGGTCCCAGCAGTGCAGCTTGGTCTGGCGGAAAATCTCGGCTCCCGTCCGGTCGAGCAGGACCGCCGTGCTGCGCGGCTTGGCGTCCGCCTCGCCGCCCTGACGGACGCCGACGAGGACGTAGCGGATCGGGCCGTCCACCGCGTGGCGCCGCACCGCCGATTTGATGGCGTCGAGCGTCGCGGGATCGGCGGTCACCTCGGGAAAGACGACGATGGCCGCCCCTGCGGCGGCCAGCGCGTCGATGGCCGAGGCCGCGCGGGCGCCGAGATCGCCGGGAATGGCGGCGTACCAGTCCGCGCCGTCCTTGGCGAAGGTCCGGAGGGCAAGGTCGTCCTCGGCCAGGGCGAGCGGGACGACGCCGACGATGGGCGCCCAATCGGGATCGCTGGGGCACTGGTCGGCGACTTCGGCGACGCGATGGAAGGTCAGCGAGACGGGCCGCTCGCCCTCCTCGCCGTGCGGGCACTCCGCCGCGAGGGTCGGCGGCAACAGGAGCAGGGTGTGGAACAGGTCGGCCACGTTGAAGGTTTCGCGCAGGGGCGTGACCTCCCGGATGTTCACCGAGCGGTCGAACAGGCCGGGCCGCAGGATGAGCTGGCCATCGGCGGCGTCGCCGTTGAAGCGCCCGTGCCGTTTGTACCATTGCCGTGCCCGCAGATGACCGTCGGACAGGGCGCTTTGCGACAGGAAGCGCGAGGCCAGCGGCGCGTGCCACCGGTCGATGGCCTGGGCCGCCAGCACGCGCCGGTCCAGCAGCGTTCCCGCGCCGGACGCGTCGATCCAAGCTTTGAGCGCGTCGGCGCCGTCGTCAGCCTCCAGCATCGCCTCAAGCCGGCGCAGAGCGACACCCGCGTCGTCCGGCGCGAATTCCAGACGCTGCGCGGCGCGTTCGGTCTCGCTCGGGTCTCGATCCAATTGGTGCCGCAGCGCAACGAACAGATCAGCCAGATGCATGCCTTCAACCACGCGAAGCGACGGGATGGAGCGGGCGCTACCGGTATCCCCTCTCACCGGAGAAGAGGGAGAGGGCTAAGTCACCTCGACCAACCACGCCCGTCTGTTGAACAGCACGGAAGCGGCTTGGTTTCACGGTTACGTTGTCGAGCGGGAACCGCTCCCGGCCCCGGGTCGCCCCGCCGCGGCATCGCGTTCGACGAGGAGCGCAAAGGGGTTGGCCGACCCCTCGCTTAGCGATGCATTAACCATGATCGCCGGACCATGGCTCCCGGACAGCGTGCCTCGACGAGGCGAACCAGGGGAGCGTGGCTCATGACGGGACGGGTGCTTGGCGGACTGATGGCCGCTTGGGTGTTGTGGAGCGGTGCCGCCGCCGCGTCGGCGCTGTGCCCGGTCCCGCCCGGTGCCGATCCGACCGCCGCCGGACTGGCGCACAGCCGGGCCGCCCTGGCCGCCGGGCAGCCGCTGACCGTGGTCGCGATGGGGTCGTCCAGCACGGAGGGCGTCGGGGCCACCAGCGTCGCCACCACCTACCCCGCCCAGCTCGACGCCATTCTGGAGCAGCGTCACGCCGCCTCGGCCATCCAGGTCCTGAACAAGGGCATCGGTGGCGAGACGGCGGGGGCCAACCTCATCCGCTTCGACAAGGACGTGCTGGCCGCCAGGCCGGACCTCGTGGTCTGGCAGGTCGGGACCAACGACAGTTTCCAGAAGGTGCCGCTCGACGCCTTCGCCGCCACCGTGCGCGACGGCATCGCCCGCATCCGCAAGACCGGCGCGGACGTCATCCTGATGAACCCGCAGTCCTTCCCCGGCGAAGCCAAGGTCGACTCCTACGCCGCCTACGCGTCCACGGTGGTTGCACTCGGCCGCGAACTCGACGTGCCGGTGCTCGACCGCTACCGCATCATGGCCTGGTGGCTGGAAAGCCGGCACTTCGCCACCGATCAGGTGCTGAGCACCGACGGCCTGCATCTGAAGGACCTCAGCTACCGCTGCTTGGCGGAGTTCGTCGCCGATATGATCGACGCCCCGCGGGTGGTCAGCGAGAAGACCGCGGCGCGCTGAGCGTCTCCAAACATCCCTCTCCCGTCAGACCACCAGTTGCGCGCCCAGGAACTGCCGGAGTTCCGGGGTGCGGGGATTGCCGAAGACCTCCTCGGGCGGGCCGATCTCGTGCACGCGGCCCTGGTGCATGAAGACCACGCGGTCGCAGACCTCGCGGGCGAAGCGCATCTCGTGGGTCACCATCATCAGCGTCATGCCGTCGGCGGCCAGCTCCTTCACCACCGCCAGCACCTCGTTCACCAGCTCCGGGTCGAGGGCGGAGGTGATCTCGTCGCACAGCAGGGCCATCGGCTGCATGGACAGCGCCCGCGCGATGGCGACGCGCTGCTGCTGACCGCCGGAGAGCTGGTCGGGATAGGCGTCGAACTTGTTGCCCAGCCCCACCCGCTCCAGCATGCGGCGGGCCATGGCTTCCGCCTCGCGCGCCGGCGTCTTCTTGACGACCATCTGCGACAACATGACGTTGCGCCCCGCCGACAGGTGCGGGAACAGGTTGAACTGCTGGAAGATCATGCCGACCTTCAGCCGCAGCGCCTTCAGGTGGAGGTCGTCGTTGATGAGCTGGGCGCCGGCCACCATGATCGAGCCGTCGTCGATCATCTCCAGCCCGTTGACGCAGCGCAGGAGCGTGCTCTTGCCCGAACCGCTCTTGCCGATGATGGCGACGACCTCGCCGCGCTCGACGTCCAGGTTGATCCCCTTCAGGACTTCGACGTCGCCGAAGCGCTTCTTCACCTCAGTGATCGCGATGAGCGACATTGAGCTTCCTTTCCAGAATCTGGCTGCTCTTGGACAGGGGCCAGCACAGCGCGAAGTAGATCAGGGCGACCAGCCCGTAGACGGTGAAGGGTTCGAAGGTGGCGTTGGTGACGACCGTGCCGGCCTTGGACAGCTCCACGAAGCCGATGATCGAGGTCAGCGCCGTGCCCTTCACCACCTGCACGGAGAAGCCGACGGTCGGCGGGACGGCGACGCGCACCGCCTGGGGCAGGATCACGTAGCGCATCTGCTGGACGTAGCCCATGCCGAGGCTGGCCGACGCCTCCCACTGGCCGCGGGCGACCGATTCCACGCAACCGCGCCAGATCTCCACCAGGAACGCCGCCGTCCACAGGATCAGCGCCAGCCCCGCGGCCAGCCAGGCCGGAACGTCGACGCCGAACAGGCCGAGCCCAAAGAAGGCGAGGAAGAGCTGCATCAGCAGCGGCGTGCCCTGGAACAGCTCCACATAGCCCTGGACGACGATTTGCCCGGCCCGCGCCTTGCCGATCCGCAGGTAGAGAAGCGCCATCCCCAAGAGCCCGCCGCCGATGAAGGAGACGAGCGAGAGGACCACCGTCCAGCGCGCCGCCAGCAGCAGGTTGCGCAGGATGTCCCACAGGGTGAAGGTCATCATCGCGCGGCCCTCCGCGGGAACAGCATGTTCCCGACGCCGCGCAGCGCCTGCCGCAGGGCCAGCGCCAGCAGCAGGTAGAGACCGGTGGTCAGGAAGTAGCTCTCGAAGGCGCGAAAGGTCCGCGACTGGATGAAGTTGGCGGCGAAGGTGATGTCCTCCGCCGCGATCTGCGACACCACCGCCGAGCCGAGCATGACGATGACGATCTGCGACGACAGCGCCGGCCAGATCCGTTGCAGCGCCGGAATCAGCACGACGTGGCGGAAGGTCTCGAAGCGCGTCATGGCGAGGCTGGCCCCGGCCTCGAACTGGCCGCGCGGCGTGGCCTCGATGCCGGCGCGGATGATCTCGCCGCTGTAGGCGCCGAGGTTGATGACCATCGCCAGAACCGCCGCCTGGAACTCGGTCATCTGCACGCCGAGCGACGGCAGGCCGAAGAAGATGAAGAACAGCTGGATCAGGAAGGGCGTGTTGCGGATCAGCTCGACATAGGCGACGACCGGCGGGCGCAGCCAGCGCGGCCCGAGCGACCGCGTCCAGGCGCAGGCGATGCCCAGCGCCACCCCGAACAGCGTGCCGATCAGGGTCAGTTCGACGGTCGTCACCAGCCCTTTCAGGATGACGGGCCAGTATTCGGCGATCCACGAGTAATCGAAGCGGTAGGTCATGCGGCCCTCCGGTCAGCCCCCCGTACGACGGGCCGCCGTGGCGGCCGAAGCCAGCCGCGGCGTCCCGGCCTCATCGTCTTCAGAGATCCTTGGGCAGGTCGGCGGACAGCCACTTCTGCGCGATGGCGTTCAGCGAGCCGTCGGCCTTGGCCGCCGCCAGGATGCCGTTCAGCTTTTCCAGCAGGGCGGGCTGCTCCTTGCCCAGGCCGATGTAGCAGGGGGAGTTCTTGATGAGGAACTTCAGCTCCGGCCGCTTCGGCGGGTTGCGGGCGAGGATCGCCGCCGCCACCACGTTGCCGGTCGCCACCACCTCGACCTGACCGGACAGGAAGGCGGAGATGGTGCCGTTGTTGTCCTCGTAGCGCTTGATGACCGCGTCGGTCGGGGCGATCTTGGTCAGTTCCAGATCCTCGATGGCGCCGCGGGTCACGCCGACGGTCTTGCCGGCCAGATCCTCCGGCTTCGCGGCGGTGACGCCGGCCGGGGCGAAGACGCCGTTGAAGAAGGGCGCGTAGGCGTCGGTGAAGTCGATGACCTTCTCGCGCTCGGCGTTCTTGCCCAGGCTGGAGATGACCAGATCGACCTTGTTGGTCTGCAGGAACGGGATGCGGTTGGCGCTGGTCACCGGCACCAGTTCCACCTTCACGCCCATCTTCGCGCCGATCAGCTTCGCCACGTCGATGTCGTAGCCGAGCGGGGTCATGTCCGGGCCGACCGAGCCGAAGGGCGGGAAGTCCTGCGGGACAGCGACGCGCAGCGTGCCGCGCTTCGTGATGTCCTGAAGGGCGTCGGCCCGCGCGGCGGGGGCCTGGGCGATGGACAGGCCGGCGACGGCGGCGACGGCCAGGGCGAGCAGGGTCCTGCGCTTCATGTCTCTAACTCCTTTTTGGCTGGATGGGCCGGTTCTGGATGGAATGGGTTGTGTGAAAGGGTCAGGCGGGGGCGCCGGGCGAGAGGATCTCGCGCAGGCCGGCCAGGGGATCGGGGGCGGCGGCGAGGTCGAGGCCGTCCTCGACGCGCCGGATGTGTTCGTCCATCAGCCGCGCCGCTCCGGCGTAGTCGCCGTCGGCCAGCAGCGTCACGATGCCCGCGTGGTCGTCGCTGGACGCCGCGGCGTCCTGGTCGGACTGGTAGAGCATCGAGACCAGCGTCGTGCGCGCGGTCAGGTCGCGCAGGATGTCGGTCAGGAAGGGGTTGCCGAAGGCGTGGGCGAGGTGGATGTGGAAGTCGCCGAGCAGGCAGGTGCGCGGCCCAACATGGCCGGTCTGCAGCGCCTCGCGCTCCTCCTCGACATGGGCGCGCAGGTGGGCGACGGCGTCGCCGCGCAGCGTGTGCCCCGGCAGCGTGTTCAGATCGCGCAGCATCCCGGTCTCGATGACCCGCCGCGCCTGGAAGGCGGCCCGCGCCTCCGTCGCCGAAGGCTCGACGACGAACCAGCCGCGCCGGGCGCTGACATGGACGATGCCGCGCGTCTCCAGCCGCATCATCGCCTCGCGCACGCGGGTGCGGGACACGCCGTAGACCTCGGCCAGCTTCGCCTCGCCCAGCCGGGTGCCGGGCCGCAGCCGGCCGCCCAGGATGGCGGAGATCACGCTGTCTTCGATGCTGTCGGGAAGCTGGGTCATCAGACTGCCGCACCACTCTTGTATACAAGACTGTTGAGCAAGCGGCGTGCCAGCCGGAACGGCGCGGAAACGCTGGGGCCGGACCCTTATTGCGATCAAAAATTGGGCAATATATCGAACTGATTAAGTCTTATGCACTTTTCGGCGGCACCGCTTCGTTGCGCTTGCCCCGGATGGCGAGGGGCGGCGGCGGAAAAGGCGGAACCAACGGCTGCCATCTCCAGTTGGGCTGAAGGACTCTCCCGCTCCGCAACGAGGACCGCGCCATGGCTCGTGCAGCCACCCATTCCCTTGCCATCGTCACCGGTGCATCCACCGGCATCGGCCTCGAACTCGCCAAGCAGTGCGCCCGGAACGGCTTCGACCTCCTGATCGCCGCCGACGACCCGGCCATCGAGGAGGCCGCCACGGAATTGCGCGCGCTCGGCGTCACGGTGGAGACCGTCCAGGCGGACCTCGCCACCCTCGACGGAGTCGACACGCTCTGCGCGGCGGTGAAGGGCCGGCCGGTCGATGCCCTGCTCGCCAACGCCGGCCACGGTCTGGGCCACGGCTTCCTCGACCAGGATTTCCAGGAGGCCCGCCACGTCATCGACACCAACATCACCGGCACGCTGTACCTGATCCAGAAGGTCGGGCGCGGCATGCGCGACCGCGGACAGGGCCGCATCCTGATCACCGGCTCGATCGCCGGCTTCATGCCCGGCACCTATCAGGCGGTCTACAACGGCACCAAGGCCTTCATCGACTCCTTCTCCTTCGCGCTGCGCCACGAGATCAAGGACTCCGGGGTGACGGTCACCTGCCTGATGCCCGGCGCCACCGACACCGAGTTCTTCGAGCGCGCCGGCATGGAGGACACCCAGATCGGCCAGGGCAAGAAGGACGACCCGGCGATGGTCGCCAAGGTCGGCTTCGACGCGATGATGCGCGGCGACGGCGACGTGGTGGCCGGCTGGAAGAACAAACTGCAGACCGCCATGGCCGCCGTGACGCCCTCCGGCGTGCTGGCCGAGCAGCACCGCAAGCAGGCCGAGCCCGGCTCGGGCCACCACTGATCGACGGTCTCCCGCACCTTCCCCACCCCCCAACGGAGGAGCACCCCCATGAAAGCCCTGGTCTGGCACGGCACCGCTGACATCCGTTACGACACCGTCCCCGACCCGGAGATCGAGCAGCCCCGCGACGCCATCGTCAAGGTCACGTCCTGCGCCATCTGCGGTTCGGATCTGCATCTCTACGACCACTTCATGCCCGGCATGGAGAAGGGCGACATCATGGGCCACGAGTTCATGGGCGAGGTCGTCGATGTCGGGGCCGAGGCCAAGAGCGCCCTGAAGGTCGGCGACCGCGTCGTCGTGCCCTTCACCATCTGGTGCGGCGAGTGCGACCAGTGCCGCCGCGGCAATTACTCGGTCTGCGAGCGCTCCAACCGCAACAAGGCGATGGCCGACAAGCTGTTCGGCCACACCACGGCCGGGCTGTTCGGCTACACCCACCTGACCGGCGGCTATCCCGGCGGGCAGGCGGAGTATGTGCGCGTCCCCTTCGCCGACCGCACCCATGTGAAGATCCCGGACGGGCTGACCGACGAGCAGGTGCTGTTCCTCGGCGACATCTTCCCCACCGGCTGGCAGGCGGCGGCGCAGTGCGACATCCAGCCGACCGACACGGTGGCGATCTGGGGCTGCGGCCCGGTCGGGCAGATGACGATCCGCAGCGCCATCCTCCTGGGCGCCAAGCAGGTGATCGCCATCGACCGTATCCCCGAGCGCCTGTCCATGGCCAAGGCCGGCGGCGCCATCACCATCAATTTCGAGGAGGAGAGCGTCGTCGAGCGGCTGAACGAGCTGACCGGCGGCAAGGGACCGGAGAAATGCATCGACGCCGTCGGCATGGAGGCGCACGCCACCGCCACGCTCGATTCCATGTATGACCGCGCCAAGCAGGCGCTGGCCCTGGAATCCGACCGCGCCCATGTGCTGCGCGAGATGATGTATGTCTGCCGCCCCGCCGGCACGCTGTCGATCCCCGGCGTCTACGGCGGGCTGATCGACAAGGTGCCCTTCGGCATGTCGATGAACAAGGGCCTGACCTGGCGCATGGGCCAGACCCACGTCAACCGCTGGACCGACGACCTGCTGCGCCGCATCCAGGAGGGCCAGATCGACCCGTCCTTCGTCATCACCCACACCGTGGGCCTGGCCGACGGGCCGGATATGTACCAGACCTTCCGCGACAAGCGGGACGGCTGCATCAAGGTCGTGCTCAAGCCGTAACAGGGAGGCGCACCATGGCGTATTACCGCAGGAATTCGTCGGCGGACCGGATGGCCCGCGGACTGGGCTGGTTCAGCATCGGGCTGGGCGTCGCCGAACTGGTGGCCGGGCGCCGGATCGCCCGCTGGATGGGGATGGAGGAGCAGGCCGGGCTGATCCGGGCCTACGGCGCGCGCGAGGTGGCGACCGGCGTCGGGCTGCTGGCGATGGGCGACGCCCGCCCCTGGATGTGGGGACGGGTCGCCGGGGACGCGCTGGACCTCGCCACGCTGGCGACGGCGCATCACGACGGCAACCCGCGCCGGGAGAACGTCGCCACGGCGCTGGGCGCGGTCGCGGCGGTGACGGCGCTCGACGTGCTGTGCACGGCGATGCTGCACCGGGAGGAAGCGACGGCCTGGACGCCGCCCCGCGACTACAGCGACCGCAGCGGCCTGCCGCGCCCGCCCGCCGCCATGCGCGGCGCGGCCAAGGACGCTCCGATCCCCGCCGACATGCGGACCCCGGACATCCTGCGCTTCCAGCCGGCCGCGGCGGCTCTGCTATAACCCTCTCCCCGGAGGGGGGAGGGGACAACACCTCAACAGCACCCCGCTTTGCCGGCGCCGTAACGGGCCTGCAGACGGTTGTCGAGGAACTCGGTGTAGGTCATCGCCGGCTGGTCGGGGTGCCGGGTCCGCATATGCTCCAGATAGGTGTCGTAATCCGGCACCCCGATCATGAGCTTGGCCGTCTGCTCGAAGTAACCACGGAACCGGCTGAGGTTGCTTTTCAAGCCGCTCATCGGTCGTCCTTTTCCAATATGCCGTACCCTCACTCCCGAAGGTGTGAGGGTACGGTGTGTCCCTGCTCAATCCCCGGCCCGCGCGGTGGCGCCACCCGTCGGGATTTCCCGGGTGGTCGGGCGGTCGCTGCGCAGCGCCTTCAGGCAGGACAGGATGCCGAAGACCAGCACCGCCAGCACCACCAGCACGAACAGCGAGGCCAGCGCCGCGTCCAGGTAATCGTTGAAGATCACCTGACGCATCTGCTCCATCGAGGTCGCCGGGGCGAGCAGCCGGCCCTCGTTGGCGGCGGTGCTGAAGCGCTCGGCGTGGGCGAGGAAGCCGATCGCCGGGTTGCTGTGGAAGACCTTCTGCACGCCCGCGGTCAGGGTGCAGATCAGCAGCCACGCCGCCGGAACCATGGTCACCCAGGCGTAGCGCTCCCGCTTCATCCGGAACAGCACCACCGTCGCCAGGATCAGGGCGATCCCCGCCAGCATCTGGTTGGAGATGCCGAACAGCGGCCAGAAGGTGTTGATGCCGCCCAGCGGATCGACCACCCCCTGATAGAGGATGTAGCCCCAGGCGGCGACGCACAGGCCGGTGGCGATCAGGTTGCCGGCCCAGGACGCCGTGCGCTGCAGCGGCTTGAAGAAGACGCCCAGCAGGTCCTGCAGCATGAACCGCCCGGCGCGGGTGCCGGCGTCGACGGCGGTCAGGATGAACAGCGCCTCGAACAGGATGGCGAAATGGTACCAGAAGGCCATCATACCCTTGCCGCCGAACAGTTCGGAGAAGATCTGCGCCATGCCGACCGCCAGCGTCGGCGCGCCGCCGGCCCGCGACAGGATGCTCACCTCGCCGACGTCCTGCGCCGTCTGGGTGATCATCTCCGGCGTGATGACGAAGCCCCAGTTGTTGATGACCTGGGCCGCCGACTCCGCCGTGGTGCCGAGCAGCGCGGGCGGGCTGTTCATGGCGAAGTAGATGCCCGGCTCGATGCACGAGGCGGCGACCAGCGCCATGACGGCGACGAAGGACTCCGTCAGCATGCCGCCGTAGCCGATGAAGCGGGTGTGGAGCTCGTTCTCCACCATCTTCGGCGTGGTGCCCGACGAGATCAGGGCGTGGAAGCCCGACACCGCGCCGCAGGCGATGGTGATGAACAGGAACGGGAACAGGCTGCCAGACCACACCGGTCCGGTGCCGTCGACGAAGCGGGTGACGCTGGGCATCTTCATCGGCGGCGCGACGAGCAGGATGCACAGCGCCAGCATCACGATGGTGCCGACCTTGAGGAAGGTCGAGAGATAGTCGCGCGGCGCCAGCAGCAGCCACACCGGCAGCACCGACGCCACGAAGCCGTAGCCGATCAGGATCCAGGTGATCTGGATGCCGGTCAGCGTGAAGACCGGCGCCCACGTCTCGCTCTGCGCGACCTGCCCGCCGAGCAGGATCGCCGCGATCAGTAGGAAGAAGCCGATGATGGAGATCTCGCCGATCCGGCCGGGGCGCAGGAAGCGCATGTAGATGCCCATGAACAGAGCGATCGGCACGGTGGCGGCGACCGTGAAGAAGCCCCACGGGCTGTTGGTCAGCGCCTTGACCACGACCAGGGCCAGCACCGCCAGGATGATGACCATGATCATGAAGGTGCCGAACAGGGCGATGACGCCGGGGATGTCCCCCAGCTCGGCCTTGATCAGCTCACCGAGCGATCGCCCGTCGCGGCGCATCGAGACGAACAGGATCATGAAATCCTGGACCGCCCCGGCGATCACCACGCCGGCGAGAATCCACAGCATGCCCGGCAGATAGCCCATCTGGGCCGCCAGCACCGGGCCGACCAGCGGGCCGGCGCCGGCGATGGCCGCGAAATGGTGGCCGAACAGGACGTATTGGTTGGTCGGGACGTAGTCCAGCCCGTCGTTGTGGCGCATCGCCGGTGTCGGGCGCGCCGGGTCCAGCCGCATGACGCGGTTGGCGATGAACAGGCTGTAGTAGCGGTAGGACACCAGATAGGTGCAGACGGCGGCCACGACCAGCCAGAGGGCGTTGATGGTCTCGCCGCGCGCCAGCGCGACGGTGCCGAGCGCGAAGGCGCCCAGCACGGCAAGGACCACCCATGGCGCGTGATTGAGGATGCGGGGCATGCGTACTCCTCCCAAACGATTCGCAATCGTCGAAAAGCACGATGAACCTGATGAAAACGATGGAGAATCATCCTCTCATCACGCCCGAACGGGAAGAACAAACTCGCCGGTCGCGACAAAATGGGTCAAAAATAAGGCGTACCCTCAATTTGGGCGGGTGGCCCGGCGCCGCTGGACGATGAGCGCGCCATGGACGACACCGGCGCCCAGGCTGGTGTGGCCGCTGAACATGACGAGCCCGAGCCCCCAGCCCTGCCACGCCACGAGGAGGCCCAGCCCCCCCAGCAGCGAAGCCGCCCCGCCAGCGCGCAGGGCGACCGTCGCGGGCGCCGGCAGGGACCGGCCGAACAGGTCGTGCTGCGGACGGTCCATGGCGAAGGCCAGCGCGGCGAATCCGGTCAGACACAGGATGAACGACGACAGGTGGATCATGCTCAACCCTCGCGCAGAACGGCGCCGCCGGCCGGCCTGTCGACGGTTTCGGGAGCCGGCTTGCGGGCCGGCCGCGTCTTGGGCTGGTGGCGGAGCGTGCGGACCGCCAGCACGGCGTGGAGCGCGGCCAGCGCCCAGCACATCAGGTCCATGCCGACGAACACCCAATCGCCGTCGGCCAGGCTCTGCCACAGCGGCCGCTGCGTGGTCGCGGCGTTGAGCACGGGCAGCAGCGCCAGCAGCGCCGCGGCCAGCCACAGCTGCTCGACCCAGGCCCTCTTCGCCGGCCGCAGCACGCCGTGCAGCAGCGTCAGCGCCCAGACGATGAAAAAGCCGTGGATCTCCCAGTTGGCGCGGTCCGCCAGGGTCTCCGGCAGCAGGCGGTTGGCCCACAGGAAGGCCGCCATGGCCACCGACAGGCCGGCGATGCTGGCGATGTTCAGCCGCTCCACGACGTGGAAGCCGACATGGGGCCGGGCCGGATCGGGCAGCTTCTGCCGGCGCTTCACCGTCCACATCACCAGACCGGTGCCCACCATGGCGGTGCCGGCGAGGCTGACGAGGAAATAGAGCCAGCGCGTCACGCTGTCGCTGAAACGCCCCAGATGCAGGGCGTAGAGCACGCCGCGCGTCTCCGCCGCCGGCCCCACCCCTTCATGGACGGCCAGCAGCCTGCCGGTGGTCCCTTCGAATTCCAGATATTGCGGGCTCATCGAGACGCGCCCGCCGTCGCCGCGCGCCACCGCCACCCGCGCCGCCGCGTCGCCCGGATGCGTGGCGGTGACCCGCCCGACGCCGTCCCGACCCCAGCGCTCCTGGGCCTGGCGCACCATGTCCTCGATCGAGGCGAGCGGCGCCTTTTCGCCGCTGGGCTTGCCCGGCTGGATGAAGGCGCTGAGTTCGGCGTTGAACTGCTGACGCTCCGCCGCGGTCTTGATCCCCGCCTGCTGGCCCCAGGGCATGTAGAGCGCCATCAGCGTCACCAGCCCCGTGTAGGTGATCATGGCGTGGAACGGCAGCCCGAACACCGACAGCGCGTTGTGCGCGTCGAGCCAGGAGCGCTGCCCCTTGCCCCAGCGGAAGGTGAAGAAATCGACGAAGATCTTCTTGTGGGTGATGACCCCGCTGACGATGGCCACCAGCATGAACATGGCCGCGATCCCGGCGATCCAGCGCCCCCACACCACCGGCATGTAGTGGAACTGGAAATGGAAGCGGTAGAAGAAGTCGCCGCCCAGCGTCGCGCGCGACGACACCGCCTGCCCGGTCGCCGGGTCGAAATTGCCCTCGCCGAAGGCGCGCTGTCCGGGAGCCGCCCCGGCGGTGCGCCAGAAGGCGTAGACGCTGTTGTTGCGGGCGTCCGGAAGGCGCAGGCTCCATTGCGGGCTGCCCGGCACCAGGGCGACCAGTTCGTCGGCCACCCGCTGGGCCACCACGGCCTGATCCGGCACATTGCTCTGCGCCGGCAGTTCGGGGCGCATCCATTGCGACAGCTCGTCCTTGAAGTAGGACACCGTCCCGGTGAGGAACATCGCGTAGAGCACCCAGCCGAGAAGCAGCCCGACCCACGTGTGCAGGTCGGACATGCTCTGGCGAAGGCCGCGGCCGTCGGGGCGCGCTTGCTGGTCCGTCGTCACGCTCGGCTCCCCATCACCAGACCGACCACGCCGCCAGCGAGAGCGGCGCGGCCACGACAAGAAGGCCCGCCCAGGCGCGCAGCGCGCTGCGGACCGCGAAGACCCAGATCACGGCGGCGGCGTAGACGAGGAAACTCGCCATCTCGCCGGTGAGCACCGCCTGCGGCCTGCTGATGGGAAGGGCCAGCACCGCCACGCTGGCGAGCGCGGCCAGCGCATAGCCGCCGAACAGGGCGGCGGCGATGCGCGAGACAAGCGGTCCAGCAGAACGGACCCGTCCGGCCACGGAGGTCATTTGTTGGGCGTCGCCGCCGGGCCGGCGGGAACCGGCGCCAGACCCTCGGGGTGAACGTAGGTCACCGTGGTGACGTAGCTGACGCCGTCGTATTTCTCGGTGCCGTTGGCGCCCTGGCGCTCGCCGGGGGTGCGCTCGTTCAGGCTGACCTCGGCCACGTAGGTGCCCTTCCACGGCAGGTCGAAGGTGACCAGCCCCTGCTCGTCGCTGTGCGCCTCCTTGGCCCAGCCGGACTGGGTGACCAGCATCACCTTGGTCTTGGCCTTGGGCTGGCCCTGGAAGACCAGCTTGAACTGGCCGGGCTTGCCGGTGGGCACCAGATCCAGCGCCAGCTTCGGCGCCTGCTCGGCGAAGCCGGTGATCAGGCGCGCGGCGGGGTGGAACCAGTTGGTGGTCTCCTTGTCGCCCTGCTTCCATGTGTAGAGCGGGTAGAGCGTGTCCTCGGCGACGATGCTCTCGCCGTTGGCGGCCTTGAAGGGCAGCGCGAAGCCGTCGGCGGTCTTGGCGGCCTCGGCCTTCTGCTCGCCCTTGGCGGAGAGTAGGGTGCCGGCCGGCTTGCCGAATTTGTCGAGCAGGCCGGGCGAGACCTCGCGCAGGTTCTCGCCGAATTCCCCGAAGCGGATCGTGGCGTTGCCCTGCTCGGGCTGCTCGATCCAGATCTGGTGGGCCTGGACGGGCATGGCGAAGCCCAGCGCGGCGATGAGGGCGAGGGAAAGTTTGTTCATGACGTCATCCAAAGGAATGGCTTGGCGGGATCAGAAGTCGACGGTGGCGGACAGCAGCACGGTCCGCGGCGAACCGACGGTCACGTAGGTGCCGGTGGTCAGCCAGTAGTCCTTGTCGAAGACGTTCTCGACGCTGGCGCGCAGCACGACCGGCTTGCCCGACACGTCGGTGGTGTAGCGGGCGCCGATGTCGAAGCGGGTCCAGCCGTCGAAGCGCAGCGTGTTGGCGTTGGTCAGGTAGGAGCCCGAGGTGTGGATCACCCGCCCGTTGAGGGCGAGCCCCTCGACCCACGGGGTGTCCCAGTCCAGGCTGGCGGAGAAGCTCTTGTCCGGCACGCCGGCGGCGTCGTTGCCCTCTTCCGAGGCGACGGCGGTCTTCGTCAGCTCCGGCTTCAGGAAGGTCGCGCTGACCATGGCGCGCAGGCCGGGCAGGACCTCGCCGTAGGCGGACAGCTCCAGGCCGCGGTTGCGCTGCTCGCCGTCATAGGCCAGTTCGTTGGACGCGGTGCGGATTGAGCTGGGGCGGGTGATCTGGAAGACCGCGGCGGTCGTGGTGACGGTGCCCCAGTCGACCTTGACGCCGCCTTCGAGCTGCTTCGACTTGAAGGGTTCGAGGACCGCGCCGGTGTTGGCGTAGCCGGCGCCGACGATGGTGCCGCGCGTCAGTCCCTCGGCGTAGTTGCCATAGACCGCGACGTTCTCCAGCGGCTTCACGACCAGACCGGCGAGCGGCGTCGTTGCGCTGGCGTCGTAGCTGCTGGTCTGCGCGCCGGTCGTCGTGCTGAAGCCCTTCACCTTCACCGTCTGGTCGCGCACGCCGAGCGTCAGCAGGACGCGGTCGTTGACGAAGGACAGCGTGTCGGCGATCGCGATGCTGCTGAGCGTCGTCTCCGCCGACTTGCGCGGATCGGTGCGCGGCGCGGTGATGACCGGCAGCGGCGCCGGGTTGTAGATGTTCGACGGGGCCGAGCCGGCGGCCTGGATGTAGGCGTTGCCCTCCTCCCGCTGGAACCCGGTGTAGCCGATGTTGACCTGATGGCGGACGGGGCCCGTCTCGAAGCGCAGGCGCGCGCCGGCGGTGCCGCTGACCGTCTCGCTGTAGGAGTCGTAGTAGGAGTTGCGGACCGTGAAATTGCCGAGCGCGTTCACGGCGGGGTTGGACTGCGGGAACACCTGGTCGTTGGTGCCGTCCCGGTAGCCGATGCCGGCGTAGGCGGTCAGCCAGTCCGTCACGTCGAACTCGATGTTCGAGGCGATGGTCTTGTCCTTCTGGACCAGCTTGGTGTCCGGGTACCAGTTGCTGCGCGCGTCGGGCGGCGACGGGATGGCCGTCGTCGTGGGCAGGATGCTGATCTGCGGGCGGAAATTGTCGGTGTCGTCGCGCTGGATGATGCCGTCGAGCGACCAGCGCAGCCGCTCGCCCCGGTAATCCACCGCCAGCGAGCCGAGGCCGGTCTTCACGTCGCCGTCCCTGATCGAGGCCTCGCCGCCGCGCAGCAGGCCGTTGAAGCGCACGCCCCAGGCGTTGTTCTCGCCGAAGCGGCGACCGGTGTCGACATGGACGCCGAAATTGGCGTCGCTCTGGTAGAGCCCGGTCACGCGGGTCAGCGGCTGGTCGCCGGCGCGTTTGCTAAGGATGTTGATGCCGCCGCCGATGCTGCCGCCGGGGGCGATGCCGTTCATCAGCGCGCCCGGACCCTTCAGCAGCTCGATCCGCTCGATGATCTGCGACGGCACGCGGTTGGAGGACACCAGCCCGTACATGCCGTTGAAGCCGACGTCGCCCGACGGAACGGCGAAGCCGCGGATCTGGAAGGTGTCGTCGAAGCCGTTGCCGCCGGTGGTCGTGCGCACCGACGAGTCGTTGATCAGCGTGTCCGCCGCCGTGCGCGCCTGCTGGTTCTCGATCAGCTCGGAGGTGTAGTTCGTCGTGCTGAACGGGGTGTCCAGCGTGTTCCTGGTGCCCAGCAGACCCAGCGTCCCGCCGCGCGCCACCTGACCGCCGGCGTAGGGCGGCGGCGGTTCGCCCGGCATCGTGCCGGCGTTGGCCGACACCTGGACGGTGGGCAGCACCGTCGCTCCGGCCGGGGCGTCCACGGTCGGCACGGCACCCTGCGCGACGAGGCCGTACCCCGACGGCGTGCGCGCGATCTGGAATCCGCTGCCGTCCAGCAGGCGGCGGAAGCCGTCCTCGACCGTCGTCGGTCCGCGCAGCCCCTGGGAGGTCTTGCCTTGGACCTGCGCCGGGTCCACGGCGACGCTCACCCCGGCCTGGGAGGCGAAGCCGCGCAGCGCGGCCTCCAGCGGACCCGCCGGCACGTTGGCGTCGACCGTGCGGGCCGCCGCCGTCTGAGCCTGCGCGGCCGAAGCGAAGGGAAGGCCGCCCGCAAGGACGGCGCTGGCAAAGCAAACGGCCAGGGCGACCGGGCGCAGTCCCGGCGCGAGGACGTCCTGCACGGGGCCGGCGGCACCGCGGCGGCGAGCGGTCGGGCGCGGAGCGTCCTTGCCGCAAGAGTGTAGCATAGAGCCGTATCCTCTACCAAAGGGTGTATTCGAGGCGCAGCGTTGGCGACCGGCGCCGTGTCGGTTTCAAAAAGCCGGACGATTTGTGCTGAAACTCATGATGCGAATGATTCTCATTCTAACCAGCTGATCGCGGGTTCCGCAAGAGGGCAACGTCGCCGTTGCGACAATCGCATCCGTTGGCACATCCCTGACCGGCCTGTTGGAATCCTGGACCGGCGGCGCCTTTGACTACCGGAGGGCGGCAGAGAATCCATTCGCCCGGACCGAAGGCGACCACGCCACACAAGCCCCTTCGCGCAACGGGCGGCGACGACGCCGCCCTTCACCAGCCTCCACGGCAGCAACCCGAAGCGATGCAACCATTGGTAAGATTCTCAGAACAATCACACAGGCAATGCCTGCATGCACTGGCTCTCATATAGATAACCACGCAAATACTAAGGCCTGATGAGGCCAAAGACCTCTTCCGCGAAACAAAACCGCTCCCACGCCTAAAAAATGGCGTCTGTATTTAGACATTTTTCAGAAAATCACTTTGTTATGGACCCTCCTGAGATGCGACCGCCGCGACGGCGAGAGGGCCACCATGCCGGATACCCTGGACGCCACCGCTCCGCTCCTGACCATCCCCGATGCCCTGGCGTCCGAAGCGGCGGCGGTGCTGCTGGGGGGTGATCCCGGCGCGCTGAAGGCGGTTCAGGAGAAGCTGGCGATAGCGCTGACCGGACAGGGCCTGCCGGGAACCGCCGCGGGCAATCTGGCGGACGGCTGGATGCGCGACGTCGCGGCGGGAATCGGCGCCAGCGCCACGCCCGATGCGGCCATCGCCCAGGCGAGCCGGATCGCCGCCGGCACCGCGGCGCGCATGGCGCAGGCCGCGCAGGAAACCGCGGCGTTGACCGGAGAGCAGCGTCTGGCCGTCGCCCTGGCCCAGGGGCAGGGGCAGGGGCTCGGGCCGGGCGGCGCCGGCGATTCCAAGGCGGCGTCCGACCTGTCGGCGGCGCTGTTCAGCGGGGTGATGGACCCGGCGGCCCGCCCGGCGGGCGCCGCCGACCCCATCGCCGCCCTGTCGCAGGCCTTGTCCGCTCCCCCCGCCGCCCCGGCGGCGCCGGAAGCCGTTCCCGTCTCGCCGTCCGACAAACTCGCCGCGGCGCTCGCCTCGGGCGTGGGGGTGCAGGACGCGGTGACGGCGCTCGGCCCCGGTTCGGGCGGCCACTTCGCCGAGGCGCTGGAGCACGCCCTGTCCGGCGGCACCGACGCCGCCGGCGCCATTGCCGAGGCGCAGGCGTCGAGCGCCGCCGGCGCGCTTCAAACCACATCCGTCGCCGTCGAGCAGACGGACGGCGCGCGTCTGCTCGGCGCGCTGGCCGCCGGAAAGACGGACGGGACGGGCGGCGCCCTGGCCGGCAATCCCGCCTTCGCCAGCGTCCTCAACGACGCGCTGGCGCAGGGCGCGGCACCCGACGCGGCGCTGGGCGCCTCGTCCCGGGCGCAGACGGAGATGGCGGCACGGCAGGAGGCCGCCGCCGTGCCGGCGAAGCCGGCGGACGCATTGGTCGCCTCGCTGTCGTCCGGCCAGAATGTGGCGGCCACCGTCAAGACCTTCGCCGCCGCCGCCGGTCTCGACGGCGCGTCGGTCGGCGGCTTCGGCGAGGCGCTGGGGCGGGCCCTCTCCAGCGGGCAGGAGATGGCCGGCGCGCTGGGGTCGGCGCAGCAGACCGTGTCCACCGCCATGGCTTTGTCGGCGGAAACGACGAAGGGCGTGAAGAGCGACGGCCTGATCGCGGCGCTGGCCAGCGGGCAGAACGTGCAGCAGGCGGTGCAGGCGCTCGGCGGCTCCGGCGCCGCCTTCAACACCGCTCTCGGGCAGGCGCTGGCGGACGGGCGGCCCCCCGGACAGGCGCTCGCCGCCGCCCGCCAGACGGCGGAGACGGTGCAGCAGAACGCCCTGGGCAGCGAGGTTCCGGTTTCCGCCGAGAACAAGGCCTTGGCCGATCTCGCCAACCCGCCGCCCGCGGGGGAGGCGGCCAAGGGAGACGGCGACAAGAGCAGCGGCGACAATGGCGGCGGTGAAAAGGGCGGCGAGCAGGTCGCCGAAGCCCCGGCCGAGGGCAAGGAGGGTGCCGAGAAGGACGGCAGCGAGAAGGAGGCCGCCAAGGAGGGCGACGCCAAGGAGGACGCGAAGGGCGAAGCCACCGACAAGCCAACCGACAAGCCAGCCGCCGAATCCTCCCCCGACGCGGCACCGGCGAAAGGCGAAGCCTCGCCCGCTCCGGCCAAGTCCGGCATGGGAAGCGAACCGGCGCTGAAGGCGATCAGCTTCGAAGTGGCCGGAACCGCCAAGAGCGCAGACGCCGCCACGCCCGGCGCCACGGCCCCCGCGCTCTCCACCGCCGCCACGCCCGCCGCACCGCCGGTCACCAGGACCCTGGTCAGCGACCCCTTCGCCGTCGCCGCGCAAATGCAGCAGCAGGTGGCCCGAGCGCTCGAAGCCGCGGCCAACGCTCCGCCCGCGGCGGTGCCGCCGGTGGCGGCGCCCACCCTTTCGTCCGGTTTCGACGCGGCGGCTTTTGCGAAGGCCTTGGCGGTCGCCGAAGGCACCGCGGCCCCGGCCGGTTTCGCCGTCTTCCACCTGATCGAGGCGATGTTCCGGCCCGGCGAGGCCGGGAGCCGCGTGATCGGCGTCGCCGTGGTGGCGAACCCGGATTCCCCGTCCGGCGTCTGGCAGTACAGCGTGGACGGCGGCGCGTGGCTGTCGGTGGGCGCGGTCGGCGACGGCTCGGCGCTGGTGCTGCCGGGCAGCGCCCTGCTGCGCTTCCTGCCCGCCGCCAACTGGAACGGCACCACCCCGTCGCTCGGTCTGCGGGCGGTGAACGGCGAATGGGCCGAGGGGTTCAGCGGCGCCGAGCATCGCCTGTTCACGCTGGCCGGCGTCGGCGGAACCACTCCGCTGTCGGCGGACGTCGCCCCCTTGACACTGGAGGTGACGCCGGTGAACGGCGCCCCGGTGGCGACCGGCGCACAGGCGGTCCTGGCACCCATCACGGAAGACAGCGCCGATCCGGCGGGCGCCAGCGTGGCGTCGCTGTTCGGCGGGCTGTTCTCCGATCCGACCGACGCGGTGTTCGGCGCCGCCGGCAATGGCTTCGCCGGTGTCGCGGTGATCGGCGATCCGGCCAACGCCGCCCAGGGGCAATGGCAATACTGGACCGGCACCGCCTGGAGCGCCGTTGGAGCGGTGTCGGACGGCAACGCCCTGCTGCTGTCCGCCGACGCCACGCTGCGCTTCCTGCCTGCCGCCGACTGGAACGGCGTGCCGCCGAGCCTGACGGTTCGCCTGATCGACGACTCGCAAGGGATTGTGACCAGCGGCGAGCGGGCGGACGTGACGGGTGCCGGGGGCGACAGCCGCTACAGCGCCGGGACCATCGCCCTGACCACCGCGGTCAGCGCCGTCAACGACGCCCCGGTGGCGACCGGCACGACGGCCACCCTGCCGACCATTGCCGAGGACACCGCGAACTCGGCGGGCACCACCGTCGCCAGCCTGTTCGGCGCTCTCTTCTCCGACGCCGCCGACGCGGTCAGCGGCGGCTCGGCGGGCAACGGCTTCGCCGGCGTGGTGGTGGTCGGCAACGCCGCCACCGCGGCGCAGGGGACATGGCAGTACTGGACGGGCAGCGCCTGGGCCGGCATCGGCGCGGCGGGCGACGCCAACGGGCTGTTGCTGGCCGCCAGCACGGCGCTGCGCTTCGTCCCCGCCGCCAACTGGAACGGCACCACCCCGGCCCTGACCGTCCGGCTGGTCGAGGACGGCGGCGCGCCGCTGGTCAGCGGCAACCGCGTCGACCTGACCGGCGGAGTCGGCGGCAGCACCGTCTACAGCGCCGCAACCATCGCCCTGACCGGAACCGTCACGCCGGTCAACGACGCCCCGGTCGCCACCGGAACGGCCAGCGTCCTGCCGACCATCGCCGAGGACACCGCCGATCCGTCCGGCGCCACGGTCAACAGCCTGTTCGCCCACCTGTTCTCCGACCCGGCGGACGCCGTGGCGGGCGGGTCCACGGCCAATGGCTTCGCCGGGGTCGCCATCGTCGCCAATGCGGCGACCTCGCAAGGCGTGTGGCAATACTGGACCGGCACCGCCTGGAGCGCCGTTGGAGCGGTGTCGGACGGCAACGCCCTGCTGCTGTCCGCCGACGCCACGCTGCGCTTCCTGCCTGCCGCCGACTGGAACGGCGTGCCGCCGAGCCTGATGGTTCGCCTGATCGACGATTCGCAAGGAACCGTGACCAGCGGCGAGCGGGCGGACGTGACGGGTGCCGGGGGCGACAGCCGCTACAGCGCCGGGACCATCGCCCTGACCACCGCGGTCAGCGCCGTCAACGACGCCCCGGTGGCGACCGGCACGACGGCCACCCTGCCGACCATCGCCGAGGACACCGCCAATCCGGCGGGCGCCACCGTCGCCAGCCTGTTCGGCGCCCTCTTCTCCGACGCCGCCGACGCGGTCAGCGGCGGCTCGGCGGGCAACGGCTTCGCCGGCGTGGTGGTGGTCGGCAACGCCGCCACCGCGGCGCAGGGGACATGGCAGTACTGGACGGGCAGCGCCTGGGCCGGCATCGGCGCGGCGGGCGACGCCAACGGGCTGCTGCTGACCGCCAGCACGGTGCTGCGCTTCGTGCCCGCCGCCAACTGGAACGGCACCACCCCGGCCCTGACCGTCCGGCTGGTCGAGGACGGCGGGGCGCCGCTGTTCAGCGGCAACCGCGTCGACCTGACTGGCGGAGTCGGCGGCAGCACCGTCTACAGCGCCGCAACCATCGCCCTGACCGGCACCGTCATTCCGGTCAACGACGCCCCCGTGGCGACGGACACCACGGCCACCCTGCCGACCCTCGCCGAGGACACCGCCAATCCGACGGGCACCAGCGTCACCGCCCTGTTCGGTCACCTGTTCTCCGACCCGGCGGACGCCGTGGCGGGCGGGTCCGTCGCCAACGGCTTCGCCGGCATCGCCGTCGTCGGCAACGCGGCGACCGCCGCCCAAGGCGTCTGGCAATACTGGACCGGCACCGGCTGGGCGGCCATAGGAGCGGCCTCGGACGGCAACGCCCTGCTGCTGGCGGCGAACACGGCGCTGCGCTTCGTGCCCACCGCCAACTGGAACGGCACCACCCCGGCCCTGACCGTCCGGCTCATCGACGACTCACAGGGGGCCGTGGCCAGCGGCGGGTGGACCGCGCTGGCGAGCGTGGGCGGCGACAGCCGCTACAGCGCCGGCACCGTCGCGCTGACCGGCTCCGTCACCCCGGTCAACGACGCGCCGGTCGCCACCGGCACCGCGGCCACCCTGCCGACCATCGCCGAGGACGCCGCGAACCCGGCGGGCGCCACCGTCGCCAGCCTGTTCGGCGCTCTCTTCTCCGACGCCGCCGACGCGGTCAGCGGCGGCTCGGCGGCCGACACGCTGGCCGGCATCGTGGTGGTCGGCAACGCCGCCATGGCGGCGCAAGGGGCGTGGCAGTACTGGACCGGGACGGCCTGGACCGACATCGGCGCGGCCAGCGGCGGCAACGGCCTGCTGCTGGCGGCCAACACGGCGCTGCGCTTCGTGCCCGCCGCCAACTGGAACGGCACCACCCCCGCCCTGACCGTCCGGCTGGTCGACTCGTCGCAAGGCCCGATCGCCAGCGGCGCGCGGGTCGACGCGACCAGCGTCGGCGGCAGCACCGCCTACAGCGCCGGAACCATCGCGCTGACCGGCACCGTCATTCCGGTCAACGACGCCCCCGTGGCGACGGACACCACGGCCACCCTGCCGACCCTCGCCGAGGACACCGCCAATCCGACGGGCACCAGCGTCACCGCCCTGTTCGGCCACCTGTTCTCCGACCCGGCGGACGCCGTGACGGGCGGGTCCTCCGCCAACGGCTTCGCCGGCATCGCCATCGTCGGCAACGCGGCGACCGCCGCGCAGGGCGTCTGGCAATACTGGTCCGGCTCCGCCTGGATCACCGTGGGCGCGGTGGCGGAGGGGACGGCGCTGGTCGTCGCCGCCAGCGCCATGCTGCGCTTCGTTCCCGCCGCCGACTGGAACGGCACCACCCCGGCCCTGACCGTCCGGCTGATCGAGGACGGCGGCGCGCCCGTCGTCACCGGCGGCCGCGTCGACCTGACGGCCGGCGTCGGCGGCAGCACCGTCTACAGCGCCGACACCATCGCCCTGACCGGCACCGTCACCCCGGTCAACGACGCCCCGCAGATCACCGCAGGCACGACGGCGCTGGCGACGGTGAAAGGCGTGGCGGTGGCGGTCACCGGCCTGTCGGTGTCCGACGTCGACGCCGGCCCGCTGCCGATGCTGGTCACGCTGACCGCCGGCCACGGCACGCTGACCCTGGCCAGCGCCGGGTGGGACGCCGTCATCACCGGCAACGGAACGGACAGCGTCACCATCCGCGCGACGCTCGCCACCATCAACGGGCTGCTCGGCGCCGCCAACGGTCTCCTCTACACGGCCAGCGCCTACACCGGGGCCGACGCCATCCGGATCGTCGTGGACGACCTGGGCAACGGCGGGGCCGGCGGGCCGCTGACCGCGACCGCCACCATCGGCGTCACCGTGGCGCCGCCGAACGCCTCCCCCGTCCTGATCGACACCAACCTCGACGTGACCGTGGCGGCGGAGGCCCTGGCCGCTCCCGCCGCGGGCACGGCCGGCTTCGCGGTGTCCAAGCTGGTCGGGCTGAACGGCAGCGGCCCGGCCAACGTCACCGACGCCGACGCGGGCGCCGTCACCGGCATCGCCCTGACCGGCACCAACGAGAGCTACGGCCGCTGGTGGTTCTCCACCGACAACGGCGCCACCTGGACCCTCGTCGGCGCGGTCAACGACAGCGATTCCGCCCTTCTCCTGCGCGCCACCGACCGGCTCTACTTCCAGCCCAACGCCGCGGTGCCGGCCACCGTCAACGGCGCCCTGACCATCCGCGCCTGGGACCAGACCACCGGCAGCGCCGGCTCCAAGACCGCCATCACCCTCGGCGAGGGCAGCGCCTTCTCCGCCGCGACGGACACCGTCACCCTGCATCCCGGCGTGCTGATCCCCAACGGCTCCTTCGACAAGGGGCTGACCGGCTGGAGCTACACCGGCGGGGCCACGGTGGGCGCGACCGGCGACGGGCACGAAGGCACCCTGACTTCGGCGGGCGGCCGGACGCCGACCCAACTCGAGGATTTCCTCGGCCTCGCCCACGGCTCCATCGCGGCGGCGACCGGCACCGTCCCGTCCTTCGGCCACGCGATGAAGCTGGCCAGCACCGTCACGGTGGCGAAGGACACGACGCTGACCTTCGACTGGACCTTCATCTTCTCGGACCCGGGCTATCACGACTTCGCCTTCGTCAGCGTCAACGGCGTGGTCACGCTGCTCGCCAAGGACGCGAGCGCCAGCGGCAAGTTCAGCGTGGTCATCCCGGCCAACAGCACCCTGTCGCTGGGCTTCGGCACCTCCGACACCAGCGACAACAGCGTCAACCCGGTGCTGCGCATCGACAACGTCAAGCTGACCACGGTGGCCAGCGACCCCATCGTGCTGGACATGGCCGGCGACGGGTTGGCCCTGCGGGCGTTGACGGACGGCGTCCTGTTCGACGTCAGCGGCGACGGCGTGGCAGACCGGACCGGCTGGGTCGGCAAGGGTAACGCGCTGCTGGTGCGCGATGACAACCACAACGGGCGGATCGACGACGGACGCGAACTCGTGTCGGAGCATTTCGGAGCCGGCTCGAACGGTGGCGGCTTCAACAGCAGCCTGGAGGCGCTCGCCTCGCTCGACAGCAACCATGACGGGCGCATCGACGCCGCGGACGAGAGCTTCGCCACGCTCCAGGTCTGGCAGGACGCCGACGGCGACGGGGTGAGCCAGCCGGGCGAGCTGCGCACGCTGGCCGAGGCCGGAATCCTGTCCATCGCCACCACGGCCACCCCGGCGGACACGACGCTGGCCGGCAACCACATCCTCGGCACCACCAGCATGACCATGGCCGACGGCAGCAGCCGCCTGGTGGCCGGCGTCGCCTTCGACGCGCAGGCCACCGTCGCGGCGCAGCTGCACAGCCAGCCGCTGGCCGCGTCGCCTTCGCCGCAGGCCGATCACGGGCGCTTCGACTACGCGGCGCTGCTCTCCTCCGGGCTGGGGCTGCCGGACACCGTTCCGGTTGTGCAGAATGGTCTGGATGCGCACGCGGGGGATTGGGCAATGGCCGTTCACAGCGCGGACACACACCACGCCACAACCCATGCATCGACGATTGTGCCGGTCGCAGAAAATTCATGAATGACTGACAAAATTCGTCGCATTTTTAGGTATTTGGATACTGTTTTGTCCTAAATGAGTATGAGAGTTCTCGACTAAGATCATCATCGCTTTAGGCCGAACGGCCTAGTCATGCGGCGATCTCCAGGACCCTCATGCACAAGTTTTGTCTTATCGCCACGGTTGCGCTTCCGCTTCTGACCGGAGCACCACAATCTCTGGTTGCAGCACCGCGCGATGAGGTTGTGGCGCTGATCGGCAAGGCGACGGAGAGCCACGACCGCCTGCGCGGGGCGGAGGCCGCCGCCGACGGGGCGCGCAACGCCCTGCGGGTCAGCCATGGCGGCTGGTACCCGACGCTGAGCCTGTCGGCGAACGGCGGGCGCGAGAGCACGACCAAGCCGGCGGGCCTGCCCAACACCGACATGAACGCCTCGCAGTTCTCGGCGCGGGCGACGCAGCTGATCTGGGACTTCGACGCGACCAACGCCGACATCCGGCGCGCCCAGGTGACGCTGGTCCGCGCCGACATCGCGGTGGAGCGCACCCGGCAGGAGCTGCTGGTGGAGGGCCTCACCGCCTACGCCAGCCTCGTCCGCGCCCATCAGCTGCTCGCCTTCGCGCGCCAGTCCGAAGACAACATCCGCCGCCAGACCGGGCTGGAGGAGGTCCGCCTTCAGGAGGGCTTCGGCTTCTCCACCGACGTGCTCCAGGCCAAGAGCCAGCTCGCCGGCGCCCAGGCCCGCCGCGTCGCGGCGGAGGAGGCGACGCAGAACGCGCTCAGCCGCTTCCAGGCCTTCTTCGGCCATGTTCCCTTCCAGGTCGGCAACGCCCAGGTCCTGGCGATGACCCGCGCCGGCCTGCCCGTCTCGATGGACGCGGCGGTGGAGGAGGCGCGCCGCCACAACCCGCGCCTTCAGGAATTGGCCCTGACCACCGCGGCGGCGCAGGAGGCGGTGACCTCGGTGCGCGGCCGCACGCTCTACCCGCGGATCGACGGCTTCGTGGAGCGCAATGTCAAGCGCGACGTCGCCGGCCAGCCGGGGCGGCAGAACGAGCTGCTGTTCAAGCTCCAGGTCACCTTCTCGCTGAACACCGGCCTGACCGCGCTCAACAGCATCCGGCTGGCCGAGGCCGACCTGCGGGCCGCGGACGCCAGCTGGGCCGACCAGGAGCGCACGGTGCTGGAGACCGTCCGCAACAGCTGGAACCGGCTGGAAAGCGCCCGCGCCCAGGTGCAGCTGCTGAACGATCAGGCGAGCCTCGCTGCCGGCTTCCTCGACGTGGCGCGGTCGGAGCGCGAGCTGGGCACCCGGTCGCTGATCGACATCCTGTCGGGCGAGACGACGCTGATCAACGCGCGCAGCGACGCCGCGGCGGCGGAGACGGAACTGGTGCTGGCCGGCTACCGTCTGCTCGCCGCCATGGGCCGGCTGAACGCCACCGACATCCAGACCAAGCCGATGCCGAAGCTGGCCCCGATGGGCCGCGGCGCTTTCCGCGATCAAGGCGGACGCGATCCGGGCCGGCGCGGCACGGGAGACCAGCGATGAACGGCGGCGCCATCGGGCTTCTCGCGCTGCGGCTGCGCGCCAACCTGCGGCTGACCGCCCGCGTCTTCGCGGCGTCGCTGGCGGCGAACCTGCTCGGGCTGGCCTCGTCCTTCTACACGATGCTGGTGCTGAACCGCTACGTGACGCACGGCGTCGATTCCACGCTGGCGGCGCTGACCGTCGGCGTCGTCCTGTCCATCGCCTTCGAGCATCTGTTCCGCCATGTCCGGCTGGGCATCGCCGGGCGCATCGGGCGGGCCGAGCACGAACGCCTGAGCACCGGGGCCTTCGGCATCCTGATGACCGCGCGCAGCGGCGCCGGGTCGGCCGAGGGCGACGCGGCGCGGCGCGAGGCGCTGCGGGCGCCGGAGCAGATCGACTCCGCGCTCGGCTCCGCCAATCTGGCGACGCTGTTCGACCTGCCCTTCGCGCTCGGCTTCATCCTCGTGGTGGCGCTGATCTCCTGGCCGCTGGCGGCGATCTGCCTCGTCTTCACGCTGCTGGCCATCGCCGCCGGGCTGCTGGCCCAGGCGGACATGCGGGCGGTCGGGCGCGACCTCGCCCAGGCCGGCGCCGACGCCCAGGGGCTGGTCACCACCGCCATCGTCGGGCGCGACGCGGTCGCCCTGTTCGGCGGCGCCAAGCCGCTTCTCGGCGATTGGCAGCGCGCGGCCAAGGCCCTGCGCGTGGTCCGCGAGCGCATGTCGATGCGCCAGGGCCGCGCCCAGTCGGCCGCGCAAAGCCTCCAGGCGCTCCAGGGCGTGGCGGTGATCGCCACCGGCGCCGTCCTGGTGGTGCGCGGCGAGCTGGACGTCGGCTCGCTGATCGGCATCAACCTGCTGGTCGGCCGCGCGCTCGCCCCCTTCACGCGGCTGGCGCAGATCGGCGAGTCCCTGGCGATGGCCCGTCAGGCGCAGGTCCGTCTGGAGCAGTTCGCCCGCACCGCGGTCGAGCCGACCGGCGGCACCAGTCTGCCCCGCTACGCCGGCTCGCTGGAGCTGCGCGACCTGACCTTCACCCCGCCGGGCGGCGTCACGCCGCTGCTGCGCCGTCTCAACCTGTCGGTGCCCGCCGGCAACATCCTGGTGCTGAAGGGCCGCAACGGCTCCGGCAAATCGACGCTGATCCGCCTGATCGCCGGTCTGGCCGACCCGCAGGAGGGTGCCGTGCTGGCCGACGGCGTGGACATCCGCAAATTCGCCCCTTCCTGGTGGCGCCAGCAGATCGGGCTGCTGCCGC
This sequence comes from Azospirillum formosense, assembly GCF_040500525.1. Classification (NCBI taxonomy): domain Bacteria; kingdom Pseudomonadati; phylum Pseudomonadota; class Alphaproteobacteria; order Rhodospirillales; family Azospirillaceae; genus Azospirillum; species Azospirillum formosense. Next base: position 74,888 of record NZ_CP159403.1, on the reverse strand, counting down.
AGGAGCCGGTGTTCCTCAACCGGACGATCCGCGAGAATCTGCTGCTCGCCAACCCGCGCCTGTCGGAGACGGAGCTGCACGCCGTCCTGCACCGCGCCGGGGCCGACCGCACGGTGGCCGACTGCGCCCAGGGGCTCGACACGCCGCTGCGCAACTTCGGCCACGAGCTGCCGACCGGCCACCGCCGCCGGCTGGCGCTGGCCCGCGCTCTGGCGGTCGGCGGCCGGCTGATCCTGCTCGATGAGCCGACCGACGGGCTGGATTCCGAGGGCACCGCCACCGTCTACCGCACGCTGATCGAGCTGGCGCGGAGCGGCCACACGGTGATCATCGCCTCCCACGACCCGCGCATCCTCCAGGGCGCCTCGCTGGTGCTCGACCTCGACCAACCGAACGGCACCGTGGCCGCCCGCGAGCCGGCGGGGCTGGTGACGCCATGAAGCCGCTTCCCCTGCTGACCCGCAAGCCGGCCGCCGGCCCGGCTCCCGCCGTGCCGCCGGTCATCCCAACCACCGGCACGACAGGCATCCCGACCGCCCTTCCGGCCTCCCTGACGGGGTCGTCGCCCACGGACAGCGAAAGCCGGTTCGGCGACGGCCTGTTCGTCGTCAGCATCGCCGCCTTCCTCGCCGCGCTCGGCTGGGCGGCCATCGCCGAGCTGAACGTTTCCAGCAGCGCGCCCGGCGACGTGGTGCCGCTGTCCTACAACCAGTCGGTCCAGCATTTCGAGGGCGGCATCGTCCGCGACATCCTGGTTCAGGAGGGCGATTCGGTCACCGCCGGACAGGTGCTGGTCGAGCTGGACCAGACCAAGATCCGCGCCGACCTGGAGGAGCTGAAGCTGCGCCTCGGCTCGCTGTCGGCCGACACCGCGCGGCTGGAAGCGGAGGTCGGGCGCCGCGAGACCATCGCCTTCCCCGACCGTCTGCTGCGCGAGCGGCCCGATCTGGTGGCGCAGACCCGCGACCTGTTCCGCGCCCGCCGCGACCGGCTGGCCTCCGACCTCGACATCCAGCGCCAGGACATCGCCCAGCGCGAGCAGCAGGTGGCCGCCGTGCGGGCGCGCATCGGCGGCTCCCAGGTGGCGCAGGGGCTGATCCGCGAGCAGCTCTCCATCAGCGAGACCCTGCTGAAGCGCGAGATCACCAACCGCATGAAGCATCTGGAGTTGCTGCGCGACGACGCCCGCGTCAGCAGCGCCATCGCCGAGGACCGCGCCACGCTGGCCCAGGCCGAGGCGGCGCTGGCCGAGGCGCGCAGCAAGCTGGTGTGGATCGGCCGCAAGTACGAGGAGGAGAGCCGCAACGCCCTCGACGAGGCCCGCCGCAACCACGACGAGCTGTCGCAGCGCCTGACCCGCTACCAGGACAGCCTGGACCGCAGCAGCCTGCGGGCCCCGATGGACGGCATCGTCAAGACGCTGGCCGTCTCCACCAAGGGCGCTGTGGTCAAGGCCGGCGAGACGGTGGTGGAGCTGGTGCCGCGCGACGGCAAGCTGGTGGTGGACGCCCGCCTGCCGGTGCAGGACATCGGCTATGTCCGCCCCGACCAGCCGGTGGTGGTGACGCTGGCCGGCGGCGACGCCTCGCGCTTCGGCCACATCGAGGGGCGGGTGCGGACGATCAGCCCCGACACGCTCCTCGACGCCAACAAGCAGTCCTACTACAAGGTCCGCGTCGAGCTGCCGGTGACCCGTTTCGACTACGGCGGCAAGACCTACGAGCTGTTCCCCGGCGTGCGCGTGACCTGCAGCATCCTGACCGGGCGGCGCACCATCCTCGACTACGTGTTCTCGCCGGTCCTCAACGGCCTCCAGCACGCGATGCAGGAGCAATGAGGATGGCCGGACCGGTTGCCACCATTTCCCTCTCCCGCCTCTCGCGCCCGCTTGCGGGCGCTGACGGCGTCAGGCGGCCTTTGGCCGCCGAGAGCCCCGGGAGAGGGAGGGACCCGCGCGAAGCGCGGGAGGGTGAGGGTCGTCCAACGGCGCGACCGCCTGATCCTTGCACTCACCCTCACCCTTCCCGCTTCGCGGGCCCCTTCCCTCTCCCGAGGCGGGAGAGGGAAGCCGCCCAACGCCAAACGGACACCCCATGCTGAGCTCGCTCCAGCCCCGCTCCCGGCCGCCGCTGCGCTGGTCGCACCTGACCAAAAAGGCGCGCTTCGCGCTGATCCTGGCGGCGGCGATGCTCGTCACCGTGCTGGTCTCCCTGGTCGTCCGCGCCGGCTTCCTCGGCGACAGCGCGCGCGAGCCGCTGACCGTCGCCGTCGTCGGGCCGCTCAGCGGGCCGGACGCGGCGCTGGGGCTGGCCCTGCGCAAGGGGGCGGCGCTGCGCGCCGACACCATCAACGCGGCGGGCGGCGTCGCCGGCCGTCCCGTGGTGGTCAAGCCCTTCGACGACGAGGGCGACAAGGGCAAGTCGCTGGAGATCGCCCGGCGCGTCTCCAACGATCCCTCGGTCCTCGCGGTGATCGGCCACACGCCGGACGCCGCCGACAGCGCGACGGCGATCTACGCCCAGCGGCAGATCCCGCTGATCGCCCCGCGCCCGCTGGTCCGCCCGGCGGACGCCGCGCCCAGCCCCTGGCTGTTCAGCATCACGCTGGACCGCACGCACGAGACGCGCTTCCTCGCCAACTACGTGCGCAACGTGGTGGGCGAGCCGACCGTCGCCATCGTCCGCGAGGACAGCGAGCAGGCAGCATTCCAGGCCGGGCAGTTCGACGCGATCCTCCAGCGCTTCGGCACCAGGCTGGTCGGCCAGTGGACCTTCGCGCCGGGCCGCGGCGGTGCCGGCGCCCTGCCGGCGCTGGCCCAAGCGGTCAAGGAGAAGATGCCGACCGGCGCCGTCATCGTCATCGGGTCGGCGGTGGACAGCGCGCGGGTGGTGGTGGCGCTGCGCGACGCCGGGGTGCGCAACCTGATCGCCGGCAGCTCGGAGATGGCCTCGTCGGCCTTCCGCACCGAGATCGTCGCCCAGGCCCAGGCCAACCCCAAGGCGCTGACGCCGGAGGCCTACGGCCACGGCCTGCTGGTGTCCTCGCCCGTGCTGTTCGACACGGCGAACGAGCGGGCGCAGCGCTTCTACGGCCAGTATGTGAAGCGCTTCAACGCGGTGCCCGACTGGGCGGCGGCGCTGGGCGCCGACGGCGTGGACCTCATAGCCGGAGCCATCGCTAAAACGAATACCGCCGCCGGCAAGCCGGACGGCGAGGCGCTCCGCCGCGCCATCGCCGACCACGACCGCGCCGAGACCGCCTTCCAGGGCACGGTCGGCACCTGGACCTTTGACGCGCGGGGCCAAGCGACCCTGCCGGTGATGATGGCCTCCTACAACGGCCTGAACCCGGTGGCGGCGCTGACCCAGCTCCAGCCGATCCGCGAGGCCGGCGTCTCCAACTTCCTGGAGGAGGTCACCAAGGGCCGGGCGCTCTACGTCAACGACCGCTTCATGTACAAGACGGACGTCATCTACACCGGCGTCCAGCTCCACGAGATCCGTGACCTCAATCCGGACGCCAACGAGGCGACGCTGAACCTGACGATCTGGTTCCGCTACCGCGGCGCCTTCAACCCGGCGGACGTCGTCTTCACCAACGCGGTCAAGCCGGTCGAGCTGGGCAAGCCCTACCGCGAGGAGCGCGGCGAGGTCACCACCTACGTCGCCTACCGGATCGAGGGGCGCTTCGCCCTGAACGTCTTCGACCAGCGCCCGCCCTACGGCAGCCAGACGGTCGGCGTCAGCTTCCGCCACCGGACGCAGAACCGGAACACGGTGATGTTCGTCACCGACGTTCTCGGCATGTCGCTGGTCGACACCAACGACTTCGTGGAGAAGCTGAAGGCGATGGCCGCCGCGGAAACCGCGTCCGCCGTCGATCCCGGCCTCGCCGACCGCTTCCGCCGCGCGCTGGAGGGCGAGAGCGAAAGCTCCACCCTGCTCGACCAGCTCCGCGCCAAGCGGGTGCTGGCGCCGTCGCCCGGCTGGCGGCTGTCGCGCGCCTGGATCTCGCAGGACGTCGCCTCGGTCGGCAGCGAGGGCGATCCCAACTACGTCGGTTTCGGGCGCCCGCAGCCGGACTTCTCGCGGGTCGATTTCGGCGTGGTCGCCACCCCGGACGCCCCGGCGGCGCGCGACTTCATCCACCGCGACTTCTTCGTCTACATCGCCATCTTCAGCGCCGTGCTGGCGGTCTTCGCCGCCGTCATGGACCGCCGCGACCGCGGCCAGTTCTGGAAGATCCAGACGCTGTTCATGCGCATTCTGTCCTGGCCGCTGCTGCTGATGTCCGCCGGCAACATCGCGCTGGACCAGGCGGTGGCGACGCTGCCGCCGAGCGGGATCGCCATGGTGGTGAACGGCGTCAACGTGCTGTGGTGGATTGTGCCGGCCATCCTGGTCGACCGCACGCTGGAACGCTTCGTCTGGACCCCGCTGGAAATCCGCACCCAGCGCAAGATTCCCGGCATCGTCCGCCGCTTCTCGACCCTGATCGTCTTCGGCTTCGCCGGCTGCGGCATCATCGCCTTCGTGCTGAAGCAGCCGATCACCAGCCTGCTCGCCGCCTCCGGCCTCGTCGGCATGGTCATCGGCCTCGCCATCCAGGCGAACATCGCCAACGTCTTCTCCGGCATCGTCCTGAACATCGAGCGGCCGTTCCAGATCGGCGACAGCATCCAGATCACCGATCTGGTGCGCGGCGTCGTGGTCGACATGACGTGGCGCACGGTGCGGATCCGCAACGTCGCCGGCTTCATCGTCGCCATGCCCAACGCCAAGGTGTCGGAGGCGACCGTCGTCAACTTCAGCGCGGTCGAGCGGGTGTCGATGAAGCTGGAATATTACGCCGACGCCCGCCACGACCCCGGCCAGATGGGCGGCCTGCTGACCACCGCCCTGCAGAACGCCGACAAGGTGATGCCCAGCGCCACCGGCGGCCCGCCCTTCGTCCGCTACGACGGCATCCGCGGCGTCAACGGCCAATGGCTGTGCAAGTACAACCTGTTCTTCTGGGTCGAGGACTACGACGCCAGCTTCGTCGTGCCCGAGCTGGTCTGGCGCTCCGTCTACCGGACGCTGGCCGAGGCCGGCATCGAACCGACCCCGCCCGACCTGATGGAGGCCGCCGGCCCCGCCGCCGCGATCAACGCCCAGCGCAAGGCGATTCCGGCATGAGCAGGAACACCCCGATGATGCGAACCCTGATCGCCGCGACGGCGCTGCTGCCGGTCCTGCTCGCCGGGACGGGCTGCGCGCCGCTGGGCGGCGACCGCCCCGGCGCGATCCTGGAGAAGGTGGCCGACGGCGACTACGACGTGGGCATCCGCTACCCCGCCAAGCGCGCGCGCTACGTGATGATCGTGGAGGAGGACGAGGACGGCTTCGTCGTGACCAACCGTCCCGCCACAGGCCGGGAAATGGACCCCGCCCCGGCCCCGGCGGCAGCGGAGCCGCAGCGCAACGACCGCGTCCTCGCCCCCTGCGCCGAGGCGACCGGCAACTGGTACCGCCATACCCCGGCGGGCTACGTCTGCGTCGGCCAGTCGGCGCCCGGCGGCGGGGGCTGAGGCGGTGGCTGACATGAAGCGCCTCGCGATCATCCTGTCCCTGACGCTTGCCGGCTGCGCCGCGGGCGTCCCCACGCCCGGCGCGGGGCGCGCCGACGCCCCCGTGCTGCGCATCGTCGCCGAGCCCGACGCCAACGGGCGCCGCCCGGTCGCCGTCGACGTGGTGCGGGTGGCCGATCCGGCGCTGGCCGGGCGGCTGGCCGGTCTCGACGCCGCCGGCTGGTTCCGCGACCGCGAGGCGCTGAGCGCCGAGGCCGGCAACCGCATCGCCATCGCCTCCTGGGAGATGGTGCCGGGCCAGAGCGTGCTGCTGCACAGCCTGCCTCCCTTCGCTCCATCTCCTGCCACCCCGACCCGAACCCTCGTCTACGCCCGGTACGGCGCGTCCGGCGCCCACCGGCAGAGTCTGGACGGCGCCGGCGCCCTGGACGTGCGGCTGGGACGGGACAGCTTCACCGTGGCTCCGCTGACGGAGGGAACGCCGTGACCACCCAAACCGCTGCGGCCCAATCCGCCCCTGCACCGAAGGCCATGCCCGCCGGGAGCAAGCCCGCCGGCACGCTGGCCCTGTTCCGCGCCTTCCAGGAGGACCTGCTCGCCGGCTGCGCCGACGCGCAGGCCCCGGCGGGGACGGTGGCCGACCGCCTGACCGCGACGCTCCACGGGATGAGCGGCGCCGCCGTCTCGCAGGGGCCGGGCGCGCACGGCACGGTGGTCAAGGCGGCCTTCGCCATGGCCATGCTGGCCGATCGCGCGCTGGCCCAGACGCGGCCCGCCGACGCCGTGGTCTCCAGCCGTCTGTTCGGCGCGAACGCCACGCTGCAGACCCTGTTCGTCCAGGCCGACGACCTGATCCGCCAGGGCGCCAAGGCCGACCGCGGGCTGGCCGCCGTCTATCTCGCGGCGCTGGCTCTGGGCTTTCCCGACGACGCCCAGGCGACCGCCCGCCGCCCCGCCCTGCACCGCATCGTCGTCGGCGAGCGCGCCGCGGCCAGCCACCCCAGCCCGCGCGCCTGCGAGCCGCCGGAAGGCGCCGTGCCCGGCTACCCCGCGCCGTCCGCACGCCGCTGGTGGTGGGCGGTCGGCGGGACCGCCGTGCTGTTCCTGGTGGTCTCGCACCTGCTGTGGGCCGGCGCCGTCGGCGGCATCCAACGCGATCTGAGCGGCGCCCGCGCCGCGGTCGAGGACATGGGGCTGTCATGGTCCTACTGATGCTCACGCTGGAGCTGGTGCTCTCCACCATCGGCTCCGCCATCGTCACTCTGCTGTCCTTCGCCGTCACGCTGGCGCCCTACGCGCTGCTGGCGCTGCCGCTCTACATCTTCTACCGCCTCGGCCGGATGGTCTGGCCGACGCTGCGCGGCTGGCGGCGCAAGCCCGCCGCCAAGGGCACCGTCCGGAAGAAGGCGCCCGCGCGCCGGACCGCCCCGCCAGCGCCGCTGCGCGTCCGCGCAGAGGTGCCACCGCCGAAGAAGGCCGCCGCCGACACGCCGCCCAACGCCCGCATCTACGGCGAGGGGCTGGACATCCTGACGCGGCAGATGCGCGGTCCCCTGCGCCGCGGCGACATCCCGTGGTTCCTCGCCTTCGGCGTCGGCGGCCCGGCCCTGCTCGCCACCGACCCGACCCATGTCCGCTGGCCCGAGGACGGCAACGGCGAGAACGGCTGCTGGTGGTTCTGCGAAGGGGCGGCGATCCTGCACGCTGGCGCCGATTCCGCCGACGGCTCCCGGCTGGGCGCGTCCTGGCCGGCGCTGGTCGCGGCGATGCGCAAGCGGCCGATGCGCCGCCCGCTGGACGGCGTCCTGCTGATGGTCGGCGCCGACGAGCTGAGCGCCGCCGCCGAGCGCCCCGCCAAGCACCATGGCCCGCGCGACGCGCTGGCCAAGCGGGGCGCCGCCCTGCGGGAGCGCCTGCGGACCCTGCGCGACGATCTCGGCGTGGTCGCCCCCGTGCATGTGGTCGTGGTTCGCGCCGAGGCGCTGGACGGCTTCGCCGACCTCTGCGCCGCCATGCCGTCGGCCCTGCTGGACGGCGTGCTGGGATGGACCAACCCGCAGGACTGGGCGAAGCCCTTCGAGCCGCGCCGCATCGACGAGGCGTTCGAGGCCATCGCCGCCGACATCGCCGTTCTGGAGGCCGACGCCTTCGCCGCCGGCACCGCCGGGGTGCGCCTGCCGCTGCTGCCGGCGTCCCTGGACACGCTGCGCCATCCGCTGGCGCTGTTCCTCGACGGCGCCCTGGGAGGAGATGGAGGCGGCGACGATCAGGCGGAGCCCTTCCCGCTGCGCGGCATCGCCCTGACCGGCGCCTACGCCCCGGCCACTGGCGGGCGCCGTCCGGTCTTCGCCCGCGACCTGCTGCCGGGCCGGGCCTTCGCCGAGGCCGGCTATGGGCGGCCGTCCGACGCCGCCTACCAGCAGGCCCACAAGCGCCGCCGGATGGCGCAGGCGGCGCTCGCCGCCTCGGTCGCCGGCCTGTCGGTCGCCGCGTGGCAGGGCGTGTCCAGCGTGTCCGCCGGCAGCCCGCCGGTCGCCGCCGCCACCGCCGACCTCCGCCGGGCGCTGCTGGCGCGCGACGCCGTGACCGACGGGCCTCTGGTCGGGCACGTGATCGCCGCCACGGCGGTGATGGAGCGCAGTCCCCTCGCCACGCCGCTGCTGCCGACCTCGCTGTTCAGCGCCTTCGACGAGGACAAGAAGCGGCTCGCCTCGGTCACGCTGCGCCGCTCGGTGCTGCGGCCGATCCGTGACGCGCTGCTGCCCAGCGCCACCATGGCCGACCTGCCGCCGGTGGCCAACCCGCAGCGGGTGGAAGACCTGCCCGCCTTCCGCCGCCTCGCCGAGCAGCTCGACCGCATCGGCGGGCGGCGCGACGCGCTAGAGCGCTACGACCGCTTCCGCCGCAACAGCGGCTTCGACGAGCTGAACGCGCTGGCCGAAAGCGTCTACGGCGCCGTCCCCCGTTCGCCGATGACGGCGACGGACGGCTACATCACGCGCATCGCCGCGGGCGCCGACCTGCCCAACCTCGACGCCCGGACCATCGCCGCGGCGGTGCGCGCGGAATCGGTGCAGCTCGCCGCCCCGCTGGCCGAGGAGCTGTACGGCCGCAACCCGCTCCGCCAGCGCGCCGAGGCCCTGGCCGAGCGGCTGCGCGGCCTGCCGGAGGCGCCGACCGCCGAGGACGTCGACGACGTCCGCCGCCTGACCGGCGCCGTCGCCGAGGCCGTCGCCTGGCCCATCGCCGGTGCCTTGCAGGACCCCGCCCGCGGCCTGCCCGACGCGATCCGTGTGGTGCTTCAGAAGGCCGCCATCGCCGATCTGCCGGGCCGGGACACCACCGACCGCATCACCGAGGCCCTGTCCACCGCCGCAACCGGCGCCCGCGCCGCCGTCCTGGCGCTGGACGCGCCGCAGACCGGCGCCCTGTTCGCGGTGGGCGAGGGCGGGGCCTTGACCCTGAACCCGGCGGTGATCGCGCTGCCGGACGCCCTGGCCGCCGCCCTGCCCGCACCGGCTCCCGAGGCTCCGCCCGCCGTGGTTGCCAAGCCGGCCGAGCCGAAGCCGGAGCCGCCGAAGCCTGAACAAGCCAAGCCCGCCGAAGCCAAACCCGCCGAAGCCAAGCCTGCGCAACCAAAGCCCGTTGCGCCCGAAGCCGAGCCGGCCAAGCCCGTCGCGGCGGCTCCGCCTGCCGCGCGCCCCTCGCCGGACCCCGTGGCGCCGCCGCCCGCCGTCGCGCCCGCCATCACAGAGGAGCCGGCCGTCGTCGCGCATCTGCCGATCCCGCCCCGACCGCCGGTGGAGGCCACGATCCCGGACAGCGACGTCGCCCTGTCGAAGCTGTCCGCCGCCTTCGCGCAGACCCTCGCCGGGCGCTTCCCCTTCGTCGGCTCCGAACAGGCGCGCGGCGCGCCGGACGCCGACCCGCAGGACGTCCGCCGCTTCTACCGGCAGCTCGACGAGCACCGGGCGGCGGTGATGCGGACCGCGACCCCCGAGGTCGCCGCCTTCATGGAGCGGATGGAGGCCGCCCGCCCCCTGCTGGAAGCCGTCGCGCGCCCAGCGCCGGTCGGCGTCCGCCTCACCTACGGCGCCAACCGCGCGCAGGAGGTCGGGGCGGAGCACATCATCGACTGGTCGGTGCGCTCCGGCTCCAGCGCGGTGGGCGCGGCAGCCAACGGCGGAACGCTCGCCTGGACGCCAGGCCAGCCGGTTTTGCTGAGCGCCCGCTGGGCCGCCGGGTCGCCCTTCCGTCCGAAGGGCGCGCCGGCGGGCGGAACCGCCGCGGCGACCGGCGACACCATCACCCTGGCGGAACGCGGGCCGTGGGCGCTGCTGCGCCTGCTGAAAGGCCACGCCCCGTCGTCGTCGCGGGACGGCCTGCTGCTGCGCGTCGCCCTGCCGACGCAGACCATCGACGGACAGCCGGTGCGCGACACCGTCCTGGTCCTGGGGGCGGCGATCAGCGCCGGAACGCGCAACGAGCTTCCGGCGCGCGCCCTCGACCTGCCGGTTCGCTTCCCGCAAAGGTAGTGAAGTTCATTACACAAAGAAAAGCTCATGATGGACTTTGTTACAATTCGTAGAAAGATGAAGCAGCTTCCGACAAAAACACCACCAGTGGTCATAGGCATTTAATGCGTTGTTAAGTACTGAATATGTATCAAGTCGTTGGGGCATATTGGATCGTTGGACAGTCGTTCTCTGTCCAGCGACGGTCCCAGGGACCCCCGCCTAATTTACCAGCAGCAATATGGGCATTCTTTTACCAGTCGCCTCGATGGCGGTTGATTGGCGATGTTTTGTTTCTTTCGGAATGCTGATCTTGCGACGCATAACGTCCTAAGGCGTGTATCGAAAACAGAAGTTTCCACCTGAAATCAACCTCACCTGACCCTCGAAAGGTTTCGGATCATGGTAGACCGCAAGAAGCGCGCCCAGGAACTGATCAAGTACCACAGCTACGCCTCGGGCGCCTTCGGACTCATCCCCGTTCCCGGCGCGGACGTCGCCGCGGTCAGCGTGGCCCAGCTCAACCTGATCCATAAGCTCGCCAAGCTCTATGAGATCGAGTTCGCGCAGGAGCGCACCCGCGCGATCATCGGCGCGCTGATGGGCGGCGTCATGCCCGGCGCGCTCAGCTCCAGCGTGCTCGGCTCCGCCGTGAAGGCCGTTCCGTTCATCGGCACCGCCCTGGGCGTCGCCGTCATGCCGGCCCTGTCTCTGGCCGCCACCCAGGCGCTCGGCCGCGTGTTCGCGCAGCATTTCGAGACCGGCGGCACGCTGCTGGACTTCGACGTCGAGGCGATGCGCGAGCATTTCCGCAAGGAGTTCGAGGCCGCCCGGAACGAGGCCGCCAAGGACGAGGCCGGCGAGGCTCCGGCCGCCGCGCCGCAGATGGAAGAGCAGCCGGTCCAGAAGGCCGGCTAAGGGCACGACGCCGGGGCGCCGGGCAAAGAGGGAAGCATCGCCGTGTTCGAGCTGATCTACATCGGTCTCTGCCTGCTGGTCGGGTTTCTGGGGATCGGCCGCCGCGGCGGCTTCCTGCTTTACGCCTTCCTGGCGGTGGTCCTGACACCGCCCGGCGCCCTTCTCGTGATGATCCTGCTGACCACCCGCGCCAAGAAGCGGGCGAAGGCATGACGGCGGCGACGGCGTCCGTCCTCCGCCCGGCGCTGCGGCTCCTGCTGCCGGTCCTGCTGGCGCTGTTCGCCGCGGTTCTCCCGGCGCGCGCCGAATACTGGACCATCGCGTCGGAAGATCATTTCCCGCCCTACAACTACTCCTTCAACGGCACCCGCACGGGGATCGACACCGAGATCGTCGTCGCCCTGCTGAAGGAGCTGACCATCACCCCGGTCCACCGGCCGCTGTCCTGGACCGAGGTCGTCCGGTCGATGGACGAGAACACCGCCGACGTCGGGTTCCAGTTCATCGCCTCGCCCGCCCGTTTCGCGCAATACAACATGATCGGCCCGTTCCGCACCGGCACGACCGTCTTCATGGTGCGCAAGGACTCCCCCATCGCCTTCGAGCGGCTGGAGGACCTGACCCCCTACCGCATCGGCGTGGTCGACGGCTTCGCCTACGCGCCGGACTTCGACGCCGCGACCTATCTGGAAAAGATCCCGTCGAGCAGCAACGTGGTCAACTTCCGCCGCCTGATCCTGGGCCGGGTGGACGTGATCGTCGGCGACCTGCATGTGCTGAACCACATGGCCAAGCAGGACGGGCGGCTGAAGGACGTGCGCGTCCTGCCCAAGCCGCTCGGCCTGATCCCCCGCTACATCGCCATGCCCAAGGCGCGCAAGGAGAAGGCCGAACGGCTGCAGGCCGCCTTCGTCAAGCTGCGCGACAACGGCACGATCACCCGCATCCTCGACTCCTGGCTGGCGGAGTGACGCGGACCGATGAGCAAAAGCAAGACAAGCAAGCGTGCCGCCCCCAGCCGGCCCGTCTCGGCCCTGCTGCCCCTGATCGGGCTGGCCGACCGTGAGATCCTGACCCGGCTGGTGGTCACCGGCTGCGTCGCCGCCGCCGCCAACCTCATCAGCCTGATGAGCCTCAGCGCCGAGCTGAACGGTTGGATGCGCGGCGAGGTGCTGGACACGCCCTTCCTGATCTTCTGCCTGGCGCTGCTGGTCTCCTACAGCTTCAGCAAGCGCTTCGTCGGGCTGGTGCTGACCACCGGCTTCAGCGCGCTGGCCGGGGTGCGGCGGCGCTTCCTGCAGACCGTCACGCTGGGCAACCACGCCGACATCCTCGACATGCAGGCCCGCCGCTCCTTCGACCTCGGCAACCACCATCTGGAGCGCATCGCGGCGCTGCTGCCCAACCTGTCGATCGCCGCCAACATGATGCTGGTGGCGGTCGTGGCCTACCTCTACCTGTGGACGCTGACCACCGTGGGCGCGACGCTGCTTCTGGTGGCCGGCGCGATGATCGGCGGCTGGTACGTGCGCGAGGCGCAGCGGACCCGTGCCCTCCTCGGCCAAGCCAAGGAGTCCGAGGTGCGGATGCTCCAGGGCTTCTCCGAGATCGTCGGCGGCAACGCCGAGATCAAGCTGGGCAAGGCGCGGCGCGACGAGTTGGCCCAGGCGGTCGAGGCCGACGTCGCCCAATGGGAGGACCTGAAGCGGCGCCACGGGCGCAATCTGGGCGAGCTGTTCTCCTGGATCGCCACCATCGTCATCGGCTTCTCCGCGGTCTTCGTCTTCATCTTCCCGCGCATGGGCGCGCTGTCGGCGGCGGAGCTGCCGCTGGTCACCTCGGTCATCCTGTTCCTCGCCCGGCCGCTGTCGAAGTTCCTCAACGCCGTGCCCGACTACATCGCGGCGGAGGATGCGGCGAACCAGCTCACCACCCTGCTGGCCGCCATGCCGGCGGCGGAGTACGCGCCGTCGAAGCTGGCCCGCGCGCCGCGCCGCTTCTCCGCCATCGAGCTGCGCAACGTGCGCTTCGCCTACCGCGCCGGGCTGCGGCCCGAGCCCTTCGTGATCGGTCCCATCGACATGACCATCCCGGCGGGCAGCGTCGTCGGCATCGTCGGCGCCAACGGGTCGGGCAAGTCCACCCTGCTGCGCGTCATCCCGCTGCTGTTCCGCCCGGACGAGGGGCAGGTGCTGCTCGACGGGCAGGCGGTGGAGGGCGACCGGCTGGAATCCTACCGCGACCTGTTCTGCGCGGTGTTCCAGGACCACCACCTGTTCACCCGCCTGCCGCAGGGGCCGACCTTCGACGCGGAGCTGTTCCGCGAGATGCTGGCCTATCTCAAGATCGACCATCTGGTTCCGGAGACCGGCGATGGCCTGCTGAACCGCGACCTCTCCAAGGGCCAGCGCCGCCGCGTCGCCCTGGCCGTCGCGGTCGCGGAGGGGCGTCCGATCATCATCCTCGACGAATGGACGTCCGACCAGGACGCCGAGTTCCGCACCCGCTTCACCAACGAGATCATCGGCAAGCTGCGGGCGCTCGGCCGCACCGTGATCTTCGTGTCGCACGACGGCAACGCCGCGTCGGTCTGCGACGTGACCATTCACATGACCAACGGCCACATGACGAACGGGCAGACGGGCACGCCGGCCGACAAGGCCGCGTCCCGCCCCGCCACGGCTTTGCTCCAGGAGACCGCGTGACATGGCTGACCAGGCCTTCACCTACGACGACGCCGACGCGACGCCGCAGCCGAAGTCGCGCCTGCGCGCGCTGCTCGGCAACTGGTACGACGAGCACCGCCGGTCGCTGCTGTGCACGCTGCTGGTCGGCATCCTGATCTTCCTCTACTTCGCGCCGTCGATCGTCGTCTTCATCCCCGCCGGCCACGGCGGCGTGCTGTGGAAGCGCTTCCATCAGGGCACCCAGATGGGTCCGGCCCTGGCCGAGGGCGTGCACGTCATCTTCCCCTGGGACAAGATCGAGGTCTACGACCTGCGCCTGCAGGAGGACACCCGCTCCTACTCGGCCATCGCCAACGACGGCCTGAACGTCAGCATCGAGATCACGGTGCGCTACCGCCCCTACGCGGAGATGCTGGCCGCCCTGCACAAGAACGTCGGGCCGAACTACCTGGAAGTGCTGCTGGTGCCGGAGGTCGGGTCGGTCTCGCGCGAGATCGTGTCGCGCTTCAAGGCCGACGAGCTGTACGCCCACCGCCGCCTGCGCGTTCAGACCGAGACCTTCGAGCAGGTCGCCGACCGCGTGATGTACGCCCAGATCATCGGGGCCGAGGACACGCCGAAGCCCGACGGGCGGACCAAGACCGGCTACCTGCTGATCCAGGACATCCTGATCCGCAACGTCTCGCTGCCCGAGGCGATCATGGTGTCGATCGAGCGCAAGATCCAGCAGGACCAGGCCGCCCAGGAATACCAGTTCCGCCTGCAGCGCGAGCTGTTCGAGAGCCAGCGCAAGCAGCTCGAAGGCCAGGGCATCCGCGCCTTCCAGGAGACGGTGCAGGCCAACCTGACCGAGAACTACCTGCGCTGGCGCGGCATCGAGGCGACGCTGGAGCTGGCCCATTCGCCCAACGCCAAGATCGTCGTCATCGGCAACGCCGCCAGCGGCGGGCTGCCCCTGATCCTCGACGCCGCCTCGGGCCAGGGCGCCACCCTCCCGATGCCGGGCGCCCCCGCACCCGGCGCGCCGCAGGCGGGGGCCGCGACGGTCACCATGCCGAGCGGCCTGCCGGTGCCGCCCGCCGCGCAGCTCCCCTCGCTGAGCGGCGAGGGCACCCCCGGACAGGTGCCGGTCGCCCAGATGCCCAGCCTGAACACCGCGGGCGCCGAACCCGCGCCGTCCGCGGCGGGCCACGCGCCGACGGCGCCGGTCCCCGGCGTCAAGCCCCAGGCGGCGGGTGGTGCCGCGGGGGCCGCCAGCGGACCAGCCAAGGACGGGAAGGCCGCGGCGGCCCCCATCCTGTCGACCATGTCGCCGTCCCGCCTGCTCGACCTCATCCAGCCCAAGTGAGCCGGCGATGGATCTCTGGCGCATCCTGAGACGCGACGCCCTGCGCAACATGCAGCCGCTGATGCTGCTGGCGGTGCTGGCGGCGGCCCTCAACCTCGCCCTGCTGACCTCGCTGAACAGCGCTCTGGTCATCATGGACGATCCGGAGGGGTTGCAGCGTCTGCTGTTCATCTTCCTGCTGTCCGCCTTCTCCTGGCGGTTCGCCCAGGGCTGGATGATGAGCGCGGCGTCCAAGCGGATGCAGGCGGCGCTGGCGGTTCTGCGCGTCGACCTGCTGCGCCGCGCGGTGGCCGCCGACCTGCCCGATGCCATGGCGGTCGGGTCCACCCGCCTCGCCCAGGTCGCCGGGCCGGAGCTTCAGCTTCTCGCCCAGGCGGTGCCGACGCTGGTCATCAGCTTTCAGTCGGTCGCGGCGATCCTCCTCTGCCTGCTCTACCTCGCCACCCTGTCGAACGCCGCGGTGCTGATCGTGCTGGGCTTCCTGACGGTCGGCGGCGTCCTGATCACCCGCTCCGTCCTGCGGCTGGAGCGGCTGTCGGAGACGATCCACGAGGCCGAGGGCGCGCTGTCGGAACGGTCGGACCACATCCTGCAGACCCTGCGCGAGTGCAAGCTGAACCGCCGCCGCGCCGCCAACGCGCTGTCCGACGCCACCGCCTGCGCCGAGGCGCTGCGCAAGGAGCGCCACCGCTTCGGCGCCGAGTACAGCCACTACTTCACGCTGAGCGAGCTGACCTATTACGCGGCGCTGGCCGGGATCATCTTCCTGCTGCCGGCGGTGACGAGCACCGACATCGCGACCGTCGTGCTGGCCGGCCACGCCGCCGCCTTCATCGCCTACCCGGTCATCACCATCGTCGCCTCCTACCCCTCCTACATCAGCGCCGAGACCGCCGCCCGGTCGTATCTGGCGGTGGAGGCGGAGCTGAAGGCGCCGCCGCGCCCTGCGCAGCGCCGGGTCAAGGACGCGCCGCCGACCGGTTTCGGCGACTTCTCCACCATCGCGCTCGACGGCGCGTCGTACCGCCACCCCGGACGCGACGGCACCGGCTCCTTCACCGTCGGTCCCATCGACCTGACGGTGGAGCGCGGCAACGTCGTCTTCGTCACCGGCCACAACGGCGCCGGCAAGAGCACGCTGATCCACATGCTGCTCGGCCTCTACCCGGCGCAACGCGGCAGCCTGACGGTGGACGGCGCGGTGGTGACGGCGGACACGCTGGGCTCCTACCGCGACCTGTTCTCCGTCGTCTTCTCCGACAACCACGTCACCCGCCAGCTCTACGGCGCGGTGTCGCTGGAGGACGGCTTCGCCGACGAGCTGCTCGACCTGCTGGAGATGTCGGACAAGGTGGCGGTCGAAGGCCGCGCCTTCACGACGGTGGACCTGTCGCAGGGGCAGAAGAAGCGCCTCGCGCTGGCCGCCGCCCTGCTGGAGCGCAAGCCCGTGCTGGTGCTCGACGAATGGGCCGCCGACCAGTCCCCCTACTTCCGGCGGAAATTCTACCGCGAGATCATTCCCTGGATGAAGGCGCGCGGCATCACCGTGATCGCCGTGACCCACGACGACGCGTATTTCGACGCCGCCGACGTGCAGATCCAGGTGGAGCAGGGCGGTATCCGCCGGCTCGACACCCCCGCCCTTCCGGCCCCCGACCTGCTGCCCGCCTGATCCAGACCAGCGGATCGGGGCCAGCGGATCGGAGCCACCGACCGAACCCTCCCCTCCCCCAGACGCGAGACTGAGGCACACCATGATCCTTCTCACCGGCGGCACCGGCTTTCTCGGTGGTTCCTTCTACCTCGACGCCGTCAAGAACGGGACCGCGGCGGACTGCCTGCTGCTGATCCGCGGCGCCGACGAGGCCGCCTGCCGCGCCCGTCTCGCCACCAACCTGTCCCGCTGCGTCGACCGCGCCACGGCCCAGGCCTACGCCGATCTCTGCCAGATCATCCCGGGCGACCTGCAGTCGCTGGCGACCAGCGCCGACCCGCGGCTGGACGCGGTGACCCACATCGTCCACGTCGCCGCCGACACCTCCTTCGACAGCCGCCACTCGGTCTGGCAGATCAACGTCGACGGCACGCTGGCGCTGGCCGCCCGCGCCCGCCGCATGAAGCACCTGCAGCGCTTCCTGCACATCGGCACCGCCTTCTGCTGCGGCGAGACGCCGTGGCTGGAGATGGTCGAGGAGGCTCCGGCCCCCGGCCACGACACGCCGCACATCGTCGAATACACCCGCAGCAAGGCGGCGGCGGAACGCGCCCTGGCCGCCGGCTTCCCCGACCTGCCGATCGTCGTCTGCCGCCCGTCCATCGTCGTCGGCCACACCGCGATGGGCGTGCGCCCGAGCGCCAGCATCTTCTGGTTCTTCCGGCTGGTCGACCGCACCGGCGTCCTGCCCTGCTCGCCGGACGGCTTCATCGACATCGTTCCGGTGGACTGGGCCTCGGCCCGGCTGCACGACCTGCTGCGCAAGCCCGACCTGAAGCACAGCCTCTACCACATCTCCGCCGGCCTCGGCAGCCGCACCCTGTGGAGCGACTTCCAGGCCGCCTTCGCCGCGCACGGCCATGAGGGCACCCGCCCCTACAGCTTCTTCGACCCGAAGGGTCCGGAAGGCTGGAAGCCCTTCGACCGCGCCTTCCGCCTGGCCTTCCCGCAGCGCGACATCCTGCACCGGACGATGATGGCCGGCGGGCGCAAGTACCACCGCTTCACCGCGCAGGACATCGCCTTCGACAACAGCCGCCTGCTGGCCGAGGGCTTCACCCCGCCGCCGCGCTTCGCCGACTACATCGGCGTCTGCCTGACCAACCCCGGCACGACCATCGCCGAGCAGTTCGTCGACGACGCCGCCAGCTTCGAGTTCGACGAGTCGCTGGCTCCCGCCGAGGCGGCCACCGCCGCCGCCTGAGTCTCATCGCCGGAGAAGGACGCCATGCCGCTCCTCATCGCCACCCGCCTCGCCTCCAGCCCGATCCACGGGCTGGGACTCTTCGCCGAAGAGGCGGTCGCCGCCGGCACGCCGGTGTGGGCGTTCGACGCCCGCATCGATCGCCTGCTGGAGCCCGACGACGCCTTGCTGGCGGAGTTTCCGCAGGTCGCCCGGCTGGTCGATTTCCACGGCTGCGTGATCGAGGGCGTCGGCGTCCTTCTGCCGGGGGACGACGCCCGGTTCCTCAACCACGCGGACGGTCCATCGATCGGGCGGGCCGATCCCGGCGACTGGCGGCGCTTCGTCGCCCGCCGCGACATCGCCGCCGGGGAGGAGATCACCTGCAACTATGAGGACATCTGCGCCGACGTGCGCGAGGCCGGGGCGGCGCTCTATCTGACCGGGGCCGGGGCCGGAGCCGGGGAATGACCACGCCCGCGGCGCGCCCTCCCCTGCGGACCAGCTTCGTCGCGCCGGCGGCCCTGACGCCCGAGCGGCGGGCGGCGATGTTCGCCCTGCTCAGCGTCTGGTTCGAAGGCTACGGCGAGGACTATTTCAACGAGGAGTTGGACGGCCTCGACCACTGCGTTCTGCAGGAGGACGCCGGGACCGGGGAGCTGGTCGGCTTCGCCACCGTCTACCGGCAGGCGACGGAGATCGGCGGCACCGCCGTCGGCGCCTTCCACACCGCCCACTGCATCCTGGAGCGCCGCTTCTGGGGATCGAACGAGCTGGTCCGCTCGATGGTCGCCGAAATGGTCGCCCGCGCCCGCGCCGACCGTTCGGGACGGCTGTGGTACTGGAGCTACAGCGCGGTCGGCTACCGCTCCTACCGCTACATGCCGATGCTGTTCGTCCGCCACACGCCGCAACCGGACCAGCCCCCCGACGGCCTCGACCGGGCGTTCCGCGACCACATCGGGCGGGAATGCTTCGCCCAATACTACGACGCCGAAACCGGCACCGTGGACTGGCAATGGCAAGGCTACGGTCTGACCGAGGAGGCCCGCGCCATCAGCGAGGCCAAGCTGGACAGCCCGGCGGTCGCCCGGTTCCGCCGCATCAACCCGCGCTGGGCCGACAGCGTGGAGATCCTCTGCCTCGCCCGGCTAGAGGACGCCAACCTCACCCCCTTCGGCCGCCGCTGGTTTCCCGGCAGCCCTCCTCTCTCGACCCTGGAATGACGACGCCCATGAACGCCTTCTCCCTTCGCGCCGCCGCTCTCGCCGGCACCGCCTTCGCCGCCCTGACGTCGGCTCCGGCCCTGGCCGAGCCGAGCTTCGACCTGATCCTCGGCGGCGACGCCTATTTCCAGGGCGCCTACATCCGCCAGGACCGGGATGAGGGCCTGCGCTCGCGCGAGTTCGCCAACCGCTACCGTCTGGTCGTCACCCCGACGGCCACCGCCGACAACGGCCTGACCTACGGCGCGCGGCTGCGCATCGTGGCGGGCAACGGCGATCCGACCGTCTCGACCCGCAACATCGAGAACGACCGCGCCTTCCTCTTCGCCAACGGCGGCTTCGGCACGATCCAGGCCGGCGTCATCAACGGCCTGTCGGACGAATACGGGATGATCGGCCCGAACGTGGAAGGCGTGGCGGGCAGCCCGGACAGCAACGGCATCCTGTTCCTGAACGGCTCCTCGACCTTCGGCGCCCTGCCGCTGGCCGCCACCAGCCTGCGCACGCTGATCGCCTACGACACCGGGACCAAATTCGTCTACATCACGCCGAGCTTCGGCGGCCTGTCGGCGGCGGTGTCCTACATGCCGCGCAGCGGCGACTCCAACGCGTCGGTCAACCGCCGCACCACCGACGCGCTGGGTGACCTGCTGTCCTTCCGCGATGTGGTCGAGGTCGGCGGCGCCTTCCAGACCGCGGTCGGCGAGGTCAGCGTCGAGGGCAGCGCCTTCTACGCGACCGGCAAGGCGGTGCGCCAGACCGACGGCGTCGTCAGCCAGTCCTTCGAGGACCTGAACTCCGTCCATGTCGGCGCCAACGTCGGCTACGGTCCGGTGAAGGTCGGCGCCAGCTACGCCTACAGCGGCGACAGCGGCTACGCCGAGGGCCTCGCCCAGACGCGGGCGCAGCAGAACTGGATCTTCGGCGCGCAGTACGGCGCCGGGCCGCTGCTGCTCGCCGCCAACTACCTGCGGGCGCTGGGCAACGACAGCGCGACCATGTCCACGCCGAGCAAGGCGGACATCTGGCAGGGCGGCGTCACCTGGACCGTCGCCCCCGGCTTCACCGCCGGGCTGGAGTACGACTATGTGCGGTCCACCCTGCAGGCGGGCCGTCCCGACGGCGGCGACCTGAAGGACCGCGCGCACATCGTGATGCTCGACACCCGTCTGTCCTTCTGATCGCGCCGGGCGACGCGGCCCCGGTTCGCATCGCGGACCGGGGCCGCAGCGTTTTCGCGCGATCGACCCCCGCTTAAATCGTTTGTTGGCACCACGGAGCGCGGTCTACCCTGGCCACCCGAATCAACGTCAAAAGGGTGCGCCGGTGTTCGCGTTTCATCTCGCCTTTCCCATCCGGGACATCGAGGAAACCCGCCGTTTCTACGTCGATGTGCTGGGCTGCCGCGAAGGGCGCTCCACCGAGCGGTGGATCGATTTCGACTTCTTCGGCAACCAGATCTCCGCCCACCGCTCGTCCGAGCCGCGCTCGGCCGAGACCAGCATGGTCGACGGCAAGGCGGTGCCGCTGCATCATTTCGGGGCGGTGCTGCCGCGCCCGGTCTGGGACGCGCTGCGGGAGCGGCTGGAGGCCGCCGGCGCGACCTTCCTCCTGGAGCCGCAGATCCGCTACCCCGGCAAGCCGTCGGAGCAGGGGACCTTCTTCATCCTCGACCCGTCGGGCAACGGGCTGGAGTTCAAGAGCTTCACCGACGACTCCGGCATGTTCGCCCAGGTCGAGGCGACCTGACGCCGGCTCGGCCGGAAACCCTACACCGGCGGAGCGGCGTCCGGGGCCAAGGGAGCGGGAGCCGGGGGGACGGCGGCCGAGGATGCCGTCGTCTGCGCCGGCGGCGCCGGCGGCACGCCGTCGCTGCCCTCGCTGCGGTCGCGGTAGAGGGCGGCGCGGGCGAGCAGCATCAGCGTGATCGGCGTGGTCACCACCATGAAGACGGCGATCAGAAGCTCGTGCAGCACCAGCCGCGACTGCAGGACGGTGAAGCACAGCATCGAGGCCAGCAGCACGGAGCCGATGCCCATGGTGGTGCCCAGCGTCGGGGCGTGGACGCGCTCGTAGAAGCTGCGCAGCCGCACGAACCCGATGGACCCGATCAGCGCCAGCGAGGCGCCGAGCAGGAGGAGCAGCGCCACCGGGATCGCCGCCCAGGCGGGCAGGTCGGCCAGATGCGTCATTCGATCACCTCTCCGCGCATGAGGAACTTCGCGAGCGCCGCCGTCGCGACGAAGCCGAGCAGCGCGATGATCAGCGCCGCCTCGAAATAGAGCGTGCTGCCGGTGCGGATGCCGAAGGTCAGCAGCAGCATCGTGGCGTTGACGTACAGCGTGTCGAGCCCGAGCACGCGGTCCTGCGCCCGCGGCCCGCGCAGCACGCGGTACGTCGCGCAGGCCATCGCGACGACCAGCAGGATCTGCGCCAGGAAGATCGACCAGAGCAGCAGCGTGGCGGTCATTCGAAGATCTCCATCAGGCGCTTCTCGTACCGTCCCTTGATGGTGTCGATCCAGGTGCTCTCGTCGACCAGATCGAGGATGTGGAGAAGGATGGTGTTGTTCGCGGAATTGTACTCCACCCAGATCGTCCCCGGCGTCGCCGTGATGATGCAGGCCAGCGTCGCCAGACCGTAGGGCGCCCGCATGTCGAGCGGGATGTGGAGGAATCCGGACACCCGGTCCGTCTTGCGCGGGTTGAGGATGATCTTGACGACCGCGAGGTTGGAACGCGCGATGTCGCCCATCACCAGCGCGGCCAGCGCGACGGCGGCGCGCGGCCGCTTCAGCCGGCCGCCCGGCGGGTCGAGCGCCGCGAATCCCCAGACCGCGACGGTCGCCAGGACGCCGCCCATCAGGATGGAGCCGAGCGCTACGCTCTCGGTCAGCAGAAGCCACATCGCCACGAGCGCGGCGGTCAGCAGCGGGTAAGGCCACCAGCGCTTCATGGCGCGACCCCCTTGCCGGTCCCCGGCGCCGCGGGCGTCATCACCCCCTGGACGTAGCGCTCCGGCCCGTGCAGCGAGCGGGCGGTGTCCTCCATGTAGCGCATCACCGGACCGGCCTGGACGGTCAGCGCCACGCACAGCGCCAGCAGCAGCATGACCGGCCCGAGTTCGACGAGGCGCACGCGCGGCAGTTCGCCCGCGGGCGACGCCCAGAAGACGTCGATGCCGGTGCGGCTCATCGCGACCACGGTCGCCAGACCGGACAGGATCAGCGCCGCCATCAGCGCCCAGGTGGTGAAGGGCAGCCCCTCCGCCCCCTGCGCCAGCATCGGCGCCAGGATGGCGAACTTGGCGAGGAAGCCGGACAGCGGCGGCAGGCCGGCGAGCAGAAGCGCGCAGGCCATGAAGGCGATGCCGAGGATCGCCATGATCGCCGGGATCGACACGCCGATGGCGTCGTCATCGTCCGACTCCTCGTCCTCGCCCTCGCCGAAGGCCTCGCGCGTCACCGCCAGAACGTCGGCGCCGACCATGCGGCCGCGCTCGACCAGCTCGATCAGCAGGAACAGCCCGGCGATCGCCAGGACGGAGCTGGTCATGTAGAACAGCGCGCCGCCGGTCACCGCCGCCTGCCCGGCGCCGATGGCGGCCAGCAGCGTGCCGGATGAGACCAGCACGCTGGCCCCGGCCAGCCGCGCCAGATTTTGCGTCGCCAGCACCGCGATGGAGCCGAAGGCGATGGTGAGGACCCCGCCGATCAGCAGCCAGTGCCCGCCGAAGCCCGCCGAGGCCCCGGCGCTGTCGCCGAAGATGAGCAGCCAGATCCGGATGATCGCGTAGATGCCGACCTTGCTGAGGATCGAGATGATCGCGGCCGACGGCGCCCCGACCGTCGTGTAGGTGTTCGGCAGCCAGAAGCCCAGCGGCCACATGCCCGCCTTGATCAGGAAGGCGACGCCGAGGATCGCCGCCCCGGCCTCCAGCAGCCCGCGGTCCTCCGGAGCGACCCCGGCGATGCGCACGGCCAGCTCGGCCATGTTCAGCGTGCCGGACACGCCGTAGATCATGCTCACCCCGATCAGGAAGAGCAGGGACGCCGCCAGGTTGATCGCGATGTAATGCAGCCCGGCGCGCACGCGGGCGAGGCCGGAGCCGTGCAGGGCCAGACCGTAGGAGGCGGCCAGCATGATCTCGAAGAAGACGAAGAGGTTGAACAGGTCGCCGGTCAGGAAGGCGCCGTTCAGCCCCATCAGCTGGAACTGGAACAGCGAATGGAAATGGGCGCCCGCCTTCTGCCAGCGCGCCAGCGCGAAGACCAGGGCGGACAGCCCCAGGATGCCGGTCAGCACCAGCATCATCGCCGACAGCCGGTCGAGCACCAGGACGATGCCGAACAGCGACGGCCAGTCGCCCAGCCGGTAGACGCGCACGGTGGCGTCCGCCCCCGTGGCGGTGTGGTCCGTGAGATAGAGCAGCAGCACCGCCAGCGCCAGCAGCACCGAGGCCGACGCCACCCCGAGCGTGGCCTTCAGCGCCCGCCGCCGCTCGTCGATCAGCATCAGCAGGGCGCCGACCAGCAACGGGATGACGATCGGCGCGATCACCAGATGATTTATCCAAGCGCTCATTGGCCACCCGTTCACCGGGACTTCTCCTTACCGTCCACATGGTCGGTTCCCGTCAGGCCCCGCGCGGCGAGGAGCAGGACGAGGAACAGCGCCGTCGTCGCGAAGCTGATGACGATGGCCGTGAGGACCAGGGCCTGGGGCACCGGGTCGGCGTGGCTGGCGAGGCTGCCGGCCATGCCGCGCTCCAGCACCGGGGCCGCCCCCGTGCGCAGGCCGCCGGTCGAGAAAATGAAGAGGTTGACGGCGTAGGAGAGCAGCGACAGGCCGATGATGACCTGGAAGGTGCGGGGACGCAGCAGCAGCCAGACGCCGGAGCCCGTCAGCACCCCGATCCCGAGGGCGAGGATAAGTTCCATCAATCGTCTCCGGTTGCGGCGGTCGGCGCGCCGGTCGGGGCCGCGGGGGCGGCCGGAGCGGGCGCCGCGGGGGCGCTCGCCGCCGGGGCGCGGGGTGCGGCGGCGCGGTGGCCGCGGACCGACTGGCGGGCCAGCGCGATCAGGGTCAGCATGGTCGCGCCGATGACCAGCGCGAACACGCCGATGTCGAACAGCAGCGCGCTCGCCGTGGGAATCTTCCCGATGAGCGGCAGGTCCGCGTAGGCGAAATAGGTGGTCAGGAAGGGCCGCCCGAACAGCAGGGCGCCCAGGCCCGTGCCGGCGGCCAGCAGCAACCCGAGGCCCATCCAGCGCAGCGGCAGCACGCGCAGCCGCGCCTCCACCCACTGCGTTCCGCCCAGCATGTACTGCAGGATCATGGCGATGGAGCCCATCAGTCCCGCGGCGAAGCCGCCGCCGGGCAGGTCGTGGCCGCGCAGCAACAGGAACAGCGCGACCATGCCGACCACCGGGAACAGCAGGCGCGCGATCACCGACGGAACCAGCAGCCAGTCGGCCACCGTGTCGCCCTCCCGCCGCTCCGGCCGGGCGATGTCGTAGGCGCTCTGGTCGCGCTGCTGCTCCGGCACGTCCACGCTGTCGGGGGCCGGGCGGAAGCGGCGCAGCAGCGCGTAGGCGGTCAGAGCCACCACGCCCAGCACGGCGATCTCGCCCAGCGTGTCGAAGCCGCGGAAATCGACCAGGATCACGTTGACGACGTTGGTGCCGCCGCCCTCGGTGTAGGCGCGCTCCAGGAAATGCTGCGCCAGGATTTCCGGCGGGAAGCGGGTCATCACGCCGAAGGCCAGCCCGGCCATGCCGAGCCCGGCGGTGATGGCGATGGCGAGGTCGCGCAGGCGGCGGCCCGTCCGCATCACCTCCGACGTGCCGGTGCCGGGCAGCCGCTTGGGCAGCCAGCGCAGGCCGAGCAGCAGAAGGATGGTGGTGACGATCTCGACCAGCAGCTGGGTCAGCGCGAGGTCGGGGGCGGAGAACCAGACGAAGGTGACGCAGGTGACCAGACCGGTGCCGCCGAGCAGGATCAGCGCGGCGAGGCGGTGGAACTTGGCCTGCCACGCGGCGCCCAGCGCGCAGGCCGCGCCGATCACCCAGATCAGGGCGAGCACCGGATCGATGCCCTGCGGCACCAGATTGCCGGGGCCGAGGCCGCGCCGGTAGACCGCCCAGCCCCCGGCCAGGATGGCGACGCAGACGACCAGGCGGAGCTGGGGCTGCAGCCGCCGGGTGCCCAGCAGACCCTCCAGCGACCGGGCGAGCCGCCAGGACAGGAAGACCATGCTGCGCTCGAAGATGCGGCGGCCTTCCAGCCGGCTGATGAAGGGCGGGCCCTCGATGTTCCGGCGGAACAGCGGCTGCAGCAGGAAATAGAGCGTCACGCCGGCCGCCAGCGCAAGCAGGCTCATCACCAGCGGCGTGTTGAAGCCGTGCCAGACCGCCAGGCTGTACTCGGGCGTCGCGGCGCCGAGCGCGGCGTGGGCCGCCATGTCCAGGTACGGCCCCACGGTGGCCGCGGGCAGCAGGCCGATGATGATGCAGGCCAGCGCCAGGATCTCGACGGGAAGGCGCATCCAGGCCGGCGGCTCGTGCGGCAGGTGCGGCAGGTCGACCGGGTCGGGGCCGAAGAAGGCGCCATGGATGAAGCGCAGCGAATAGGCCACGGCGAAGGCGCTCGCCACCATCGCGGCGAAGGGCAGGATGTCGAGCAGGAAGGTCACGGACCCCTGGGCCGTCAGCGTCTCGGCGAAGAACATCTCCTTCGAGATGAAGCCGTTCATCAGCGGCACGCCCGCCATGGCCGCCGCCGCCACCATCGCCAGCCGCGTTGTGAAGGGCATGAAGCGGTTCAGGCCGGACAGGCGCCGGATGTCGCGGGTTCCCGTCTCATGGTCGATGATGCCGGCGGCCATGAACAGCGACGCCTTGAAGGCGGCGTGGTTGAGGATGTGGAAGATCGCCGCGACCATGGCGAGTTCGCTGTTGAGCCCGAGCAGCAGCGTGATCAGCCCGAGATGGCTGATGGTCGAATAGGCCAGAAGTCCTTTCAGATCGTTCTGGAAGATCGCCACATAGGCGCCGATCAGCAGGGTGGCCAGACCGGCGCTGCCGACGATCCAGAACCACGCCTCCGTTCCCGCCAGCACCGGCCACAGCCGGGCCATCAGGAAGACGCCGGCCTTCACCAGGGTCGCCGAATGCAGGTAGGCCGAGACGGGGGTGGGCGCCGCCATGGCGTGCGGCAGCCAGAAATGGAACGGGAACTGCGCGCTCTTGGTCAGCGCGCCCATCAGGATCAGGACCAGCGCCGGCAGGTAGAGCGCGTGCTCGCGGATCTTGTCGCCCGAGGCCAGAACGACGTCGAGGTTGTAGCTGCCGACGATGTGGCCGAGCAGCAGCACCCCCGCGAACAGGCACAGCCCGCCCGTCGCGGTGATGGTCAGCGCCATGCGCGCGCCGTCGCGCGCCGCCGCGGTGTGGTGCCAGTATCCGATCAGCAGGAAGGAGAAGAGGCTGGTCAGCTCCCAGAAGAAGGCGATCTGGATCAGGTTGCCGGAGAGCACCACCCCCGTCATCGACCCCATGAAGGCCAGCAGGAACGCGAAGAAGCGCGGGACCGGATCGTCCGCCGACATGTAATAGCGCGCGTACAGCACGACGAGCGCGCCGACCCCAAAGACCAGACCGGCGAACAGCCACGCGAAGCCGTCCATCCGCAGCACGAAATCGAGGCCGAGCGACGGCATCCAGGCCATCGAATGGCGGATCACCCCACCCGCCGCCACCGTCGGGTAGGCGGCCCACACCAGACCCAGCCCGGTCATCGCGATCGCACCGGCCAGCCACGCCGCGGTGTTGCGCGCGTGCGTCGGCAACATCCCGGCAACGATCGCGCCGGCGAACGGAAGGCCGGTGGCGGCCAGAAGCAACAGGGCGTCGGACATGGTCTGTGACAAGGGAGTCTCGGGCAATCGGAGGGGCCAAAATGCAGAGAACTGTCGGCTTTACGAATATAGGAAGGATGGGGGTCCCTCGCCGCGCCGGCCAGAAGTCGCTCGGTCAGAAATCGTCGTCGTCAAGCTCCCGCTCGGCGTTGGGGGGAAGCGCCTGCCGGACGAGCTGAACCACCGCGTCGGGCGTTTCCGCCTGGCGCAGCTTGCGCAGGGATTGCGGGTCGCGCAGGGCCTGGCAGATCTCGCCCATGACGGGCAGCAGGCCCTTGCGGGTCGCGGTCGGCCAGAGCACGAGGAAGAACAGGTCCACCGGCTCGTCGTCGCGGGCCTCGAAATCGATGGGTTTGCGGAGCCGGGCGAACAGCACCAGCGGGCTTTCGGTCCCGCGCAGCTCCGTGTGGGGAAGCGCCACGCCCTTGCCCAACGCCGTGGAACCGATGTGCTCCCGCGCCAGCAGGGCCTTGAAAATCTCTTCCTTGGGGGTCCCGATGCGGCTGGCCGCCTCGGTGGCGAGAAGGTCGAGCAGGGTTTCCTTGTTGGCCGGCCCGGCATCGAGAATGACGTTGTGTGCGGACAAGAGGTCCGAGATGTTCATTCCTGTCTCCATGGGTGGCAAACCTTCAATCTCCCGTCCCGGCCGTCCGCGGTCCGTGCCGGGATGGCCGTGAACCAACAGACTTCCAATCAAATTCGGCACGCCTTGTCCACAGTGCCAACGCCCACGGCGTCGACCGCTGCCCGGACCGGTGGCCGCCCCACCCCGCGGACGTGCAGCCCCGGTCAGGCCCGCGCCCCGCAAAACGCCTCGTTCCTCTCCCGCCCTTGCCTGGAGCCTCCCCACCCATTTTGGGAATGGAGTCGCGCCCCGCAAGTGGCGGGGGCGCCTTCCATCTACGTCTTGGCCGCGGCTGTAATCCCACAATCCGCGCTGCGGGGGCGAAAAACGGACGAGCGAAGCGGGACGCATCGCGCGCGTCGACGCCCGGAAAACCGATGCCGTCAGGGCATGGGACTTTGCAAAAACATCAACGGCCTGTGCCCGTCCGGACCGCCCCGCCCCTCCTCCACACTATGGAGGAGGGGCGGGGCGGCGCCATCGTGCCTCAGGCGAGCATGCGCACCGGCTCGCCCGCGTGCCAGGCGAGGATGTCGTCCAGCGCGTCGCGGTAGAAGACGTCGTAGTTCTCGCGGGTGACATAGCCCAGATGCGGCGTCAGCACCGTGTTCGGCGCCTCCAGCCAGGGACTGTCCACCGGCAGCGGCTCCACGGGGAAGACGTCCAGACCGGCGCCCGCGATACGGTGCTCGTGCAGGGCCGCCAGCAGGGCGTCCCCATCCACCAGACCGGCGCGCGACGTGTTCACGAAGAAGGCGGAGGGTTTCATCGCGTCGATGTCCTCCGCCCCGACCACGCCGCGCGTCCGTTCGCCCAGCACCAGATGGACGCTGACGATGTCGGAGGTGGCGAACAGGTCGCGCTTGTCCAGACGGGCGACGCCCGCGGCGGCGGCCCGCTCGTCGGTCAGGTTGGGGCTCCAGGCCGCGACCTCCATCCCGAAGGCCTGGCCGACCCGCGCCACCTGGGTGCCCAGCTTGCCCAGCCCGACAAGGCCGAGGCGCTTGCCGGCCAGCCCCTGGGTCAGGCCGGCCTGCCAGCGCCCGGCGCGCAGGCCGCGCTCCTCCTGCGGGATGCGCTTGACCAGCGCCAGGATCAGGCCCCAGGTCAGCTCCGCCGTCGGGGTGCCGACCATGCCGGTCCCGCAGACGGTGATGCCGCGGGCCTTGCAGGCCTCCAGGTCGATGGCGTTGTTGCGCCCCCCGGTGGTGACCAGAAGCCGCAGGTTCGGCAGCGCGTCGATCAGCGACGCGGGGAACGGCGTGCGTTCCCGCATGATCACCAGGACGCTGTAGGGAGCCAGCGTGCCCGCCAGTTCCGCCGCCGGGATCGGCCGCTCGAAGACCGTCAGCGCGCTGCCGTTGGGCAGGCGATGCCACTCCGCCAGATCGCGCGCGACGTTCTGGTAATCGTCGAGGATGGCGATCTTCATCACGGCGTCGCGACGTACGGCGCCAGGTTGGCCCGGATGCGCTCCACCGCCGGCGTGACGTCCGTGGGAACCTGGAAGGTCTGGCCGGTGATGGTCTCGAACGCCTCGATGTAGATGCGGGCGGCCTCGAGCACGACCTCCGCCGGGATCTCCGGGATGGCGTCCTTGTAGGGGTCGCAGCGCTGGGTCACCCAGCTCCGCACGAAGTCCTTGTCGAAGCTCTCCGGGCGCTGCCCGGCCTCGTACCGCTCCGGATAGCTGGCGGCGAACCAGTAGCGGCTGCTGTCCGGCGTGTGGATCTCGTCGGCCAGGATGATGTTGCCGGCCTCGTCGAAGCCGAACTCGTATTTGGTGTCCACCAGGATCAGGCCGCGCGCCGCCGCGATCTCGCGCCCGCGGGCGAACAGGGCCAGCGCCTTCGCCGTCACCTCGTCCCACTGGGCCTGGGTCAGCAGCCCGCGCTCGACGATCTGGGCGGCGGTCAGCTCCTCGTCATGGCCGGCGTCGAAGGCCTTGGTGGTCGGGGTGATGATCGTTTCGGGCAGCTTCTGGTTCTCGCGCAGCCCGTCGGGGAAGACGTGGCCGTACATCTCGCGCCGGCCCTTCTTGTACATCGTCCACAGCGAGGTGCCGGTGGTGCCGGCCAGATAGTCGCGGACCACGATCTCCACCGGCATGATGGTCAGCCGCTTGGCGACCACGACGTTGGGGTCCGGGTATTCCAGGACATGGTTCGGGCAGAGGTCCTTCGTCGCCTCGAACCAGTAGCGGGCGATCTGGGTCAGCACCTGCCCCTTGAAGGGGATGGCGGTCAGGATGATGTCGAAGGCCGACAGCCGGTCGGTGGCGATGATGACGCGCCGCCCGTCGGGAAGGTCGTAATTCTCGCGCACCTTGCCCCGGTAGTGGTTGGGCAGCTCGGGAATGGCGGCGTCCTTGACGACGTTGGACAGATGCGGAGCAAGCTGAGCGGTATCGACCATGATTCCAGATCCGGCAAAAGGGAGGCGCATGATAGCGCAATCGCCGCGCGGGGCCAGCGCGGTTATAGTCCCGAATCCGGGGAATGGGGACATCCGATGCGGGAAACGGGAGAAATTCAACTCTGTTATGCCGACCTGCGCGGGCTGGCGCACCGGCTGGAGGAGTTCCGCGCCCTGCTCTCCCCCGACGAGGCGGCGCGGGCCGCCCGTTTCGCAACGGAGGCGCTGCGCGCCCGCTGCGCGCTGCGGCGCGGGCTGCTGCGCCATCTGCTCGGACGGGTGGTCGGCCGCGACCCGGCGGCCCTGGCCTTCGCCTATGGGCCGATGGGCAAGCCCTCCCTGCCCGGCGGCCCGGCCTTCAACCTCGCCGACTGCAAGGATCACGTGCTGATCGCCATCGCTCCCCATGAGACGGTGGAGTTGGGCGTGGACGTCGAACGGCTGCGGTCCGTCCCGGACGCCGCCGGAATCGCCGAGCGCTTCTTCGCGCCGGAGGAGCGCGCCGCCTTCGCCGCCCTGCCCGAGGCGCTGCGCGACGAGGCGTTCCTGAACGGCTGGACCCGCAAGGAAGCCTTCATCAAGGCGACCGGCCAGGGGCTGTCCACGCCGCTCGACCGCTTCGCGGTGGAGCTGGTGCCGGGCCGCCCCGCCCGCCTGCTGAGCCTGGACGGCGCGCTGGAGGCCGGGAGTGCCGCGGACTGGTCGCTGTTCGACCTGCGCCCGGCGCCGGGGCTGGTCGGCGCGCTGGCGGTGCGCGGCGGCGGCTGGCGCACCGTGTTCCGCCCGCTGGACGAAGCCTTCAGCGCTTGACGATTTCCCAGGCGATGCGCGCCGGCTCCTCGCCCAGCTCCGTCGAGCCGATGACGATCTCGCCGCGCGGCGGCAGCGGCAGCGGTTCGCCCGGCGTCAGACGCCGCGGCTCGGCCACGCCCGGCACGGCGATCTGCGTGCCGTTGCGGCTGAGATCCTCCACCACGAAGACGCCGTCCTGGCGCGACACCGCCGCGTGCCGCCGCGAGGCCGAGGCGATGTCGAGGACGAACTGGCACTGCGACGAACGCCCGACGACGATCTGCGTCCCGTCCTCCGGAATCGACCGGGTCTGGCCGCGCCAGAACAGCACCAGCCGCTCCGCCGCCGCCTTCGACACCTCGAAAAGGACCGTCTCCTCGGTCGCCCGCGTCACGGCCTCCCCGGCGGGAGCGGCCAGCAAGGGGATGCCGAGCGACCGTTCGGCGTCCGGAATCGCGGCGATCTTGGCGATCAGCCCTTCGGCCAGCGCGCGGGGGATGCCGGCGGCGCGCAGGCGGCGGCCCAGCCCGCCGCGCACGTCGTCCGAGCTGACGCCGGGGGCGACCAGCTCGCGGGCCGAGGTGATGCTCTCGAACTCGGTGGCGACCTGCCGGATCAGGACGCTCAGCTTGTTGCGCCCGAAGGGGCTGGTGGCGAGGTCCAGCAGATAGCCGATGCGCTGCGCCGGCGCCGGCAGGCGGGTGGCCAGACGCTGCACCGCCGTGTCGAAGGACGCGTCCTGCCCGCCGTGACTCCACACCGTCTTGGCGCGCCGGGTCAGCGCCTCGGCCATGCCGGCGCCGCCGAGGAAGCCATCGAAATGGGTCAGCCGGTCGACGATGACTCCGAAGGCCTTGCCCTCCGCGACGGCGCCGGTGCGGGTCAGCGGGGTCAGGCCGGCCAGACCGCCCTGGATGCGGCGCAGCAGCGCCTTGCGCGTCTCGTCGAACCCACCGCCGCCCAGCGCGTTGGACAGGGCCAGCAGCTCATCGGTGTGGGGCAACCGGTCGTCGAGGTCGCCGTGCACCGCCGCGATCAGGCTGTGCAGCGCCGCCCCCAGGTCGGGCGCGTAGCCGATCAGCGCGCGCACCGGCTCCCGCCCGTCCACCGTCTCCGCCAGCATCTGGTCGAGCAGGCGGCGGTTCGCCTCCTCTTCCCCGTCCTCGCGGTGGAAGCGCAGCAGCGCCTTGACCTTGCCGGGCCAGTCGCGGCAGGGCTCCAGCACCGCGGCGAAGGCGTGGGTGACCAGCCGGTCGCGCTCCTCGGGCGGGCGCTCCGCCGCCGCCGCCAGCAGGCCGCCCACCCCGCCGCGGGCCAGCGCCGCGTCGAAGGGCGCCAGCGCGTCCGACGCCTGCGCCATCTCCTTCAGCCGGGCGAACATCCGCATCAGCTGGTCGTGGCGGTCGAACGGCTTCACGCCCAGCAGGGGCGCCTGAAGGGTGGCGAGCCGGCTGACCGCCGGGTTGAACAGCAGGGCCTCCCGCTCGAAGTAGCGCAGCGGGTAGTAGCGGTGGAGCTGCTCGGCCGGGATCACCGCCTGATCGTCCCAATAGCCGCGCAGCAGGCGCAGCAGCAGCATCCGGCTCTCGTAGGAAAAGAGCTGGAACGCGTCGGTGCACAGGGTGGCGGGACCGACGTCGGCCTCGTCGATGGGGGAGATGGTGGTCGGCGTGCCGCCACCGGAGGTGGACTTCTGGAAGATGACCTCTTCCTTGCCCGCCTGATTCACCTTCAAAATCCGGACAACCGGAAATTTCGCAAGACGAAGCAGGTAAGCGGCGCGCTCCCGCGCTGCGGGCTCGTCGGCAAAAACCCCGTCGATGTTGGGTTTGCCGCCCTGCTCGACGACCACTTCGAACGTGACGCTGCGGCGCCGTGACATCATGGGCTTTTCAACTCATTCCCCAGAGGCGTGGCGTCTTACGAGGACTTCATCGTACGGTAAGCGGACTGTCCGCGCAGCAAGATTCCTGGCCCACCCCCGTCCTGATCGGGGCCCGGCCAACGATTGGCGCGGATGCGGGGCGGCGCGTTGCGCTAGACTGCGCATCATGCGGATTCACACCTTCTCCATCCTGCTCCTGCTGGCCTGCGTCTCCGCGGTGTCGGCCTGCGCCTCCCCCATGGCCGCCACCGGTCCGGACGACCGCGAGGCGATCGCCCGCAATGGCTTTTCCGCCGACGACGTCGGCTATGTGCTGTTCGACCCGGACAGCGGCGCCATGCTGGCGGAGCGGCAGCCGGCCAAGCCCTTCGTCCCGGCCTCCGTCGCCAAGCTGCCGGCGATGGCCGCCGCCCTGGCGGTGCTGGGACCGGAGCACCGGTTCGAGACCACGCTGCACGTCACCGGACGGCTGGGGAACGGCGTGCTCGACGGCGACCTGATCCTGAAGGGCGGCGGCGACCCGTCGCTGTCCAGCGAAGGGCTGGCGGAGCTGTTGCGCGACCTCGGCGCGCTGGGCGTCACGCGGGTGACCGGGCGTTTCCTCTACGACACCTCCGCCCTGCCCGAACTGGCGGAGATCGACGCCGGGCAGCCCTGGACCGCCGGCTACAACACCGGGGTCGGGGCGCTGTCGCTGAACTTCAACCGCTTCCGCTTCGACTGGGCGCGCCCCGCCGCCGCCGGCCAGCCGGTGCGGGTCAGCGCCTGGTCGGTGTCCGACACCGGGCGCGTGCCGCTGGACAGCGTGACGGTGCAGCTCGGCGCCGGAGTGGGCGCCGCCTTTACCCCGCTCACCGCCACGGATGGGGCAGCGGAAGGCGAGCACTGGCGCTTCGCCCCGCAGCCGGGCATGGCGGCCAGCCTGTGGCTTCCGGTCACGCACCCCGGTCTGGCGGCGGCCCACGTCTTCCGCCGTCTGGCCGCGGAGGCGGGGATCGTCCTGCCCGCCCCGGCCCCCGGCGCGGTGCCGCCGACCGCCACGCTGGCCGCCCTGCACCGCAGCGAGCCGCTGGAGGTCCTGGCCCGGCAGGTCCTGCGCTACTCCAACAACCTGTCGGCGGAGCTGATCGGGCTGGCCGCCGCGCGGCAGCTCGACCCGGCGGTGCGGACGCTGCCGGAGTCGGCGGCGGTGCTGACCGCTCCGGCCATGCTGGCGGCCCCGCGCACCGACTGGACAGGGCTGCGGCTGCTCAACCATTCGGGGCTCAGCGCCGCGTCGCGGATCACCCCGGCCCAGACCATGGCGCTGATCCAGGGCGCCGGCCCGGCGGTGCTGGCCCTTCTGCCCGGCGAGGACGAGGGCAAGGCCCTGCCCCCCGGCGTGCGCGCCAAGTCGGGGACGCTGGCCTACGCCAAGGCGCTGGCCGGCACGCTGACGACGGCGAGCGGGCGGACGCTCGGCTTCGCCTTCTTCGTCACCGACGAGGAGCGGCGCGCCGCCATGGACCGCACGATGGACCGCCGCATCGCGGAGAT
The DNA here is from genome assembly GCF_040500525.1 of Azospirillum formosense. Lineage (NCBI taxonomy): Bacteria > Pseudomonadati > Pseudomonadota > Alphaproteobacteria > Rhodospirillales > Azospirillaceae > Azospirillum > Azospirillum formosense. The sequence goes on along the minus strand of NZ_CP159403.1, from coordinate 40,559 downwards.
CCCCCCGGAGGCCCGCGCCTGGCTGGCCCGCTCCCGCAAGCTCCAGGCCGACCTGCTGGCGTTGTGGATCGCCGGCTTGTGACGGGCCTTCCCCCCTCTCCCGCCCCGGGAGAGGGGGCCCACGACAGCGGGCGGGTGAGGGTCGTTCGAGAATCAAGGCGCTGATTCTCGAACGACCCTCACCCTTCCCACGCCTGCGGCGTGGGCCCCTTCCCTCTCCCGGGGCGGGAGAGGGGGCAATGGCACCCGCAACCGCGGCGCTTGGCGAAGGGTGACGGTCGGTTGTACACTGCGACCGAATGTCCCACCGAGGTTCTGGATGCCGATCACCCCGCGCGCGCGCCGACTCCAGCAGGGTTCCGACACACCGGACATCGCGGCCAACCGCTACCACGACCGGCAGCTGGGCGCGGAGGTGGTCAACATCGTGGTCGGCGGCTGCGTGGTCAGCGACGACCCGAACGTCGTCATCACCACGACGCTGGGCTCCTGCATCGCCGCCTGCCTGTTCGATCCCGTCGCGGCGATCGGCGGGATGAACCACTTCCTGCTGCCCGACCACAACGGCGACCGGCTGTCGATCTCCTCCCGCTACGGCAGTGCCGCCATGGAGCAGCTCATCAACCGGCTGCTGGGGGCGACAGGGCGGCGCGACCGGCTGCGCGCCAAGATCTTCGGCGGGGCCAGCGTGAACGGCGCCCCGCGCAGCGCCGGCATCGGCCAGCGCAACGTCGAGTTCGTTATGGAGTATCTGGCGGCCGAAGGCATCCCGACGATGAGCTGGGACGTCGGCGGCACGGCGGCCCGCGCGGTGCGCTTCTACCCCACCTCGGGCCGCACCCAGCGCCGCCTGATCGGGGAGGAGACGGTGCGGGACATCGCGCGGTCCGAGTCCTCCTTCATGGACCGGCTGCGCAAGACCGGGATCGATGGCGACGTGGAGCTGTTCTGATCCCCATGCTCCATGGATTGTCCCGCCTGCTGCCCGCCATCGCGGACCAGAATCTCGACGAGGCCGCCGTCTACCGGCGGGAGTCGCTGTACGAGCGCCCGCGCTACGAGGGGGCCCGCGGCCTGATCCCCGCCGCCGGGCCGCTGCTCTGCCCGCTCTGCGGGCGGGAGGCCGCGCGCTTCCTGCCCTTCGGCCTGGGCGGGCGGCGCAACGCCCGCTGCCCGGACTGCGGGTCGCTGGAGCGCCACCGCTTCCTGTGGAGCTTCCTGGCGGAGCGGACGGACGTGCTGCGACGGTCGCTGCGCATCCTGCACACCGCCCCGGAGCCCTGCCTGGAGCCGCTGCTGCGGGCGCGGCACGGCCGGCGCTACGTCACGCTGGACCGCTTCAACCCGGCCGCCGACGTGCAGGCCGACCTGACCGACCTGCCCTTTCCGGACGGCCGGTTCGACCTCGTTCTGTCCAGCCACGTTCTGGAGCATGTCCCCGACGACCGCGCCGCGCTGCGCGAGATCGCCCGCGTGCTGAAGCCCTCGGGCCGCGCCGTCCTGCTGTTCCCCTACGATCCGAAGGGGCCGACGCGGGAGGACCCGGCGATGGACACCCCCGCCAAGCGGCTGGCCGCCTTCGGCCATCCCTATCACTACCGGATTTATGGTACGGATACCCCCCGGCGCATGGCCGAGTCCGGGCTGGACGCCACGCTCGTCGCCTCCACGGCGATGCTGAGCGCGCACCGGCGGCGGCGGCGGCGCATCAACCGCAACCACCTGTTCCTGGCTCGCCCGCGCGCCGCGGCGGGCCGGGCGTCCGGGGAGGGGTCATGAGCCGCAGCATCCGCATCGCCACCTTCAACCTGGAAAGCCTGGACGACACCGGCGACCTGTCCTTCGAGGAGCGCGCCGCCGTGCTGCGCCCGCAGCTGGAGCGGCTGGACGCCGACATCCTGTGCCTTCAGGAGGTCAACGGCCAGCGCGACGCGAAGGGGGAGCCGCGGACCCTGCGCGCTCTGAACCGGCTGCTGGAGGGCGGCCCCTACGCCGATTTCCACCGGACCTCCGGCGGCGAGGGGACCAGGCTGGCCGACCGCCACAACCTCGTGCTGGTGAGCCGCTGGCCGATCCTGGCGGCGCGGCAGTACCGGCACGATCTGGTGCCCTCCCCGCAGGTCCGCATGGTCACCGCCGACCCGGCCCAGCCCGGCGGCGACGCGGTGAGCTGGGACCGCCCGGTGCTGCACGGCGAGATCGAGTTGCCCGGCGGCCGGCGGCTGCACGTCTTCAACCTGCATCTGCGCGCGCCGATCGCCGCGCCGGTGCCGGGGCAGAAGAAGAACGCCTCCACCTGGAAGAGCGTCGGCGGCTGGGCGGAGGGCTTCTACCTCGCCTCGATCAAGCGGGCCGGCCAGGCGCTGGAGGCCCGGCTGGCGGTGGAGCGGGTGTTCGACGCCGACCCGCAGGCGCTGATCCTGGTGGCCGGCGACCTCAACGCCGAGATCGAGCAGACCCCCGTCCGCATCATCCGCGCCGACCTCGATGAGACCGGCAATGGCCATCTCGCCGGGCGGTCGCTGGTACCGCTGGAGCGCTCCGTCCCGGAGGAGCGGCGCTTCACCGTGCTGCACGGCGGCGACGCGGTGATGCTCGACCATCTGCTGGTGTCGCGCGCCCTGCTGGGCTGGTTCCGCTCCGCCGAGATCCACAACGAGGCGCTGGGCGACGAGCTGGTGGCCCACGCCACGGTCAGCCATTCTCCGGAAAGCTACCACGCGCCGCTGGTGGCCCGCTTCGAACTGCCGGATCAGACGGTGACGGAGACGATGGCGCCCGGCGAACCGGCGCCGTAGGCCCCCGCGACACGGGGAGCGGCAGCCGAACCGGTGAGCCCCGGACCGGCGCCCGTCGCGGGCGGCGTTGCGGTGGCCGGCAATCCGGTGGCCGGCAATCCGGTGGACTGGGCGCCGCTCGACTCGGCGGCGCCGTACCCCGACCCGACGACCCGTCCGGCGCCGCCCGGTGTGGCGGTGCCGCCGGATGCCGCGGTCGCTTTGCCGGTGTCGTGGCCGCCCGCCGCCCCATCGGTCGCGACGCCCAGGCGGCTGGCGGTGCGGCGGTATTCCTCCACCACCTGTTGCGCCGGGATCTGGTTCTGGGTTTCGCCGGACGACCGGTCGCGGAAATAGATGACGGCCAGCCGGGCGCCCTGGTCGTAGCGCAGGACCGGGCTGATGTAGCCGCCGGCCACCACCACCGGATCGGACGGGGACGCCGGGGCGGTGGGTCGGTCCGCAACGCCGGACGCGGATTGGGAAGTCGGTGCCGCGGCATCGGCCGCGGATTGCGGCGTCGGAACCGCCGATGCCGGAGTCGGCCGGTTCGCCTGGATGCCGGAAACGCTTCGGATGTCCATGGCTGGCCGCCTTTCCCCTGCGGACCCGGCCCCGCACCGGCCGGGCGGGCCCCGATTGGACGACGCGCGATCAGACCGTGATGTTGAGGTTCTGTCCGCGGGTCGGGGTGGTGTTGCCGCCCGACGCCAGGGCCTGCTGGCTCTGCTGCGCCTGCTGGTCCTGGGCCTGGACCTGCTGGCGGCGATCCTCTTCGGCCTTCTGGGCCTGCTGGTTCGCGTCGGTTCCCCGGGTCTGCTGCAGGGCCGCCGGGCCGCTGCTTAACGGTGTCGTGAAGGCCTGCTGTTGATAGCCCCCTATGCCGCTGACGCCCATGACACGCACTCCTCGCTGTCCGCACTCCCACCCAGGTAGAGTAGGCAAAAATTGCCGCGCGTTCAAGTGGGACTCACGGACCGCTCCTCGCAAGTCACGTGCAAATCGGCGATGCGCTCGCTTTGCGCGAGGACCCGCGCGAGGCCGCTGCTTTTGTTTGCGGGACGGTGGAACCGACGGGTCAGGCCGGTTCCGGCTCCAGGAAGACACCCTCGCGAATCGCGAAATCGAAGCGGCCGCCGTCCAGAGCCGTCACGTCGTAGGTCAGCGAGCGGTCGATGCCGTTGTCGGCGTTGAAGGTCAGCACCCGCGGCCGCAGCGTCGCCAGTTCCGTCGGCTGGCAGTACCAGGAGGCGGCGATGATCACCTCGTCGCCCGGCTGGCAGCTCCGCGCCGCCGAGCCGTTCAGCACGCAGCAGCGCGAGCCGCGCTCGCCGTAGATCACGTAGGTGCTGATCCGCGCGCCGGAGTTCTTGTTCCAGATCTCCACGAATTCCAGCGGGTAGATCCCCACCGCCTCGCAATGCTCCGGATCGAGGGTGATCGACCCCTGATAGTTCAGGTTGGCGTCGGTGACGCGCAGGCAATGCAGTTTTGCTCGGACAACCTTGATCATGATCCCCTCCGGACGGTGCGGCTGGCAATGGCTGTTGATCGGCGGCCGCGGGGCCGGACGGCGACCGGGATGTTTGTAACCGCAATTGCGAAAACAGCAAGCGTTCCGGCGTCCGCTGTATGACCGGCGTCATACCGCCACCTTGGGCTGAGGCTTTTGCCTTTGGTGGTATTTCCATCCCGGGTGCGATGCGGCATGTTCTGCGCCGGTTTCAAGCCCCCCGGCGTCACCCAATAATAGGGTCCAGGGTCCGGCGGCGCTTCCCGCGCCCGGCAACTGGCACAGGCCCGACAACTGATAGAGGAAGGTGTGCGCCCGCGATGGCTGCGACGGCATCCGCGACACGGTACGTGATCTTTTCCGTCTCCGGCAGGACACTGGCCCTGCCGGCGGAGTCCGTGCGCCGATTCCTGCCGCTGCCCCGGCTCGACCGCCCGCCGGCGGCGCCCACCCTGGTCGCCGGCCTGTTCCGCTACCAGGGCCGCGCCGTCCCGGTCCTGCGGCTCGACCTGCTGTTCGGCTTCGAGGCCGCGCCGCCGGAGCTGTACGCGCCGCTGTTCCTGACCGACTGGGACGGCCGGCCGCTGGCGCTGCTGGCCGACCGGGTGTTCAACATCCTGCCCGTCCCCGACGCGGAGCGGACGGCGGCCGATCCCGGCCTGTCCTTCAACGGCTGCGCCGTGGCGACCATTCCCCACGGCACCGGCACGGCCACGGTGATCGACCCGTCCCGCCTGCTGACCGAGGCGGAGGACCGGCTGCTCGCCGCCTTCCAGGCCATCGCCGACGAGCGCCTGGCCCGGCTCGGCGCCGCCGAAGCGGTGGAGGGGACGGCCGGGGCCGCCGGGGGGACGGCGCGATGAACCGCATCGACGCCATCCTGCGCGACCCCGTCTTTCCCCGGATCAAGGCCGCCGTCATCGGGGCGACCGGGCTCGCCTACTACGCCGACAAGGACGCCGCCCTGGCGGAGCGCATCAACCGCCGCCTGTCGGACAAGCCGACCCTCGGCCTCGCCGCCTATCTGGCGCAGCTCGCCGGGGAGGGGCCGACCGGGCCGGAGTACCAGGCGCTCATCAACGAGCTGACGGTCGGCGAGACCTTCTTCTTCCGCTACGCCGAGCAGTTCGAGGCGCTGTGCGCCGTCGCCATCCCGGAATGCCTGCGCCGCAACCGGGAGAGCCGCCTGCTGCGCATCTGGAGCGCCGGCTGCTCGATCGGGCCGGAGGCCTACACGCTGGAGATCCTGCTGAAGCGGCATTTCGCCGAGCAGCTGCGCGACTGGCAGGTCAGCATCGTCGGCACCGACCTGAACGCCAGCTTCATCGAAACGGCGCGGCGCGGCGTCTACGGGAACTGGGCGGTGCGCGGGCTCGACCCGGCGGTCCTGGCGGAATGCTTCGACCGGCAGGGCGAGCTGTGGTCGGTCAAGCCGCGCTTCCGCGAATGGACGAGCTTCTCCGTCTTCAACCTCGTCGACGGGCCGTTGCCCAACTACCCGCGGGGGCTGGGCGCGCTGGACGTCGTGCTGTGCCGCAACGTCATGATCTATTTCGACGAGCCGACGCGCACCCGCCTGCTGAACAACCTGCACGACGTGCTGGTGCCCAACGGCTGGCTGGTGGTCGGCCACGCCGAGACGGGGCAGCAGGTCAACAGCCTGTTCACCCCCGTGCCGGTGCCGGGCGCCACCATCTACCGCAAGCCGCGCCCCGGCGCCGCCCCCCCGGCGGCTTTCCCGGCGGTCCCTCCGGCGACGCCTCCCATCCTCACACCCCCCACGCTCGCCGAGCCGAAGGCCGCCGAAGCAAAGCCTGTTGATCCGAAGACCGCCGACCCGAAGACCGCGAAGAAGCGGAACACGGCGATGGCTCCCGCGGCGCGGCTGCGCGCCTCGGCGGCGAAGCCCGCGCCGACTCCCGCCCCGCCGACGGCAGCGCCCCCGACGGCCGACAGCCCCGCCGTGGTCGACGGCGACCGGGCGACGGCGCTGGACGCCTGCATCGCGCTGGCCGAGCGCAACCGCCTCGACCCGGTGGTCCATTACCGGCTGGGCTTGCTGGAGGAGGAGCTGGGGGTCGGCGACCCGATCGCCGCCTTCAAGCGGGCGCTGTATCTGGATTCGGACTTCGCGCTGGCCGACTATCATCTGGCGCTGGCCTATTGGCGGCGTGGCAAGCTGGCCCCGGCGCAGCGCCATTTCCGCAACGCCCGCGCCACCGTCGCCGCCCACGACGCGACGGAGCTGGTGGCCGAGGGCGGCGGCCTGACCGTGGCCGAGCTGCGCAGCATGATCGACCTCTGGTTCTCGGGTGAGGAGCCGTGATGGACGAGCGGAGCGCGAGCGGCAGACCGGCCGGGGATCAGGCCGGGACCTTGGCTGGGGAGCCGGCCAAGGCCATGGATGGCATCGATACGGGCGGTCTCGCCAAGGGCGGCATCGATTGGGCCGCCGTCCGCGCGCGCATCTCCCGCCAGGGCCGGGATACGGAGCAGGCCGCGGCGCCGGGCGGCGCCTGGGCCGACGCTCTGCTGCTGCGCCGCGCCGAGGATCTGGCGCGCGTCCCCTCCGCCGACGAGGCCGACGCCGCGGCGGAGGCCGAGGCGCCCGTCGCCCTGCTGGTCGGGCGGGGCGCGGACGGGTCGTACGGGCTGGACCTGCGCCACCTGTCCCGCATCGTGCCGCTGCCGCGGGTGGCCCGCGTGCCCCACGCGCCGCCGGAGCTGCTGGGGCTGATCGCCATCGACGGGCGCGTGATGCGCCTGTTCGACGTGGACCGGCTGTGCGGGCGCAACGCCGTTCCCGCCGGCGGCGGCTTCGCCGTCGTGCTGCGCGGCGGGGAGCGGCCGGTGGCGCTGCGCCTGCGCACCGTGGACACGGTGACGGAACTGGAAAGCAGCCTGAAGGCCCCGCCCGAGGCCGGGCCCTTCGTCACCGCCATCACCCGGAGCCGCGTCGCCGTGCTGGACGTGCCGGCGATCCTGGAGACGCTGAGGAGCATGAAAGAAGAATGAAACTGAAGGTCAAGCACAAGCTGATGCTCAGCTTCGGGGTCGTCTGCCTGCTGACCGGCCTGCTGGCGGCGTTCCAGATGATGCGGTTCGCGGACGGCATGAAGGTCATGATGGGCATCGCCACCTACGACATCCAGGTGTCGGAGGCGGTGCGCGAGATCGAGGTGACCGAAAGCAACCTGCGCAGCCTCCGCGAGGCGGCGACCCACGCCGCGGCGCTGGCCCAGATCCAGGGCGGCGTGCCGGACATCACGCAGCTGCGCCAGCGCTACCGCGACGGCTCGATGATCATGTTCGACCAGGTCAACAAGCTGAAGCGCATCGCCGCCGAACGGGCCGAGGAGGGCACCACCGAGGACCGCCGCCGCATCTGGGGCGAGCTGGTCGCCCAGATCAACAGCTTCGACCAGTATTCGCACCGCATGCTCGACGAGGCCAACACGCTGATGGAGAAGGTGGCCGCCGGGACCGAGCCGGAGGCGCTGGCGCGGCTGACGCGGGTGGAGGAGATGCGGGTGGCCATGGCGGGCCAGCTGTCCGACCTGCACAGCGACATCAGCCGCCTGTCGGAGGCCGGACGCCAGAACATCCGCTCGCTCTACGACGACGCGGTGCGCTCCTCGATCCTGGCGCTGATCATCGTGGTCGCCCTGGCCGTCGCCATCGCCATCCTGATCGGCAGCTCGGTCACCAGGCGGCTCGGCACCGCCATCGGCTACGTGACCCAGGTGGGCAGGGGCGACCTGACCAAGACGGTGGTCGTGCCCGGCGACGACGAGCTGGCCGAACTCGGCACCCACCTGAACGAGATGACCGGCAACCTGCGCAGCATGGCCAGGACCACCCGCGCCACCGCGGAGAGCATGCACGCCGCCACCGCGCAGATCCGCGCCTCGACCCAGCAGCAGGCGGCCAGCGTCGCCCAGCAGCTCGCCGCGGTCGAGGAGACGACCGCGACGCTCAGCGAGATCACCGAGTCCGGCGCGCAGATCAACCGCCGCGCCCAGGACGTGGCGCAGAACGCCCAGGTCGCCGCCTCCAATTCCGAGACCGGCCTGAAGGCGGTGGAGGACACCAACCAGGCGATGGACGCCATCCGCGAGCAGGCGGAGGCCGTCGCCGAGAACATCGTCATCCTGTCGGAGCGCACCCAGGCGATCGGCGAGATCATCCTGACCGTCAACGACATCGCCGAGCGCTGCCACCTGCTGGCCCTGAACGCCGCCATCGAGGCCGCCGCCGCCGGCGAGCACGGCCGGACCTTCGCCGTGGTGGCGAGCGAGATCAAGAGCCTCGCCGACCAGTCCAAGGAGGCCACCGCCCAGGTCCGTTCCAACCTCAGCGAGATCCAGCACGGCATCAACGCCTCGGTCATGCTGACGGAGGAGGCGGTGAAGCGCGTCGGCGCCGGCAAGCGCCAGACCGACGCCACCCAGTCGACCATCCGCGACCTCGCCGAGAGCGTGCAGGAGAGCGTGCTCGCCTTCCAGCAGATCGTCGCCGGCACCAACCAGCAGCAGATCGGCCTGGAGCAGGTGATCCAGGCGCTGCAGAACATCCGCGAGGCGAGCAGCCAGACCGCCGCCGGCACCCGCCAGCTCGAAGGGGCCGCCACCAACCTCAACGATCTCGGCCAGGGTCTGGTCGAGGCCGTGCGGAACTACCGCGTGTGACCATGACGACGGCACGCGGCGGCGATGACGGTCGGAAGGCGCGGGCGGCATGAACGACATCCGCACGCGCCTGCTGGCCGCCTTCGACCTGGAGCACAAGGAGCACCTCGCGGCCATCCGCGAGGCCCTGCGCGCGGTCGAGAAGGACCCGGCGCACCACCCCGATCTGGTGGAGATCCACCGCCGCGCCCACAGCCTGAAGGGCGCCGCCCGCGCCGTGGACCTGCCGGAGGTCGAGCGGCTGTCCCACTGGCTGGAGGCCGCCTTCCTGGCCATCCAGCGCGGCACCGTGCCCTTCGACGCGGCCGCCCGCGACGTGGTGCGCCGCGCGCTCGACGCCATCGAGGACGTGGTCGCCTGGGCGACCCGCGGCGGCAGCGAGGTGGACATCGCCGAGGTGCTGGCCGAACTGACCCGCATGGGCGGCGAGGCCGGCGGGCCGGAACCCGTCCAGCGCCGCCCCGCCGCGGCGGAGGCGGCGGGCGCCCCGGCACCGACGCCGGCCGCCGCACCGCGCCCGGCCCGCGCCGGCGCCGGCGACGCCGCCCAGAGCGCGGCCCTGGTCCGCATCCGCAGCGCCGGGCTGGAACGGCTGTTCACCGCCGCCGCCGGCCTTTTGCCGGAGATCGAGAACCAGTCCGCCCTGGTCGCCGAGCTGCGCGAGCTGCGCGGCGAATGGCGGGCCCTGGAGCGGAGCTGGCACGCCATGCGGCCCCGCCTGCACCGCGGCGGCTCCCACGACGCGGCGGGGGCCGGCGCCGGCAGCTTCGCGGACGACGAGACCGCCCTGCGCCTGTCCTCCTTCGAGCGGCGCTTCCGCGCGCTCGGCGCCTCGCTGGACGCGGCGCACCGCGCCCACGACCGCCATCTCTGGTCGCTGCGCCGCTGGGGCAGCGGCTTCCAGGACGAGGTGCGGCAGCTGCGCATGCTGCCGGCGGAGTCGCAGTTCAGCAACCTCGGCCGGATGATCCGCGACATCAGCCGCGCCCAGGGCAAGGAGGTCGAGGCGGACATCCGCGGGCTGGAGACCCAGGCCGACCGGGTGGTCCTGCAACGGCTGAAGGACCCGGTGCTGCACATCGCGCGCAACGCCGTCAGCCACGGCGTCGAAACCCCGCAGGAGCGTGTGGCGGCGGGCAAGCGCGCCGCCGCAACCGTCCGCTTCGAAGCCTCGGTGGTCGGGCGCCGCCTCGTCCTGCGGGTCGAAGACGACGGGCGCGGCCCGAACCGGGAGGCCATCGCCCGCCACGCGGTCGAGCGCGGCCTGCTGGCCGCCGACGAGGCGGACTCGGCGCCGGAGGAACGGCTGCTCGACCTGATCTTCGAGCCGGGCTTCTCCACCGCCCCCACCGCGAACGAATACGCCGGGCGCGGCATGGGCCTCGCCATCGTGCGGCGCGAGGTCACCCGGCTCCAGGGCTCGGTGACGCTGGCCCCGCGCGAGGGCGGCGGGACCGTCGTCACGGTGGAGGTGCCGCTCAGCCTGCTCAGCCAGCGGCTCGTCTTCGTGGCGGTCCAGGACGACATCCTGGCAATCCCCAGCAACGACGTGGCGCGCGTGCTGCGCGTCCCGGGCGACGCGCTGTTCACCGACCTCGCCGCCCCGACCATCCGGCTGGACGAGGAGGACGTTCCGGTGACTCCGCTGTCCGCCCTGCTCGGTTACGACGGCGCCATGCCGCCCGGCAACGGGGCGCCGCTGGCGCTGGTCGTCCTGCGCACCGCCGGGCGGCGGTTGGCGCTGGTCGTCGACGCGCTGATGGCCACGCGCGACTCGGTGGTCACCCCGGCGGAGGAGGTGGGAATCGACGCCGCCCGCTTCCTCGGCACCGTGCTGATGGACGACGGGTCGCCGGCGCTGGTGCTGAATCCCGCCGCCCTGTCGCCGCGTCCCGGCATCGCCCTGCCGCCGCTGGTCCGTCCGCCGGACGAGTCGGCGCGGCGGCGGCCGCACATTTTGGTTGTGGACGATTCCATCACCACGCGAACCCTGGAAAAGAGCATCCTGGAGGCCCATGGTTACCGGGTCACGCTGTGCGTGGATGGACGCGAGGCGGTCGAAACGCTCGGCGAGCTGGAGGATGTGGACCTGATCATCAGCGACGTGGAGATGCCGAGGATGGACGGGTTCACCCTGCTCCAGGCCGTCAAGGGCAACCCCATGACCTCCGACCTGCCGGTGATCCTGGTCACCTCGCGCGCCAGCGACGAGGACCGCGAGCGCGGGCTGGACCTCGGCGCTGACGCCTACATCGTCAAGACCCGCTTCGACCAGAACGAGCTTCTGGCCGGCATCCGGCGGCTGCTGTGACCGGCGCCCGCAAGATCCGCGTCCTGGTGGTCGAGGACTCGCCGGTCGTCCAGCAGCTGCTCGCCCACGTCATCGGCGAGGACCCGCGGCTGGAGCTGGCCGGCATCGCCGCGTCCGGCGAGCAGGCGCTGCGCATGGTCGACTCGCTGCGGCCGGACGTGGTGTCGCTGGACATCCGCCTGCCGGGCATCGACGGCTTCGCCGTGACCCAGCGGCTGATGCGCGACCATCCCGTGCCGATCGTCGTCGTCGCCTCCGACGTGCGCGACCTCGACATCCCCATGCGGGCGCTGCAGGCCGGGGCGTTGGCGGTGGTGGAGAAGCCGGGCAGCATGGCCCGCGCCGACTATCAGACGGTCGCCCGGCATCTCTGCACCCAGCTCACCATCATGAGCCAGGTGAAGGTCATCCGGCAGCGCGGCCGCCCGCGCAACGGGGGCGGCGACGAGGAGTCCGGCGGCGGCGCGGGCCGCGGCCGGGGCGCCGCCGTCCCACCGCCGCCACCACTGCCGCCGTCCGTGGTGAAGCGGCAGTTCCGCGCGCTGGGGATCACCGCCTCGACCGGCGGACCGGCGGCGCTGGTGAAGCTGCTGCGCGGGCTGCCGACCAACTTTCCCCTGCCCGTCTTCGTCGTGCAGCACATCGGCGCCCCCTTCGTGGCCGGCTTCGCCTCCTGGCTGGGGTCGGTCACGCCGCTGCCGGTGGCGCTGGCCTTTGACGGGCCGCACCGGCCCGGCCACGTCTACGTCGCCCCCGGCGAGCTTCATCTGACCGCCGAGCCCGGCGGGATGCGGCTGGTCCACGGCGAGCCGGTCTGCGGCCAGAAGCCGTCCGGGGACGTGCTGTTCTCCTCCCTGGCCTCGGCCTTCGGCGCCGCCGCCATCGGCGTGCTGCTGACCGGCATGGGGGAGGACGGGGCGCGCGGCCTCAGCGACATGCGCCGGACGGGCGCCTACACCATCGCGGAGCACGCCTCCACCGCGGTCATCCACAGCATGCCGGGGACCGCGGTCCGGCTGGGAGGCGTTACCGAGGAGCTGCCCATCGACAAGGTGGCGGCCCGTTTGCTGGAACTGGTTTCGACGGGAGTGGAGCCCTCATGAGTGGACCCAGGGCGCTGATCGTCATCGCCTCGCAAACGCAGGGACTTCTCCTGAAGCTGATGCTGGAGGAGCAGGGCATCGAGGCGAGCTGCGTCGAAACGGTGGAACCCGCGGTCGCCGAGCTGGCGCGCCGCCCCTTCGACCTGCTGATGGTGGAGGCCGACGGCGAGGCCGCCCGCACGCTCACGGAGCTGCGGCGGCGCTGCCCGGCCCCGGCCATGCTGCTCGGTTCGGCGGAGCGGGCGGCGGAGTCCGGCGTTCCCGCCGATGTGCAATGGGTGGACCCCGCCGATTCCCAGGGCGTGGTGCAGCAGGCCATGGCGCTGCTCGACCGGCGCAACGCGCCGCCGACCGTGTCCGACATCCTGCGGCGGGCGCGCATCCTGGTGGTGGACGACAGCGCGACCTACCGCGAGTTCCTGCGCGCCGAGCTGGAGGAGGACGGCTGCCACGTCGTCGCCGCGCGCAACGCCGACGAGGCGGTGGCGGCGCTGGAGGACGGCGGGCTGGACTGCGTGATCCTCGACCTCGTGATGCCGGGCACCAGCGGCACCCAGCTGTGCGAGCGGTTCGACCGCTTCCGCCGGCGCCGCGGCCTGTTCTTCCAGATCGTCATCCTGACCAGCCAGGAGGGCGACGACCGTCTGACCGCCAGCCTGACCGCCAGCGCCGACGACTTCGTCGGCAAGTCGCAGCCGATGGACATCCTGAAGATCCGCCTGATGGCCCTGCTCCGCCGGAAATACATGGTGGAGGACCACCTCGCCCGCCTGTCCCCGCCAATGCCTTCCGCATAGGAGGCATATAGGGCTTTCAGGCGCTTTCATCCCCAACGCACCAAAGGTTAAGGTGCTTCACCTTCAGCTCTAGCGGTTAGAGAGACCGACGTGACGCCTCGGCACAGGAACAGGACCAGCATCGACGCCGCGCCAGCGGAGACGGAGTGCGTGGAGAACGCGCTGCGCGTCTGCCGCACCGCGGTGCTGCCGGCCTTCGTGCTGACCGGACCGCCGCACGCCGCCACCCTCTTCGCCAACGACGCGCTCTGCGCGCTGCTCGGCAAGGAGCCGGCGGCGGACGGGCTGCCCGCCCCGGCCTGGTTCGGGCCGGTCTGGCCGGCGGTTCTGGGGGCCGTCGATCCGCTGTTCTCCGGCGACACGGAGGAGCCGGTCGGCATCGAGCTTCTGCCGGTGGGCGACGCCGACCCCGCGGCGTTCGAGGGCGTGCCGCTGACCCAGGACGGGCAGACGGTCGCCGTGCTGGCCCTGGCCACCCAGGCGGCGCCCGATGACCGGGTCGTCGCCCGCATGGAGCGGGCGATGCGCGCGGAGATCGAACGGACGACCGCGGCGCGATCGCGCTTCCTGGCCTCGGCCAGCCACGACCTGCGCCAGCCCTTCCAGGCGATGCGCCTGTTCCTCGACGCCCTGTGCAGCCAGATCAGCGACGAGAAGGCGCTGAGCACGGCCGAGATGCTGGGCTACGCCATGACGGCGGGCGAACGGCTGCTGAACGCGCTGCTCGACATCTCCACGCTGGATGCCGGCACGGTGACCCCGGACCCGCAGCCGGTCGCCCTGGACGAGCTTCTGGGCCAGCTCGTCGAGGAGTTCCGCCCGCAAAGCGAGGAGAAGGGCCTGCGCCTGCGCGCCCGCCTGTGCCCCGGCACGGTGCAGACCGACCCCGTGCTGTTCGGCCGGGTGATGCGCAACCTGCTGACCAACGCCATCCGCTACACCCGGCACGGCGGCCTGCTCCTCGCCATGCGGCGGCGCGGCAACCGCTGGCGCATCGATGTCTGGGACACCGGCTTCGGCATCCCCGAGGAGCAGCTGTCGGCCATCTTCGACGAGTTCCACCAGCTCCAGAACCCCAACCGCGACCCCACCCGCGGGCTCGGGCTCGGCCTCGCCATCGTGCGCCGGCTGGCGGAGCTTCTCGGACTCCAGGTCGAGGTGCGGTCGCGCATCGGACGCGGCACCGTCTTCTCCGTCTCGCTGGAGGCCGCGAGCCCGCTGGCCGAGCCGCCGTGCAGCCACGGTTCCCCGCCGCCCTCCACCGCCGCGGCGCCGCCCCTGACCGGGATGACGGTGCTGGCCGTGGACGACGAGGCGATGGTGCTGACCGGCCTGCAGATGATCCTGGAAAGCTGGGGCTGCACCGTCGCCGCCGCGGGCGACATGCGGGAGGTCTTCGCGGTGCTGGACGGCCTGCCCGACGCGCCGTCGGTCATCCTGACCGACCTGCGGTTGCCTGGGAAGGTGTCCGGCTTCGACGTGATCGACCGGGTGCGCCGCCTGTACGGGCGGGAGATTCCCGCCGTGGTGCTGAGCGGCGAGACGGCCCAGAGCGCGCTTCTGGAAGGCCAGCGCCGCGGCTGCTCCTTCCTGCACAAGCCCCTCCACCCCGGCGACCTGCGGCAGGTCCTGGAGCGGCTGCGCGGGGACGAAGGCGAAGGCGGGGAAAAGGGCGAGGGGGGGTAAAGCCCCCGCCGCCCGCAACGTCCGTCGCGGAGCCGCCTACACCCAGCGGTCGCCGTGGCTGTAGACGACCAGCCGGTCGCCGCGGGCGAAGCCGGCCAGCGACACGCCGCAGCTTTCCGCCATGCGCACCGCCATGCCGGTGGGGGCCGAGATGGCGACCAGCCCGCTGATGCCCAGCCGGGCGGCCTTCTGCACCAGCTCGTAGCTGGCCCGGCTGGAGGTCAGGACGAAGCCGCCCCGCCGGTCCACGCCCGTGCGCACCAGCCAGCCGATCAGCTTGTCCAGCGCGTTGTGGCGGCCGACGTCCTCGCGCACCGCCAGGATACTCCCCGAAGCGTCCACCCAGGCGACGCCGTGGGCCGCTCCGGTGGCGCGGTGCAGGGTCTGGCGTTCGGCGAAGCGGGCCAGCGCCCGCTCCACCGCGGCCACCGACAGCCGCCCGCCCGAGGGGACGGGCCGGCCGGACCGGGCGATGGCCTGGAGGCTCTCCACCCCGCAGACGCCGCAGCCCGACCGCCCGGCGATGCTCCGCCGCTTGCCCTTCAGCGCCATGAAGCGCTCCATCGGGATGTCCATGCGGACCTCGATCCCGTCGCAGCCCTCCACCACCCGCAGCCCCTCCAACTCCTCCGCGTCGGCGATGATCCCCTCCGACAGGGAGAAGCCGAGGCCGAAATCCTCCAGGTCGTCGGGAGTGGCGAGCATCACCGCGTGGACGATGCCGTTGTAGGCGATGGCGACGGGCACCTCCTCGACCACCGCGTCGTCGCAGAGCTGGGCGTCGTCCGGACCCAGCCGCAGGACGGTCATGCGGTGGGTGGTGGCCGGCGCGGCGACATCGGTGGCGAGGCTCATGGTCGAATCTTTCCTAGGAATTCCCCTCTCCCCTCCGGGGGAGGGCTATAAGCGCGCTCAAACGATCAGTGCCCGGTTTCCTTGCCGGTCACCTGACGGAACCAGCGCGGATGGTGCTTGCGCGCCCAGGCGTGGGTGACCACGCCCTCGACCATCGCGCGGATCGTGCCCTGCACCCACAGGGCGGCGTAGACATGGACGATGATGCTGGCGATCAGCACCAGCGCGCTGGCGGCGTGGACCAGAAGCGCCACGCGGATGATCGGGATCGGGAAATAGCCCGCGAAATAGGGCCGCCACGCGATCACCCCCGACACCAGCAGCAGGATCATGCACAGCACCATGACCCAGAACATGCCCTTCTGGCCGCCATTGTAGCGGCCGATGTCGCCGACCTCGTTGCCCTTCATCACCTCCCTCACCGACATCATCCACGTCACATCCTCCTTGTTGATGAGGTTGTGGTGAGCGTAGCGGAAGAACTGGCGGGCGAAGGCCAGGACCATCACCACCCCGACGAAGGGATGGACGATGCGGGCGAGCTGCGGCGTGCCGAACACGCCGGTCAGCCAGAAGAAGGCCGGGTAAAAGAAGGCCAGCCCGGAAATGGCGAGCAGAACGAAGCAGACCGCCACGATCCAGTGGTTGATGCGCTCCGCGGCGCAGTAGCGTTGGATCAGCTTTTCCGACGTCTTCACAGCGCGTTCTCCCGTTCCTCGTTTTTGATCCCATGGGCATGCTTGGTTCCTTGGGCGGGCGGGGCCGGCGGCGTGCCGTGATCCGCCTCGTCCTCGTCATCGGCGCGGTTCGGGCCGACCGTGATGTAATGGAAGAAGCCGAACAGGCCGGCGGCGGCGACGCCCAGAGTCGCCAGCGGCTTCAGCATGCCCTTCCACACCCCGACGACGGCGCTGATCGACGGGTTGTCCGGCAGGCCGGAGTAGAGCGCCGGCTTGTCGGCGTGGTGCAGCACGTACATGACGTGGGTGCCGCCCACCCCGGCGGGGTCGTAGAGGCCCGCTTGGTCGTAGCCGCGCGACTGGAGGTCGGTGATGCGGGTCTGGGCGACCTCCATCATGTCCTCCTTGCTGCCGAACTGGATGGCGCCGGTCGGGCAGGTCTTGACGCAGGCCGGCTCCTGCCCCACCGCCACGCGGTCGGAGCACAGGTTGCACTTGTACGCCTTGCTGTCGGCCGGGCTGAGGCGCGGCACGTTGAACGGGCAGCCGGAGATGCAGTAGCCGCAGCCGATGCAGTTCTCCTGATGGAAGTCCACGATGCCGTTCTTGAACTGCACGATGGCGCCCGGCGACGGGCAGGCCTTCAGGCAGCCGGGGTCGGCGCAGTGCATGCAGCCGTCCTTGCGGATCAGCCACTCCAGCTTGCCCTTCTCCTCCACCTCGTTGAAGCGCATGACCGTCCAGGCCTGCGAGGACAGGTCGGTTGGGTTGTCGTAGACGCCGACGCAGGTGCCGACCTCGGCGCGCAGCTCGTTCCATTCCGAGCAGGCGACCTGGCAGGCCTTGCAGCCGATGCAGACCGTGGTGTCGATCAGCTTCGCCACCTCCTGCGGGTTGCGGGCCTGCGGGGTCGGCGTCGGGGTGGCGGACCGGCGCAGGATATCGAGGGATTGCAGTGCCATGACTTACGCCACTCCGATCTTCTCGACGTTCACGAGGAACGCCTTGTATTCCGGGGTCTGGGTGTTGCAGTCGCCGACGGCGGGCGGCAGCGTGTTGGACAGGAAGCCCTTCCTGGCCACCGTCTCCCAGCCCCAGTGCAGGGGGATGCCGATCTGGTGGACAGTGCGGCCCGCCACCTTCAGGGCCTTGATGCGCTTGGTCACCACCGCCTTGGCCTTGATGTGGCCGCGCTTGTAGGAGACCTGGACCCAGTCGCCGGCCTGGATGCCCTTCTCCGCTGCCAGCGTCTCGCCGATCTCCACGAACTGCTCCGGCTGGGCGATGGCGTTCAGCCGCACGCTCTTGGTCCAGAACTGGAAATGCTCGGTCAGGCGGTAGGTGGTGCCGACGTAGGGGAACTGGTCATGGGTGCCCAGCCGCTCGCGGTCGGCCTTGAAGATTCGCACCGCCGGGCTGCTGACCACCTTGGGGTGCAGCGGGTTGGTGCCGAGCGGGCTTTCCATCGGCTCGTAATGCTCGGGGAAGGGACCGTCCACCAGCTTGTCGGTGCAGAACAGCCGCCCGACGCCCTCCGGGTTCATGATGAAGGGGTTCATCCCGTCGGCCGGCGGCGAGTCCACCTTGAAGTCCGGCACGTCGGCGCCCGCCCAGGCGGTGCCGTTCCACGCGATCAGATTGCGCTTGGGGTCCCAGGGCTTGCCCGACGGGTCGCAGGAGGCGCGGTTGTAGATGATGCGGCGGTTGGCCGGCCACGCCCAGGCCCAGCCCGGCGTGTTGCCGAGGCCGGCGTCGGTGTTGTCGCGCCGGGCCATCTGGTTGCCCGCCTGCGTCCAGCAGCCGGCAAAGATCCAGCAGGCGCTCATCGTCGTGCCGTCGTCGCGCAGCAGGGCGAAGTTCGGGATCTGCTCCCCCTTGCGCGCCAGAAACTTCGTCGGGTCCTTGGGGTCGGGGATGTCGGCCAGCGCCCGGCCGTTCAGCTCCTTCGCCAGCTCCTCCGGCGTCGGCTCCAGCGGGTTCTTGTAGGGCCAGGAGAGGTTGAGGATCGGCTCCGGCGCGGTGCCGCCCTCCTTGGCGTAGAGATTGCGGACGGCCATGAACAGCTCGGCCAGGATCTCCTGGTCGGTCTTCGCCTCGCCCGGCGGGTTGGCGCCCTTCCAGTGCCACTGCAGCCAGCGCGAGGAGTTGACGATGGCGCCGTCCTCCTCGGCGAAGCAGGTGGAGGGCAGGCGGAACACCTCGGTCTTGATCGACGCGGTGTCGACCTCGTTGACCTCGCCGTGGTTCTGCCAGAAGGAGGCGGTCTCCGTGGCGATCGGGTCGATCACCACCATGTACTTCAGCTTGGCGAAGTCCGCCGCCGTCTTGCGCGCGTCGGGGAAGGAGGTCAGCGGGTTGAAGCCCTGGACGATGAAGCCGTTGACCTTGCCGTTGTGCATCAGGTCCATGACCTGCAGCACGTCGTACATCTTGTCCCACTTGGGCAGCCAGTCGTAGCCCCAATTGTTCTCCGCCGTCGCCTTGTCGCCCCAGAACCACTTCAGCAGGCTGACGAAGAATTTCGGCGTGTTGGCCCAGAAGTTCAGCTGGCCCGGCGCCTGCGCCTTCGGCGCGGTCTTGGCGATGTAGTCGGCGAAGGTCGGGTGCGCCTTCTCCGACGGCAGCGTCAGGTAGCCCGGCAGGTTGGTGGACAGCAGGCCGAGGTCGGACAGGCCCTGGATGTTGGAATGGCCACGCAGGGCGTTCACGCCGCCGCCCGGCATGCCGATGTTGCCCAGCAGGAGCTGGATCATCGCCATGGTGCGGATGTTCTGGGCGCCCACCGTGTGCTGCGTCCAGCCCAGGGCGTAGAGGATCGTGCCGACCCGGTCGCGGACCGCCGTGGAGCCGAGATGCTGGCAGACGCGCAGGAAGCCGTCCTTCGGCGTGCCGGTCAGGTCCTCGACCAGCTCCGGCGTGTAGCGCGCGTAGTGGGCTTTCATCAGGTTCCACACGCAGCGCGGATGCTGGAGCGTCGGATCGGTCTTCGCCGTCGTGCCGTCCGCCTCGACCTCGTAGTTCCAGCTGGAGCGGTCGTACTGGCCCTTGGCCGCGTCGTAGCCGCTGAACAGCCCGTCCTCGAACCCGTAGCCCTCCTTCACGATGTAGGCGGCGTTGGTGTAGGCGCGGACATAGTCCCACTGGATCTTGTCGTTGGCGACCAGCCAGTTGATGACGCCGCCCAGGAACACGATGTCGGAGCCGGCGCGGATCGGCAGATACTCGTCGGCCACCGCGGCGGAGCGGTTGTAGCGCGGGTCGACGACGACGATGCGCGCGCCGCGCTTCTTCGCCTCGACCGCCCACTTGAAGCCGACCGGGTGCGCCTCCGCCGGGTTGCCGCCCATGATCAGGATGAAGTCGGCGTTGGAGATGTCCACCCACGTGTTGGTCATCGCCCCGCGCCCGAAGGTCGAGGCCAGCGCCGACACCGTCGGGCCGTGGCAGACGCGGGCCTGCGCGTCGGTGCCGACGATGCCCAGCGCGCGCATGACCTTCTGCGTCAGGATGCCCGTCTCGTTGGACGAGGCCGACGCGGTCAGCATCGCCGTGGACAGCCAGCGGTTCACCGTCACGCCGTCGGCGGTCCTGGTGACGAAGTTGGCGTCGCGGTCGTCCTTGATGTGACGGGCGATGCGCTCGATCGCCTCATGCCAGGAGATGCGCTTCCAGCTGTTCGACCCGGCCTCGCGGACCTCCGGGTACTTCAGGCGGTTCGGGCTGTGGATGAAGTCCAGCAGGCCGGCGCCCTTTGGGCAGAGCGAGCCGCGGCTGACCGGATGGTCGGGGTCGCCCTCGATGTGGATGATCTCGGCCTTGGCGTTCTTGGCGCCGTCGCCCAGGCTGTACATCAGCAGGCCGCAGCCGACCGAGCAGTAGGGGCAGGTGTTGCGGATCTCCTTGGCGCGGGCGAGGCGGAACTGGCGCACCTCGGCCAGCGCCTCGGACGGCAGGAAGCCCAGAACCCCCATGCTGGAGGCGGCGAGACCGCCCGCCGTGACCTTCAAGAACTGCCGCCGTGATACCTGCATGGGTGTGATGGGCATGAAACCTCCCTGATGTCGGCCCTGGTGTCAGGATGTGCCGGCCCGGCGCGTGCGCCTGGAACCGGTGGCGCCGCGCCGTCCGGTATGACCCGGCCGAAGCGGCGCATCCCCCAAAGGGCAGATTCCGTGCCAGCCGGGGCTTATGGCGGAATGCGGTGCGTTTGCTGGGGCGGACAGACGGAACGGCCATGCCCGCACCGCGCCGAGGGACATTTTGTCCGGCCGAGGATGGACAAAATGTCCCTGACGTTCGTGTCGGGGACAATCTGTCGGGGGTATCCATTCCCTCTCCCGCCCCGGGAGAGGGTGGCGCCGCAGGCGCCGGGTGAGGGTCGTCCGAGAATCAAGGCCCTGCCCATTGCCGGTACCCTCACCCTTCCCACGCTTTGCGTGGGCCCCTTCCCTCTCCCGGGGCGGGAGAGGGAATACAGGTCCCCCCCTGGCACCGTTCTTGCGCTGTGCTATCCCTTCCGACTGTTCGTGATCCGTGACCGGGAAAGCCACCATGACCGCCTCCTCCTCCGACGCCCCGATTTCCGAAGCGACGATGTCCGAAGCGACCGCCGCCGCGATGGCCGCCGCCGGTCTGGTGCCGGGCCAGTCGCCGGCTCCGCTGCGCCTGCCCGACTCGGCGATCTTCGCCCGGCGGGCGGCGCGCCTGCGCGCGCTGGCGGAGGGCCACGCCATGGGCGACTGGCTGCGCTTCGTCGCCACGCTGGCCGACGCCCAGGCCGCGGTGGCCGCCACACCCGCCACGCTGCCGCCGGAGGAGCAATGGGCCGCCGACCTGCGCGCCCTGGCCGCCCGGCTGGACAGCCTGCCCGGCGGCGCGCGCGAGGCCCTGGCGGCGCTCGCCGCGTCCGATGCCGACTCCCTGGAGGCGCTGGCCGGGCGCTGGGCCGGCGACGCGCTGGAGGACGGCGACCTCGCCGCCGCGCCCTTCCTGGCCGCGGCCTTCCAGACCGCCTGGACGCGCCACGCCGCGGCGCTCGACCCGGCGTCGGCGACCACCCACGCCACCGCGACCACCTGCCCGGTCTGCGGCGGCGCGCCGGTCGCCGGCGTGCTGCAGGTAGGCATGGAGAGCGGCGGCCTGCGCTATCTCCACTGCGGGATCTGCCACACCGCCTGGCACCATGTGCGCTCGTCCTGCGTGGCCTGCGGCGACGGCAAGGACGTCTCCCAGCGCTTCGTCGAAGGGGCGGACGGCACGGAGCCCAACGGCGCGGTGCGGGCGGAGACCTGCGACGCCTGCCACAGCTATCTGAAGCTGCTGTTCCTGGAGAAGGCGCCTGACCTCGACCCGGTGGCCGACGACCTCGCCACCCTGGCGCTCGACCTGCTGCTGGGCGAGGAGGAGTACCGGCGCATCGGCGTCAACCCGTTCCTGGCGGTTGCGGGGTAAGGGGGTAAAGGGTGATCAGCCCCCCGCGGTGATCCGCTGGGCGGCGAAGAAGGGCGCGGTCGGCTGGTCGGAATAGACGGCCTGCCGCCGCAGCCACAAGGTGAAGCGGGTGCCGCGCCCCGGATCGCTCTCCACCGTGATCCGCCCGCCGTAGCGCTGAACGATGGCATAGCTGATCGACAGGCCGAGCCCCGTCCCGGTCTGCTTCTTGGTGGTGAAGAAGGGGTCGAAGATGCGGGCCAGATCCCCCGCCGCGATGCCATGGCCGGTGTCCTCGACCCCCACCAGCACCCCTTCGAACGGCTCCGCCCCGGGCAGACGCTCGTCCGGTCCGATGTCGCGGCTGTCCAGCGTCAGGCGGCCGCCCTCCGGCATCGCCTGCATGGCGTTGACGATCAGGTTGATCAGCACCTGCTGAAGCTCGCCGCGGTTCATCTCCACCGGGCCGCCCGCTCGCGTCTCCAGCGTCACCACGACCCGCGCCCGGTTCAGGTTGTGCCGGGTCAGCACCAGACAGTCGGACAGCACGCCGTTCACGTCGGTCGGCTCGGCGTAGCCGGCGAAGTCGCCGGGCCGGGCGAATTGCAGCAGCTTGGTCACGATGGCGTGGATGCGCCGGGTCTGCTCGTCGATCAGCCGGACCTCCTGGCGCACCGGCTCGATCCCGTCGCCCAGCACCTCGCGCAGCAGGTCGAGGTTGCCCTGGATCACCGCGACCGGGTTGTTGATCTCGTGCGCCACCCCGGCGGTCAGCTCGCCGATGGCGGTCAGCTTCTCGTTCATCACCAGCTGCTGCTGGGCGCGGCGCAGGGTGGCGTTGGCCTCCTCCAGCGCGGCGGTGCGCAGCGCCACCTTGCGGTCCAGCTCCTCGGCGGAGCGCTGAAGCTCCCACCGCCGCGCCGCCACCGAATCCAGCAGATGGTCGAAGGCGCGGGCCAGCCGTCCCAGCTCGTCCCGGCTGGCGGTAGGGCCGATGCGCGCGGAATCCTCGCCCCTCTCGATGCGGGCGATGACGCCGGCCATGCGCTCCAGCGGGCGGAAGATGGCCCGCGCGCCGCGCAGGCCGACCAGCGTCCCCAGCCCCGACACCAGCAGGAACAGCAGGAACAGCCCGGCCAGCGCCTTGTACAGCGTGTCGCGCAGCGGCGATTCCAGGAACCCGACATAGAGCATGCCGATCCGCCGCCCGGCGGTGTCGGCCAACGGCTGATAGCCCGACACATAGGTGTCGTTGACCACGAAGGCGGAGCCCAGCCACGGCTCGCCGCGGTCCAGCACCTTGTCCGCCACCGCCTGCGACGCCCGGGTGCCCAGCGCCCGCTGGCCCTCGAACAGCCGGACGTTGGTGGCGATGCGGGTGTCGCCCAGGAACAGCGTGGCGGTGCCCTGGCTGCCCAGCGGCAGCGAGGCGTCCTGATAGACGATGGTGTTCAGCCGGTCGACGATGCCTTGGTTGCCGTTCAGCAGCACCCCGCCCTCCAGCACGCCCAGCAGCCGCCCGTCCGGCCCGTCGAAGGGAATGGCGACCTGGATCACCAGCCCGCGGTCCTCGGCCCCTTGATTTTCGACATTGCGCGGATCGGGCCGGGCGGCGCGGGTCGGCACCAGCGGCGTATGGGCGGCCCGGCGCAGCGCCGGGTTCAGCGCCTCCAGCTCCGCCGGGGCGAAGACCTCCAGCCCGTGCTGCGCGTAGCCGTGCAGCGCCTCGCGCACCACCGACCAGCCGCTGCGGTCCGCCGGGACGGCGAAGGACCCGCCCGCCCGCACCATGCCCCCGGCATCGAGCAGCAGCAGATAGTCCAGCCCGTGCTCCTCCGCCTCCTCGTCGAGCAGCCGGCGCAGATCGGCCGGTGTGCCGCGCTCCAGCACCAGGGCCAGACGGTGCGAGGTCGCCACCCCCTCCAGCCCGTTGCGCAGCGACATCTGCACCCGGTCGAAGAACTGCCGCGCCGTCCCCAGGTCGGAGCTGACCTTGTTCACCAGAAGCTGGTCGTAGCCCTGCGTCCCCCAGGCCCAGACGATCATCAGCAGAACCGGTGCGCCGACCAGCAGCGGCGCCAGCACCAGCGCCAGCAGCTTCAGCCGCACCGACTCCGCGTAGGCCGTCGCCAGCCGCTTCAGCGTGTTGGGCCGGGGCGGTTTGGTGTGGGATGGAGGCGTCACACCCCCCATTCCACGCATTTCCGGTCCAGCGTCTTGCGCGACACGCCCAGCAGGTCGGCGGCGCGCGCTTTGCTGCCGTCGCAGCGCGCCAGCACGGTCAGGATGTGGCGCTTCTCCACCTCGGCCAGCGGCAGCACGTCATTGTCGCCGTCCATGCGGACATGGCGGACCGGACAAGGCGCGCAGGGCGGGTTGCCGGCCACCGCGGCGGCGCACAGGCTGGGGTCCGCGGCCAGGCCGGCCTCGACCGCCGCGGCGTTGGCGGTGTCGAGATCGTCGAGCGGGAATTCGCCGAGCAGCAGCGAGCGCTCCACGAAATTGCGCAGCTCCCGCACGTTGCCGGGCCAGGAATGGCACATCAGCGCCCTTGTCACCTCCGGCGTCAGGGTGAGCGGCGGCACGGCCAGCCGCGCCGGCAGGAAGCGCATGAACAGCGCGGCCAGTTCCGGCACGTCCACCGCGCGCTGGCGCAGCGGCGGAATGGTCAGAGTCATCACCTCCAGCCGGTAGAACAGGTCCGGGCGGAAGCGCCCCGCCGCGGCCTCCGCCTTCAGATCGCGGTTGGTGGCGGTGACCACCCGGACGTCCACCGGCACCTCCTGCTCGCTGCCGACCGGGCGGATGCGCCGCTCCTCCAGAACGCGCAGCAGCTTGGATTGCAGGGTCAGCGACAGCTCGCCGATCTCGTCCAGGAACAGCGTGCCGCCATGGGCGTAGTAGAACAGCCCCTTGCGCGCGTCCTTGGCCCCGGTGAAGGCGCCGCGGGCGTGGCCGAACAGCTCCGCCTCGATCAGGTCGGCGGAGATCGCCGCGCAGTTCACCGCCACGAAGGGCCGGTCGGCACGCGGCGACAGATCGTGCAGCGCGCGGGCGACCAGCTCCTTGCCGACGCCGGACTCGCCCTGGATCAGCACCGTGGACGGGGTCGGCGCCACCCGCTGCACCAGCGAGCGCAGCCGCATCATGGCGTCCGACCGCCCGACGATCTCGTCGCGCCCGCTGTCCTTCTTTGACAGCTGCCGGCGCAGCACGTAGTTCTCGCGGGTCAGCCGGGTGCGCTCGACGCAGCGGTCGATGGAGTTCAGGATCTGCTCGACCCGGAAGGGCTTCAGCACGAAATCCGCGGCGCCGGAGCGCAGGGCGTCGATGGCCGTGTCCATGTCGGCGAAAGCGGTGACCAGGATCACCTCGCCGGCGTAGCCGCCGGCCATCAGCTCCTTCAGCCAGTCCAGCCCCGAGCGGCCCGGCAGGGCGACGTCGAGGATGATCACCTCCGCGTGGACGCGCTCCAGCGTCCGGGCGCCCTCCTCGGCGCTGCCCGCCACCTCGACCCGCCAGCCGCGCCGCTCCAGCGCGCGGGACAGGAAGCTGCAGATGCCCTCCTCGTCGTCCACCACCAGGATGGAGGGCTTCGCCTGATCCTCCATTCGGCCATCCTCCGGTGCGCTGCGGTCGGACGGGGCGGAGATGGGCGCGGTCATGGTCATCGCTGTGCACTCGGCGGCGGAAACCCCCACAGTTTAAGGGACCTTATC